>JAEUTH010000017.1 GCA_016788165.1 Bacteroidia bacterium | reverse complement strand
CTTAAACTTGTTACCGAACTTTGGCTGCAGCCATTGCCATCGGTTACAGTTACTGTATAGGTGCCGGCAGGTAAATTTATTACCGTACTCGTTACCGCTCCCGTATTCCATAAATAGCTGAGTAAGCCCGTGCCGCCTGTGGCTGTGGCACTTACACTGCCATTGCTTTGCCCGCAGGTGGCATTGCTGCTGCCTGTGGTGATGCTGATTATGGACGGTTGCGTTATAACCTGAACTAAAACATCTGTACATCCATTTAGATCTGTAACCGTTGCTGTATATGTGCCGGCAATAAGTCCTATTTGGTCTTGTATAGTTGAACCATTACTCCATAAATATATGTAAGGCGGTGTGCCGTCAATCGTATTTAAATCAATCGAACCATTAGCAAGGCCATTACAAGTAACGTTTGAAGTAGAAACCAAACTTAAATCTGGCCCCGGAATATCAGTTAGAATTTTTGAGGCAGAGGCTGTGCAGCCATTGGCATCTGTAACTACTACTGTATATGTACCTGCTGTTAGGTTATTAATCGAACTGCTTGTATTGCCATTACTCCAAACATAACTATAGCTCCAAATACCACCTTGCACATTCGCAGTAATGCTGCCATTATTCTGATTACACAACGGATTAGCAGCAGTTAGTCCAACACTAAGTAAAGGTGGTTCATTTATTAAATAAGATGCCGTAGCTGTGCAACCAAAATTGTTTGTTACAGTAACCGAATACAAAGCGGCTAATAAGTTAATTCTGTCCAAAGTTATTGCACCGTCATTCCAAATATAGGTAAAGGAAACACCACCAGAAACATTTAAATCTATAGAACCGCTATTGTTCCCGTTACACGATACATCTGATTTATTTACAAGCGCAATATTAGGTATTGCAGTTGAATTAATTGTGAATGAATTGGTTTCAATACATCCTGCAAAGTCTGTTAAAGTTAATGTATAATTTCCGGGTAACAAATTTAAAATTGATGCTGTTGTAGCCCCATTTGACCAACTAAAAGTATAAGGTGCAGTACCTCCAACAATTGCAGTATTAATTGCACCTACAGCATTGCCACAATTTGCATCAATCGAATTAGCATTTATTATAATTTTATCAGGTTCATTAACAGTTGCGGTTAAAGACGACACACAATTGCTGCCATCTGTTACTGTTAACGTATATGTACCAGCGGCAACTAAAACCAAATTTTGATTTGTACTTCCATTACTCCAATTAAAAGTAAAAGGAGCAGTACCACCCGTTAAATTGGTTATTATGCTACCATTAGCAAAACCGTTGCAGCTGACATCAGTTACTGCTTGAACGGATACAACAGGGCCATTAAAACTGTTTACATTTACATTGGCAGTTTTGGTACACAACGAGGCATCTGTAACAGTTACCATATATGTACCGGATGCTAAACCTGATATGCTATTGTTTGTGTTTCCATTGTTCCATAAATATGTGAAATTACCGGCACCACCTACTGCACTTACTGAAGCTGCACCGTTATTTTGGCTACATGTAGTAGCCGTGGCATTGGTTGTTAGAACAATATCGGTCGGCTGATTAATAGTTTGATTCGCACTTATAAAACAACCATTAACGTCCGTAATGGTTACAGTGTATGTAGCGGCTGCTAATGATGAAATATTTGCAGTTGTAGCGCCATTACTCCATAAATAACTTAATGGCAAGGTGCCACCGGTAGTTGAAACATTTATAGCTCCCGATACGGCACCAAAACAAAGAATGTGGGTTGGTTGCAAAACTGTTATCGCAGGCCCTGCTGCATCATTTACCACAAAACTTTTTGATTCAGTGCAACCATTACTATCAGATACAGTTATTGTATAAATGGCAGCCAACAAGTTAGACCGGTTACTTAGTGTACTGCCGTCATTCCAAATGTAGTTATACAGACCAGTGCCCCCGGAAACAGAAATTCCAATACTTCCATTGCTGTTACTGCAGGTAGTGTGTGTAATTACTTCAGTTATAGTCAGTGGCGAAGGTTCGTCAACAGTACCGGATGCAGTAGCCAAACAATTGTTGGCATCAGTAACTGTAACCGTATAAGCACCAGGCGTTAAGCCTGAAACATTTTGCGTAGTTACACCATTGCTCCACAAATATGCTATCGGATTAGTCCCACCTTGGACTGTAATATTTACACTGCCATTATTACCACCAAAACATGAAACATCAATAATTGAAGCTATCGTAACTGTTGGACCACTTTGGTTGGTGATGGATGTAATTTTGGTAGTAGAACAACCATTCGCATCAGTTACAGTTACTGTATAGGTGCCGGCCGGTAAACTGGATATAGTTGCTGATGTAGCACCATTATTCCATAAAAATGTGTAATTACTTCCTTGGCCACCACTTGCTGTTGCAGTTATTTGACCGTTACTTAAATTACAATTTGAATTAATATTATTTAAACTAACCTGAAGTAAAGCCGGCTGCGAAATAGTTTGAACTGCTACTGAAGTACAACCATTAATATCGGTAACAGTAACAGTAAACGTACCTGCTGACAATCCGGAACGATTTTGATTAGTATTACCATCAGACCAAACAAATGTATATGGTGTTGTACCTCCGGTAATGGAAACGGTTATGCTGCCATTGCTCAGATTAAAACAGCTTACATTACTTACATTTACAACTGAAACAAAGGGAGCACCAAGTGCCTGAACTAAAATGGATTTTGATGCTGTGCAATTATTAGCATCCGTTACAGTTACTGTATATGTGCCCCCTGCTAAATTTGAAATGGATGCATTTGTACTGCCGCTACTCCAAAGGTATGTATAAGGTGAAGCCCCTCCGGCAATATTTGTTGAAACAGAACCATTTAAAATTCCACATGTTGATGCTATGCTTGAATGGTTAATTGTGATAGAAGCGGGTTGTGTTATTGTATAGGTTTGACTTGTAGAGCACGAGAAATTATTGGTTACAGTTACCGTATAATTTCCGGCACTAACATTCAACAAATTCTGTAGCGAGTTTCCGTTACTCCATAAGTATGTAAATGAATTACCTCCAGTAAGGTTGAGCACTACGCTCCCATTATTTCCGCCATTACATAAAACGTTTTGCAAGTTATTTAAGGTAATTACCGGAACTGGCGACATAGGAATTGCGCCAGAAAACACAGCAGAACATCCTTTTGAATCTGTAACTGTTACAGTATAATTACCGGCTAACACATTTGTTATTGACGCATTGGTAGAACCGTTACTCCAATTGAAAGTGTAAGCAAACGTACCACCGGTTACATTTGATATTAAAGCGCCTTTTGAACCATTACAACTATCAAGAACAATATTAAAATTATTAGCTAACAGCAACGGCTGATTAACAAATAATGTAGTGTTAGCTTTACAATTGTTTGCATCGGATATTGTAAGTGTATAATTGCCACTGACTAAACTATTTATATTAAGAACCGTAGCTCCATTACTCCATAAATAACTAAGCGGTGGGGTACCACCAAAAACAGTTACGTTTAACGCACCATTATTACCTCCGAAACAAGTTACATCAATGATTTGAGTATTGGTAATGGTAGGTCCGGTTTGATTACTTACATTAATTATTAAGGAACCGGAACATCCATTTATATCGGTTACGGTTACTGTATACGTACCTGCAGCAATACTATTAATTGACGAGCTTGTATTACCTGTGCTCCACAAGTAGGTGTATCCAGGGTTACCACCACTCGCATTTATTGAAATACTACCGTTATTCTGATTACAACTGGCATTAGAAACAGTAGGTACTATTACTATGTCAGTTGGCTGGGTGATAGTATAAAATGCACTAATTGTACAACCCTCATTATTGGTAATTGTTACCGTATATCCTCCAGCAGGTTTAAGCAATAAGTCTTGATTTGTGCTACCATCAGACCATAAGAAAGTGAATGACAACCCACCACTAACAGTAATATCAATATTACCATTACTGCCACCGAAACAAGTCACATTACTTAATACTGAATTTGTAATTACAGGAATTGATGTTGCTGGCACATTTACAATGGCAGACATGGTGCAATTATTTGCATCAGTAACTGTTACCGTATATGCACCTGACGTTAACGAATTTATTGATGAAGTTGTGCTTCCATTACTCCAAAGCAACTGATATGGCATTACGCCCCCATTGATACTAACAGATGCTGAACCATCAATCAGACTGCATCCTGAGGGAGTTGTAGTTATTGAAAATGAAATAATGTTTGGTTGTGATACTAAAATATTGCTTGTTGTATTGCAGCCATTAACATCTGAAACTGTAACTGAATAATTGTTGCTGATTAAACCCGAGATGTTTTGTGTTGTCTGTCCATTACTCCATAAGTAAGAAAATGGTGCATTTCCACTGACTAAGATTGTTATCGAGCCATCTGCACCGCCAAAACACTTTACATCAGTTTTATTAATATTTGAAATTACCGGGCCACTGGTACTAAGTACATTTGTTATAAATGAAGCAGAACAACCATTGTTGTCTGTTATAGTACATGTATAAACACTGGCTACTATTGCGGCAATAGTTGACGCTGTGCTACCATTAGACCAAAAGTAATTATAAGGTTGTGTACCACCTTGAACATTAATGGCACTGCTTCCATTACTTAACGAACAAAACTCAGCTGTATTAGTAAAAGTTGCAGTTAATGGATTGGGTTCAGTAACCGGCACACTTAATGTTGCTGAGCAGCCTGATGCGTTAGTAACGGTTACTGTATAGGTGGCTGCATTTAATAAATTTATATCCTGTGTAGTTTTGCCATTACTCCATTGGTAGTTAAAAGGACCACCTAAACTAACACTTAAATCAATCTTGCCATCAATATAACCCGTGCACGATATATTAATAACCGAATCAACAACAATTAAAGGGATTTGCGATGTAGGAACTTTTATTGCTGTATCTTTTGTACAGTTATTTGCATCAGTTATAGTAACTGTATAAGTTGCTCCCACCAAATTTGTAATAGTATTTGTAACAGCAGCGGTACTCCACAAGTAAGATAATAACCCCGTTCCACCTGAAGCAATTACACTAATACTGCCATTACTTTGCGAGCAAGTAGCACTATCAACTATACTGGAAACGGTTATGGGTGGTGGCTGAGTTACAGTATAAACTTTAACTACAGAACAACCAAATGAATTGGTAACCGTAACGGTGTAAACTCCGGCTCCAATACTTGAATTATCTTGTGTTGTTTTTCCATTTGACCAAGTGTATGTGTATGGCCCATTGCCAGTTGCATCAATATTAATATCACCATTGGTTGCACCAAAACAAGTAACATTCTTAAGCTGGATTAACGAAACAAGCAATGGTGCGTTTGCATTAATAGTGGCTTGGGCTTTAACGCTACAATTTAAATCATTAACTGTTACCGTATAGGTTCCGGCACTTAATCCAAAAATCGAATCTGAAGTTGCACCATTCGACCATAAAAAAGAGTAAGGCGATACGCCTCCAAAAACACTTGCCGCAATATATCCACCATTATTACCGCAACTATCATCCTGTTGGTTTAGTATAATTTGCAACTCAGCCAATTGATTTACCACAACTATAGTTTGTGCGGTACAGTTTACGCCATCTGTAACTGTTACTGTATAGGTACCGGCACTAACATTTACCAGATCCTGATTGGTATTTCCATTACTCCATAAATAACTATAAGGCAACGTACCTGCCGATACTGTTATATAGGCAGCTCCATCAATACCACCAATACAGGAAACAATTTTTGTACTGTCAACCGTAATTTGTGGAGATGCAAAATTTATTAACGTAACTGAGCCGGTAACCGAACATAAATTAAGGTCGGTAACAGTTACTGTATAAGAACCTGCGTTTAAAAAATTAATCGAAGCATTGGTTGCCCCATTACTCCAAGCATAAGTAAAACCACCAACACCACCACTTACTAATGCAGTTACACTACCATTTGATAAACTACAAAACTCGTTTGAAGCCGGCATACTTAAATTGATAGGTGCTGGTTCTGAAATATTAAAAACACTTGAAACTGTGCAACTCTGATTATCAGTTACAGTTATAGTGTACGTTCCGACAGCTATTGCTGTAATATCCTGGGTAATTTCACCGCTTGACCATTGATATGTATAAATAGGTACACCACCGCTAACATCAATATCAATTGCACCATCTACACCATTGAAACAAGAAACGTCTTTTTTATTTAAAACAGCAATCGAAATTGGCAACGGCTCACTTAGTGTAACTTCCATTGAATCTATAAATAAAGTTGCATCTGTAACAATTACTTTATAGGTACCTGCTGAAAGATTGTTAATATCTTCTGTAGTAGAACCATTACTCCACGCAAAAACAAAAGGTGCAGTACCACCGGTAACCGTTAAATCAATAAATCCATCATTGCTTCCATTACAGGAAATTTGATAGCTACCATAACTCGAAGTTTGCGCTGTTAACGTAAATGATACAGGCGATGCATACGCATAGGAAGCTAATAAAATCAATAAAAATGCAAGTTGAAATTTAAGCAATTCAATATTTCGTTGGGAATACATGAAGCTAAAACTAATATGTTTTTGATGTAAGTAGGTAAATTAAAAACATATTTTATACCAATTTTACACAGTTGATTTGAATTTGTTTTTAATTTTTTCGCGTAGGTTTATAGATAGTTAACTCATGTTATTTTATTATTCGAGAAATTACTTAGCAACTATAAATTAAAGTAGGTTTTAAATTTTACTTTAGTTCGTAATGAAAAGTAGTTTTGCCATTAAAATTAATACGCGTTTATATAATCTCAATAATTAATTGCGGCATAAAACCTAAGATTACTATAATCAATGTAACTAAAGCGAAAAAGGCCAGGCTTGATTGAGATATCTTAAGTTTGGTTTCAACATTTGAATGCTGAAACATAAATATAATAGGCCTTAAATAAAAATAAACACCTATAAGCGAACTAAGTACTGCAATAATTACCAAGCCAACATAGCCTTGGCTGATAAGTGTGGTAAACAAATAATATTTTGCAAAAAAACCTGCTGTAGGCGGTATGCCTGCTAAACTAATTAATATAACTGCCAAAAAAATCGCCAATAACGGGTTGCTATATGCTAAACCTTTTAAAGCATCCTGATGGTCGGTTTGTAGTTGATTAATAAGTATAATCAGAAAAGCAAAAGCACCAATACTGGCTGCACTATAAGCATAGGCATATAAAATTAATGAACGTGCGCCCATATCGTTACATGCAATAATTGCCATAAGCATATAGCCAGCATGTGCAATACTTGAGTATGCAAATAAACGTTTTAAACTGGTTTGGCTTACGGCCATCAGATTGCCAAATATCATAGTGACAGCCGAAACGATAATTAATATTTCAATCCACCAACCGGCAACTCCGGCAAATGACATTTGGAATAATCTGAAAAATGATGCGAAAGCAGCTGCCTTAACCACAGTTGCCATAAAAGCAGTTATTGCTGTGGGTGCGCCTTGATATACATCCGGAGTCCACCAGTGAAATGGAATCACACCGGCTTTAAAAAACATACCTGATAGTATCAAGATTAAGCCTACATAAAACATCTGTGGCAAGTTTCCGGCACTTACGTAACCGGCTATCACACCTAAGTCGAAAGAAGCTGTGCAGCCATATATAAGTGCAATTCCAAACAATAATAAGCCGGTAGCAAATGCACCCATTAAAAAGTATTTTAAGCCGGCTTCGTTCGACCTTAGGCTTACTTTATCCGATGCGGCAAGTACATACATACTTATCGAAATGGTTTCAATACCCACAAAAAGCATCATCAGGTTAGTGTAAGAGGTCATCAATATGCCTCCAACTAATGCAAAACAGATTATAGCCAAATGGTCTGTTATCTTATTTTCATCTCGATAATAACTTCCGGCCATAAGTAGCCACATTATTACTGCACCAATAAGCAGTGAAGAAAATACAATTGAAAAATTATCAATTGTAGTCATATTATAAAAATAACTATGATATGTACTCCAGTCGTTAAAATTGAAATATAAAGCTGTTGCCAATCCAAAAAATACCAATACAGGTAATATTTTTTTGAAGCTAAATATTTCAGCCAGCATAGCTATTAAACCTAATACAGAAACTGTAATTATCGTATTCAATATTTTGCAGGTATTAGTTGTGTAAGTGTGAAAGTTGAAATATATTTTCTAATGCAGGTTGCGCCAAATTAATAAAGTATTGGGGACAAATTCCCATAGCGATTATTGCAATGGCAACTACCGATAGAACTATCTTTTCATTATATTGAAGTGTTTCAAATTTTGATGAAGGACTTGCAATATCACCTAACATTATTGATTTATAGCTTCGCAACATATAAACAGCACCCAAAATAATGGTAAGTCCGGCAAATGCAGCAAACCAAATATTGTAATTAAATATGCCATTGAGCAATAAAAATTCGCCAACAAAACCATTGGTTAGGGGTAGCGCAACCGTGCCTAACAAAACAATTACGAATAGTATCGAGAACAACCTATTGTTATGAGCAATACCTCCCAATTCATTAATTTGTCTCGTGCCTGTTTTTGATTGAATAATATCAACAATATAAAAAAGACCAACGGCATTAATGCCATGGGCCAACATTTGTATGGTTGCACCTTGTAGGCCATATATATTAGTAGTAAAAACACCTGCGGCAATTAAACCCACATGCGCCATAGATGCATAGGCTACCAAACGTTTAAAATCATTTTGAACCAAAGCCAAACAACTGGCATACAATACACCAATTATACATAAAACCAAAACCAGGTTTTGCCACTGCATAATGCCAAGTGGCATAACAGGCAGCATCCAACGCATAATGCCATAAATACCCATTTTTAACATGATACCACTTAGTAACATGGTTCCTGCTGTTGGCGCATCTGTATATGTATCGGGTTGCCAGGTATGTAAAGGCCAAATCGGAATTTTGATTGCAAAGGCTAAAAAGAATGCCCAAAACAAATAAGACTGCTCTTGGGCAGTTAGGTCAAGTGTATAAAATGATTGCAGCGCAAATGTATGGCTACCGGGTGTTTGTAGGTATAAGTATATGATACCCGTTAGCATAAATAAACTCCCGGTAAGCGTGTATATAAAAAACTTCAAAGTAATTGCGCCACTATATTTGCCACCCCACATTAGACAAATGAAATAAATTGGTATTAATGCTAACTCCCAAAACACATAAAACACAAAAGCATCCAAGGTGGTAAATACACCAATTAATGCAAACTGCATTAAGAATATTAATGCATAAAATGCACGTTGATTTTTTATTTCGCGATTAACTGTTGCCAATATTATTAAAGGCGTAAGAAAATTTGTTAGCATAACTAACAAAATCGATAAGCCATCTAACCCAAACGATAAGTTTATGCCCAATGAAGGAATCCAATTGTAGCTTGACACAGATTGAAAACCAACCGTTGAATTAAAGGTAAGAAGCACATAAACACTTGCTAAAAGCGAAATTAAGGAGGCTGCAACGGCACCTTTTGAAAGCAAACCTTTATCGCCATTATAAACAGCAACAATAAGCATTGATGCCAGCGGAAGCATTAGTAGTAGCAAACTCTCTGACATGGTTTAGGCGAGATAAAATTTAAAAACGAACATACAAATGATACCTATTACAATTCCAAAAATATACAAGCCAATTGACCCGGTTTGAATTTGCCTTATTAGTAAACTGCCAGTATTTGTAAGCCATCTAAAACTGTTTACAGTACCGTCAATTACATATTTTTCAATGTAATTATTAGCAAAAGTTGAAACAGCTTGCAATGGTTGGGTTATCAATGCATTATATAATTCATCAATATAGTATTTGTTGGCAACCCATTTCGAAATTCCTTTTTCGTCAGCATCGGCAACAGGTATGCGTGCTTTTGCAACATAAATTTGGTAGGTGATATAAGTTACCAAAGCCAGCACTATTAGCGAAACAACAATCAATGCAATTTCGAATGAGGCTGAGGCTTCCAGTGTTGGTGCATTAATTATTACAGGTGCTAAAAAATTATTGAGTAAATGGGGTGCATGGAACAAGTGTGGTAAACCAATTAATCCGGCTGATGCTGCAAAAACAGCCAACAAAATTAATGGTATGGTTATACTTTTGGGTGATTCATGTAAATGGGAAGCTTGATGTGAATTACCTCTAAAATTGCCCCAAAATGTTAACCAGTATAAACGAAACATATAAAAAGCGGTAATAACTGAAGTGATTGCCAAGATGGTAAACAACATAAAACCTCCATTATACTCATGTACCTTAGCTAAAATCTCGTCTTTACTAAAGAAGCCAGAAAACGGAGGAAACCCACTAATCGCTAGCGTTCCTATAAAAAAGGTAATATGGGTAATTGGTAATTTTTTTCTTAGGCCACCCATACTTCTTATGTCTTGTTCGCCACTCATGGCATGTATTACACTTCCGGCACATAAAAATAGCAGCGCTTTAAAAAAGGCATGTGTTATCACATGAAACATACCGGTTTCGTATGCACCTACACCTAAGGCAGCAAACATATAACCTAATTGAGAAACGGTTGAATAAGCTAGTACTTTCTTTATATCATTTTGTTTAAGACCAATAGTTGCCGCAAACAATGCCGTTGCAACGCCCATAACAGCCACCAAAAAACCTGCATCCGGACTCAATGTATATAACACGTTGGTTCTTACAATCATATAAATACCTGCAGTTACCATGGTTGCGGCATGAATTAAAGCCGACACAGGTGTAGGGCCTGCCATTGCATCGGGTAGCCAAGTGTATAGAGGTATCTGTGCACTTTTACCCAAAGCGCCAATAAATAAACAAATACAAATTACCGTTATTGTAGGGTCATTGGTAGCTGCATGACTTGCTAAGTCGAAAACGGTTTGGTAATTAAGTGACCCAAATTTATTAAGTATTAAAAACATTCCGATTAGGAAACCCAAATCGCCAATTCGATTCATTACAAAAGCTTTTTTTGCAGCATCATTATAAGCATTGTTTTTAAACCAAAACCCAATTAATAAATAAGAACATAAACCTACGCCCTCCCATCCAACAAACATTACAACAAAGTTATTGCCCATTACCAGCAATAACATAAAGAATACAAACAGGTTCAGATAAGAAAAGAAACGGGCATAGTCAGGTTCATCATGCATATAACCTGTACTATATACGTGTATTAGAAATCCTATACCCGTAATAATTAAAAGCATGATACTACTTAAAGCATCTACTGTAAAACTCAGGTCTAACTTAAGCGCACCGACATAAATCCAATTTAAAAGCTTGTAACTGATAGGAGCAGAACCACTTTGCAGTTGATAAAACAGAATTACCGACAACAGAAAGGAAACAAAAACGCTGCCGCATGTCAATCCGTTAATTAATGTATGGTTTGCCTGCTTATTTAGTGTTCCACTTATAATAAAACCAATAAGCGGTAACAAGGGTATAAGTAAAACAATTAAAGAATCCATAGTGCCTTTACTTTTTTATTACCACTTAAGTTTTTTCATCGTATCAATATCTACAGAGCCCATATTGCGATACATTAAAATTAAAATTGCTAAACCAACTGCTACTTCTGCAGCTGCAACTGCCATAATAAAAAATACCATTATCTGACCTGCAGGGTTATTATGCATTACACTAAAGGCAACAAATAATATATTAACTGCATTGAGCATTAATTCAATGCACATTAAAATAATTATAGCATTTCTACGAAACAATACACCCATTACACCTATACTAAACAGTATGGCCGCTAACCATAAATAACTGTTAATACCTACTTCTGAAATTATATTCATCGGCTAATTATTTTGTTTCTTTTTTGCCTAATAAAACTGCCCCTACCATTGCCGACAAAAATAAAATTGACAGCATTTCGAAAGGCAACATGTATTCATTATACAACACCATACCTAAATTTTTCACCATACCCATTTGGGTATCTAACATTGGGTTAACCGGAATGTTTTCTGCACCCTTTAAACAACTAACCAAAATTAAAAGCAACAATCCGCCACAAACAACGGCAGCAACTTTTAACAAATTAGATTTGTGGGGCTCCACTTCTGCATTCAGGTTTAAAAACATGATTGTAAACAGAAACAAAACCATTATGGCACCAGCATAAACTATGATATGGACAATGGCTAAAAATTGTGCATTAAGCAATAAAAAATGGCCGGCAATATTGAAGAAACAGAAAATGGTGTAGAGTACACTATGCACAGGCTTTTTACTGAAAACTACCATCAATGCACTAAAGATGCATAAAACTGTAAGAATATAAAAAGCAATTACGCTCATATCAGATTATTAATAGGCCTTGTTTCTATTCAAAAAAAACAGCGGGCGAAAATAGAGTTTAGTGTATAAGAATGAAATTTATTAGCACAACTTTTTTGAAAATAATCAACATATATTTTGCTCGATTCTGTACAGGTTATCAAACTATTTAAATACAAGTTTTATAAGGCGTTTCGTTTTTTATAAGTTACTTTTATCAAATATGTTATTCAATCAAATTTATTTCATAGTGCGTTTAAAATTTGCGATGGGCACCTCCTCTTTTGCCCACATCAATTCGTTGATCTGCTGCTATGCCCTCTACCAACTTATCCTTACCATAAATAAATGTATCGCGTTCGGTTCCTACCTTTACTATTCTATCAGTTAAAAATATGGCTTCCTTAGGACATGCTTCCTCACAGAGACCACAAAAAATACAGCGTAGCATATTTATTTCATATACAGAAGCATATTTTTCCTCGCGATAAAGCGACTCCTCACCTCTTTTACGTTCGGCTGCAGTCATAGTTATTGCCTCGGCCGGACATGCAACGGCACACAAACCACAGGCTGTGCAATTTTCACGTCCCTGCTCATCACGTTTAAGCACATGTTGCCCTCTATAAACCGGTGCAATGGGCCGCTTTACTTCCGGGTAATTAATAGTAGGTTTCTTTTTAAAAAAATGACTAATCGTAATCATCATACCTTTAAAAATGGCTGGCAGATATATCTGTTCGGCCATAGTCATTTCTTTTTGTACTACAACTTTTGATCTATTGGTTAATTGCATATTAAGTAGCTATTGATAATTGTTGTATGAGTTGATTAAAAATGAAACTGACCATTCCTAAACAAAGTAACTGCCCCTGTAACAAGTACATTTAATATTGAAATTGGCAATAAAACATACCATCCCAAGTGCATGAGCTGGTCGTATCTAAATCGTGGTAAAGTCCATCGAACCCACATAAAAAAGAATATGAAGAAAATAATCTTTGCAAAGAAAATGGCCGTACCAATTAGTGTAATTACATTATGCGGTGCATCAATCTTATCTAAAAACGGGAAATTGTAACCACCAAAAAACAATGCAGATATGATAGCTGCTGATATGAACATATTAATATACTCGGCAAATAAATAAAACCCTAATTTCATTGATGAGTATTCAGTGTGATATCCACCTACTAATTCGGTTTCGCATTCGGGCAAATCAAAAGGTGCACGATTGGTTTCGGCAAAAGCGCAAATAATAAATAGCAGGCAACCTAAAGGTTGGTATAAAAAGTTCCAATGGAAACCACTTTGTTGTTCCACAATATCGCGTAAACTTAACGAGCCTGTTGTCATAATTAATGCAATAATTGAAAAGCCCATTGCCAACTCGTAACTTATCATTTGTGAACTTGCTCGTATAGCGCCCAGCAATGAGTACTTATTATTAGATGCCCAGCCACCTATCATTATGCCATATACACCAATAGATACAACGGCAAATGCAAACAATATTCCTACATTTATATCGGTAACCTGCATTATATACGCTTTGCCATCTATAATTAAAGTGTTACCCCAAGGTATTACCACACCAGTCATACAAGCGGTCATCATGGCTATACAAGGGCCTAAAATAAAGAGGAATGTATCTGCCTTTGACGGAATTATTTCTTCCTTCATAAACATTTTACCACCATCGGCTAACGGTTGTAAAATACCATAAGGCCCTGCCCTGTTTGGTCCTAATCGGTCTTGTAAAAATGCAGCTACTTTGCGCTCGGCATAGGTCGAGTACATAGCAATTACCAATGCAATTGTAAACACTGCCACTACCAAAGCTAATTTTATTAATAAATCAAATAATTCCATGTATGCTATTACGGTTATCGGGTATGGCTTTTAGTTTTGTTTTATGTCGGCAACGTGTGCTACCTCGAGTAATTTTTTTTGGTTTGAGATATCAACTTTTAGTTGACGTAAACTTTCGTAATGATTTTGACTTATTACCGAGTGTCGCTCAATTTTACGAGGCCCTTCAATAGTCCAATCGCCAATTTGTTTTTTATCGTAACGGCATTCGTTACAAATCCAATCTTCAACTTCGCCAAATTTATCTTTACGTGCAGTTACTCGTAAAACGTCATTACCGCTAAGCCAAACTGCTGTTTTACCGCAACACTTATCGCATTTTCTATGTGCATCCATTGGTTTTGTAAACCAAACACGCGACTTAAACCTAAAAGTACGGTCGGTTAAAGCACCAACAGGGCATACATCAATTACATTGCCCGAAAAGTCATTATCAATTGCTTGTTCTATATAGGTTGATATTTCGGCATGGTCGCCACGGCTTATTACACCATGTACTCTGCCATCGGTAATTTGTTCGGCTGTTTTTACGCAACGATAGCATAAAATGCAGCGATTCATGTGCAGTTTTATTTTATCGCCTATATCAATCATGTCAAATGTTCTGCGGGCAAATTCATAACGCGTGCCTGCATTTCCGTTTTCATAGCTTAAATCTTGTAAATGACATTCGCCTGCCTGATCACAAATTGGGCAATCGAGTGGATGGTTTATAAGCAGAAACTCAACAACGCCTGCTCTTGCTTCTAACAAATCAGGTGCGGTTAAATTTTGTACTTCCATACCATCCATTACGGTTTGACGACAACTTGGAACCGGCTTAGGCATGGGCCGGGGATCTTTTTCAGACCCTTTGCTAACCTTAACGATGCAGGTTCGGCAATAACCTCCGCTGGTTTTTAACTTTGTGTAGTAGCACATAGCAGGAGGCACGTGGGCATCGGGCATTTTACCCTCAGTGGCCAATATCCTCGATGCCTGAAGTATGGTGGTTCCTTCGGGCACATCAATTGAAAATCCGTCAATGGTAACTTTTGGCATATTTGAATGAATTATAAACTGAAGCCAATTTTTAAATTATTATTTATACAATTAAATTTCAATTATATACAAGTTGTATTTACTATGATTTAACTTAAGCCGGTATTGGTTCAATATTGTTTAATCGGTAGTAATGCTTTACATCTTTTATCGAACTTGGTTGCATTACATAAGCTTCAAACTCATGCCTAAAATGCCTGATGGCTGCTGCTACCGGCCAGGCTGCGGCTTCGCCTAAAGGGCAAATAGTTTTACCTTCAATCTTACTTTGAATATCCCAAAGCAGGTCAACATCTTTTAATGTACCATGCCCGTCTAATATTTTATGCATAATTTTCTCCATCCACCCGGTACCTTCGCGGCATGGCGAACATTGGCCACAACTTTCGTGATGATAGAATCTGGTGAAGGTGTATAGGTTTTTTACGATGCTGGTATCTTCATCCATTACTATAAAACCACCTGAGCCCAGCATGGTTCCGGTTTGAAACCCACCTTCGCTTAACGATTCGTATGACATTAAGCGAGGTTGACCTGCAGCAGTTTTTAATATAAGTTCTGTTGGCAGAACGGGTACTGAGGAACCTCCGGCAACTACTGCTTTAAGTTGTTTCCCGTTTCTGATGCCCCCACAATAACTATCACTATAAATAAACTCTTCGACCGGGATACCTAATTCAATTTCATATACACCGGGCTTGTTAATATGGCCTGAGGCTGAAATGAGTTTTGTACCGGTTGATTTACCAATACCGATTTTGCTATAAGCTTCGCCTCCATTGTTTACAATGGGCACTACTGCAGCAATGGTTTCAACATTGTTAACTACGGTGGGGCATCCATATAAACCAGCAATGGCCGGAAATGGTGGCTTTATACGTGGATTGCCGCGTTTACCCTCTAAGGACTCGAGCAAAGCCGTTTCTTCGCCACAAATATAAGCACCACCGCCAACTTGAACATATAAATTAAGATTGTATCCGGTGCCTAAAATATTACTACCTAAATATCCTGCTGCATAGGCTTCGGCTATGGCGTTTTCTAAGATACGCGAAACGTAAAAGTACTCACCGCGTATATAAATGTAGGCTGTATTACAACCTAATGCATAGCTTGATGTAATCATACCCTCAACCAATAGATGAGGTATTTTTTCCATCAAGTAGCGGTCTTTAAATGTGCCTGGCTCACTTTCGTCTGCATTGCAAACCAAGTAGCGTGGCACACCTGCAGGTTTAGCTAAAAAACTCCATTTCATTCCGGTCGGAAAACCGGCTCCACCTCTACCTCTTAAACCGCTTATTTTAACTTCTTCTACAATTGCTTCGGGCGTCATTTGTTTCAACGCTTTTTCTACCGAAGCATAGCCACCATTATTTCGATAAACCTGCAATGTATTTATGCCGGGGATATGCTCGTTATTAAGTAAAAGTTTTGTTGGCATTTTATAAATAGTTCTTTAAGCTGAAATTAATGTCTCCCACTGATTATTATTTTTAAACGATATCCAGATAGGTGGTTCTTTTATTGTCTGTTGCCAGTTTATCTAACAATTCATCTACTTTTTCCAAGGTAAGGTTTTCGTGATATTTGGCACCACATTGTAACATAGGCGCTGTACCACACGAACCCAAACACTCAACGGTTTTTAATGTGAACATGCCATCGGATGAAGTTTGTCCATCCTTTATGCCCAATCTATTTTGAATATGTCGCACAATATCTTCGGCACCCATGAGCCAGCATGAACTGGTGCGGCATACCTCTAAAGTACATTTGCCTACAGGTTTTAAATTATACATGCTATAAAATGATGCAACTTCATAAACCTCAATAGGCTTAATGCTTAATAGCGAAGCTACGTAATCCATAACAGGCACGCTTAACCAACCATCAAATTCAGCTTGTGCCAAATGTAAAACTGGTAGCAACGCTGATTTTTGTTTTCCATCAGGATACCTGCTAATCATCTGTTTTACGATTGCTAAAGCTTCGGCCGAAAATTTTATCTCATTATTCATAATATTCAAATTATTAAGCATCTAACTCGCCTGCAATTACATTCATCGAACTCATGGTTAAAATAGCATCACTTAAATAGGTTCCTTTAATCATTTCGGGGTAAGCTTGATAATAAATAAAACATGGTCTTCTGAAATGTAACCTATAAGGTGTACGACCACCGTCACTAATTAAGTAATAGCCTAACTCGCCATTGCCACCTTCAACAGCATGATATACCTCTCCTACCGGAATCTGGGTTTCGCCCATCACAATTTTAAAGTGATAAATTAATGCCTCCATTTTACTATAAACATCAGCCTTTTCGGGTAAATAAAACTCGGGCACATCGGCATGATATTCATTGCCTGCAGGCATTTTTTGTAATGCTTGTTTTATGATGTTTAAACTTTCCCACATTTCCTGATTGCGTACCATAAACCTGTCGTATGTATCGCCATGTTTGCCAATAGGTATTATAAAATCAAAATCCTGATAGCTACAATATGGATTCATTGCACGCACATCGTAATCAACACCTGCAGCCCGCAAGTTTGGACCTGTGAAGCTATAAGCTAAGGCGCGTTCTGCCGAAATTGGGCCGCAGTTTATGGTGCGATCCATAAAAATTCTGTTGCGCACCAATAGTTTTTCAAATTCTTGCAACGCTGCCGGAAAGTCGCGTATAAAATCATCTAATTTTTGCCATGCTGTTTGCGGAAAGTCGCGTTCAAAACCACCTATTCGACCAATATTGGTTGTTAGGCGCGCACCACATATCTCCTCATATATTTCATAAATTTTTTCGCGCCATTGGAATACGTATAAAAAACCCGTCATAGCACCTGTATCCACGCCTATAACGGTATTGCAAACAATATGATCGGCAATACGCGCGAGTTCCATAATTATTACCCGCATGTATTCAACCCGTTTGGGAATTGATATACCTGCTAATTTTTCGACTGTCATGTGCCAGCCAATATTGTTTATGGGCGATGAGCAGTAGTTAAGCCTATCGGTAATGGGTGTTATTTGGTTGAAGGGCCTGCGTTCGGCTAATTTTTCGAATGCACGGTGTATATAACCAATGGTTTGCTCTGACTCAACTATTATCTCGCCATCCATTTTTAAAACATTCTGAAAAATGCCATGTGTTGCCGGATGGGTAGGACCCAGATTAAGTGTTGTATAGTCTTTTACTTGTAAAGTGGTTCTATCGTCTTGATACATAAAATTGAGCTAATAATTAACGGCCAAACATTTTATCATCCTTATCAAACCTTGCTTGGTCTTCAAGCGGATATTCCTTACGTAAAGGCCACCCTTCGAGGTTATCCATATTTAAGATTCTTTTCAAGTTTTTATGTCCCGTAAAATGTATTCCAAAAAAATCATATTCCTGTCTTTCCATCCAATCGGCTGCCTCAAATATATCCGTGATAGTCGGAAATGAAGGATGGTCGCTGGTTGTATAAGCTTTTACTCTAATGCGCAAATTGTTTTGCAAATCATGCAAATGATAAACCATCGCAAATTTTTCGGTTTGATTTGGATAATGCACAGCGTTTAATGTGGTAAGAAAACTGTATCCGCTATCTTTTAAAAAATGCATTACATCTTTAAGTACATCCAATGTTACTGTGGCGCAAACAATATCATAAAGTTGTTCAACGCTTTTAACTTTGGTAGGGAAACGCTCTTGCAAAAGTGATTCAAATTGATCCAATACGGGGGTTTGCATGTAACTTAAGTAAATTTAAAATTTATTGAATACCGTATGATGCTAACAGTTCTTTATATTCAGGGTCTTCGCGTCTGCGCCTGGTTTCTTTACTAACCAATTCTTGTATTTGCAGTACACCATCTAAAATTTGTTCGGGCCGTGGCGGGCATCCGGGTACATAAACATCAACGGGAATGATGCGGTCAATACCTTGTAACACACTGTAGGTATCAAAAATACCACCGCTACTTGCACAGGCTCCAACTGAAAGAACCCATCTGGGTTCGGCCATTTGCTCGTAAACTTGTCGTAAAACGGGGCCCATTTTTTTTGAGATGGTACCCATAACCATCAGCAAATCGGCTTGGCGGGGCGAAAAACTTAGTCGCTCAGAACCAAATCGCGATAAGTCGTAATGCGAAGCCATGGTTGCCATAAACTCAATACCACAACATGAAGTAGCAAAAGGTAATGGCCACAAAGAATTTTTACGGGCTAATCCTACTGCTTCGTCTAACTTGGTTGCAAAAAAACCATGACCTTCAAAACCATCAGGTGCTTTAGTAATATTTGTCATTATTTTATTTTAAAACTTACCAAAATGCTTATTCCCATTTAAAGCCGCCTTTTTTGCGGATGTAAAAATATCCAATTAAAAGTATGCTCATAAAAATAAGCATTTCAACAAATCCATACATACCTAACGATTTAAAATTAACCGCCCATGGGTACATAAATATAACCTCAACATCAAACAAAACAAATAAGATGGCAACCAAAAAATATTTAATCGAAAATGGAATACGTGCATTGCCTTGAACTTCGATACCACATTCGAAAGTATCGAGTTTCTTAACCGACTTACGCTTGGGACCCAAATAATGTGTTGCAACCATAGTACCTAATACAAATCCAATAGCTACTACAAACATCATTGCTATGGGCAGATAATCAACTGGCATGCTTAACAACATAATTTACTGTGGTTTTAAATAATTTGATTTTTAAATTGGCTTTTGGCTGCAATAATACTTGTAAATTCTTAATTGCGAAGTATTACTTTTTAAGAAGTTTTAATAGTGATATTCTAATTGTTTTGATTTTAAACTATTCTGTTTTTTCAGTTGCTAATTTTATCGAAACCAATTTCTAATTTTAAATGATACTTTTGCGGCTATGCAAAATATGTCTTCACTTTATGTGCTATGCCTCACTTTTATAACATTGTGTTTTGCAGCTTGTAAAGACAATGAAAATGAAAGTATTGATGTAACTTTTAAAGTGCCAGCCGGTTGGCCTGCTCCTGTATATAATAATCCGGCAAATCCGATTACGGAGGCTGGTTTTAAGTTGGGGCGTAAATTGTTTTATGACCCACAGCTTTCGCGCGATAATACCGTTTCTTGCGGTAGTTGTCATCAGCAATTTGCTGCTTTCGCAAATTTAGATCATAAGGTTAGCCACGGTATTGATAACTTATTAGGTACCAGAAATGCTCCACCCATGTTTAACCTGGCATGGCACCCAACTTTTATGTGGGATGGTGGTGTAAATCATATTGAGGTAATGCCTTTGGCGCCAATTGGTAATCCTGTAGAAATGGATGAACAAATTGATAATGTTATTGCAAAACTTAGGGCAGATAATGAATACCGTTTTATGTTTAAAGAAGCTTTTGGCACTGACTCTATAAACTCACAAAAAATGTTATTGGCCTTTGCGCAATTTATGTCGCTTATGGTATCTGCCAACAGTAAGTATGATAAAGTAATGGACGGGCAGGCAATATTTTCTTCTGAAGAAGCAAGCGGTTATAGTTTTTTTAAAAAACATTGTAATGGTTGCCATACAGAGCCTTTGATGACTAACTTTACTTATCGCAATAATGGTTTAGACAATACTTTTGCAGATTTAGGTCGTGGCTTAATTACGCAACAACCCAATGATATGGGATTATTTAAAGTTCCTTCTTTACGCAATATAGCGCTTAGCAAACCTTATATGCACGATGGGCGTTTTCAAACATTGGAGGCTTGTATCGAACATTATAATTCGGGAATTAAATCATCAGCAACTGTTGATTCATTAGTAGCATCTGGAATTGCAATTTCGACACAAGAAAAAACAGCACTTATTAGTTTCCTAAACACTTTAACGGATAGCACTTTTATTACCGACAAACGTTTTATTGAACAATAAGATAACAGTAAAAAAATATAATTCAGCATTAAATATTAGCAACTTGTTTAATATTGCCCTTCCATAAATTAACAGATAACTTTTAAACATTTTAAATTCGATGAATAACACATTACTAAGATTGTCAGCATTCGCCATGCTTGTTTCATGTACATTAATTAGCTGTGATAAAGATGATGACAGCAATAGCAATAATACTGAGCCAGGCACCGTAAATATTGAATTTAAAAACCGAGCCGCTGGTAATAATCTGGAGCTTAACACTACTACCTATAGCAATGCAATGGGTCAAGATTTTAAGTTTACTAAATTTAGGTATATACTAAGTAATTTCCGCTTAAAAAAGTCAGACGGCACCTATTATAATGTACCTGAAAGCTACTATTTGATTGACGAAGCCGTTAGTAACTCTGAAAAAGTAAATTTAACCAATGTGCCAGCCGGCACTTATACAGCACTTGAATTTATTATTGGCGTTGACAGTGCACGTAACACCTCAGGTGCGCAAACCGGTGCATTAGATCCAACTACAGGCATGTTTTGGACCTGGAACAGCGGCTACATTTTTGTTATGATGGAAGGGTTAGCTGCATCATCACCATCGGGCGACTTAACTTTTCATATTGGTGGTTACAAAGGTGCAAACAACTGTATTAGAACAAGTACCGTTAATTTTAGCAGCAACTTAAATGTAGGAAAAGACAAAAGCCCTGAACTGGAAATTGATGTTAATGTTTTAGAAATGTTTAAAGCACCTAACGCCATTGACTTTACTACACTATCAAACACAATGGGAGGCCCCACCTCCGTTTTAGTTGCCGATAATTATATTGATATGTTTACGTTTAACAGTATTACAGATTAACTGTGTTACTAACCAAACAACACACAACCCCGAACTTAATAATTAAATAAAACAATATTCGAACTATTGCTTTAATGTAAATAGGCCAAATAGTTAAACAATAAAATTAAATATGACACTAATAAATAACCGTTTCGCTTTATTAGTATGTGCAATCCTATCATCATTTTTTTTGATTGCCAGTTGTGACGAAGATGATAAATGTAATGCCGGAACCGGAGGCAATGTTGTGCTGGTTACAAAACCACAACATCATGGCAAAGCTATTATTAGTCAAGCTGCTTATTTAGACTCAGCCTTTATCAAGTTTAATACAAAAGAGTTTCCGGGTGCAAACGCATCATTATATGACTTAGTGGTTGCTGGCGAAATTGGCGAAGACCATGTTCATATTTCAGGTTTAAAATGTGGCGACTATTATATTTATATGTCGGGCTGGGACACTACTATTAACCAACGCGTTACAGGTGGTTTGCCCTATTCTTTCAGTCAGGAAAGTGGTGAAATAAATTTAGTTGTACCTGTAACTGAATAATTATATTAGGCTATTGCTTTTAATAATAACTAATCAATATTTTTTCTAAAATTTAATGCGATTAAAATCTTTAGCAGCTATAAGTGTTATTGTTGCTTGTTATAGCTGTAACCCTACCGGTCCGGTTTACGACCCACTTCCTATTTTAGGCAATGCAGTAATTGACACGCAACATGTAAATGGCAAACAATTAATTGACACCATTTATCCGCAAGTTCCATCGTTTGGTTTAATCGATCAAATGGGAAATAAGTTAACTGAAAAAAAACTTGACGGAAAAATTTATGTGGCCGATTTTATTTTCACTACCTGTACGGGTATATGTCCCATCATGACCACAAATATGGAGGTTGTACACAAAGCATTTAAAACCGACAGTAATTTTTGTATTGTTTCTCATACTGTAAATCCGGAAGGCGATAGTGTACCGGTATTAAAAGCATATGCAGACACACACTTTGCCACCTACCCTAATTGGTATTTTGTTACGGGCGATAAAAAATTAATTTATGATTTAGCGCGCGAAAATTACCTGGTATCGGCAACGGTTGGCGATGGTGGCGCAGAAGATTTTGTGCACTCTCAGTTTTTTGCATTAGTTGATCCAAATAAACATGTGCGCGGATTGTACGATGGCACTGACTCAACTCAGGTTTTAAAACTTATTGCTGATATTAAAGTACTACAGCGGGTTTTCGGGCATTGATGCATGAATGCCTGCAATATATCCTGACGACCAGGCGTGTTGAAAATTAAAACCACCCGTAATACCATCAACATTTAAAACTTCGCCCGCAAAAAATAATCCTTTAATAGATTTGTGTTCGTTTGTTTTATGATTTATCTGTTTTAGGTTAACACCTCCTGCTGTAACAAACTCCTCCTTATTAACCGACTTGCCATCAATAGCCATTACAAATCCGGTTAATAACTCGGCAAGTTTATTTATGGTTTGATTACTGATATCCGACCAGTATTTATCCTCGGCATTAACCATAGTACAATAACGTAGCCAAATACTGCTACTTAAATTTGCAAATTTTGTATTAGCTACTTTCTTAGATTCAGTAAGTTTTAAATTCAGAAGCATTTGTCTTACAACATCTTGTTTGTTTGGTGCCATTACATTTAAAATAATATTAAACGTATAATTAACATCAGCTAACCATAAAGCTGCAAATGCCGAAAGTTTAAGTACTGCCGGACCACTTAAGCCCCAATGCGTTATTAAAACAGGGCCTTCCATAATAAAGTTGCTATTTTGAATTTTTACAGATGCCTGTTCCATTACAACACCTTCCAAACCTTTAAAAACCGAATTTTTAATATTAAAGGTAAATAATGATGGTACTGGTCTTATTATTTCTATATCTAAATTCTGTAGCCAAGCGTACTGACTCAGTTGCGGATAACCGCCAACAGCCACAATTATTTTATCTGCTTCTAACGTTGCCGCATTAAACTTTAAATGAAACTTGTCATTAATACAAAAAATATTGCTTAGCGTATGCTGCAAAAAAAAATGCACGCCACACTTTTCAGCTTCTCTGAGCAAACACTCAATTATTGTTTCCGAATTGTTTGAAGAAGGAAACATGCGACCATCACTTTCCGTTTTTAAATGCACGCCTCTATTCTCAAACCATCTAACGGTATCGCTGGTTGTGAATTGCGAAAAAGTACCTGCTAATTCACGCTGGCCACGTGGATAATTAGTAACCAACACACCATTGTTAAAGCAAGCATGCGTAACATTACAACGCCCACCACCTGAAACTTTTACTTTACTAAGCAATTTACTACTACGCTCAAAAACTACCACCTTATACCTACCATTATAAGATGCGTGTATAGCTGCAAAAACACCCGCTGCACCACCTCCAATTACTGCAATAGTTGGCTTTAATTGACTTTTCATTTAGATACGAAGCAAAAAAAACCCGCAAAAATGCGGGTTTTTCATTATAATAAATTATATTATTTTAATATCAAGGTATTTGCACCAGCCATGTAATCGTCAACATAAATTTCGATGGTATAATTTCCTGCTGTTAAGTTTCTTTCCTCATCTTCCCATGATAAAATAATATCGGTTGCACCATTGGTATAATCAACTGTATTCGAATTACTAAACAACACATCTTCACCATTAATCTTTACAATTTTACTGCCTGTTGCCTTATTCCCTAAAACTTCGCCCCCAGGCTCTACTATGCGTAAATAAACGGTTCGTTGACCAGCTTTGGCTATAGCATTTTGAAGTATTTTAAAATTTACTTCAATTTTATTGGTGCGTCTGGCCATTGCAGTTTCCGTGTATTTGGTACTGCTGCGTTTTTTAAACGCAACTGCTTTAATATACTCAGCATGTAACATAGATGCCTTACTTACAGTTGATTTCAAGTTATTGTCTAAATCCTGTACCTTGGTATTTAGTTGTGTGTTATCGGCTATTAATTGCTGATTAGCAAGCATTAACGAGTCAATTTTATCTAAGTACGAATCCTTAAGTTTTCGTAGTTCGGCCAATTGTTCACTTAACTGCTTGTTTAGTTCTTCACTGTTTTTTACTGATTTCATCAAACCATTAATGCGGCTCTTTTGCTCATCCATTTTTACATTTGCCTCATTTAAAATGCTATCCATTTGTGCATTTTGCCCTTTAAATTTTTCTAACTCGGCATAGGTTGCATTTAATTCAGCTTCTACTTCTGTACGAGCCATTTCTAATGTATCAACCTTAGTTTCGTAGGTAGCCATTGTATTTTGACCCTTATTAAATTGGTAAAAATTAAGGCCTAATGATGCAACCAAACAAACCGCTAGAATGCCTGTGCTTAATTTTGATGATTTTTGATTTTGTTCTTCCACTTTTATATGTATTTAAATTTGATTTCTAATTAAGGCTACAAATGTAAAAATCGTGCCGAATTAATTTTTTATGAATAATTTCTTCCCTTTCACTTTATTTATTTAGTCTATTTCAAAGAAACTATAATTAAAATATTGCTTATTGAAAACATAAATGATTAATTCGAAGGCTCAAAGCTTACATCTAAAATATTATGAAAAAAGACAGCACCAGTTGGTTCAGTCCAGCACTAAACAAAGAAATGCCAATTGTAAAATACGGCCATAGTGGTTTTGTTTTATTATTAGTACCAACAGCAGCAGCCGATTATCTGGAGTATGAACGCTTTCAACTAATTGATGCTTTGGCGCCATTAATTGACAGCGGTAAGGTTACCGTTTATTCAATTGATAGTATAAACAACGAAAGTTGGCTTAACAATAAAATGGAAGGTGCACATAAAGCCATAAGGCACAATCAGTTTAACCAATACGTGTTTAACGAAGTTATTCCATTTATTAAAACAAACAGTGGCGAAGATACACCAATCATAACCTGCGGTGCTTCATTTGGTGCATTACATAGCATGAACCTTTTCTTAAAACGACCTGATTTAATTAATGGCGTAATTGCAATGAGTGGCGTATATAACTTATCTGATTATACAAAGGGCTATTATGATGAGCAGGTTTATTTTAACTCGCCTATGCATTATTTACCCAATCTTAACGACCATACAATATTGGAGCAAATCAGAAAAAGCAACCACATATTTGTATTAACCGGAAGTGGCGCTTACGAAGACCCCGAAGCTTCAAAAGCTTTTGCCGGTGTGCTTTATAATAAAGGTATTACTTATAAATTAGATGTATGGGATGGTCAATGGAAGCACGATTGGCCTACATGGCGCAACATGTTACCTTTTTATATTGCTAATTTCTTTTAAAATGCAAAGCGCGGCATTGATACAGCATCATAACCAACAAATTTATGTTGCAGGTATTGATAATAACCCGCAATAGCAATCATTGCTGCATTATCGGTACAATATTCGAAGGGTGGTATATAAACATGCCACCCTTTTTGCGTATGGTCTTGTAACGTTTTTCGCAAACCTTTGTTAGCCGACACACCTCCTGCAATTGCAATTTGGTTAATGTTATACTGTAATGTTGCCTGCGACAATTTTTGCATAAGCATGGTTATTATAGCTTGTTGTATGCTTGCACAAATATGATTGCGCTCCAGCTCTATAAAATCGGGTTGGGCCTGCAATTTTTTATTAATAAAATTTAAGAAACCTGTTTTTAACCCACTAAAACTAAAATTTAAATCGGCAACCTGTGGTAATGCAAAATTATATTTAGCAATGCCTTCGCTAGCATATTTATCAACCAAAGGCCCACCCGGGTAAGGTAAGCCCAAAAATTTTGCTGCTTTGTCGAAAGCCTCACCGGCTGCATCATCTAATGTTTGTCCTATTACTTCCATTTGCAAATAATCCTTTACAAGTACTATTTGCGTGTGGCCACCCGATACGGTTAAACATAAAAACGGAAACTGCGGCATTTGTTGGTTATTGCTATGCCGAATAAAATGTGCTAGCACATGCGCTTGCATATGATTAACAGCAAGTAATGGCAATTGCAAAGCTTGTGCAAACGATTTTGCAAAACTGCCACCCACTAACAAAGAACCTAACAAACCTGGCCCTTGCGTAAAAGCAACAGCATGTATTGCATTTTTATTAATACCGGCTTGCTTTAAAGCTTCATGCACAACAGGCAAAATATGTATTTGATGTGCCCTTGATGCAAGCTCGGGCACTACACCTCCATAACTTGCGTGTATAGCCTGTGTTGCCGTAACATTGGCAAGAATTTTGTCGTTTATTGATACGGCACATGAAGTCTCATCACATGATGATTCTATAGCTAAAATCAGTACTTCATTTTTCATACACACTTTTATTGTTTCGCTAATCGTTTGGCTATTATCTATAAAGTTAACTTTGCAAACTATGCGGTTACATTAGGGCAAAAATGAAAAGAAAAACCATTAATCAACTTTAATTATTAAGCGTACCATTAAAATATTGCTTTATATTTTCACAACCATTTTGTTATTGATGGTTGCAATTGGTATTTCAATTCAAATTCCGGCCATTCAAACAAAATTGGTTCAATTTGCTACAAAGCAGTTGTCACAAAAACTAAATACACAAGTAAGCATTCAACATGTAAATATTAAATTTTTTAACGCTGTTGAATTGCAACAGGTTTTTATTGCAGATCAACAAAACGACACTTTATTATTTGCAAACAGTGTTACAGCTAAAATATCGCTGCTAAAGTTTAATCAACAAAAAGTTACCATAAGCGATATTAACTTAAACAATGGACGTATTGGGCTTAAACGATTTGCAGGCAGTGGTGATTACAATTTCGATTTTATTATAAATGCACTACAATCTAACGATACAACTTCAACACCAAGTGCATGGGACATTAAACTCGAAAAAATTGCCCTCATAAATCAAACATTTAGTTATAAAGATTATCGCTACAACGATACAACGCCCTGTATAAATTTTGAAGACATCTACCTAACAAACCTAAATGTTATTGCCAACGATATTGTATTATATAAAGATTCTGTTGCATTAAAAATTAATCAAATTTCATTGCATGAGAAAAGCGGATTTGTAGTAAACAACCTGCAAGCCGATGCAGTAATTGCCGATACTTTGATACGTTTACGAAACCTGAGCATTACAACCCCTAACAGTAAAATTGATGGCCATTACCGGATGGAATTTACTTCTTATAATGATTTTAATGATTACATAGACAAGGTATTTATGCGTGCTGAATTTAAACCCAGCACCGTATCATCTAATGATATACAATACTTTGCCAAAGAACTATTCGGCCTTAATACTACATTAAAAATTAGTGGTGTAGCGCGCGGAACGGTTAATCATTTAAAATTAAAAAATTTAGATGTATCCTGCCACAATGTTACAAGGTTTAAAGGCTCGGCAACCATGGATGGTTTACCAAATGTTGAGCAAACTTTTTTTAATGTATTGGTAGATGAATTTGTGTCGAACAAAGAAGACATTGAAAAAATTCCGGAATTTCCTTTCAACAAAAATCAAAAAATTAGGCTGCCCGATAATTTTGCCTTGCTAGAAACCTGTTCGATTAAAGGAAAATTTACAGGCTTTTTAACCGACTTTGTAGCATATGGTAATGTGCACACAGCGTTAGGCTTTATTTCTACAGATATAAATTTAAAAACCGGCCAGCAACGCGAAACTTACTCGGGCCACGTTTCAACCAACCAATTTGATATCGGCAAATTTATTGGCCAAAGCCAACTACTTGGTAAAGCTACTGTTAACTGTAATATACAAGGTCAGGGTTTTAAATTCGATAATTTAGTTGCAAGTATAAAAGGCGATGTATTGGCAATTAATTTTAATAATTATAACTATTCAAATATTAACGTACAAGGCGAGTTGGCACGCAAAAAGTTTAAAGGTGCATTAGATATTGATGATAAAAACTTAGACCTACAATTTGCCGGAAGCGTTGATTACACCAAAGCCGAACCAATTTTTATTGGTAATGCAGTTATAGCCCAAGGCTATTTAAGCAAATTAAATTTAGTTGACAGAGATACAAGCGCAGTTGTATCGGGCAATTTAAATTTTAATTTGAGTGGCGATGATATTGATAATATGTATGGAGCCCTAAACATTAGCGAACTGCATTATAGCGAAGCAGGAAAGCACATATATTTAGATGACTTAAGTTTTGATGCATTTGACGACAAAAACAAAAAGCACTTTTTACTTACTTCAAATATTGTAGATGCAGACATAGTTGGTATCAGTCGTTTAAGTACACTGGCACGCTCTATTCAAAATGTGGTCGAAAATTATTTTCCGGTTGCAGCAACCAAAAGAAGTGTTGCCGTAAAACCTGAAATCGGTAATTTTAAAATAAGTATTAAAGATGCCAATCCAACATTAGCCATATTTTATCCCGATTTAACTATTGCCTCCGGCACAACAATCGAAGGAAGTATTAATGCATTTAATGCACAGATTAAAATGGTTGCAATAAGCCCGCAGGTAAAACATAACTTATTAGGGTTCGAAAACTTAATGGTAAGTGCCGAATCGGCTAACCAAAAACTACTTATGAAATTAAGTTCCGAAAAATTTATTTTTGATGATAGCCTGCATCTAAAAGCACTAAACACACATCTCACCTCAACACGCGATTCGGCAAGCCTTACATTAATTATGGCAACACCCGATAGTACCAGTATTAACCTTAATGTTACAGCAAATGCTGCATTCTACACAAACAATACCAGCATACAAATTGATAGCAGCAGTAAAATTTTATTGCGCAACAATGCTTGGCATATCAATCCGCAAAACACGATACACTTATTTGAAGGAGTTAGGTTTAATAATTTCTTTTTAAGCAATAATAAAAATCAACAACTAAACTTAGAAGGATTAATTGGCAGCCCAAATTTTAATGATAAGCTTAAACTTACGTTTCAACAATTTGATATAAGTTTGCTTAACCCCATTTTAAAAACTTACGATGTTGCTTTAGGCGGTATTGTTAATGGAGATATACTATACAGCAACACCAACAACAAATTAGATATTGGTAGCAATTTAAGTATTGATACTTTGTCGGTTTTTAATGATACCCTAGGTCATGCCGATGTAAGTTCAGCTTTCGACTTTATAAATAACAGAATTGTTGTAAATGGGAATATAACCGGTTCTGCTACCAAAAATGTAACTGTATCGGGCTATTATCAACTTGGAAAAGACAAGCAAGAAGATGAATTACATTTTGACTTCAAATTAAAACGCACGAACATATCCATGTTCGAACATTATTTGGAAGGATTGGCAAGCAAGTTAAATGGTATGGTGTCGGCCGATATTGCTTTACGCGGCACGCCAAAAAAACCACTGCTTACCGGAAAAGGCAATTTGCAAAAAGCTTCATTTACTATTGATTACTTAAACACACGTTATACTGTATCTGATGATTTTGAATTGACCAAAGATCAAATCCGCTTCGATAATATGACCTTGTATGATTCGAAAGGAAATACGGCAGTTTTAAATGGCACCATTTATCACAACTTCTTAGATGATTTTGTTTTGGATATTCATCTGCTTCCTAAAAACATATTAGTACTTAACACACAGGAATGGCAAAACAATTTGTTTTATGGAACGGCTTATGCAAGCGGCAAAGTGGACATTACAGGTACATTTGACCTTATTAATATGAAAATTGTTTTAGAGTCAAATAAAGGCACAAGTATTAATCTACCGCTATCAACACCTGAAGAAGTTGGCCAAAGCGGGTTTATTACTTTTATCAAACATGATACGATAAAAACAAATCCAATTAAAGTAAATAATGACTTATTAGGAATGAATATTGACTTGGAACTGGCTATAACCAATGATGCAGAGATAAGATTGATATTCGACTCGAAAATAGGCGATGTAATAAATGGTATTGGTAACGGTGATTTACGTATTACGGTAAGTAATGATGGAACCTTTAATTTATTTGGAAATTACATAATTGACAAAGGCAGTTATTACTTTACCATGCAAAACCTGTTTGGAAAATATTTTCAGCTGATAAAAGGTGGTTCGGTTAAATGGATTGGCGATCCATACCAAGGTATTGTTGATATGCAGGCGCGCTATACCCGCAATGCAGGATTATATGATTTACTTCAAGATACCAGTGCACAGTACAAACGAAAAGTACCTGTAGAGGTTTCATTACTTTTAAAAAATCAATTGCTTAACCCCGATATTTCTTTCAAAATAAATGTGCCTGATGTTGATGCAAACACTGCCAACCTGATACAACGATATTTGAACAGCGAAGAAGAAATTAATAAGCAGGCCATGAGCTTAATTGTGTTTAACAAGTTTGCTACGCCATCGCTATTAGAAGGAAGTAGCACATTTTCTAATTCTGCAAATGTGGGTGCAAGCCTTAGCGAATTTGTTACGCAACAATTGAGCAATTGGGCTTCTCAAATAAACAGTAATTTTAATGTTGATTTTTCATACACACCCGGAGATGTGGTTACCAATGAACAATACGATATTGCAGTAAGCACCAAATTGCTTGACGACAGGGTGAAACTTACAGGTACGGTAGGTTATGGCAATAACAATAACAGCAGTAGCAGCAGTAGCAACAATACAACCAATGTAGTTGGCGATTTTTTAGTTGAAGTAGATGTAAGTAAAGATGGTCGTTTTAAAGTAAGAGCCTTCAATAAATCAAACAACAACTCATTAATAAACTCATCCATATCGCCATATACACAAGGTGTGGGTTGGTTTTATCGGAAAGAGTTTGATAAGTTTAGCGACCTATTTAAGGCAAAACCTAAAGCAACCGACAAAAATGTTATTAAATAAGATGATGCAACTTCATGCTGCTATAAACTATTTGCGTTGCAAAAACAGCATACTGATTATGCTGCTGTTTTGTACTGCTTGCAAAACCACACAACCGGTAGTTCAATCACCACAGCAACATATTCCCATTGCAACAAAACCGGATGTAAAAACCGATTCAGTTATACCAAAAGAAATTGAAAAGCAAAAAAACATTTTAAACCTGGGCTACATAATGCCATTTTATTTTGAAACAAATGCATTGCCAATACTTACTGACGATAAGCCCACTATTGAGCCTCAATCATTAAGTGCATTATCTTTTTTTCAAGGTGCACAATTAGCCATTGATTCGTTTACAAACGAAAATTTAAAAGTGGTTTGTAATGCTTACGACTTGGCCGACTCAACGCTATCATTAAAAATTACCAACGATAAACAAGTAAACAATAATGATTTTATTTTTACTACCAGTCTGGCACCTTTAAGAGAATTGTTGATTCAAAGTCCGACACCAAAATATTTTTGCATACAACCGGTTGCTATAGCACATAAAAATTTAGCTGTATGCCAACCTACAAATCAGGCTATGATTAAGCAACTGGCCCTATTTATTGCAGAAAAAAATATGCCGGTAGCAATTATTTTTCGAAACCAGAAAAAGGAAAAAGAGTTAGCAAAATGGATTCAAACAGAAATAGACAGTGCTTTGTCATTTAAAAACAGTTTGTACAAAACTTCGATGTTTGATCACAGTAGTTTAAAACAACAAGTACTGCAGAAGTTGGATAAACAACAAAAAAGTATCGTGTTAATTGCCTCCAATGATGAAGCTTTTATTGCGCCTTTAATTCATGAAATGGCATCTGACAACAAATTAAAAATTCAAATTATTGGATTACCTACCTGGGAAAACTATGAATCGCTAAGCTTTACTGACTTGCAATTATTACAAACCATAATTTTTAACAACGACTATTTAAATTTTAAAGATTTAGAAATACAAAAACTTCGAAAAACTTTTATTAATAAATATAAATGTGATTTGAGCTATCCTTCCTATCAGGGATTTTATTTAACCAAAAACATCTTATTGAACTATATACAAATTAAAACCGAATGGGGTAATCAAAAACTACAGGAAGTTTTAAATGGGCATACTTTTAAGTTCAGCTCTAATCAACCTTTTAACGGCTACTTCAATACTGAAACCTACTTTTTGTTGTATAACAATTTTTCGCTTCAAAAGCAATAGTTACTTATTTAAATCCAATAAAACTGCATCGGTAATATTTAGCGAATCGTTTGCGTAAAGTACTTCGCCCGAGCGGTGGTAACCAACGATGTAAGCTATGTTTTTACCTTTAACAAATGCTTTCATTTTTTGTTGCATGTGGTTATTTACCGAATCGTTTAATGCATTTTGCTCATCCTGAAGCTTAGCTAGTAAATTATCTTTTAAAGTCACCAGTGTTTGTTGTTTAGCCATTAATGCCGCCTCGGTTTGTTGACGTTGTGCGTCAGTCATACCCTGTGCTTTTTCCTGGTATTGCGCTGCTTCGTTTTGTAATGCCTCACTGCGTTTTTCAAGAAGCGTTTTAATGCTGTCTTCCTTTTTTTCTAATAACGATTTTGAGTTTTTATAGTAATTATATTTTTCGAAAAGCGAATCGGCATCCACATAATAAATACCGGTGCTATTGTTGGCAGCCTTGGCAGGCAATGCAGCTACCGGTGATGGCTGATTATATACTTTATAAAAAAGTAATGCTACTGCTACCAGTAAAATACTGTTTAAAATAAGAGATGCTTGTTTCATTTAATTTTGTTTTATTGATAATAGCCGCAAATGTAATTTTTGAATATGGCTATGCTACACTGATAACAATGCCTTAAGCTTTTTGCAATTCGATAACTGTAATTTCGGGCGAAATGCCTACCCTACCCGGATATCCTAAAAAACCAAATCCCCGGTTTACATATAAATATTGGTGGCCTTTATTATATAAGCCCGCCCATTGTTTGTAAACATATTGCACCGGGCTCCATTTTATACCGGGTACTTCAATACCAAACTGAAAACCATGTGTATGCCCTGATAAAGTTAGATCGATAAATGGGTACTTCGATAAAACTTCACCTTGCCAATGCGATGGGTCATGCGAAAGCAAAATATTAAAAGCCGTAGGTTTATAATTTGCTGTTGCCTTTTGCAAATTGCCATATTTTGGAAACCGCAAATGTGTACTCCAATTCTGCACACCTATTAAACCAATTTGATGGCCATCATTTTCAATATAGGTATAATCGTCAAGTAACAATTGCCAACCCATTTGCTGATGATAGGATTTTATGCGATTAAGATTTTCATTCTTCTCAGTTGCACTTTCCCAAGCAATATAATCACCATAATCATGATTACCTAATATACTAAACACACCATGCCTTGCTTGCAGTTTACTAAAAACATTTAAAAATGGCTCCACCTCTTCGGCCAAATTGTTTACTAAATCGCCTGTAAAAAATATAACATCAGCACCTTGCTTTTGTATTAAATCAACAGCTTGGTTTATGGGATGCGTTACCGTAAAACTTCCGGCATGTATATCGCTTATCTGAACAATTTTGTATCCATTAAAAGCTTCCGGCAAATTTTTTACCGGAATTTTTACATTGTGTATGGTAAAATTATATGCGCCTTTTATCATTCCATAAATGAGCGATACAAACGGAATTGCAGCCGCAAATAACGCTGCCTTGTTTAAAAAATCAGATCTCGAAATATGTATCTCATTATTACCGGCTGTGTTAGTTGCACCCTTGCCGGCTATATATGTATATGCCCATTGTGCCACACGCCACAAATCGTCAATTACCAAAAAAAGTACAATAAATATTTTTGATAAATAACATATAAACACAAATGCAAAAGCGTAGGTTCTTACAAACTTGCTCCAATGTTGTACCTCATAAATTTGTGATGCGAACAAAATCAAATAGCAAATTGACGCAACTAACCAAAAAGTAATAGTGGCTTGTTTTAAACTAATCCAATTGCCCGATTTAAAAACATGCTTAACTGCCTGATATGCATAAATATCAATCAGAAATAAAAAAACAATCAGTAAAAAAATGCGGAACATATATTTGAAATAACTTGCAAACAAGCATGTCGTTTGAATGCGCTGTAATATTGTATAAAAATAAACTACGGCATTAAACGATTACAAACCCAGCTATCGCCTTGCAGTTCATACAAAAATCTATCATGTAAGCGGCTGCTTCTGCCCTGCCAAAATTCAAATAACAAAGGCTTAACCACATAGCCGCCCCAATAAGCCGGGCGTGGTATTTCTTTGTCCTTGTAAATAAGCTCCAGTTCAACTAATTTGTCTTCTAACCATTTTCTGCTAATCAGTTTTTGACTTTGACTGCTGGCACATGCACCCAGTTGGCTTTCGCGCGGACGGGTTTTAAAATAAGCATCGCTATCAGCTTCGGGCAGCTTAAAAGCCAAACCTGTTATTCGAATTTGTTTTTCGAGCGATTGCCAAAAAAAATTTAGAGCAACCTTATTATTAACGGCAATTTGTTGTCCCTTTTCACTTAAATAATTTGTAAAAAATGTAAAACCGTTCTCATCAAAACTTCGCATTAAAACTATACGTGATGAGGGAAAGCCGTTACCTATTGTACATAAATTCATAGCATAAGGCTCGTCATAATTTTTGGCTACAGCTAACTCAAACCACGTTTTAAACTGTTCGAATGGCGAGTGGTGCATCATATCCTCATGTAAGTCGCTCTTATTATAATCGCGTCTGCTGTTGTAAATAAAATCATCTAAGGCCATTATATTTTTTTTTTAAAGATAGGTAGTTCGCAAAATGCAAAATAGTATTCATTAAAATCTTTATTAAAAGGTTTTTACAAATTGATGTTTTTAATAATAGTAAAACATTCTAATATCGCATCAAATACAAAATTATGTTACCTGCCTTTAAACGTAAGCCGCAAACCGGAAACATTTTGATTGCAGAGCCATTTTTACACGACAAAAGTTTTAAGCGTTCGGTAATATGGCTTACCAATCATGATGAAAACGGAAGTCGTGGATTTATACTTAATAAACAAACCAATATCAAACTCAATAAATTAATTGACGATTTTCCAATGTTTGATATACCTGTGTTTTATGGAGGCCCTGTTGAAACCGATTCGTTGTTTTTTATCCATACAGCCGGCAAATTAATTGAAGGTGCCGAACATTTTTTACCCGGCTATTACGTAGGCGGAAATTTTGATACGCTTAAATTTTTAATTGATACCAAGCAACTTAAAACCTATCAAGTAAAATTTTTTATTGGTTACTCGGGATGGGTAGCCAATCAATTAGAATCGGAAATGAATGAGCTTACATGGATGGTAACCGATTTTAAAAACGAATTGGGCATAAACGCTGATAACGAAACGCTTTGGAGCAACTACGTAAAAGGCATGGGTAAAGATTACACATTGGTAGCTAACTCGCCCGAGTATCCCAGCTTAAATTAACATGATGGCTTTTAAATGATTGAAACATGCACGCTACTAAATTTCATTTCTAACGGACATACCATTATTGATGTTAGAAGCGAAAACGAGTATTTGCAAGGTCATATACCCGGTGCTATTAATTTGCCCATTTTAAATAATGAGGTCCGAAAAGCAGTTGGCACATGTTATAAACAAAATGGGCAAGAAGCAGCGGTTACATTAGGTTTTGAATTAGTAGGCCCCAAGTTTTCGGAATTTATTAAGGAGGCTCAAAAAATTGCACATGAAAAAGAACTAAACATTTATTGTTGGCGTGGTGGTATGCGTAGCCAAATTATGGCATGGGTATTAAGCTTAGCCGGTTTTAAAATTAAAGTTTTAGAAAAGGGTTATAAGAGCTACCGTAATTGGACCGTGCAAGTGTTCGAAAGTCCGATGCAAATAAAAGTTATCGGTGGTCCAACCGGTAGTGGCAAAACAGCAATAATTCAAGCACTTAAAAAAAGCGGCCAACCTGTTATTGATCTCGAACATTTAGCACATCATAAAGGTTCGGCATTTGGTGCTTTAGGTCAGTTACCACAAAGTACACAAGAGCAATTTGAAAATAATTTTGCATGGCAGTTACACCAAATGCAAGGATGCGTTTGGTTAGAAAACGAAAGCAGAAAAATTGGACGAAATGTTATACCGGCACCTGTTTTTAATGCCATGCGCCAAGCACCTGTATTCCATATAAATTTATCATTAGAATGCCGTATAGAAAGAATATTAAATGAATATGGCAGATTCGAAACTGATGTGCTGGCCAAACAAACAACTGAGTTAAGCAAGCGTTTGGGCGGCCTTCAGCTAAAAAATGCTTTGCATGCATTACAACAAAATGATTTAAAACTTTGGATTGTTATTTTGTTAGGCTACTATGATAAAAGCTACTTGCATGGCAATTTACAACGTAACAGCCAGGATATTACGGTAATTGATGCTACGCAATTTGATGACGTGTTTCACCAACTAACACCTTATTTTTTTTGATTAATCAAGATGGATAACCTAGAATATAAACTTACACATTTTAGCAAAAGCAGTGGTTGCGGCTGCAAGATAGCCCCTGATGTACTGGCACAGATTATTGCCGGCAATAAAAATTTTGTTGATGAAAAACTGATTGTTGGCAATACGCATAATGACGATGCAGCCGTATATCAATTAACCGACAAATGCCTGATAAGCACTACCGATTTTTTTATGCCCGTTGTAGATGATGCATTTGATTATGGCCAAATAGCAGCAGCTAATGCATTAAGCGATGTATATGCTATGGGCGGCAAACCTATATTGGCATTGGCAATTTTAGGATGGCCGGTTAACAAGTTACCGGTTAGCCTTGCCCAACAAGTATTAGCCGGTGCACGAAAAGCATGCAACAGTATTGCTATATCATTAGCTGGTGGGCATAGCATTGATAGTACAGAACCATTTTTTGGATTAACTGTAAACGGTTTGGTTGCCAACAAAAATTTGAAAAAAAACCGTACTGCCAATCCCGGTGATTTGTTGTTTATTACCAAACCCATAGGTAACGGAATGATTACTGCTGCATATAAACGTAATTTAATTGCTACCAATTTTTTACAGCAAGCAATTAAAAGCATGTGTCAAATAAACAGTTTGGGATATGAATTGGGCCGGCAACCTTGGGTAACTGCATTAACCGATGTAACCGGCTTTGGCTTGTTAGGCCATTGTATTGAAATGGCCAATGCAAGCAACCTCAGTATTGAATTGCTTTATAATAATATCAATTGTTTTGATGGTGTTGCAACATGCTTGCAACAATTTGTGTATCCTGATATGACTACAAAAAATTTCCAGTCATACCAAAACCAGGTTACCACATTAACTGCCGAGCAACTTTTAATATTATGCGACCCGCAAACTAACGGTGGACTTTTAATAGCGGTTGATGCAGCACATAAACAAGACTATATTGAATTGGCTAAAAGTAATGGCTTAGATGAAATTTTTTGGCAACCTATTGGCAGTTTTACAGCAAGAAAGGAAAAAACTATTCATGTATTGTAGCCGTTACACGCTACACAAACTTTATTTTACGTGCTGCAAAAAAACACATGCGTAACAAAATAATACCATGTTTAAACCTTGATATATTGGTACTGCCATAAGTTCGCTCGCGGTAACGAATCGGAATTTCTACAATACGCAGGTTTAATTTATAGGCACCAAATATTAAATCAAAATCACCAAAAGGGTCGAAGTTGCCGAAATAAGCCTGGTTACTCACTAAGCGATAATAATCGTGTCTGAAAATAACTTTAGTGCCACAGAGTGTGTCTTTAAAAGGTTGTTCGAGCAGCCATGAAAAGGCAAGACTAAAAAATTTATTACCCAACAAGTTTAAAAAACGCATTGCCTCCTTATCCATTTGATACACCAGTCGAGATCCATTAATAAAGTCGCCATGGCCATTAGCAATAGCATAATAAAATTTAGGCAAGTCTTCGGGCGGCACTGTTAAATCGGCATCTAATATCATCAATATGTCACCAGTAGCCATTGCAAACCCTTTTTTTACCGCATCATTTTTACCCCTACCCGTTTGTTGTCCGATTTTTATCGTATGTGTTGCTGCATATTTTTGAGCAATGGTTTGTATTACCTGCCAGGTATTATCGGTTGAGTTGCCTTCTATAAAAATTATTTCCTGATGCTTACCAAACTTGGGTAAACGCGTAATTGCATTTTCAATATTTCCGGCTTCGTTGCGTGCAGGTATTACTATGCTTACACTGTATTGCTCATTGTTTGCTTTTGCTTCGGGTTTTAAAGTTGCAAACGAATACATGTTAAGTGCAAACAATTTAAAAAAAGGCAAGCGCACTAAAAATCGGTTCAATGTCCATGATATTAATGGTACATTAAATGGCAACAACATGCTGTTTACCCTGCGATAGGTATCGAAACCGGCTAATGAAAGTAAGTTTTTAATATCAGCCTGACTTAACCAGTTTTGATTAGGTGTATTGGTTTTTAGGCCAATAACTTCAGCAAATTTTATAAAAGGCTCCCAAAAATAATTGTAATAAGTTATGATAATTTTAGTGTTGGCATGGCATACCAAACGCAGTTGTTCAAACACCTTTTGTACATCATCTACAAAACCAATTAGGTTTGATACAATTACCAAATCATAGGTTTGATTTAATGTAATTTGTTCGGCAGGCATTTGATAAAATGATACATCATCAAACTGTGCTTTTGCTTGTTCAATCATTGCAGCACTAAAGTCGATGCCTGTTTTATTTCGGCCTTTTATTTCATGTATCAGTTCGCCTGTACCGCAGCCAATTTCCAACACATTATAATCATCATGCGAAAAGTAATTGCAATAGCGGGTAATGTCGTTCCAGTAATATGCATTTCGTTTTCGCAAAGCAATGCGCTTTGCAGCCAATGCATCAAAATAAGCTAAGTATCGCAAGTGAATAAAATTTATAATTGCTGCGAATTAAAAATAAAATGCATGCAATTACTAATCACACCTAACTACCAAGCATTGTTGCCAATACATAATATTTTGTTCTAAGTTTACACGCAAACTTTAATTGTTATGAAATTAATTACGTTAGTCATGCTATGCTTTATAACAAATTGCTTACATGCACAAACAGAAATGAAACCTTATGTTGCCGGGCATGTGTTTAAAGTGAGCTTGCCCAATTACATGAAACGCACCATAGGATACAATGACGATGCCGCTATTCAATTTAAAAACAGTGTTAAAGATGTTTACGGTTTTATAATTGAAGACAATAAAGCCGAAATGGAATTGGCCGAAATTGTTTATGCATCTATTAATGAATTTTATATTGATTTCAGCAAAGACTTTTTGGCGGATGAAAAAAAACGAACTTCAACGCTGCCAACTGAAAACAAAACTGGTGATGTTAAATTTATTTACAACGAAGTTTCGTATTATGATAAAGAGGCCAAAAGTATGATTACCTATTTTGTTGGTATTGCCGAAACAAAAGATGCCTTTTATAAAATGCTTTGCTGGACCACTACGGATAATAAAGATTTGTACCGTAACGATTTCGAAAAAATTTTATTTAGCATAAATGATTAATCTGCTTCAAAATTGCACTTATGCTAATTGTTTAACTTACTGATTAAATCGTATAGCCCTATGATTAAAAGAATGTTGATTTTTGTATTGTTTTTGCAAACAGCACATGCTCAAAATGCTGAAACCAATATCCATGCTTTATTAAACCAATGGCATGCTGCAGCCGCACAAGCTCAATTTGAAAATTACTTTAAGCCCTTGCATAAGGATTTTATTTTTATGGGCACCGATGCTACTGAACGTTGGGATATGGCCGCATTTAAAGCATTTGCCAAACCCTATTTTGATAAAGGCAAAGCCTGGAGTTTTACCACACTTGAGCGAAAAGTTTATGTAACCAGCGATGGTAATTACGCCTGGTTTGATGAATTGTTGCAAACACAAATGAAAATTTGCCGCGGTTCGGGTGTCTTATTAAAAACAAACAATCAATGGCAACTGGTTCAGTATGTATTATCGGTTACAGTACCTAATGATTGTATTGATGCAGCAATAAAAATAAAAGCCCCTATTGAAGATGCGTTAATAGAAAGCTTGCGAAACAAAAAGCAATAAAACGCAATTCTATTTTTCGGCATAGATAATTACCGAGCCGGCAATTTCCTTTAATACGGGCACCTTTTCAATAAACTTGCCTATGCCATTAACTACATTAATTAAAGGCTTTGGCACAATGGGATGCAAAAAATCGTAAGGAAAAATTTCTACATTTTTAAAACCATGCGTCTTCAATAAATTAGCAAACTGCCAGCGTACAATTGCTGTTTCATCAGGCGAATCGCCTAACCATGTTTTTATAAAAGGTACATTTTTTTGAATAAAAATTTGGGGATTCAGCATATTAGGTTCGGCAAAAACCATGCGGCCACCCGGTTTTAAAACTCTGTAAATTTCGTTTAATGATGCTTCAAATTCTAAATGGTGCAACACCGAACTACCAAAAACAACGTCAAATTTCCCATCGCTTTGTTTCAGTTTCATGGCATCATCAATCATAAACTTTGCTTGAGGTAATAATGCGCTTGCTGTATCTAACAAATCCTCCGAAATATCAATAGCTGTTATGTTTGCCTTTGTGGCTTCATAAAATTTACGTGTAAACAATCCGGTACCACAACCTATTTCCAATACTTCGTCTGACGGCTTTACACGCGCTAACTCAATAAAATAATTGGCACGCCTGTTAGCACGTGCTTTACCGGCAGCACTTTCCCAGTTCCAAATACTTTCTGCACCCTCGGCTTTTAATTTTTTGCCGTGTGCAATTTCATTTTCAAGTCTTTTACTCATCATTATAAAAACTCAGGTGGTATATTTCGAGCCGCAATAATATTGGTATCCACCATAAAATCAATCTTTATTTCCATTACCTCTTTACCCGTAATCGGGTGTAGTTTGCCTTTATTTTCTGTATAAATTCCGAAACCTAAATTTTTTAAAAATTCAAACATGGCTATGGCACTACTTCCGGCTTCATTTAAACCATAAGGCCACAATTCACTAATTAAAATAACATCAGGTTGCATCAATAAATTTTTCATTCCCTGCAATGCATCCATTTCAAATCCTTGTATGTCCATTTTAATTAAGCGCACTGTACAATTACTTAACTCATGGTCGAGTGCAATTTTATTAACGGAATAACTGTGCGTAAACGATGCCGGCTGATAGGTACGGTGGTCTATATTTAATAAGCCAGAGGCATATAGTATCAGGTTTCCGTTTTGTGCGGCAACTGCCTGATTTTTGCAAATAACCTGCGGCCAATTTTTAACAGCATTGGTTAGGTGCTTAAAATTAATGGCATCGGGTTCGAAGGCCCAAACTTTGCCCGTTGCACCAACACATTTTGCCAGGTACTGTGTATAAAAACCAATATTAGCTCCTACATCAACAGCAATATCACCGGGCTTTAATATGCCTTTAATAAATTTTAAATTAAAGGCATCCTTATCTTGCTTAAAATTATAATACAAAACTTTGTAAACCGGGTAAGCATACTTAAATAAATAGGCCGCAATACGCAGTTTAACGGATTGTAAATTATTAACCACTACTTTTTATATAAACAGTTGTAAAGGATGTTTATTTGCCCTTTGCATGATCGGCCAAAAACTTGGCTAAACCTATATCGGTTAGTGGATGTTTAAGTAAGTCGAGTATGGCGCTAAGCGGACAGGTAGCTACATCGGCACCGGCTTGGGCACAGTGTATTATGTGCATGGCATGTCTTACCGATGCTGCTAATATTTGTGTTTGATAACCATAATTATCATAAATGGTTCTGATATCTTCAATCAAGCGCATACCATCCGTACTTACATCATCCAAACGACCAATAAATGGCGATACGTATGTGGCACCGGCTTTAGCTGCCAGCAAGGCCTGCCCTGCCGAAAAAACTAATGTGCAATTGGTTTTAATTCCCTTATCAGTAAAATACTTTAATGCTTTTACACCTTCTTTAATCATTGGTACCTTAACCACAATTTGTGGGTGTAATGCGGCCAGCGCTTCACCTTCCTTAACAATACCGGCAAAGTCGGTCGAAATAACTTCGGCACTAACATCGCCTGTAACCATATTGCAAATAGCCAGGTAGTGTTTAATCACATTATCGTGGCCGGTAATGCCTTCTTTTGCCATAAGCGATGGGTTGGTTGTAACACCATCTAAAACACCTAAATCGTTTGCCTCGCTAATTTGCTGAAGGTTGGCAGTATCAATAAAGAATTTCATGTTATTTATTTTTTGAGTGGCCAAAAATAGGAACCCTAATCAGAAAACCACAAAACCATTAAATAAAAAATGGGTAAGCTACTTACATCGCACCGCTCAACCATTTATCCTTGCTACATTCCTGTCCTGGGGAGGTTCATAGGAGCTGGTCGTATAAGACTTACCCGGCACAAATGTAAAATTGATTTTATAAAAAGTAACCTTGCACTGAAATAAATTTGCAACAAACGGCAAATTATTTTTTGCATTCTTGCACTGCTTTTAATTAACCCATGTTACACAATTATTTTCAAACATCACTAAGGTTTGGTGCCTATTATGGTGTTGCAGCCTTTGCCTTTGCCGTTATAATTACGGCCATGGTGGGTAATCCGTTAGGGCCTGCCAGTTGGTTTGGTGTTTGGATTCCGATACTTTTTATTGCCCGCTCTATATTAATGCATCGTAAAATACATGACGGATTTATAAGTTTTGGTGAAGCTTTCCGTACCGGATTTTATACCATTGTTTGCGGTGGTGTACTTTATGGTTTGATGGTTTACATGTATGGTAGTTTGGTAGTTCCCCAAATGCTCGACAATTATAAAAGCAGTTCGATTGCTGATGTGGAACAAATTGCCACAATGCAAATAATAAGCGAAAGCTGGTTGGAAAAAATGGTTGATAGTATAAATCAAACCAGTTTAGGCAATGCTTTAATGGGCGATTACTTTAATAAAATAATTGGAGGTGCAATTGTTTCGTTAATAATGGCTGCCATATATAAAAGAAATATTCCTAACAGTACTTCCTCTGCTACATCAAACGATGTACAATAAATAATTACAAGATGATTGACATTTCAGTAGTAATACCCTTATATAATGAAGACGAATCGCTACCCGAGTTATCGGCTTGGATAACACGTGTAATGGTAGCAAATAACTTTACCTATGAAGTAATATTTATTGATGATGGCAGCAAAGACAAATCGTGGCAGGTTATTGAAAATATCACACAAAACAACGCCTGCTTTAAAGGCATTAAGTTTAGGCGCAATTATGGAAAAAGTGCTGCTTTGCAAAAAGGCTTTGAAGCGGCTTTAGGCCAAGTGGTTATAACCATGGATGCCGATATGCAAGACTCGCCTGATGAAATACCCGATTTGTATAAAATGATTAATAATGATGGTTGGGATATTGTTTCGGGTTGGAAAGCCAAACGATACGATCCCTTAATGAAAACCATACCCAGCAAGTTTTTTAACTGGGCAACACGAAAAATGTCGGGCATAAACAATCTGCATGATTTTAATTGCGGCCTTAAATCGTATCGGAGCGATGTAGTAAAAAATATAGAAGTGTATGGCGAAATGCACCGCTACATACCCGTTATTGCTAAGTGGCATGGCTTTCCGCGCATAACAGAAAAAATAGTGCAACACCGTGCCCGCAAATATGGCGTTACCAAATTTGGTTTAGAGCGTTTTATAAACGGATTTTTAGACCTCCTATCCATTAGCTTTATTGGCAAATTTGGCAAAAGACCCATGCACCTTTTTGGTACAATTGGCTCCATTGTATTTTTTGTTGGCTTGATTACCACTTTATATTTAGGATGTGCAAAATTGTGGGATGTGTATAACGATGTGCCTGCACGATTATTAACCCAACGACCCTCATTTTACATTGCCTTGGTTTGTATGGTATTGGGAACACAATTATTTTTAGCAGGCTTTTTAGGCGAGCTTATTGCACGCAACTCCTCAACTCGTAATACATATCAAATCGAAAAAAAAATAGGACTATCATAATTTAAAACCAAATACCATCATGAAAAAGCAAACCATAAAATCAGTACTATTCATTTGTTTATTGTTTACAACTGTGCTATCGCATGCGCAAAACAGTGGAAAAAAACCGGCACCAAAACCAAAAATTAAACCGGCAACCAAATGCACAGTTTATTTCCAAGGTCAGCCAAAATCACAGTTAAAGGTTACCGAGGCTACAGCCTGGTGCGATAGCATGCCATTATTGGCACGTGGCGATAATGGCATTATATATAAACTTAAAAGCTTTGATGTAATGGTAATTCAAAAAGAACCATTTTTAAGTCAGGATTTTGGCATAGCCGAAGGCGGTATGCCCATATTAGCATACAAGGCCATTCAAAAATCGAAAGGTGGCGATTCCGTTTTTCTGAAAAATATAATGTATGTTGATGAGCAGAATCAAAATCAAAAACTACCAAATATTGTGTTTGCAATAATTGATTAACACATTTTAAAAACCTCATTGCTGAGGTTTTTTTTTTGCGCTTACTTTACAAGTTATACTTAAAATTCATTAAAAAAAAGAATGGATAATCGCATTACCGAGCAAAATTCAAATTACAACGATTTGGAAAAAATGAGCATAAGCCAATTGCTTACATCCATAAATTACTTAGATACCAGTGTACCAAAAGCCGTTGCATTATGCATACCTAATATTGAAGCATTGGTTGTAAACATCATTGAAAAAATGAAGCAAGGTGGTCGTTTATTTTACATTGGTGCAGGTACCAGTGGCCGCTTAGGTATTGTTGATGCAAGCGAATGTCCGCCAACCTACGGCATACCGCAAGGCATGGTTATAGGCATAATAGCCGGTGGCGATAGTGCCATACGAAAAGCTGTTGAGTTTGCCGAAGACGATACAGAACAAGGCTTTACTGATTTGAAATTGTACAACGTAAACCAAAAAGATATTGTAGTAGGCATAGCTGCATCGGGCAGTACACCTTATGTGGTGGGCGCTTTAGCCAAATGCAATGCAAATGGGATTACTACAGCATGCATAGTTTGCAATACACGTACGGCAGTAGCAGCACAAGCTACTTATAAAATTGAATGTGTGGTTGGACCCGAGTTTGTTACCGGTAGTACGCGTATGAAAGCCGGCACTGCACAAAAATTAATTTTAAATATGATAAGCACATCGGTTATGATAGGATTGGGGAAAGTAAAAGGAAACAAAATGTTTGATATGCAGTTGTCAAACAACAAATTAGTAAGCCGTGCCGTTAATATGTTGATGGAAGAAATTAATGTTGATCAGGCTACAGCACAAAATTTATTAAACTTACATGGCAATGTAAGAAATGCTGCAGCAGCTTTTAATAAAAAATAAGATGCAAGATTTAGAACCTTTTTATCGTTGGCGCGATTTATATGTGGCTAATGAAGATGCGCTTTCGCCTTTTTATGGCCAGGAATACAGCGAGTTTGAATACAGTAATAAAATATACAATTACTACATACACCCGCAGTGGGATGATTTTGGAAGCAACACACTGTACCTTAAAATTATTTATGCCGATTACGAAACAGGTTTTGCTGTTATTGAATTTATTGGCGAGTGGAATGATGCCATAAACAACGACATCATGCTGTTAAAACGTGATATAATAGATGTATTAACCCTTGAGGGGATAAACAAGTTTATATTAATAGGCGAAAATGTTTTAAATTATCATGCAAGTGATGACTGTTACTATCAGGAGTGGTTCGATGATATTGAAGATGGATGGATTGTAGCTATCAATTTCAGAGAACATGTATTGAATGAATTTATCAAAAATAATATTGATTACTATTTGGTGTTTGGCGGTGAACTTAACCAGGTAAATTGGCGCAAACTTTCGCCTAATCAATTGTTTGAGCTGGCTAATGCCTTAGTAAATAAACGCCTTAATTAGTGCAACGCTGAGTTGGTTAAATATTGCGAAGACTTAGGCCCCAAACTGAACAATAAATCCAATGCACTTGTGTATGGAATAAATTTGCGCTTGTACATAAAAACCTGATTGTATGGAATGGGCTCAACAAATTTTATTTGCTCAAAATTCCGATAATCAAAATCATAATCGGTTTCATACATAATGGTTTTCAGCAATACGGTATTTATTTGTAAATGCTTGTGTAAATACAATAAAGTAGCCCAATTATAGTCAATCAACAAATCAAACTTATCAGTAAACAGGGGCAGCAATAAATCTTTATAATATTCGAAAAAAGCCGATTTGTTGTAAGCAGCTTCAATACTTCGCCAATGGTTACGTTGCCAAGGCACCGTATTATCAATTTTTACATCCCTCATCAATTGTTTGCTGTTGGCTTTTTGCACCGGAACCACTAATGTTTGCGCACCATTGGCACCGGCAATTACATAGCGCGAACGCCAGGTTTGTTTTATAAAATTCTCGTTTACTTCAATGTAAACTTGTTGGTGTTTTATTATTTCGGTAAAAACTACTGTAGGCCCAAATGTTGTTATCGGAAAAACAATACAGCTTTTTAATGATTCTTCCATTGGCGCAAATCAAATCATTCGTATTTACAAAACATTACCGCACTCACATTTATTTGAATTGAATTTGATAACAGCGGACCAATTTATTTTCGCTATAAAATGAGTGTAGCCAAAAAAGTAGCTCCGGCACCAATGGCAAAACCGCCTACAGCCCACTTTAATCGTTGTTTACGCATTTGTTTTTTGGCTTCGATAATATTATTGCTTGCATCGCTGATATTCGTTTTCGCAGCGTTTACTTGTTTCTCAATCACATTAAGGTTTTTGGTTATAGAACCCAATTGATTTTTAGAGTTACTTACCAAAGTATCGGCCGTATTTGCCAGTTTTTGAAAATAGGCATTCAGCGTATCAAAATACATCCGTTGTGTATCTAATTGCAGCTCATACAATGATGCTATACTATCGTTTACCAATTGATATTGACCGAGCAATAAATTTTGTTGCCTATACATGTTATAGGTTTCATGCATTAATTTAAAAGTAAACTTATTAAGCAAATACATCGTATCGCAAGTTATAGGTACCAAGTTGCCTTTATATTTTCTAAAAACGGCATAGGCATTACTGTCACAATCGGCCACTTGGGCGTGCGTGTTAAATGAGGTTATGCAAATTATTACCAGTAAAATTATGAAGCGCATTGGTTTAGTTAATAATTTTTATTTCGGGCAATGTGTCACGTCTAACTTTTAATTGTTCCAATATTTTTTGATTGCGCATTTTTAAATCTTTAAGCGCACTGTTAAACACCGCGGAATTATCACTGCTCTTTTTGTTTAATTGCTGTACATCTAAACGCATGGCATTAACCGAGCTTTGAAAGCTATTAAAATGTCGCTGCATACTATCAATTATCAATCTGGTCGAGTCAATATGTGCTAAAGCTGTGTCTAAATTTTTTTGAGCGCTGTCAAGTTCGAGTAATGCTTTGTTAAGTAAATCATCAGGTTTGCTTTTGCCACACGTGTTTACATATAACAAAGCTATTAGCGCCATTACAATGAGTAACCAAATTATGTTTTGTTTTTGTTCCATGTGTTTGTGTGAAGATAAATATTTTGTATTGAAAATATAGTCAACAAATTTTCAGACCGGTTTAAATATTGTAGTTTTGGCGGCTTCAATGCCCGGGTGGCGAAATTGGTAGACGCACCATCTTGAGGGGGTGGCGTGCAAACGTACGAGTTCGAATCTCGTCTCGGGCACCTAAATATTAAAATAAAAAAAGCCGAAACACTTTTACGTTTCGGCTTTTTTTATGGGCTTAAAAATGATTTTTAAAAACTATTGCATATTTATTTTAGGGCTTAATGTGGTAGTAGCTTGCGTAAAACGTATGGCATTTTCCGGAAATATTTCGATATACAAAGCCTTGGCATCAATACCTTTTTGAACGCCATCTTTAAAAAACTTTTCATCTTCGTTTAAACGGTTTTTACTTTCGTTTAATTCATAACCAATTGGAATGCCCATTTCGCGTACTGTTTGCACAAATCCCAATCCATTAAAGTTTGGTGTAAGTGCTGTGTATTGTGCAGCAGCATGGTTGGGGTATTTTTGTTTGAGCCACTTTAAACCTTCGGTTGGTATATTTACTTTATCAATATCCGGAAAAGCACTTGCTGTATTATTTATGATTGGAATTATCAAATAACGATTTGGGAAAGCAGTTGCAACAACGTTGGTTATCTCTTCAAATGCTTTTAAAACTACAGTAGCACTATATCCATTTTTTTTCCAAAGATCAGTTGCATCGGTACTGGTTACGCCATCAACCTCCATATTACTTTGTGCAGGCAACCTAAATTCTGCAGTGGTGCGGTTAACACCTGTTATCGAAACGTGCGTTAGTTTATTCCAGTAAGGCATGGTTTTCATGTGAGCAGCCAGGGCTTTTACAAACGTGTTGAAGTTATCAATGTAAGCTCTGTCATAAACTACCGGTTGCTCATGCGAAAACTCTTTGCCTTTGCCACCATGCTTAAACTCTACAATGGTAAAGTGTCGCACACCTTCATCAAAAATCCAGGCCGGGCAACGCATACCACCGGCCAACATTAAACCAATATTTTTGCCTGCATTTGTAAAGCGTGTTAACTCTCCATCTAAACGACTCCAATCGTAAACACCCTTTTGTGGATTCATATCCATCCACCATCCATAAAGCGTTACAGATGTAACATCCGGATTGTTTAATGCCTTTTGATCTAACTCATGACGCCATTTTGTTGCAATATGTAAGCCTTTAAGCATTGCGGGTTTGCTGCCGTTATCATCAACAATTATAGCCGGAAATTTACTGGGTACCTGCGCCAGGTTTAAATTTTTTGATTTGCCTTTACCACCTCCTTCGCCTTTGTTTTTGGGTTTCGAATTTGATTGTGCAGGTACATTGCAAGCCGAAAATATCTGGCAGAAAATTATAATGCTTATACCTAAAATTGATTTTTTCATTTGATTAATATTTAAATTGAACTTGATTTTGGAATTGTAATTATTCTGATGTGAAGCAACGAATGACAATAATAAATTATTTTATGGGTTGCAATTGTACAGCCGGTACTTGCGCTGCATTAACATGGGTATTAAACTGTTTTATATCGTTTTTAATCAGGTTGTTAAATGCATGAAGCTGCAAATCTATCTGAGTTGCAATTTCATTATAAAAATCCTTTGCCTGCTGGGATGGCGCTGTATTACCTTGTGATACATTATTCATTAAATCGGCAAGTTTATCATTTAGCTTAATCGGAAAGTTTAAAACATCTTGTACTGCTCGTGTTCGGGTTTGATATAATGTTTCTTCAATCACCGCTAATTTTTTTTCAATAGCACGTTTTTCATCTTCAATTTTAATCCTTTCTGTTGAATCAATAGTGGCCGCATCCATCCTTTTCGAAACCGTATTAAGTTGATAACGTATATCTCTGATGTTAGTTATTGATTTATTGGTTTCGGTTAATTTATTGCGACATGCCAGTAAAAAATCAGTTCGTGCTTTCAGATCGGCATCGGTTGCATCCCAATAAGGCACTTTTAATAATTCAAAACCTGTTGATAATGTATCCATACCTGATATTAATCTTACTTTATAATTGCCCGGGCATGCAAGTACCTTGCCACCAGTACCCGCCCATGTAACCATTCCATCAAACTTATAAGCTTCGGGATAGGTCATATCCCACACAACTTTATTTAAGCCTTGTTTCAGTTTCCATTTATCACTTTCGGTACTGGCCTGACTGTTGAAACTTTTTATAACCGTATCGGCATAAAGTACATGTATAGTAACAGTAGTACTTTTTTCAATTGTTTTAAGGTAAAAAGGAATTTCGACACCGGCTTGTGGGTTAGCACCGGCATTTACAGGCTTGGCGGTGTAACCATGCTGGAATAAGTATGTATTACGAGGCTTGTATAGCTTTATTTTTTGCTGCATATCCATAGCTTCCATCTGATGTAATAAAGTAAGATTGTCTAAAATCCAAAAGCTACGGCCTTGTGTAGCAACTATTAAGTCATCATCTTTTATTGCCAGATCGGTAATAGGCACTATGGGTAAATTCTGCTGAAATGTTTGCCAGTTTTTTCCATCGTTAAATGATATGTACATGCCATATTCAGTACCTGCATATAACAAACCTTTTCGTTTCGGATCGGCCTTTATAACACGGGTAAAGTGCATGTTGTTTATACCATTGGTAATAGCTTGCCAGGTTTTACCATAATCGGTAGTGTGTAATAAATAGGGTTTAAAATCATCGTTTTTATAGTTGGTTGCTGCAACATATAAGCCTCCTTTATTAAATGGATCAACTTCAATTTGATTTATCAGAACCCATTTTGGTAAATTAGCAGGTGTAACATTTAGCCAGTTTGCCCCACCGTTTTTACTTACATGGATAAGCCCATCATCGCTGCCACACCATAATAAATTTGGTTCATAAGCCGATTCAACGGCTGCAAAAATTGTTGCATAATATTCAACGGTTGTATTGTCTTTTGTTATTATGCCACCGCTTGCACGTTGTGTTGATTTATTGTTGCGCGTTAGGTCGGGACTTATTGCAGTCCAGCTTTGGCCTTCATTGTTACTGGTAAAAAGTTGGTTACCTGCTGCATACAATTTATTTTTTTGATGTGGCGAAAAAAACACGGGAAAGTTCCATTGAAAGCGATATTTCAAACTATCGGCTCCCCAGCCGATGGGCGAATCGGGCCATACGGATACATTTCTGCTTTCACCGGTTAAATGATTTAAACGCTCTAAGTAACCTCCATAATTACCACCATATACAATATTGTCGTTGGTTGGGTCAATGGCATGATGTCCGCTTTCGCCACCGGCTGTATTTTCCCAATCGTTGTTAGTTATGCTTTGATTGTTACTGCGACTTAAAATACGAATACTACTGTTGTCTTGCTGGGCGCCATAAATGCGGTATGGGAAATGATTATCGGTATTAACCCGGTAAAACTGCATGGTAGGCTGGTTATAATATGTACTCCAGTTGTCGCCACCATCAAACGAAATTTGTGCGCCACCATCATCAGCTACAATCATTCGCTGGTTATCAATTGGGTCAATCCATAAATCATGATGATCGGCATGTGGTGTGCTAATGGCTTTAAAATTTTTACCGCTATCGGTACTTTTATAGAACTCAACATTCAATGCATAAACCGTATTTTGATTTTTTGTATCGGCAAAAATGCGTGAATAATACCAGGCACGTTGCCTGATTTTACGCTCATCATTAATGCGGCTAAAACTTTGGCCGCCATCATCGCTTTTAAACAAACCACCTTCGGGCGCTTCTATCATAGCCCAAACCCTGTTACTGTTTACGGGCGAAACAGCAATCATCACAATACCTAATGTATCGGTGGGCAATCCATCACTACCGGAAATGTTTTTCCAGGTTTCGCCACCATCTATACTTTTATACAATCCTGAACCGGGCCCACCACTTTCGAAACTATATGGTGTACGTTTTACATGCCACATGCCTGCATATAAAATCATCGGATTGTTGGGATCCATACAAATATCGCTTGCGCCCACACTATCATTTACGTAAAGAATTTTTTTCCAACTTTTGCCACCATCTGTTGTTTTAAAAATACCGCGTTCTGTATTCTTGCCAAATAAATGACCCAATGCAGCAACATAAACAACATCAGCATTTTTGGGATGAATTACAATTTTATTGATATGGCGCGTATCCGTTAATCCACACGCCAACCAGGTTCGGCCGGCATCAGTGCTTTTCCACATACCAAAGCCCTCGCTAACATTTCCTCTTACTGTTTGCTCGCCTTGCCCAACATAAATTACATCTTTATCCGTATTACTAATTGCTATTGCGCCAATGCTTCCTCCGAAATAACCATCAGACACGTTTTTCCAATTACTGCCGCCATCAGTTGTTTTAAAAACCCCACCACCGGTTGCGCCCATATAAAACACATTACGTTGGTCGTTTACACCAACAACAGCACAACTGCGGCCACCTCTGTATGGGCCAATGCAGCGGTATTGCATGGCATTAAGTTGCACAGTATCTAAACTTTGACATTGAACCAAAGTGCCTGAAAGCCAATTTGAAAAAATTAAAACCGATAACATGTAAATGTAACTTCTCATTTTATTAAATATATAACTGACCAATTAAGCGAATTATAATACACTTTAACTCATACATAGATTATTAACATTGTTTTATTAAGTAGTTTCTAAATCATTTGGGGTATCACAAGTATAAAATTAGCATTGGTTAGTGTAGCATTATATTTTATGCATTGCTTTAGTAATGGAAGTGATTACACGTAACTAATAATAAGAGATAAATGGGATGTTTTGTTTGTGTTACGAATTAACATTATGATAATATAACAGCAAGATGCGTTAACTTTATAGTAATGCTGCGATAACACTTTTGCCCCATAAAAATTAATCAATGCGGGCAATATTAGCAGCTTTACTGTTTTTAAGTATAACAGCAACGGCACAGAACACAACAACCGATAGTATCAAACCGAAAGAAAATAAGCCTGAAAAAAAATGGTTCGAAAGCATTTCAGTTAGAGGCTACATGCAATTGCGATACAACCGTTTACTCGAAACAAATAACGATTTAGGTTGTGAGCAGTGTGATAAATCATGGGGTGGCAATGGTGGCTTTTTTATCAGACGTATGCGAATAATTTTCTTTGGCCAGTTAAGTAAGCAGGTATATTTTTATGTGCAACCTGATTTTGCAAGCGCAGCAAGTACCGACAAACAACACTTTGCACAGTTGCGTGATGCTTATATAGATGTTGGATTAGATAGTAAAAATGAATTCCGATTCAGAATAGGTCAAAGTAAAGTACCATACGGTTTCGAAAACATGCAGTCGAGTCAAAACCGATTGCCATTAGACCGTGCCGATGCAACAAACAGTGGTGTGGCTAATGAACGCGATTTAGGTATTTTCTTTTATTGGGCACCAAGCCATATACGAACCTTGTATAGCGAACTGGTTCGTAGTGGATTAAAAGGAAGTGGTGATTATGGTGTAATTGGCGTTGGGGCATACAATGGCCAAACCGCTAATCAATATGACTTGAATAACGACAACCATGTTGCAGCCCGCATTAGCTACCCGGTAAAAATTAAAAACCAAATTATAGAAGGTAGTGTACAAGCCTATAACGGAAAATTTATTTTGCCTAAGAGTAATTTAAGCAGTGGTGTTAAATACAAGTCCGACCTGTCATATACCGATCAAAGAGCTGCTGTTTCATTTGTTTTATATCCCAAACCATTTGGTGTATTAGCCGAGTATAATATGGGCAAAGGCCCTGAATACAATTCGGTAACCGACTCGATTGAAACCAAAGACTTAACCGGTGGCTTTATAACACTTTGTTATATGACACGAATTAAAAGCCATGTTATAACTCCTTTTGTAAGAATGCAATATTACAGTGGTGGCAAAAAACATGAGCGCGATGCCCGCAGTTATTCCGTTAATGATAGCGAATTGGGTATTGAATGGCAGGCCAGTAAAAACTTTGAACTAACTGCCATGTACACCATCAGTAACAGAAGGTATGAAGACCATTTACTACCATCAAATAAACAAGATGGAAGTTTGCTTCGCTTGCAAGCACAATTAAATTTTTAAATTAAAATAAAAAAGTGCAGGCATTATGCCTACACCCTTTTTACTTACACCTATTTCAATAATTACACACCCCTTTTAATTATTGCTGATAAGTTGCAGTAATCTATTTACATTTTTGGCATTAACACTTTATCCAAAACATGTATTACACCGTTTGACTGCATTACATCATAAGTAGCAATATTTGCGGTAGCTCCGGTAGCATCTGTTACAGATATGTTATGCATGCCATTCATCCAAAAAGTAAGTTCCTGGCCCTGTACCGTTTTCATAACTGCTTTGCCATTACCCTTTTTTATTGCGGCTGCAATATCATTAAAGCTATAATTACCACTAAGCACATGATACGTAAGTACAGCCGTTAAGGTGCCTTTGTTTTCAGGCTTAAGCAGCGTTTCAACAGTACCTGCAGGCAAGTCTTCAAATGCATTATTAACAGGAGCTAAAACCGTAAAAGGTCCTTTGCCCATTAAAGTTTCTACCAGGCCGGCAGCTTTTACAGCAGCCACCAAAGTGGTATGATCTTTCGAGTTTACTGCATTTTCAACAATGTTCTTTTTGGCATACATCAACTCACCTCCTACTGTTACAGTGGTTGCTGCTTTATCAGAATCGCGCATTTGAGCCTGGCTTTGAAATGTACAAAATGTAATGGTGATAGCTAATACTAAAGTCTTTTTCATAATTTGATTTGCTTTTTTTGTTTAAATATTTTGAACATATCTACGCCATGAAATGCCAGTTGGTTTTCTGATATTTAGGATTTCCTTTATACATGTTTCCAAAAGTTGGTTATCGTTTGTTAGTTTAGGCACCTCAAAAAACCGCAGCCTAAAATGAAAAAGGATAAGCAGCAAAAGCCTGCAACAAAAAAAGCAGCACCAACCAATCAGTTTGTATTTATACTAAGTGTAACATGTGCCTTAATTGGTTTTATGCTATATGCCAATACATTAAATCATGAATATGCTTTTGATGATTTTCCAACCATTTACGGTAACAGAATAACCATGATGGGCTTTGCCGGAATTCCTACTTTATTAAAAACAGCTTTTTGGTATGGTTTAGATGGCAAAAACGATTGGCTTTACAGGCCATTAAGTATGGTAATGTTTGCAACTGAATGGGGCTTGGCGCCAAACAAACCTGCATTAAGCCATTGGGTAAATGTTTTGGTTTACGCTTTAACCGGATTTTTTTTGTTTCGATTTTTATTGGATCTTTTAAGCAATTACAACATTTTAATTCCATTAGGTATCACAGTGCTTTGGCTTGCACATCCCATACATACCGAGGTTGTAGCTAACATTAAAAGCCGTGATGAATTAATGTGCTTTCTGTTTTCAGTTTTATACCTGCATCAAATTTTAAAATATTTCGAAAACAAACAGATCTATAATTTATTGTTAGCCTGTTTATATTTCTTTTTAGCATTGATGAGTAAAGAAAGTGGCATTACCATTTTAGCAGCAACACCCTTAATGTTATGGTGCTTTAAAAATGCCACCATTAAAACATGTATAACACTAACATGTATAACGTTAATACCTGCAGCATTGTATATTTTTATACGGGGATTGGTTTTAACCAGTCAGTTAAATTTAGGCGATGCCATACCTATTATTGATAATTCGTTAGTTGGTGCCAAAGGCGATTTTAACCTAGAAAAGGGCACTGCATTTTACATTTTAGGCCGCTATATACTGCTCTTGTTTTTTCCACACCCTATGAGCAGCGATTATAGTTTTAATGCCATACCATTGGTTGGTTTTAGTAATCTGCTTGCACTTACAGCCCTTATATTACATGTTGCAGCGGGTATTTATGCTTTGTATTTGTTGCCCAAAAGAAACGCCTATGCATTTGGCATTTTGTTTTATCTGGCTACCATAAGTGTAGTGGCGAATGTTTTGTTTTTGACAAGAAGCACAATGGCCGACAGATTTTTATACATGCCATCATTAGGTTTTATTTTGATATTGATTTTAATGCTTGCAAAGATTAGCAAGCTCTCTTTTACCAAAATTACTTTTGGCTCGTTAAACCATTTACTTCAGTTTAATAAAACATTTAGTTATGCATTAACTATCATATTGGTTTTATGTTTTGGAAAAACTTGGAGTCGAAATAAAGATTGGAAAAACGATACTTCCATATTTAGTGCCGATGTTGAACACGAACCTAACAGCTCACGTTTGCGCTTTTTATATGGCAATCACATGATACAGGATGTGAAACAAAAAAAAGTAGGCCCCGAAAAAACCGTTGAATACTACAGCATTGCCGAAACGCAATTAAAAAAATGTATTGAAATACATCCTGATTATTTTGAAGCCTATTTTGGCTTGGGTGATTTGTATGTGCAGCGAAACGACATGAAACAGGCCATGTATTATTATAAAACCATAGTGCAACGTATGCCAAACTTAGCTTTGGGATATAACAACTTAGGCAATATGTACTTTAAAGTGCAACAGTATGACAGTGCAATTACCGTTCTTCAAAAAGCGATTGTTTTAATGCCTGATTATGCTGATGCATATAATAACTTAGGGTCGGCATATTTTGGAAAAGGCGATTACAATAATGCAATTAAGTATTATTTAAAAACCATTGAACTGAGCCCCAATTACGTTGATGCATGGAAAAATTTAGGTAGCAGTTATGGTAGTATAAAAGATTATGATAAATCTATTGACGCCTTTTCAAACGCACTATCGTTATCGCCAAATGATGCCGATATAAAAAGATTTTTAGACTTAACCATTAATTTTAAAAATCAAGCTGCAGCAACCACAGGTATGCCAACAAACTAATTTATACGCCTAACTTTTTATCATCACTATCTTGCACACGTGTACAAATAACAGCGGCAATAATCATCGAAAGGCCACCTAACAATAACATGTATTGTGCTTCATTATTGAAAACATATTTTAAAATGGGACCTAATGAAAACGAGGCAACAATTTGTGGAATTACAATAAAAAAATTAAACACGCCCATAAAGTAACCCATCTTACCGGCCGGTAAAGACCCGGCAAGTATGGCGTAAGGCATTGATAAAATACCTGCCCATGCCACACCTACACCTATCATGCTCAATAGCAATAAATCGGGGTTTTGTATGTAGGCTATAGAAACTAATCCGGCAGCACCACTTATAAGGCAGATGATGTAAGTTATTCTTCGCGAAAATAATTTTGCCAATGGCGGTAAAAAAAATGCAACTAATGCTGCAACACCACTATAAGCAGCAAAACAAATGCCCACCCAATCGGCACCTTCATTATATGCAGCCGAAGTAGTATCGCTGGTTTTATATATGCTGCTGGTTACTGCTGTGGTAGTATAAATCCACATACAAAACAAAGCATACCAGGTAAAAAACTGTACCACTGCTAATTGTTTCATGGTTTTGGGCATTTGCATTACACCTTTAAACGAATCGGCTAACGACTGTGCTATACTTGGTTTATATTCATCCAAAGGTGGCATACCATGGGTGCCCGGTTCATACTCTTTAGTTGTAAAAACGGTGTACAATACAGCCATTAAAAAAACAATTGCACCTATATAAAACGAGTACTTTACCGAATCGGGAATAATCCCTTCGGCCGCTGTATTACTTACAAGGAACCAATTGGTAAACATCCAGGGCAACATACTTGCTACCACAGCACCAATGCCAATAAAAAAACTTTGTGTAGCAAAACCCAATGTGCGTTGCCTGCTGGGCAGCATATCACCAACAAAAGCTCTAAATGGCTCCATCGAAATATTAATGGATGCATCCATTAACCATAATAAAGCACCGGCAATCCACAATGCGTTGGAGTTAGGCATAAAAATTAATGCAAATGCAGCCAATAATGCCCCTAAGAAGAAAAAAGGTCTGCGTCTGCCCCATCGCTTATGCCAGGTACTATCGCTAATATGGCCAACAATGGGCTGTACTAACAACCCGGTAACCGGTGCAGCAATCCATAATATAGGTATCTCATCCTGGTTTGCACCCAATGTTTGGAAAATGCGGCTTACATTTGAGTTTTGCAGTGCAAAACCAAATTGAATGCCTAAGAAACCAAAGCTCATATTAAAGATTTGCGAAAACTTTAATAGTGGTTTATCCGTGTTGCTCATAAAGTTTATCTAATTAAAAGCTTAATATAATCTGATTATTACGGCACTCATTCCGGGAAGTTTTAAATGCAAGCCACTTGTATTACACTTAAATTTAGCGCCCGATAATAAATCTATAGCATCGGTTTTTTCAGAAACGTGTAAAGCCGATTTTAAAACCTCGGGTAACTGTATGGTGCCATCAAAATTTTTATTCTGAAAATTACAAACCACAATCACTTTTTCATTGGGTGTAAAACGCGCAAAAGCATACATCAACGAATCGTTATACGCTATATTCCCTTTTTGGGCTTCTTGAAGTTCATAAAATTTTCCCTTTTGTACGGCTTCATTATTATTGCAAACACTTAGCAATGCTGCATAAAAAGTTCGTAAAAAAGCCTGATCGGCATTTAATCGCCCACCATCAAATTTTCCATCGTTCATCCATGCCTGTATAGCAGGCACATGGCAATAATCAAATATGGAGGTACGGCCATCATCACCACTAAACCCTTCGGCCATGGTTGCAGGCTCACCTAACTCCTGTCCAAAATAAACAAGCAAAGGACCACTGCCCATAGTTGCTGATAGTACCATACCGGGTATGGCTTTCATGGCATTGCCTGCAAAATATTTAGAAGCAATACGTTGTTCGTCATGGTTTTCCATAAAACGCAACATGTTGTTAGAAATATCACGGCTTTCATGTTTCCAGCAATGCGTAAGATCTTTGGTATTTCCATTTCCGGTGGTTAAACGTCTGACGGCATCATACACACCAACTTTATCGTATAAATAATCAAACCGGCCTTGTTTAACAAAATCATTGTATGCATTAGGCGCATAAATTTCGGCAATAAAAATTACATTAGGGTATGATTTTTTAACTTCGTTAATGGCATAGTTCCAAAATGCAACAGGCACCATTTCGGCCATATCGCATCTAAATCCATCTACCTTTTTTGCAGCCCAATACATTAAAATATCTTTCATTTTTATCCATGTATCGGGAATGGGTTCAAAGTGCTGTTGTTTGTTATTTTGATAATCAACACCATAATTAAGTTTGGCTGCTTCAAACCAATCATTTACCGAAGGCGCTTCATTAAATACATCGTTACCCGTAACCTTGGCAGGTGTTTCATTATACTTACCATCTAAGCCTGGCAAAGTTTGTTCGCCAACAGGTTTGTAATTAGCCGGTACCACAAATGATTTACCCGGTAAATAATAAAAGTTGTTTTGCGCATTAAATGCTTTTGTTTTATCATCATTGGCGCCCAAATCAACTATACCTTTTGGCAGCATATCGCTCTTGTAACCACGTGCTACATGATTAGGCACAAAATCAATCAACACTTTTAAATTATTTTTATGTGTGCGCATAACCAAACTTTCAAATTCAGCCATTCGGTTTTTAACATCTACTGCTAAATCTGGGTTTACATCATAATAATCTTTAATCGAATAGGCCGACCCTGCCCTGCCTTTTACAACATCAGGATCATCGGCCACTATACCAAAAGCACTATAATCGGTAAGGGTTGCATGTTCAATTATACCCGTGTACCACAAGTGTGTAAAGCCCATGCCCTTTAAACTCATTAATGCGGCATCATTAATATCATTAAACTTACCAACACCGTTTTGCGCAATGGTGCCATAAGGTATAAGGTTGGTTTGTTTATTACCCAGCAATCGGGTCATTACTTGATAGATGAGTATTTTATGATTGGTAATTTTTTCGGAGGTGGTATTTGAATCGTTTATAATTTCAGTTTGATTCATAACTTGATTGGATTTGTTGCTACATGCCATTGCCAAACAACTAATAAATAGCAGTGGTAAAAATATTTTCATAGATAAACTTATTGGGGTTTAGGCGCGTGCTAATGTAGAAATTTATACAAAGTGTAAAAATTACACTTTGATTTAGTTAAGCGGCAATGCTTGTATTTGTTTGGTAAAGTTTTAAGGTAATAATGTTGATTTAAAAGATAAAATTAATTTCGGCCAAATTTTTAAAAACAGGTATGATTTCAACTTTGCGCTTGGGGCTATTGGTTTGCTGTATGGCATTACTAAACGGATGTAAAAACGACATTGATATTACGGCAGATTATAAAGAAACCAGCATTGTGTATGGCTTGTTAAACCCAAGCGATAGTGTGCAATACGTTAAGATTTACAAAACCTTTTTGGGCGATGCAAATGCTTATGAAATGGCTGCTTCAACCGATTCGTTTTACCATCAAAATGTTTTAGATGTAACTATTGAACGTTGGAAAAACAACACCTTAGCCGGCATAATTCAATGCGTACGTGATAGCAGTATTTTAATGGATAGTGGCATTTTTGCCAATGCCCCAAACATTACATACAAAACTATTAACAACGACAGCATTTATGCCGATAGTGATTACCGATTGGTGATAAGAAACACCAAAACCGGCCTGATTACGTATGCAACCACGAGTGTTATTGACAAATTTTTTATGTATAACAGTGTTGAGGCTTATGTAAACATGTTGCAAAATCCTTATAAAGTAATTTGGTTTAATGCACGCGATGGGGCTTTTTATCGTGTAAAATTTGTTTTTCATTATTCGGAAACGAATACCGTAACCGGTAATACCGTTAACAAAACACTTGACTGGGATTTAGGCGAAGTTTTAGGGAGCAGTGCTTTGGTTGGCGAACAACTAAACGTAAAAATTTTTCCGGACGATTTTTATGCATACGTAGGCAATAAATTAGCACCATTGCCCAATACCACCCGGTATGCCGGTAAAATTGACATCCATTTTATTGCAGGCAATCAAACCTTATACGATTATTATCAAGTGAATAATTACGGCAATTCGCTGGCATTAAACAACCCAACTTTAACCAATGTTACCAATGGCTTAGGCGTATTTGGCAGTCGCTATGTGCAGATAATATACGATCGCACGCTTACGCAAGGAAGTTTAGACTCACTTTCATTTGGCCGTTTTACAAACGATTTAGGTTTTTAATCATCAACTATTTATGCAAAATATTTTACGCATACTAATTTTATGTATAGGCATAAGTGTAATTGCTTGTCAGGAAAGGAATATACCCGAGCCTAAGGCAGTTGCCGTATTTACCACTCCCGATAGTGTAAAAACGCTTTACCGTGAAATAACCAGCGATACCATTATAAAAAATATTTATAGTGGCAGCACTACTGATTACCGTATAATGAATATGTGGCGCATAAGCAATGGTGCCACACTAACCATAGAAGCCGGTGTAAATTTACAGGTGGTTCAAAATGGCGGCATATTTGTTAGCGATGGTGCTGCACTAAAAATATTGGGCACTGCAACTAATCCGGTGAACATTACAGGCCAGTCGAAAACAAAAGGTTTTTGGAATGGAATTATTTTCGAAAACACAAGCAATCCATCCAATGAATTAAACCATGTAGTTATTGAGTATGCCGGAGGCAATACCACGAGCAATATGTTTTACAGTGCAGCTTTAGCCTTGGTAAATGCCCATGTACAACTTAACAATGCAAGTATTCGTAACAATAAAATATACGGTGTAAGTTTCGACAGCACTTCGGTTTTAAACTTAGAAAGCTGCACTATAACAGCCAACGACAGTAATCCGGTATTGGCAACGCATGTAAACTTTATGCTGCATGCAACTAACTGCAATTTATTGGGTAACGGAAATGATAAAATACTGGTACGTAGTATTGCCAACGTAACCGGTAACCTAAACCAGCAAATTACTTATACTGATTTGCCCTATCTGATTACTGGCACGGCACGTTATGCATCGGCATTAACATTAGCGCCAAACACCCGATTAATTATGGGCAAGTTATCGAGTTTTTATTTTAATAACGATGCCGGTAACGCTGCAATAATTGGCAGCGGTACATTTACACAACCTATACGTATTGAAGGCGAGAAACCGGATAGTGGTTATTGGCAAGGTATTGTAATGCATGCAGGTGGGCAGGTGCAGTTAAACTACTGCCGCATCGTGGGAGCAGGTACTGCTGCCGATTTTGGATACCAAGGCAGTGGCGCTGCATTAATGGTATCGGGCGGGCAACCCGGCAATTTATTAGTTGAAAATTGCACTATCGAAAATGCATTTTTCAACGGCATAATCATTGACACGGCTGCTGTAAACTACAACAGTAACATTGAAACAATAAATACCTTTATCAATATTAAAAACTTGCCTGTAGTATATTACTAATACAGTAATACAAGTAAAGTAAGCCTTAGTTATTGCTATAAGTTTCCATTGCCTTTAGTTGATGTAAGGTGCTGTTTACTGAAAGTTGTATTGTTTGCCCGCTTTGATTTTCGATGGTTACCTTTTTACCTTCAATTGTAACTTGAAGTAATGCCCTGCGATATGTAATTTTAAATGAAAGCGATTTCCATTGTGCCGGTATTAATGGGTTAAAATGCAACACATTATTACGTACAAGCATACCTCCAAAACCTTCAACAATACTCATCCAGGTGCCGGCCATACTGGTAGTATGACAGCCATCTTCGGTATCATTATTATAATCGTCTAAATCTAAGCGTGCTGTACGCAGGTACATTTCATAGGCTTTATCAATTCTTCCTATTCGGCAAGCCAAAATACTATGCACACATGGTGAGAGTGATGATTCGTGTACGGTGCGTTTTTCGTAAAAGTCGAAATTACGTGTAATGGTATCGTTATCAAACTCATCTTGAAAAAAATAAATGCCTTGCAATACATCAGCTTGTTTGATAAAGCAGGAGCGTAAAATTCTGTCCCAACTCCATTTTTGATTTAATGGCCGATCAGCAGCAGGCAAATCGGCAACTAAAATCTGTTCTTTATCCAAGTAACCCTCTTGTTGCAAAATGATGTTTAGCTCTTTATCAACCGGGTAGTACATTTTTTTAATAATATCCTTCCATAAAGTTGTTTCAACCTTTGCATCAAAAGTTGTGGTTGCAACAATTTGTTTAAATGCTTTCTTATGGTTGCTCTTTACATAATCAATAGCTTCTATAGTATATTTTAAACACCAGCTTGCCAGATAATTGGTGTACCAATTGTTGTTTACATTGTTTTCATATTCATTAGGGCCGGTAACGCCTAACATTACATATTTCTTTTTATGTGTGCTGTAATTAACACGTTGTGCCCAAAAACGTGCAATACCAATCAATACTTCTAAACCATATTCGGCTAAGTAATCAATATCGCTGGTGTAGTTTATGTAATTATAAATGGCATAAGCTATGGCACCGTTGCGATGAATTTCTTCGAAAGTAATTTCCCATTCATTATGGCACTCTTCGCCATTCATGGTAACCATAGGATATAAAGCAGCTCCGTTTTTAAATCCCAGTTTAGCAGCATTTTCAATAGCTTTTTGAAGATGCTTGTAACGATAAACCAATAAATTTCGAGATACTGCCTGATTGGCCGTACTCAAGTAAAAGGGAATACAATATGCTTCTGTATCCCAATAAGTACTGCCACCATATTTTTCGCCTGTAAAGCCTTTAGGCCCTATGTTTAAACGTTCATCTAAACCGGTGTAAGTTTGATTGAGCTGAAAAATATTAAATCGGATACCTTGCTGTGCAGCTACATCGCCTTCGATAACAATATCGCTTGTTGTCCATTTTTTAAACCAGGCTTGTTTTTGCTCATCTACCATTTTTACATAGCCCTTTTCAACAATACGTTGCAGGTTAACAATGGCCTTGCCATCTAATGCATCGGCATTATAATTTTGGCTGGTTGTTACTGTACAAAATTTATAAATAACAGCCGTAGTATGCGCAGCAAGCGCAAACGCATAGGTACAACCTGCAGATGTAGCGTTTGAGTAATGCTGTGCTTCAATATTTTGCGTATCAACTTTTACCGATGACTTAAAAGCAGCACAAACTCTAAATTGCGTTTTTTTGGTTTCGGCTAATACATAGCTTGATTTAATATCGGAAACTGTTTGCAAAATATTCCAAAATTTTTCGGCATAATTCGAATCGGCATTACTTACATCGCCATCAACAAAAGGTTTTACGCTAACAGTTGCATCAACATCGGTTTGTAAACTATATTCAATAGCCGCACATTCATCATCAACAACACTGAACAGGCGCTGCGCACTTACAGTAACTGTTACACCATTTGGCATGGTTGCAACAAAGTTTCGGTTTAGCAAACCGGCTTTCATATCTAACGTACGGTTAAACGATTTAATATTGCAGTGAGCCAAATCTAATCTGGTACCATTTATAGTTACATCAATGCCAATAATATTTGGTGCATTTAGCACTTTGGCAAAATATTCGGGATAGCCGTTTTTCCACCAACCAACGCGCGTTTTATCGGGATAATAAACGCCTGCCAGGTAAGTTCCTTGTAATGTTTCGCCACTGTAATGCTCTTCAAAGTTAGCCCGTTGTCCCATACGGCCGTTGCCAATGCTGCATAAGCTTTCGCTGATTTTATTTAAATGTGCATCAAAACCTTCTTCGATAATGTGCCAGGGGTGATGTTTAATATATTGTTTCATAAGATGATTAATTCTAAATTAAATTTTGCAACCGAATGCTGCTTGTAATTTTTGTAAATTAATTTGTTTAAAAGTGTGGATAACTAAATGTGCATTACTTAAAACATCGGCTTGCCCTACTCCAACAGTAAAAAATCCACCATTTAAGGCAGCATCAATGCCTACCTGAGCGTCTTCAAAAACAACAGCGTTAACGGGTAGTACGTTAATTTTTGCTGCTGCAGTAATAAACACTGCAGGATTGGGCTTAGCTTCGCTAACCACATTGCCGTCAACAATAGCATCGAAATAATGAAGCATATTAATTTTTTGCAAACAGTGTATGGCATTTTTACTGGCACTACCTAAGACAATTTTAATATTATTACTTTTTAACTCTTCAAAAAAAACAGCAACGCCCGGCAATATTTCGTTTGGTTGCATTTGATTTATATATTCTAAATACCAATCGTTCTTTTGTTGCGCTGCTACAGCTTTTTCGGTTTCTGATAAAGTGATACCGGCCCATTGTAAAATAAGTTCTAGCGATTGGATGCGGCTTACACCTTTCAGTTTTTCGTTTTGCAATTCATTAAAGTCGGCTCCAAAACTATTTGCCAATCTTTTCCATGCCAGGTAATGATATTTGGCTGTATCAACTACAACACCATCTAAATCGAAAATACAAGCTTGAAGCATTTATTATGTTTTAATGTGATTTTACTTAAGTTCAATTATTTGTGCCGACATAGCTTCAACTTCAATATTTTCAATCTGGTTTAATGTTTTGTTGGATATTACTTCATAACCTTTTGTGTAACTGCCAACACGTTCGGCAAATCGTTTTGTATTTAATGTAATCGCTTTTTCATTCGCATTCATCACCATCATAATGGTAGCTTTATCATCGTACCTGAAATAAACATATACACCATCTTCGGGTACAAATTGCATCAGTTTGCCATTTTGTATAGCAGGCCTGTACTGACGCCAAAGCGCTAATTTACTTATAAAATTATGTGCTTCTTTTTCTGATTCGTTACGTCCTTGCGGTAAAAATTTATTTATCGTATCGTTTGGCCAACCTCCCGGAAAATCGTCACGCACATTGCTCGATCCATCGTTCGAAAAATTATGCATCAGCAATTCGGTTCCATAATACAGCATGGGTATGCCCCGTGTGGTTAATAAAAACGTAATGCCCATTTTCCACTTTTTAATATCCTTACCCACAACTGAATAAAAACGACTGAGGTCATGATTGTCGAGAAACACTACATTTTGCATGGGGTTTTGGTAAACCCAATCTGAACAAAGTGTATGATACAATCTGTTTACACCTTCAGTCCAACCAAATTTTTGATTAAGGGCATCATTAATAGCATAGTATAGTTGAAAATCGGTAACACCGGGCACTGTTCCCTGATAACCTGCTTTATTGTAAATGTTTTTCGCAAAAAAACTTTGGTTGGTAACACCGTGTACCCAGGTTTCGGCAAAAAATGAGAAGTTTGGATAAGAGGCTTTTATATAATTTACCCACTTACGGGCAAAGTCCTGATCGGCATAAGCATAGGTATCTATCCTGAATCCATCAATGCCTGTGGTTTCAATCCACCATAAATAATTTTGCAACAGGTAATTGGCAACAAATGGATTTTTTTGATTTAAGTCGGGCATGTGTGTATCGAACCATCCATCAGTCATCCGTTTTTTGTCGGCATCGGCAGCATAGGGGTCCATTAAAGTTCCATCCTTGTAGGTAGTGCGTGTATAGGTTGGCCATTGATGTATCCAGTCTTTTGAAGGTAAATCCTGTATAAACCAATGTCTATCGCCTACATGGTTAAGCACCACATCCATAATTACTTTTAAGCCTATGCTGTGTGCAACGGTAACCAATTGCTCATAGTTTTCGTTAGTACCCAGGCGTCTGTCAATTTTGTAATGATCGGTAATGGCATAACCATGATAGGATTCGCGAAGTTGGTCGTTTTCCTGAACCGGAGTTAACCACAAAGCAGTAAATCCACTGAATTTTAAATAGGGCATGTTTTTAATTATACCCATTAAATCGCCACCATGTCTATAGGTTAATGAGTCGCGATTTACGGCTTTCTCCTGCATGCCCGGCACCACGTCATTGGTAGTATCGCCATTTGCAAATCTATCGGGCATGGTTAGGTATATAAAGTCGGAAGCAGTAACGCCTGCTGCGCGGTTTTTTGCTACCGTACGGCTGCGAAGTTCATAAGGATAGCTGAACTTTTTTTTGCCCTTGGTAAACTGAAAATTAATAACACCCGGTTTAGTGCTGAGGCTAATATCCAAATCAACAAAAAGGTAATTTACATTTTCTACCTTATTTACTTTGTCTATTACTACACCTTCATATTGTGCACTAACTTCATACTGCGACAGTTTTGGGCCATACATACACAATTGCATTTTTGTATTGCTCATCATGGTAAACCAATAAGGTGGGTCAATGCGTACTATGTCCTTATCCTGCGCTTTTAAAAATGGATGTGTTGCATATACAAACAAAAAACAGAGCAGGTAATTTCTATTAAGCATACTTAGTGTATTAATGACACAAACCTAAATGAATGGTTGAGAATAAAAAAGGTTGTTTCTGAAAAGCATCTATTTAATAGCAGATGAAATTGCAGATTCGATAGTACCTTTATCAACGAAGCCTAAATTGGTCCATACTAATTTGCCATCCTTATATAAGTGCAGTAATGGTATTGATTGAATATTCATGCTTTGCGCCAACACCGGATTTTTATCAATATCTACTTTACTTAATTGCACAGCCCCATTTTGTTCAGAAATAACTTCGTCAAGTATGGGTGCCAGTTTTTTACAAGGGCCACACCATGGAGCATAAAAATCAACTAAAACCAAACCGGTATCGCCAACTACTTTTGCAAACTGCGTAACATCCATGCCATTAGTATTTGCCTTGCCATTTTGGGGTGATGTGATGGCTAAATTTGCCTTACGATATGCTAACATGCCTCCTTGCAATTCGAGCACGTTTGAAAAACCCTCGCTACGCATGTAAGCAGCGGCATCGGCACTGCGTGCACCTGATAAACAGTACACATACGTAGCTTTACTTTTATCTAAGGCGGCAACCTGTGCTTTAAAATTTTCGTTGTGGTAATCTATATTTTTTGCACCGGGTATATAACCTTCATTAAATTCTTCCGGTGTTCGTACATCAAGCAATTGCACGTTTGGTGCTGATGCATCTTTGTAAAATGTTTGTGCATCTAACTGATGTTGTTGCGATGCTACCTGGTTACAGGCTACACTAAAAAGTATAAATACGATACCAATTAAATTTTTAGTTCTCATCATGTTTGTTTGTGTTTAATAATAAAAAAGCCTCAGCTATTTGTTTAGAATAACTGAGGCTTGTGATTTTTAAAAATAATTTAGGAACGTGCCATTACCCATTGTGCAACTTTAGGCGCTAATTCTTTTTGTGATTTGTTGCCAACAAAAACACCAATGTGACCACCCGGAAATGCATACAACTCTTTGTCTTTACTGCCAATATATTTATTTATTGGCATGGTAGATTCATTTGGGATAATGTTATCCTCGGTAGCATACACATTTAAAAAAGGCATAGTCAGATTTTTAAGATTTACTTTATGATTGCCCAACGTAAATTCGCCTTTAATCAGTTTATTATCTCTGAATAAATCTTTGATATACTTACGAAACATTTCGCCTGCCAAATCAGGGCAATCGCCTTTCCAGTGTTCCATACGCAAAAAGTTGAGCAACTTTTCTTTATCATCTAACGAATCCATAACACCAATATACTTGCTCACATCCATACTGGGCTTTAACATGCCAAAAGCCATATTAAGAAGGTCGGCCGGAATAACGCCATAACTATCAACCATGGTATCTACATCTATATACTTAGTCCATTTGTAAAGCATATTGTTTTCGATGTCGAAATCGTAAGGTGCTACATAAGTGGTTAACGATTTTAATTTCTCCGGAAAAATTGAAGCATAAATGGTAGAGAAAGTACCGGCCTGGCAAATGCCCATTTTATGAATTTGATCAACTCCATTTGTTTTACGGATAAAGTCAACGGCATCGTTCATATATCCTAAGATATAGTCTTCCATGGTAAGGTATCGGTCTTGTTTGGTAGGATAGCCCCAGTCCATGATATAAATATCCAAACCTTCTTCTAACAATTTTTTCATTAACGAACGATCGGGTTGTAAATCCAACACATCATGTCTGTTCATAATTGCAAACGATACCAACACCGGTATTTTGCATTTAGCCGGGGTTTCGCGGTCGTAGTGGTAAAGTTTCACTTTATCAATGTGCCATACCAATGTTTTTGGTGTAGTGCCAACTTCAACCTTATCAATAGATTGCAGCACATTGTAACCTTTCGAAAGTTTTTCGGAGGTGTTTTTTAAATCATTTACTAAGTCGTTTGACGTAATCATTTTTTATTGGAATAAATAAGTTTAAATTTTTGAGGCCGCAAATGTACGTTTTGCATTGCAGATGCAAAAACATCCATCAATTAAATGCATACTATCTGAAAACCATCAATTTATTTACATAGGTTTTGCCGGCAATTTCGGTTTTTAAAAAGTATAGTCCGTTAGACACGTTGCCCAGGTCTATATTTAAATAGCGGCTTTCTAACCCCGAAACCTGGTAGCTGTAAATAGTTTTGCCTGTTAAATCGAACATTTGCAAAAGGCATGTGGGTGGGATTGCATTTTTAAATTTTATCATAAACCGGCCTGTGCTTGGATTGGGTATAATTGTAGTACTATAATCAATTGTTTGATATAATGGCGCACAATTGGTGGAGGTGTTTTTCATTAAAGGGCGATAGTTTTCGATAGCCGTTTGCATACGTTCTTTTTGTCCTTGTGTAAACATAAACATACAAGAGTCGTTGGTATAATCCATGTAATTAACATACATATCGCCATGCGGTCCATTGTTGCACGATATGCTCGGAAAAACCGGGCAACCACTGCTGCTATTTGCCTGATTGGGTGTGTCGGCTACTTCATCAGAGCCATTGCATGCATTGCCGTCATCGCCCCATATATGCTGCAGGTTAAGCCAATGCCCTACTTCATGTGTGGCTGTGCGTCCTTTATTATAGGGTTTGGCAGCCGTGCCGTTTTTACCAAAAGCTTTATAGTAAATTACAACACCATCGGTTTCGGGCGGACCGCCCGGATATTGCGCATAACCCAATACATTGCCATCTAAATTACAAACCCATATATTTAAATATTTATCGGTTGGCCAGGCATCATGCCCGCCAGTTGTTGCATATTTCATTTCATCATTCAGAGCAAATGAATTTACCTGCGTAAAAGTTCGTGTAATACCGGTGGTAGGATTATTTTGTGGATCAACTGAAGCCAAACAAAACCTGATGCCCACATCGCCTGATTTAAATTGTTTAAAGGGTTGAGGAATAAGAATGGCGTCTAAATTAAGACCAGCATAATCTTCGTTTAAAACTTCAACTTGCGATTCAATCTGAAGGTCTTGTACATTTTGTGCATTGGTGGCATAAATAACATGAATTACTACAGGTATGGTATAAATGCTATCTGTTGGCCAGGATGTTGTGTTATGGCTCGCCTTATTCTGGGGCCACAATCCCTTTTGCTGCAACATTTTATGAATGGTATTGGTGCCACATTGTTGCGCTAAAAGTTCATGTGGTAAACTCAAAATCAAAAACAACAACCAAATTCTAATCATTCTTTAACTATAAATTGAAAGGTGTAAAACTAAAATACCGTAAATCAATGCACCTAATTTTAATTTTCAAACTTTATCATTAAAATTTACGTTGTTGTTTTTACGTCAAAACTATTTGTAACATATTTTACCATTTGTGTAAATAAACTACGTTTGCTGCTTCATGATAAAGCTAATTACTGCCAATGCCGGTTTACTTATTTTAATATTTTTTACGCAGTGCCGTAAAGAAAATTTTACAACCGATGCCTCGGCCAAGCTTGATTTTAGCAGCGATACTGTATTGTTTGATACCGTTTTTGTAACAATGGGTTCAACAAACAAGCAGTTTACCATACATAACCGTAATAACGATGCATTAAAAATTAGTAACATCAGGTTATCGGGTGGTGCGGCATCAGTTTATCGGCTTAATGTAGATGGCTTACCGGGCATTAATTTTAATGATGTCGAAATTCCGGCAAACGACTCGTTATGGGTTTTTGTTGAAGTAACAATTAATCCAAACACAACCAATTTGCCATTTATTGTTGCCGACTCAATTGTATTTGAAACCAATGGAAATTTGCAAAAAGTACAATTGGTAGCCTGGGGTCAAAATGCACATTTTTTTAAGCCTACCAACTCGCAACCTGGTTTACCCGATTACAGCATTATACCCTGCAATGCCGTTTGGGATAGTGTTTTGCCTTATGTTATTTATGGCTATGCTGTTGTTGATTCGGGCTGTTCGCTAACTATTAAAGAGGGCACTAAAATTTATTTTTATAACAGTTCAGGCCTTTGGGTTTTTAGTGGTGGTAATTTGCAGGTTACAGGTACATTGGCGCATCCTGTAGTTTTTCAAGGCAGCCGGTTAGAAGCAAACTATCAAAACACTCCTAATCAATGGGACAGGATATGGATTAACGAAGGTGGTTCAAATCAAATAGATTATGCCATAATTAAAAATGGTTTTATTGGATTGCAACTTGAAGAGTTATTTGAACCGGGCTTACCCAAAAATATTATTGTAAACAATACGGTTATTAAAAACATGAATGGTGTAGGTGTACTTACACGTGGCTACAACGCTGTATTTAATAATTGTGAAATTAGTAATTGCGGCAGTTACTTAGCTGCTTTAACACAAGGTGGCAACTATGCTTTTAACCATTGCACCATGGCTAACTTTTGGCGCTTTGGTAAACGCAGCACACCCAGTGTGTATTTAAATAATTATTTGGTTAATCAAAATAATATGCCTGTTGGTGTTAATTTAGATAAAGCCGATTTTAAAAACTGTATATTATATGGTAATGAAGAAAACGAATTTGAAACCGATTTTTTAACCGGCAGCGCAGCCAACTTTTTATTTGATCATAGCATATTAAAAGTTAAAGCAAGTACGGATGTTACCAACCCTTTACATTACAACAATATTTACAAAAACAACAACCCTAATTTTAAAAATACCAATGAAGGCGATTTTACTTTAGACACCTTGGCATTTGCACAAAACAAAGGCGATGCAGCGCTGCTCAATGTAAATACCATTTTGCCATTTGATATTAAAGGAGTTAATCGTTTCAATTTTTTAAACCCCGACCTGGGCACTTACGAAAGAACAGAGTAATGCAGAGATTTAAAAAAAATAATTTCCCATTTTTAAAAGGCAACGTACTGATAGCAGCATTAATTTTATCTTTAGCAGCTAACGGCCAGGATAAAAAAAATAAAAATTATGAATGGGGTTCGTTAGGTATGGGCTTTGGCTTAGATGAATTGGGAAGCGATGTTACTACACGAAGCTTTGGTGTAGCGTATAACCGAACTATTGGCTCAAAAGGTTTGTTTGTACAAGGCAATATACAAGGAACCATTTATAATGATTTACCTTCTTTATTTGCTTTAAACTTTGCTCCGGGTTACGCTAAAGGCTTGGGCAAAAATAATTTAATGGCATTAAGTATTGGCGGAGGTTATATGAGTGGTGATGCTGTTAATGGAAAATCTTATAGGGCTTTTGGCATTAATAGCACGTTGCAATTGCATTACAGGCCATTGGGCGATTTAGGTTTAGGGGTTGAGTTATATGCTAACTACCCTTTATTAGCAACAATTGGAAATGCACCTGCAAGCAATGGATTAAGAGTGGTAATTTGTTTTTCGTCTAAACCCAAACCTTAAAACTGAAAGCCAATTGCGTTTTCCCAATAATCAGCCTGACCAAAATTGGTTTTTACATAACTGCCCACATAGCATTGATTGCTGGTTTTGTTATGCGTATTAAACAAGTAAAACTGCAAGCCTAATTTTAGAGTTACATAATTTTTTAATGCGCCTTTAAAGTCATCTTTATAATACAAATCATGTTGCGCTTTATAAAATGGGTTATAAACGTATATACCTGCCAAAGTTAAAAGACTTACATGGCCCATTAAAAACTCATGCCCGGCAAATACATGGGCCGTGTATGATTTTTGTTTTTGTTTAGGGGCATAAAGTTTTTGTGCCACCATAAAATCATAAAAACCCATGTTGCGCATTACCTCAACGCCAACCTGAACTTTATTGATGTAACTAAATTTACGAGCCAGAAAAACCGAGGCAATATAAATTGGGTACTTGGGGCCATTAACTGCAATTATGGAAGAGCCTTGCTCATTTATTCCCAATGCAACTTTTAAATTAAAGTGCCATTTTTTGTCAAAATGTTTAGTGGTATCGGGTAATAAACTGGAATTATTTTTAAAAAAATATTTCACACCAATACCTCCATTAAAAACGTTTAAACCAACATTGGGTAATTGCACATGTGCATTGCTGTAATGCATTAAGCCGCCAAATGCAAGTATGTTTAGTTTTGAGTTGTATTGATATATGAAACCTATTTGTGCAGTTGCAAATGCCGTAAGTTTGCTTCCTACTGCAATGTTTTGTGGATTATTAATTTCATTATAAGGTTTATTAAACATTGCCAAACCCAAACCTCCATTTTCAAATAATGAAAGTTTGCCGTTAATGCTTTGCTTAAAACCTAATTGCGGACACAGTGCAACCGATTGGCCTAAAGCCCCGCTACCCGATTCTAAATAATAAATACCCAAACCTAATGTAGGATAACGGTAGTAGCTATGCCACGATTTGTTTCCACGCCATTGCTTATTCAATTGCACTGCAACAGAAAAAGTACTTTTATCAGATTTCGGAAAATTAGGGTATATAGCCGAGATAGCACCTAGTGCCGTTTGTATGGTAATATTAGATTGCGCATTTATGTTTAACGTAAGCATTAATGCAAAAATCCAAATAGTCCACTTCATTTATTTAATGCGGCTACAATCTGGGCAAAACTTTCTGCCTTTAATGATGCCCCTCCAACCAAACCACCATCAACATCGGGCAATGAAAACAATGTAGCTGCATTTTTTTCATTACAAGATCCACCATATAAAATTGAAGTTGCCTGTGCAACATCATCGTTATATTTTTCGGCAATTAAACCTCTTATGTATGCATGCATTTCTTGTGCTTGCTCCGGTGTGGCAGTAACACCGGTACCAATTGCCCACACGGGTTCATAGGCAACAATACATTGACTAAAATCAGCTTCACTTAATTGAAACAAGCCATGCCAAAGCTGGTCTTCTATTATATTAAAATGTTTGTTGGCTTCTCTTTGAGCCAAGGTTTCGCCAATACAAAAAACAGGCTTCAGTTTATTCTGTATTGCCAGCAAAACTTTTATGGCCAACTGCGCATCGGTTTCACCAAATAGGGCTCTGCGCTCGCTATGTCCAATAATTACATGCGTAACGCCAATTGAAGCAAGCATATCGGCACTTACTTCGCCTGTATAAGCTCCTGAAGTATATTGCGCACAGTTTTGAGCAGCAATATTTATTTGCTTATAATTTTTAGTTGCTTCAACCAACTCATGCAAATAAAGAAATGGGCTTGCCAGTAATAAACTTTGGTTGCTATTTATAATTGTTTGATTAGCCAATAATTCTTGTGTAAGCTGTTTCACAAAATTTAAATCGCCATTCATTTTCCAGTTTGCTGCTGCTATTTTATGCGCCATAATTTTTATTGTGGAGTTATTTTACCGGTATAAGAAATATAAAGTTGTTTGCTGTTAAACTTGCTCAGTTTTACATTGAGTAATTGCTTTTCATTTAGCATCAGTTTATCGTCTAAATAATACATGCGTTCAACTTTAGTTTTGGTTGAAGTTGAAAGGTATTTACATTCATATTCAATTTTTAATTTTAGTGTGCCGTCTTTTAATTCGCTTCTGCGACTACTAAAAGCTGTGAGTTTATAAACTGCCGTTATTAAAATTGAATCGTTTCGAAACAAAATATAACTATCCGTTGATTTGCCCATAGTCATATTGGTTTGCACATCGGGCCCGATAAGCGACTGTTGCCCAACCTGAACTTTTAAATCGGTTAGCAATATGGCAGCCTTGTTTTGACTATAACATAAAGTAGTGATTATACATCCGTATAAAAGCAAAAATATTTTCTTCATGTTAGTTTAAATTGTTTTGTTTGGGCAAATATAAAGAAGCAAATTAAACCCTATTAACTTTAAAACAAATGACAAACACAATTAGAGTATTGGCTATCACATTCAGCATTGCATTTTTTGTAATGGTTGGCTACAGTTTTAAACCGGCACCTGAAAGCACTTACACCTACAGGCAGTTTTCTACTATCGAATCGGTGGTGCCGGGTGGCTTAGGTCGTTCGCGCATTTTAGCTACTGATGCAAGTGGCACATCGGTTGAAAAAGATCTGATGAACTTTTACAGTTTTACCGGTATTAACTTTGGTAATGTAACCAATAACGATAAGTTGATTGTTGATAAGATAAACGAATATACAGCCGATGGCTGGGAGTTATGTCAGGTTACATCGGGCGTGCAAAGTTCGGGTGATAAAGGTGGTACAGGCATTTTTATTACGCGTTATCTGTTTAAAAAGCGTAACTAAACTGATAAAAAAACCGGCAATAAAAATTGCCGGTTTTTTATGACTCTTTTGTTTTTTGTGATACAGGCATCGTATTAAACACATAATCCCAAAACGGGAACGAAACAGCGAATGCAGTATCGCATTTACCATAATGGTGCAAACTATGGTGTTTCCATAAAATTTTTAAAAAATTCTTTGGGGTTCGAAACCGGTGTATTGCATAATGTATAAACAGGTAAACGCAATAGCCTTCAATAAAGCCGGCAAATAATGGTAAATGAAATTTACCGGATAAGAAGAAAAATAAAAAGTAAAAAAACAATGCTAAAAAAACAGAAATTACCGGAGGCATCACCAATCGGTCTTTATCACGTGGATACTCATGATGCACGCCATGAATATTGTATTGAATTTTTTGTTGTTGTTCGGTTTCGGCATTAAAATGAAACACAAAACGATGTATGGCGTATTCAACCAGCGTAAAAATTAAAATGCCAGCTACATATAACAACAATTGCATCCACCAAACCAAATCAATGCTACCGTTGTTAGCAACCCACATACAATAGAGCGAAACAACTGAGTATAATACTATAGGTACCAGAAAATGGGTACGGGTAAGTTTTTCTAAAACCACGTTTTTAAACATGGTTTTAGAGCCTTTATTGTTTACTTCAAATGGTTGCTTTTTTTCCATTACAAACACAAAATTAAAAACCAATGCTCAAACAAAAAAGTATGTGCTTGCGATTTAATTATTTTTTAGCACCATATATCCCATTAGCCTGTATGCTAATTTAGCTAAAGTATATTCAGACAATATGTTTCCTTTTGTAGGAGCGCATTCAACAATATCAAAACCCACCACATTTTTCTTTTTAATCACTTTTTGTAAAAAAGTTAATGTTTCGTCCCAAAACAAACCGCGTGGTTCTGCAGTGCCAACAGCAGGCATTGTGGAAGGATCAAAACCATCGGCATCAATTGTCAGATACACATTGCTGCCTAATGCATCAATGGCTTTATCCATCCACTTGGTATTTTTTCTAACATCATGGGCATAAAAGGTAGTAATACGCTTTGCCGTTTTAATTAATTGTGCTTCTTCAATACACTGCGCTCTTATGCCTACTTGCACTATATTATGACCATCATCATAAATACGTTTTAATACACTTGCATGGCTGTATTTATTGTTATGGTAGCTTTCGCGTAAATCGCTGTGTGCATCCAATTGCAGTACCGATAAATTTTTATATTTAGCTGCATGCGCTCTTACAAATCCCAAAGTAACGGTATGCTCTGCACCTAATGATACAACTGTCTTATTATCGGCAATTAATTTTGCTGTAGCATTTTCAATTAACGAAACCGCTTTTTCATTAATGTCTGATTTGCCAAATTTCATTGATGGCAATGTTGCAATACCACATTGCTTGTAAGTTTCCATATCAAGCTCTTCGTCATACAATTCAACAAATTGCGAAGCTGCCACTATAGCAGCCGGTCCTTTTGCCGATCCGGCTAAATAAGAGGATGTATATTCATAAGGCACTTGTTGGATAACAAATTTTGAACTTTCGTAAGCCGATAATTTTTTTTCGGCAATGCCCAAAAAATTCTGAGTTGTAGGCAGCACTTTTACCATTGTTGAAACGATTTAATTTGAGTGCGCCAAACTATAAATTACAATTGGCTTTGTTATCAATGGTTTAAAAATGTAAGTAAACTTTGATATAAAAAATCAGTATCGTTGTACTTCACAAAAAACATTAAACCATAATGAAAAAAATATTCAGCTCCATAATATGCTTTGTACTTATTGTAAACGTTTGGGCACAAAACAATGAATTGAGCACAGCTTTACAATTAAAAGCCGAAAGTAAATATCCCGAGTCTTTAGCCATATTTCAGCAATTACTAAAAAGCGATTCGGGCAATGTGGTTTACCTGGCAAATACCAGTATTTTGTATTGTAAAATGGGTTTACGACAAGTATCGGATGCGCAAAAACAAACCTACTACCATAAAGGTGCGTACCTGGCATTAAAAGCCATTAAAGCAAATAGCAACAATGCCGATGCACATTATGCTTATGCATTTGCCTTAGGCCGCATTAATGAATTTGCAAGCAGCAAACAAAAAATTGCCAATGCAAAAACTATAAAAACCGAATGTGATAAGACTTTAAGTATTGATGCAAATTATGCCGGTGCCTATCACATTATGGGACGCTGGCACCGCACCATTGCAGGTTTTAGCAGTGTAGAGCGTTTTATGATAAATTCATTTTTTGGCGGTGTGCCTCCGGGCGGTACGTATGAAGATGCTATTAAAAGTTTTAGTAAAGCCATTACACTTGAACCCAAATACATTTTACATCAATACGAATTGGCAATGACTTATTATGAACGCGATGCGCAAAATGATATGGCTCAGGTTAAGTCGTGGTGTGAGCGTGCACTAAAATGCCCGATAAATAATGTTGATGACGAGGGCACTAAGAAAAAAACAATGGAGTTGTTGGCCAAAGTAAAATAAGTACAAATACTATTGCTCTAACCAATGCGGTGGCAGTTTCTTATATATTTCGATATGTTTAAATGGTTTGCTTTTATGCGAACCATTTTTTTTTGCCCATGCAGCCATACTTGCTAAACCGGCTTCTAATGTAATTGGGTCGGTTAATTCAAAAACCTTGCGTGCTTTGGTATGGTCAGAAAAAACATGCATTACCTCATTTCTGTGAGGTAAATAATTGATGGTCCCTTTCTGCTGCATGGCATCCATTACATAATGTGCCAATTCATTTACGGTACAATGCTTATCAGCACCAATATTAAAAATCTGATTTTGAGCGGCAGGTATTTTTACACAGTTAGCAATATGTGGCGCAACATCGTCAATGTAACTAAAAGCACGGGTTTGCTCACCATCGCCATAAACAGTAAGTGGCAGGTTTTGCATTAATTGATTCATAAAAATGCCAATAACATTGCGATAGCGATCGCCTAAGTTTTGATTTTCGCCATACACATTGTGCGGCCTAAAAATAACGTAGTTTAAATTAAACATGTCATGCGTAATACGCAATTCATTTTCAACAGCAAGTTTGGCATTTCCATAAGGGTCTTCGGGAATGGGCGTCATATTTTCGCGCATGGGTAATTGCCCTTCGCCATACACAGCAATAGATGATGTAAACACAAAACATTTAACGTGGTGTTTAACCGATTCGTTAATCAAATTTACACTGCCTATTAAATTGTTCTGATAATTAAAGCGTTTGATGAAATGACTTAAGCCTTCGGCAGCATAAGCAGCCAAATGAAAAACATAATCAAACTTATAGGTATCGAAAAGTGTGCTGATTAATTCCGCATCATTAATACTGCCGGCAATAAATTTAGCACCTGCTGGCACATTAGTTTCAAAGCCTCCGCTTAAATCGTCCAATACAACAACCTCATCATATTGCTTTACCAAATGTTTTGCAACATGCGAACCAATAAAACCTGCACCACCGGTTACTAATACTTTCATAAAATCTTATAGAAATAGTCAAAAAAAAATATGGGGGCTTGCAAAATACTTATATCCGCAACTTTTACAAGATTGAATTAAAGCTCAACACCAATAATTTTTGCCAAAGTCGCTTTTTTATTGGTGAGTGTTACTTTCAAAGCCAAACAATTATGCAGCATTGTTGCATTGCTTTAAAATTGGTTCTTTACTTTGCCTCATTCAAAATAAACTGCTTGTGCAATTTCTTTTAGCTAAAAACACACCCCGTTGGATTGTATTAATCATTGACATTACAATTTGTCTGTGTTCGCTAATGGCTGCGTATTTACTCAGGTTCAATTTTAAAATACCTGAGCAGGAAATAGCTACCTGGCATTATACGTTTCCGGCTGTTATTTCGGTTCGCATTTTATGTTTTTTAATTTTCAAAACTTACGCTGGAATTATCAGATACACCAGCACACGCGACTCGCTTCGTATATTACTCACACTGGCATCAGGCTCTTTATTTTTATCATTTATAAATTTAGTGAGTTACTTTTTTACACAAAAGTATGTTGTGCCTTTTTCAATTTTAATTATTGATTATTTTATTGCTGTGTTTGTAATGGTTGCCGGCCGTTTGGCGGTAAAAGTTACTTATAATGAAATTACAAATCCATCGAGCCAAAAAAGCAATGTTATAATTTACGGTGCGGGTCAAAGTGGTGTTATTACCAAACGAACCTTAGACCGCGATGCCGGTAGCAAGTATAAAGTTTTAGCTTTTGTTGATGATGATAAAAACAAAGTAAACCGTAAATTAGAAGGCATTGAAATAATTGATACCGATGGCTTAAAAGACTTATTAAAACAAAACCACGTAGCCCATGTAATTATTTCTATACAAAATGTAAGCGCCAAACGCAAGGCCGAAATTATTGAAGCTTGTTTGGTACATAATACAAGCGTTTTAAATGTACCTCCGGTAGGTAATTGGATTAAGGGGGAGTTAAGCTTTAACCAAATTAAGAATGTAAAGGTTGAAGACTTGTTGGAACGCGAGCCTATTCAGTTAAGCTTACACGATTTACAGCAAACATTATCGAACAAAGTGGTATTGGTAACCGGTGCAGCCGGTAGTATTGGCAGCGAGTTGGTACGTCAAATACTCAAGTTTAATCCTGCCAAAATTCTATTGTTTGATTGTGCCGAGTCGCCCCTGCATGCAATTGAATTAGAATTACAACCATGGGCAACCATCTGCGAAACCATTGTTGGCAATATCAGAAATCAAAACAGGGTCGAAAAAGTTTTTCAAACATTTAAACCACACATCGTTTTTCATGCCGCTGCTTACAAGCACGTACCTTTAATGGAAAGCAATGCAAGCGAAGCCATCAGAACCAATGTAGTAGGCACAAAAATAGTAGCACATTTAGCCCATCAATATAATGTGCAAACTTTTGTACTCATCAGTACCGACAAAGCTGTAAACCCAACCAATATTATGGGCGCCAGTAAACGCATTGCCGAAATGTATGTGCAATCGTTAGCTACTGTAAGCAAAACCAAATTTATTACCACACGTTTTGGCAATGTATTGGGCAGTAATGGCTCGGTTATACCTATTTTTAAATCTCAAATAGAAGCCGGTAAAAGCATAACGGTTACCCACCCCGAAATTACACGCTATTTTATGACGATACCCGAAGCCTGTCAGTTGGTTTTGCAAGCAGCAAGCATGGGCAATACGGGCGAAATTTTAGTGTTTGACATGGGCATCCCCGTAAAAATAGCCGACTTAGCACAAAAGATGATTAAACTATCAGGACTTACTTTAGGAAAGGATATTGAAATTGTTTACACCGGTTTAAGACCGGGCGAAAAACTGTATGAAGAATTACTTAACGACCATGAAAACACCAATGCCACACAGCATAAAAAAATTATGATTGCTAAAGTAACGCCCCCGCAATTTGATAATATACAACATCAATTAGCGCTATTAGAAATAAAACTTAATGAAGGAGTAAATGAACCATTGGTTTTTTTAATGAAACAAATAGTACCTGATTATAAAAGTAATAACAGCATGTATGAAAAGTTAGATAACAAAACTTTAGAATAACTTTTCTAAAAACACTTATCAACGCAATGTTAATAATTTGAGCTAAACAGGCCCTAATTAAAAAATACTTTTGCATCCGTATAAAGCCCAAATATGCTGCTTTATACGCCAGATTATTAAACGCTAAGCATCAGACATTTATATGGAAACCGAAAATTTGAAAAACATCTGTACACAAACCAGACGCGACATTGTACGTATGGTACATGGTGCACAATCAGGACATCCCGGTGGTTCATTAGGTTGTGTTGAGTTTATGGTAGCGTTGTACAACCAAATAATGTATCATCAACCGAAACCGTTTGATATGAATGGTATTGGACAGGATTTATTTTTTCTGTCGAACGGACATATTAGTCCGGTATGGTATAGTGTGTTAGCACGAAGTGGATACTTTGATGTAGCCGAGTTAGCCACCTTCAGGTTTATAAATACACGCTTACAAGGACACCCTACCACGCATGAACATTTGCCGGGTGTACGTGTAGCCAGTGGCTCATTAGGCCAAGGTTTATCTGTTGCTTTGGGAGCTGCTCAAAGTAAAAAACTTAATGGCGATGACAAATTAGTTTATGTTCTGATGGGTGATGGCGAGTTAGGCGAAGGTCAGGTTTGGGAAGCTGCTATTTATGCAGCCGCTAAAAAGGTTGATAATATAATTGCAACAGTAGATTTAAACGGGCAGCAAATTGATGGCGCTACCGATGAAGTATTACCACTTGGAAACATTGCACTTAAGTTTGAAGCTTTCGGCTGGCAAGTATTAACTATAAAAAACGGAGGTGATATTGCCGAAGTTATTCAGGTTTTAGAAAAAGCCAAACTACAATGTAATCAAGGCAAACCCATTGCTATTATGATGCATACCGTTATGGGCAATGGTGTTGATTTTATGATGCACTCACACAAGTGGCACGGTATTGCACCTAACGATGCCCAACTTGAACAAGCACTGCAACAACTACCCGAAACCATTGGCGATTATTAAACCTGTATAATTTTGAAGTTTAGTCTCAAACCGTTACTGCTGTTTATATTTTGCTTGTTAAGCAATTTGCACTTTTCATGCTCTGCACAAACTGCCCGGCCTGCAAAAAAAATCGAAACTCAGGTTACACGCATATTATTATTATACGATGACTCGCAAAGCATGTTGGCTAAGTGGGAAACCGGCACACGTTATGAAGTAGCAAAAAGAATGGTATCGGCTATATTAGACAGCCTAAAAACCACGCCCAACCTGGAGCTTGCATTGCGTGTATTTGGTCATACTAAAAGATACCCACCGCAAGATTGTGACGATACGCGTTTAGAAGTACCATTTGCAAAAAACAATTTCGATAAAATTAAGAACAAACTAAACGAAATAAAGCCCAGCGGTACTACACCTATTGCACGCTCATTAGAAGCCAGTGCAGGCGATTTCAGCTTTGGCAACTATCGCAATATCATCATACTTATTACCGATGGTATTGAAGAATGTAATGGCGACCCATGCGCTGTATCAGCAGCTTTACAAAAGAAAGGCATCATTCTAAAACCTTTTGTTATTGGTTTGGGCATAAATAAAGATTACTTAAAACAATTTGAATGTGTTGGCAACTTCTATGATGCACAAAACGAAGCCCAGTTTGCCTCAGCATTAAATGTAGTTATTTCGCAAGCGCTAAACAATACAACTTGTCAGGTTAATTTACTCGATGCCAATCAAAAACCTACAGAAACCAATGTGGCCCTAACTTTTTATAATGCCAACAACGGTGCCGTAGCCTATAACTTTATGCATACACTCAACGCCAAAGGCAACCCCGATACCTTGCGCATTGACCCACTTACCACCTACAACATTATTGCACACACCATACCTACGGTAAGTACTACACAACCCGTTAAGCTTACCCCTGGCAAACACACAACAATAGGCATTGATGCACCCCAAGGCGACCTGTTGCTGAAATATGATGGCAACTCCGAGTACAAAAACTTAAAGTGTATTGTAAGGTTAAAAGGAAAAAATGAAACCTTACATGTACAAGACTTTAATACAAAAGAGCGGTATTTGATTGGCGATTACGACTTAGAAGTTTTATGCCTGCCTCGCTTTAAAATTAATGATGTAGTAATTTCGCAAAGTCATACAACCACGGTGCAAATACCCAATCCGGGTATTGCAACCATGCTTTTAAATACAGTAGGTTATGGCTGTATTGTACAGGAAGATAAAGATGAATTAAAATGGGTTGTAAATTTAGATGCCTTACAAATGCGCCAAACATTTGTATTGCAACCCGGCAATTATAGAGTACTATTTAGGAGCAAAAATGCTGTTGAGGCCGAATACAGCATCGAAAAATCATTTAAAGTGGCATCGGGCAGTTCGGTGTCGGTAACAATAAATTAATTAAACACCAATACATATTCGAACAAGTAAAATGCAAACCTATACCATACTTGATAAAAAAGATACGCGCTCAGGCTTTGGAGCCGGTTTAACATACTTAGGTAAAACCAATAAAAATGTGGTTGCACTATGTGCCGATTTAACCGGATCATTAAAAATGGATGCATTTGCCAAAGCCCATCCCGACAGGTTTTTTCAGGTAGGTATAGCCGAAGCCAATATGATGGGTATTGCAGCCGGTTTAACTATAGGTGGCAAAATTCCTTTTACGGGCACATTTGCCAATTTTTCGACAGGCCGTGTTTATGATCAAATACGTCAATCAATTGCTTACTCGGGTAAAAACGTAAAAATATGTGCCTCACATGCCGGTTTAACCCTTGGCGAAGATGGTGCCACACATCAGATATTGGAAGACGTAGGTATGATGCGAATGTTGCCGGGCATGGTAGTAATTAATCCATGCGATTATAACCAAACTATGGCAGCCACAATTGCTATTGCACAACATCAAGGCCCTGTTTATTTGCGCTTTGGCAGGCCGGTAGTACCTAACTTTACAAGCCCGGATCAAATTTTTGAAATAGGTAAAGCCGTAACACTTAATACAGGCGCTGATGTTTCTATTTTTGCAACAGGCCATTTAGTATGGAAAGCAATTGAAGCCGGCCATATTTTAGCCCAACAAGGTATAGATGCCGAGATAATTAATATACACACCATTAAACCATTAGATGTTAATACAGTCATACAATCTGTAAAAAAAACAGGCTGTGCAGTTACAGCCGAAGAACATCAACTAAATGGAGGTTTAGGCGATGCCATAGCACAAACATTGGTTTGCAACCTACCCCGCCCTATCGAAATGGTGGGAGTAAACGATTCGTTTGGCGAAAGTGGCAAACCCGAAGAACTGCTCGAAAAATATGGTTTACATGCACAAGCTATTGTTAATGCTGCACTTAAAAGTATTAAGCGTAAAATGTAAAAACTCAACAATCTTTAATACTTACGGTGCAAGATGAGTATAAACCATTATTCTGATGCACAATTGCTGGAGTTGTTTAAAAACCAAACAACCAGCCATGATGCCTTCAAGCACATTGTCGAGAAATATCAAATTAAAATATACCATCACATACGCAGATTGGTTATTGACCATGACGATGCCGATGATGTGGTACAAAACACTTTTATTAAAGCCTGGCGCGGCTTGCCAAATTTTAGAGAAGATGCGCAACTTTTTACCTGGCTTTATCGAATTGCTACTAACGAAGCGCTAACTTTTATAAAACAAAAGAAAAGCAAATACGCCATTCCTTTTGACGAAATTACAGCTGACTATACACCTGCATTAACACAACAAGGACTAACACCGGGCAATATCGAAATGCGCTTACAACAAGCCATTATGCAATTACCTGCTCAGCAACGTGCCGTTTTTAATATGCGGTATTATGATGAACTGAAGTATGAAGACATGGCTACCATTACAGGGTTAACTGCCGGTGCATTAAAAGCATCGTATCACCATGCTGTTAAAAAAATCGAAAAGTTTATAACCAATCGTTAAACCAAATAATATAAAAAACATCATACAAATAATACTGCCAAAATGGATAAGGACGATATAGAAAACGAAGCCCCGCTTTTATTTGGATTAAAAAAGCAAACACCCTATCAGGTACCTGATGGCTACTTTAATACTTTACCTGATAACATACAAAAGGCTGTTAGCAACCAACAGAAACAAACCAGAATAATAAGCATTAAACGTATTACAGTAAGCACCAGCATTGCAGCAGCAATTATCGCTTCAGTACTGTGGTTTAATAAACCTGCAACTGAAAACTTAGCACCCATAACTGTAAACGAAATTTTAGCATCATCCATCATATCCGATTTGGATGTTGAAGAATTGGCCTTACTAACTGAAAATACAAATACCAGTAGCGAAACTGTAGCTATAGAAAATTACCTGATAGAAAATAATATACCTGAAGACGAATTAATAAATGCTCTTAACTAAAAAAAACCATGAAAATTATTTTAAGCATTTGCCTGTTGCTGTTAACTAACTTTACATTTGCACAGGACACACCACGCGACCCAAAATTTGACGACAAAATAAAGTCAATGAAAATAGCTTACCTAACCGATAAGCTTTCGCTAACGCCCGATGAGTCACAAAAATTCTGGCCGGTTTTTAATCAGTTCGAAGTAGAAATGAAAACCTTACGCGAATCACGAAAAATGGCTAATCCCAATTTTGAAACGCTTAGCGATAAGGATATCGAAAAATTTATTGATGACGATATAAACCGCAGGCAAAAGGAAGTAGATGTTATACGTAAGTATCAAACCCAGTTCAAACAAGTGTTGCCAATGCGCAAGGTAGGCTTACTAATGCGTGCCCAGGAAGATTTTAAACATGAATTGCTGCAAAAAATTAAAAACAGAAACGATGCACCACCGCCCGGCAAGTCCTATAAAAACCGGAGGCCCTGATTGCAAGCAAGGTTTTTATTTTATATTAAATCTCAAATTATTGCATAAGCTTTAAGCTGATGGTGGCAACCAACAAATTAATAGCCACTTTATTTTCGCCACCTTGTGGTATAATTAAATCGGCAAAGCGTTTGGTTGGTTCAATAAATTGTTGATGCATTTCTTTTACCACCTGATAACGTTCGATAACTTGTTTCGCATCGCGGCCACGCTCACGCATATCACGTTCAATAATTCTAATCAAACGGTCATCGGGCTCGGCATCAACAAATACTTTAATATCACAAAGGTCGCGTATGCGTTTGTCGGTAAACAGCAACAAGCCTTCTATAATTACAACATTATGCGGTTTTACAATAACCGTTTCGGCTAATCGCGATGAAGTGATATAATCGTAAAGTGGCTGATTTATTATATTTCCACTACGCAACTGGCTTATATGGTTAACCAGCAAATCAAACTCAATACTGTCGGGATGGTCGAAGTTTAATTTTCGTTTTTTGTCGGCTTCTAATTGTCCCAAATCGCGGTAGTAACTATCCTGCGATAAAAGTGCAACCTGTGTAGCCGAAAACGAGTGCATCATTTGCCTGACAACGGTAGTTTTACCTGAGCCCGAACCACCTGCAATACCTATAATAAGCATATTCTTTTTTTGGCGAAATATATTAATTTGAATAAGCAAAACTCTTGCAAGTCTGTTGCTTGCAATTGCAAAACCATTCCATAAAAGTGTATCGCTATTAATTGATAGCTGTAAACCTAAAAAGGCTGAATCAGCTTTTAATGCTAACACAGCCTCTTTACAATTTCATCTAATGCTAAAATTAACGTTGCACTATAATTTTGCAGGTGGTTTTTAATGCATCAACAACAGCAGTACAAATATAAATACCGGGAGCCATATCCGTAGTATTAAGTTCGAACTCATGCACACCATCAGGTAAATTTTGATTTGTGATAACCGGTTTTATCTGACGGCCTGTTAAATCAAAGACTACAAGATTTAATTTACTGTTTTTGTTGGTGCTTACCTTCAACTTGGTTGTTGTAGCAGTTATGGTTGGATGTGCTTGTAACGATAACATCGGATTTGCATTTAATTCATCTATTTGCCTAATGCCGTTATTGGAACAATTATCAATTCTTGCCCGGAAATGGCAACCTGCTTTAGCTCTGAATCCTGTTTTTGCCTCAATATAAGTTTCGGCCTCATACCAAATGTTATTACCACCCGAACCGGAAATGCTTTGTGTAGAAGTGATGTTGCTGCCTGATAAATAGCCCTGAAAACCACCTATTGAGCCGCTTAAATTATATGCAGCCGGGCAACCTACCGTATAATAATGTGCAGCACGTTTACCTTGATATGTAACTTCTACTCTATATGTACCTTGTATGGCATTATTTGAAATGTTAGGCGTGGTAAAATAAAACCCTCCTGCCAAAAAATTAGCTATCTGAACGGTGGCATTATCAATAATTACATTATTGGGATCGAAAATGTTTAGTTCGAATGACGTGCCCGGCATTAAGTCGCGCAAATGAATTTCGATGCGCATTGGGTCGCCCGGTTCGAAGTGATTGGTTAAAGGCACCGTTTCCGGATTTGGGCATGCAGGCACTGTGGGTACAGCCGACATGGTAAGTATGCTCATAATGCCACTATTGGGATACGGTTTTTGATTATTCCAAAGGCTGGAAGTTATATCATCATTACATGGCCCGGCCCATGGGTCTATAAATTGATTGGCAGCATTGCGAACTTCGAAATGTAAATGTGGATTGGTAGAAGATCCCGAACTACCCACGTAGCCCAAAAATTCGCCTGTTTCAACATAATCGCCAACAACTTTAGTTGTAACACTGCCATTTTTCATGTGCAAGTAAAGCGCACGTGTGCCATCGGCATGTTGTATGGTTATTGAATTGGCTGCGCCTGCTCCAAAACCACAATTTCTATCAAAGTTACCATCAGCTTTTCCGATAATTTGACCTGGGGCGGCTGCAATAATTCTAACTTTCATATCGTCCATCATATTCCACCAATATGGGCCAATGCAAATATCGGTTCCCTGATGGTCGTAGCCTGATGCCAAATCGTATGATCGTGTACCACACATAAATTCTGATATACTGCCCGTTGTAGTATCGTGGTCAACATAGTTTTGGATAAAGAAATAATCGTTTCCCAAAAAGTTGGTTTCATACGTTAGCGGCCATTCAAACGTTTGTGGCAGTAATACTTTACCTGCATTAAAAATAAGTTTGCCTTCGCTTTTAAGTTGTGTTATGTTTCTATTTGTTTCGGCATCTAATGCATCGTACAATTCATGTGCAGTGCATGAATGTTGTGATTGTTCAATAATGCGGTGGCCCATGGCAGGCTGCTCTATGTTTAACTGTGCTGTTGTTAAACCTGTATGTAACGTTAGTGCAAAACAAGCAAACAAGTGCAATTTTTTAATTAGTGATTTCATAGTTCTGTATTTGTTATGGAACATTTTTAAAAATTTTCATTTTAAATCACTGATGGGTTGCTTCTAGTTTTTCAATTTTCTTTTCCAATTGAATTATGTAAAGCGACAGTTCTTCGATTTTCTCCATCATTTTAGTTTGCATTACACCAACATCAAAGCCACCATTACTTTCCATTTGTGCAGCCGAAGGAATGCCTGGCAAATGTTTATATTGATTAATATGTTGTTCCATCTCTTTAATAGTTGGCAATTTGTAGGTGTCATTAAAAACATAATCAGGCCAGCTATTGTTTAGCTCTACGCGTAACTCTGTACACATAACCTTGCCGTTTACGGATAACTTATAACCTGCTGCCGGAGTTGAAGTTCCGATTACTACATCGCCATTTACATATAATCCATTGGTTGGGCCCGATGGTACACCACCAATTGACACGCTGCCATTGGTATTGGTTTTTAATTTTGAAGCTCCGTTTATCTGTACAGCAAATGGCAAGGTTACATCATCGGCATTAACATGTAGATAAGCCCCGGGATTATTGGTGCCAATTCCTACACGCTCACTAAAATAGCCGCGGCCTTTAAAATAGCCTGCCCATCCAGTTAAGTTACTGGCATCTACCTCGCCATAAATAGCATAATTTGAACCTAAGCCTGCTAATAAGCCTAAGGCTTTGCCATATACGGCATAATTGGTACCATTACCTTGGGCAACGCTATATAGGCCATAATTAGTTGCCTGTCCATTGGCCACACTACGTACACCGTATGCGTTACCTGTACCTGTGGCACGCGCATAAACACCATGATTTAACCCTGTTCCGTTTTTGGCTTCAAAGTAACCCCCATATTTAGCACCTGTACCGGCACCTTTTGATTCGGCATAAACTGCCGAACGATTGCCGGTGCCATTAGCCGTGTTTTCGAAACTGGCAGTGCGGATATTATCGGCATTAGTTACGTGCAATGTGTAAGCAGGCACACCGGTACCTATGCCAATATTGCCATTTAATCCATTTACAACCATGCGTTGCACCGAATTGGTTTTTATAACCAAATCTTGCGTATTGGTAGTACCTAACCAATGTATATGGTGATTAACATTTGCATTACCCTCTAATACCCAAGGCGTTGGTGGCCCCGATTGTGCTAAAAGATTGGCAGTTTGTGCAAGTAATGCAATAAGTGTTGAAACGGTTGCTTGTTTAAGTAAGTTCATAGTATTTAAGTGTTTGATTTGTTAAGTCAAACGTAAATACTATGAAAGCCGTAAGGCATGCCCGATTTGTTTCTGAGCAAAATGGCTTTGTGAATGAACCGTTTTACTTTGTTAATATAAGGCAATACTTTTTTTGCAGCGATTCAATTTATATGCAATAACAGTTGATTGTATTTTCTGATATTCATGCTAACAGATGCAATTAAAGAATGTACAACCCGGCAACACATTTTAAAAAATTTGTTTAAAGTGTTTCGATAAAACAGTAGCATGCAGGAATATGCTAACACTAAACAATACCTGTAAATTGTTGCAAGGTATCGCGGCCGGTTTTCGATACGGGAACTATACCCTCATCACTCATAACCAGGTAAGCGTTTTCGCCACGGTAAAATTTCTTGATGCAGTTCATATTAATCAGGTGTGATTTATGTACTCTTACAAAGCCATAGCTTTGCAGTCGTTCATCAAAATCTTTTAAAGGCTTTGAGGCTATTACTTTTGATCCGTCAATACAATAAATAGTAGTATAAACATTGTCGGCTTCGAGTCTAACCAATTTGCCAATTTCGATAAACAGCATGCCATCGCTGGTGCTTACCGTCAATTTTTTATAATCAGTATGCTGCACGGTTGTGTGCATGAGTTTTTCTCTCTTACGACTTAAAACACTGTCAACCGCTTTTGATAGTTCGATTAGGTCAACAGGTTTTAAGAGGTAATCAATAGCTTGGGTTTTAATAGCTTGTAATGCATACTTATCATGCGAGGTGGTAACTATAATTTCAAAATCCTTTTCCTTTATTTCATTTATCATTTCAAGCCCAGTCTTGCCGGGCATCTCTACATCTAAAAAAACCAGATCAGGTTTCTGATTTCGTATGGCAATAAAACCATCATGTGCATTAAGTGCAGTAGCAACAACTGTTACAGGTAATTTGGCAACCTTGCAGGTATCAATAAGCATATCAATAAAATGCTGTTGGTCGTCAATAATCAATGCTTTTAAAATCATGTGTGAGTTGCAATGCGAAATAAATATTCAAAACTATAATTTGTTACCTCATAAATTTAATATCAGAACACATCCTTTTAATTTTATATTTGATAAAAATTGTAGCTGCTATAGAATTTTACTTGTGAATTTAAGTTGCAGCAATTTTATCAGATAAGTTATTTTTAGTAGTTTAAGCAGCCAATAACTTTATAAGTTACTTTACAGATAGTTTTGACAAATAGTGTTTATCTTTCTTTCTGTTGGAATTTGATTTCGGATACTTTTTTACTTAACACAAAACTTTGCCATGAAAACAAAAAACAAACTTTATGTGGCTGTTGTATTTGTACTTATAAGTTGTGTAAACACAGGCTTGCTTTATGCACAATCGGTTTGCATGCATAACTTTAAAGAGAACAGAAATACCATTCAGGCTAAAGCATTTAAATCGGTTGTACTTGGAAATGATGACTTGGTATCAACCGGTTTTCGGGTTGTAAATGGCGTTAATAGCATAGTAGCCGATCGTTATGATGCCGCTACATGTTCATTAGCGTCAACCTTTATATTTCCATATTATTCGGGGCCACCTGCCACAGCCGAAATGCAGGTAATAGTTAGTAATGATAATAAAGTAGGCATACGCTATTTTGACACAAACTGGCCCGGGTATAATTATTTTTTTGTGCTCGACTCAATGCTTAATCAAATAAGTAGTTTGGTTTTGGGCAATAGTGTTACCAACCGCTTAATTGCATTTGCAAACGATGGCGATGTAATTCTTACCCAATTAAGCAGTGCGCCTTCGTTTGGCGAAACGTTAATTGTAAACAAATTAGACCAAGCCAATTTAGTTTTGTCCGACTGGTCAACAGCAATATATTTTCCGGGTTCTCAAATAAGGATGGTGTCCGACATTAAGGTTGATAGCAGCAACAATACCTACCTTACCGGTTGTACTGAAAAGAGTGGTGTTGGACTTCGTTTGTTTGTATTAAAATTAAATGCAGCCGGCCAAAAAGAATGGGTAAACCAATATATACACCCAAACTTAGATTGGAACGATTGGCTTTTTACCAAACTTGTTGTTAATGATGAACAAAATGTTATTACCGCATCGCGAAGCATTAATAACAATGCAAATAAACTAAACCTCTACTGCCATGCTGCAGACGGAACTTTGTTATGGAGTAAGCAAGAAAATATTGATACGCTTTCGAATAAAGTTTGGTTAGGTACCGATGGTTTAAACAATGTATATACAGCCACACATTTAATAGGTGTACAAAATTATCCATCAACCATTGTATTTAAATATGATAAAAATGGGAATAAATTATGGCAACGAACATTGTCAAATTTCAGAGCTTCTTCTATGAAAGTGGCTAACAATGGATTTTTATATTTAGCAGGCGATCATTACTTTACGCAAACACTTACGCCCGGTTACCGTTCGCGTTTTTTACAATTAGATGCTAACGGCAATACAATCGGAAAGGAAAATCAAATCCATAATTACAATACTTCAACCGTTGATTCATCCTACTCCAAATATAATGATGTTGTAATAAAAAGTAATGGCAATGCTTATTTAGTAGGCGAAAGACGCGATTATAAGCCTATAGGAACCACCGATTATTATGTGGTTGATAGTTATGAAAAAAATATGCTTCCAATATTAAAACAGCAACTACCTGCATCCGATTTTACAGTAAGCATAATGCCTAACCCGGCAAGTAATTTTATATCAATAGAAACAGCACTAACAAACTACCGCTTTACAATTTTTGATTTAAGTGGCCTTGTAAAAATGCAAGGCCATCCATTAAACCAAACTATAAATATTGAAACACTAACTCCGGGTATGTACTTTGTAAGGTTAGCATGTAATGAACATATAAGCATACTGAAAATAGTAAAGCAGTAAGCAATATCCAATACGCTTTTATAACTATACCTATATACTACACATTGTAAATTTTGTTTGGCAACACACAGCCGGTTTCGAAAGAGCCGGCTGTTTTTTAATTTATCAATGTAAATAGGAAACACTAACAACTAGGGTGTTTCGAAGCAAATCAAATACGGCAAGATGCATTTAAATGTGCATGCTGATTATCTGAATAAAACCGTTTAAAGTTTTTCATCACCGGTAGGTTCGCCATCTTCAGGAGCTTCAATTTCAATTAATGGTGTTGAGATAATTTCCTTTCGGCTTACCCATTTATCAATAGAAAGCAAAATGCTTGGCAACAATAATAAATTGGTAATCATAGAAACCAGTAAGGTAATGGAGATTAAAATACCTAAAGCTTTTATGCCACCAAAGCCTGATGCAGCAAAAATGCCGAAACCAAAAAATAAAATTACCGCTGTATAAATCATACTTAAACCGGTATCTTTTATTGCAGCGGAAACTGCATCGGCAATACTCTTACGATGTTGTTTTAACTCAAGGCGATACTTAGCCAGAAAATAAATAGTACCATCTGATGCAATGCCAAAAGCAATACTGAAAATTAATATTGTGGATGGTTTAAACCGTATGCCCATAAAACCCATTATGCCGGCCGTAATTAAAAGCGGTATAAGGCAAGGTAGTTTTGACAATAATATAATCCGGGTCGAACGAAACAATGCAAGACCAACAAGTGCAATGAGCACAATTTCAATTAAAAGACTTTCGAGCAAGTTGTGCAACAAATAATCGTTACCTTTTAAAAACACCAAACTGTGGCCGGTTAATTTTACATGGTAATTGTTGTTGTCAAAAATCGAATCAATGCGCGGCTTAATTTCGGTAAGCAGTTCTTTAATTCTTACCGAACCCACATCAGCCATTTGAATACTTACACGTGTGTATTGTTTGGTCGAGTCAATAAACGATTTCAATCTGTTATCGCCACCTTTTACGGTGGCTACATAATCATTAAGGTTTTTTAATTCGCTAATGCCTGGTAGTACATAAAACTTTTTATCTCCGCCCCTGTATGCTTGGTATGAGAATTTTATAGCTTCGGTAACTGACAAAGCTCTGGATAGTTCGGGATATTGTTCTAATGTTTTTTGAAGAGTTTTTATTTTGTAAAGTACACGTGCATTATTTTCGAAAACACCGTTGGGCTTTTTGGTATCAATATAAATTTCGAATGGCAGTATGCCTTTAAAATTCGACTCAAAAAAACGAAGGTCGGCATAAACCGGGTCATCAGCAGGCAAGTCGTCAACCACAAAACCATTCATGTTTATTTGCATCATGCCATAAATAAAAACTGCGGTAACAACAGCGGTTACTCCATAAATCCAGTTACGATACCGGTGTACGAGCGTATCAATAATATCAAGCACAAAGTTTATGCGTTTAGCCTCTAAATGGATCAAATCTTTAGCATTTGGCACCGGCAAATAGCTTAATATAATCGGAATAAAAATAAGCGTAATAATGTAGGTAAGCATTACATTAACAGCAGCAATAACACCAAACTCGGTAAGAAAGGAGCTATTGGTAAAGTACAATACACCAAAACCAATTGAAGTGGTAATGTTTGCCAAAAACAATGATACACCTATGGTAGTAATCATGCGTGTTAAGGCTTTTACTTTGTTGCCGTGCAAGGCAAATTCGCTATGATATTTATTGATAAGAAAAATACAATTAGGAACGCCAATTACCATAATCAGTGGCGGAATTAAACCGGTTAGTATGGTAATTTTATAATTAAGCAGTTCGATAGTGCCCATTGACCAGATTACTCCGGCAATAACCACCACCACTGAAAAAACAACTGAAGTAAAACTTTTAAAAAACAGCCCTAGAATAATGGTTGTGATAATTATTCCAAGTATTAAAAATAATTTCATCTCGCCCGAAACCTTGTTCATAATAGCCGTACGGATGTAAGGCATACCGGAGTAATGCAGCTTTAATTGATGCCCGGCTTCAAACTTTTGTGAAACCGCTTTAATCTGCTCCACCATTTGTATGCGGTGCTTCGAATTTAAATCAACCTTTTTAAAAGTAATAGCAATAAGTGTGGCATTGGTTTTTTGGTTAATCACCAAATCGTTGTAAAAAGGTAAATTGTAAATTAAGTTACGTAAACTATCGGCTTCTGCTTGTGTTTGCAGCGGCTTAGTCATAACAGGTTTAAAATCGAAGCGCTGTAAACTATCGTTACGAATTACATTGTAAAGCGTGGTTAGTGATAACACGTCTTGCACGCCATCAATACTTTTTATGTCATTGCTAAGGGCATACCAATCATTAAGCACATTTAAATTAAACAAGTTTGTGTCTTGAAGGCCAATAACCATAACGCTGCCATCTTCGCCAAACATTTTTTTAAAGTTCTCGTAATCAGCATAAGCCGGATCGGTGGCCGGCAAAACCTTAGCAAATTCATAAGAAAGTTCTATTTGGGTGGCGCGGTAGGCCATAAAAGCGGTTAAAGCACCCAGCACCAGAATAAAAGCTAACCGGTTACGTAATAATTTATTGGCAAAGTAATTCCACATAGTTCAATTGTGTTGCAAATACTTTTATCTCAACATGATGTCTAAACAAATTTAAAATACAATGCGTTTAGTGTTTAACTAATTAAAAAGGTATTTGCATGTAACGGTGCAAATAAAATCAATATCCCATTTTTAACAATACCTATTCCTTGAGTTAATCTGTTTTAGTATGAATCTAAAATTGCTTCAAAAAAAACAGCAAGCATTTTATGCTGTTTAGGGAAGGCTTTTAGTGTTTTTAAACGTAGATGTAATAGCACTACATCACTAAAATAATACACCTCAGTTCCATTTTACCACGTTTTAGGCAACAATAATTTTGTCGGGGTTTGTGCATTGTATGTTTGTATCCATAAACCAAATAAACTAACAAATGAACAACACCGGCACAGCTACCTTACTACAAACCATTGTTGAAATATTAAACAATAATACAAATGAAACCTTGATGCAATTGGAGCTTAATTCATTAGCAGCATACTGTAGTGATGGTATGGAGCATGATTCTGAAAAATTTTTAGCTGCCATTTTAATCCATGCAATCAATCGGAAATTTAATCCTGAATTACTAAATAATAACATCTATGATAAACAATATGAAGTTTCGCAAATAGAATTGTTTGATATACTAATTGATAAATTTCCATTTGTAAAATACGGCCAACAAATGGTAAACAATTCAATTATCGAAACCATGAGCCATTATGATGAAGTAACACTGGTTGATATTGGCATTGGCTTGGGTACCCAAATGGTTAACATTATCAGTATGGCCTCAGGTTTATCCAACCTTAAAAAAGTAACCATTGTTGGCATTGAGCCTTTTGAAGATGCCTTAAATATTGCCGAAGCCAATATTAAGGCAATAAAAAACACCGCTCACTTTGAAATTGAAATTGTAAAAATAGCTGACTATGCCGAAAATGTAAATTTTAATTCCATACCCAAACTGCAAGGCGCTGTAATTGTAAATGCATCATTGGCTTTGCATCATATTCAGCAAAAAGCGCAACGGCTGGTTACCTTACAACGCATTAAGGCCATTAACCCGGTTGCATTTTTTATTACAGAACCTAATGTAGATCATTTTGAACCCGACTATAAACAACGCATAAACAACTGTTACCACCACTTTATTGCCTTGTTTAAAGTTATTGATAACCTGGACATTGAACGTAAGTATAAAAACGGATTGAAGTTATTTTTTGGCCGTGAGATTGAAGATATTTTAGGCAAAGCCGAAACCGATAGATTCGAAAAACATGAACCGGCAATAGAATGGATAAAAATGCTTACTCAAAGCTGCTTTGAAATTGATGAAATGCAATTTAAGCACGTATCGTTGAATGAAACCGGATTAAACATAGTTATGCAACCGGATGGATTTATTGGATTTAAATATGATACCGAAAACATACTCGCTATAATTAAAGCCATATAGTTTTAAACTAACTTTTAAATAATAACCACACTACTTAATATACAATCTGATGAATCAGTCCTTATTTAATACACAGCTTCAAAACATGAATAGCCGCCTGGTTGTATCCAAGTCGAAATCAAAAATATATCTCGATAAAAACGAACAATCGGATGATGTTGCATTGAATTATAAAGAAAAACTCGCAGCGCTTTTAATTCAAACAAATTGGAATCGCTATCCTTCAAACGATTTAAGTGATATAGAGCAAAATGTTGCAAATTATTGTGGCTTAACTGCTCAAAATATTGCGCTAAGCTCAGGCTCGGCCACGCTTATTACAACTTTGTTAAACTATTTTGCGATAAACCGAAAAAGTATAGTAATAACGCAGCCTTCGTATTCGCTTTTCGATTATCACTGCAAATCATACAATATTGAATATACGCCCTGGATGTTAGATGACAATTTAAATTTTAATTTAAAAACATTGCCTGCGCTACATTCAAACTCCGTACTAATTATTACTGCACCTAATAATCCAACAGGTACCAATATTTCGATGAAGCAATTGGAAAACATACTTAAACAAAACCCCACTGCTTTGATAGTGCTTGATGGTGTGTATTGCGAATTTAGTAAAACAGATTTTACGCCTTTGATTAATCAGTATGAAAATTTAATGGTGCTACGTTCGTTTTCAAAAGCATTTCCGGTTGCAGGCTTGCGGTTAGGTTATTTATGCGCATCGGCAACTATTACGGCTAATGTAAAAAAGCTGTTACTTCAATTTGCCATCAATCCGTTTACATTATTGTTTGCACGTTATATACTTTTCGATGCAAAATTTATGCACGATTCAAAACAATGCGTTAAAAACATAATTAGCGAACGTAATCGTATGAAAACATATTTAACAAGTAATTTTAGTGCTAATCAAATTTATGTTTATCCATCAGAAGGAAACTTCTTGCTCATCAAAATCAAATCAAATCACAATAAGTTGATTCAATCATTTAGCCATGCCGGCATTAAGGTATTAGACACATCAAACTTTGTAAAACTTAACCAAACCGTCCGTATAAGTATTGGCACCACATCCGAAAACAATGCCGTAATGCGATGTATTGAAAAAGCAATGGATTTGCGCATTAACAACCAAAAAACATCACCAGCAAATATTTCGTTTACAAATAACTTTAACGCTATACGTAGTTATGCAGCCGTATGCTATTAAATGTGTTTTAAGCTGAGTTCGCTATTCGTGCAAATGAAATATTAGCAGTATTATAAACCGGATAAATAAGTCTGTTATTAAAATACATCTAAATGTATGGAGTAAAAGATGCTGTTTATGATAAACTTATATCTATAATCACAAAAAAACCAAACACCAAACTACCAATGCCATTGGTTGTAAAAAATGCCAAATTAATTTTACTGAAATCATCAGCTTTAACCAATAAGTGCTGGTAAATTAATAGAGCTATAAACAAAGCAGTTCCTACCCAATACCAAATTGCAAACCCTGCATATACACCTGTAGCAATTAACAATACAGCACACATAAAATGGCAAATACGCGCAAAGGTTAAAGCACCGTTTATTCCTAACAAAACAGGTATTGATTTTAGTTGTTGACTTCTATCAAAGTCAATATCCTGTAAAGCATAAATAATATCAAACCCACATACCCAAAACAAAACAATTGCCGAAAACATTAGTGGAATAAAATTAAAAACGCCTGTTACGGCAATGTAAGCACCAATGGGTGCCAGGCTTAACCCCAAACCTAAAACCAAATGACATAATGGTGTAAACCGTTTGGTATAACTGTAACCCAAAACAACAGCCAATGCCACAAACGACAAATAAAAGCAAGCGCTATTAATAAAATAAGTTGTAAAAATAAATGCCATACTATTAAGCAAGGTAAACCAAGCTGCTGCACTTGGTTTTATAATACCAGCCGGAATTTCGCGAATGCTTGTACGCGAATTTTGTGCATCAATATATTTATCAGCCCAACGGTTAAAAGCCATGGCAGCATTGCGCGCAAACACCATACATAACACCACTTTAATGCCCAATGTTACAGGCATTGCATGCTGTGCTTGCAAACCCAATGCAAAACCTATGGCTGCAAAAGGTAAAGCAAAAACCGAATGGCTAAATTTTACTAATGAAAAATAAGGCAAAGCCTTGGCAATAAAACGCATATTGTAAATACTAAAGTTTGACAAAGGTGTTAAAAGAATTTTCTTTGCAAGCATGAAATCCGAAAAACCAATTATTTTGGTAACGAACAGAAAAGCATCGTTCGAATATTTTTTTCTGACAACGTATGAAGCCGGTTTGGTATTAACAGGTACTGAAATAAAATCGGTGCGTAATGGCGAAGCCAATTTACAAGACGCATTTTGCTTTTTAAAAGACAATGAATTGTGGATTAAAAACATGCACATTGCTCCCTATAAAGAAGGCGCCTATAACAATGTTGACACCAAACGCCAACGCAAATTATTGTTGAATAAAAACGAGTTGCGTAAAATTGAAAGTAAACTAAAAGAAAAAGGGACTACCGTAGTAGCTACCAAACTTCTATTAAATGAAAATGGTTTTGCAAAGCTTGAAATTGCCATAGCCAAAGGCAAAAAGAACTATGACAAGCGTCAATCGTTAAAAGAAAAAGACGATAAACGCCAAATGGCTAAAACATTAAAAAAAATAATTTAATAGCCTATCCAATCAAACATAAATGCACAGCATACGTAAAGTTTTGCCCTTTTCTACCCACCATACCTAAACAATTTTTTAACTAAAAAAACGAAAAGCTACAAAATTTAGCCGCGTAGGTACCGTCAATGTAGCATGCAGTAAAAAAGAATACATTTGCAGCTATTATCAAAAAACACAAAATGGCGGTAAAAAAAACGCATCAGGCAACGGTTAAAAACGTTACCAAAAAGACAGCAATCAAGAAAGAAAGTATAAGATCTAAAAGCAGCAGCGTTAAAGCACCAAAAGTTGCAAGTAAGCGTTCAACTAAAGGTTCGAACAAAACAGCTAAAACAAGTACCCCTTCATTAATTGAAGTAATTATTGCCGCCATGGCCGATAAAAAAGCGCAACAAATTACCAGTATGGATTTGCGTGCCATTGAAAGTGCCAGCACCGATTACTTTGTAATTGCACATGCAGGTAATAGTACACAAGTAGAAGCCATAGCTGCCAATGTTGAAGATGAGGTAAAAAAGCAACTACAAGAAAAAGCCCTACATACCGAAGGTTATCAAAATGCCGAATGGATATTACTGGATTATTTCAACGTTGTAGTGCATGTTTTTTTAGAAGAAAAACGTAACTTCTATCGTTTAGAACAAATGTGGGCCGATGCCGATATTACCAACCACAATGCCTAAAAACAAATTACAATATAAAATCAGATTATTAAAGATTAGAAATGACAAACCAGCAGGAGCAAAAGCCGGGTAATGAATCGAAAAAAGACAACCCTTTCGGAAAAAAGCCGGGCACACCAAAGTTTAACCCTTATTGGATTTACGGTGTAGTAATTATACTTTTTATTGGCCTTCAATTTATTGATTGGGGCAGCAAACCGGAAGAAATTTATTGGCAACAGTTTAAAACCAGCATGCTTGATAGTGGTGATGTAGATAAAATTGAAATTATTAACGAAACCCGGGCCGAAATCACAATTAAGAAAGATAAGCTTGCTTTAGATAAATATAAGAAAGTAAGAAATAAGCCATTTACCAATACCCTTAACGAGGGCCCACATTTTTACATGAACATTAGTAAAAACGGTACATTCGAAAAACAACTTGAAGAAGTACAAAAAAACTACCCCGAGAATCAACGTATTACTGTTGTGTACAAACCGTATGAGCGTGGTTTAATGGAATATGTTATTAGTTGGATACTACCATTGGCAATTATTGTTATTATCTGGATGGTACTAATCCGCAAAATGGGTGGTGGTGCCGGTGGCAGTCAGATTTTTAACATTGGTAAGAGCAAGGCAACTTTGTTCGACAAAGACTTGAATGTAAAAGTAACATTTAATGATGTTGCAGGGCTTGAAGAAGCAAAAGTGGAAGTGATGGAAGTTGTTGACTTTTTAAAAAATCCAAAAAAATACACTGCCTTAGGCGCCAAAATTCCACGTGGTGCACTATTAGTTGGCCCACCCGGAACCGGTAAAACTTTATTAGCAAAAGCAGTTGCAGGCGAAGCACAGGTTCCCTTCTTCTCCCTGTCAGGTTCTGATTTTGTTGAGATGTTTGTAGGCGTTGGTGCATCGCGTGTGCGCGATTTATTCAGACAAGCTAAAGAAAAATCGCCCAGCATTATTTTTATTGATGAAATTGATGCCATTGGCCGTGCACGTGGAAAAAATGCATCCTTTAGCAGTAATGACGAGCGCGAAAGCACACTAAACCAACTATTAACCGAAATGGATGGCTTTGGCAGCAACAACGGTGTAATAATTATTGCCGCAACCAATAGAGCCGATGTATTAGATAAAGCATTACTACGTCCAGGCCGGTTTGACAGACAGATTTATGTAGAGTTACCCGATTTAAATGGCCGTAAAGAAATTTTTAAAGTGCATTTAAAACCACTTACAAAATTAAGTGCCGATGTTGAAGTGGACTTTTTGGCTAAACAAACACCGGGCTTTAGTGGTGCCGATATTGCTAACCTATGTAATGAAGCTGCTCTTATTGCTGCACGCAAAAACAAAACCTCAATTGACAAACAAGACTTCTTAGATGCCGTTGATAGAATTGTTGGTGGGCTTGAAAAGAAAAACAAAATCATTTCAGCACATGAGAAAAAAGTAATTGCATACCATGAAGCCGGCCACGCTTCGGTTAGTTGGTTGCTTGAACATGCTAATCCATTAATTAAAGTTACCATAGTACCACGCGGCAACTCATTAGGTGCAGCCTGGTATTTACCACATGAAAGGCAAATAACAACCCAGGAACAGATTTTTGATGAAATATGTGCGGCATTAGGAGGCCGTGCAGCCGAGCAAGTTGTGTTTAACACCATTTCAACAGGAGCCCTCAGCGACCTTGAAAAAATAACCAAACAAGCTTATGCAAATGTTTCAATATTTGGTTTGAATGAGCGCATTGGAAATGTTAGTTTTTATGATTCAAGCGGTCAACAAGATTATGGCTTTACCAAACCATACAGCGATAAAACTGCTGAAATAATTGATGAAGAAGTAAAAAAATTAATTGACCGTGCCTACGAACGTACCCTTAGTTTACTTACCATAAACAGAAGTAAATTAGATGCATTAGCAAAACTGCTTATGGAGCGAGAAGTTATTTTTAAAGAAGATTTGGAAGAAATATTTGGCAAACGCCCCTTTGATAAAGAAGAAGAAAAGACTGATGCAAATTCCAGTAAGCCTGCAGCAACTTTAAACGGTAATGCACATGAGAATACCCAAAACACAACCGGAAACATTGCCCCCGAAACCGAAACAGCCATGCCGGAAAATGGCAATAGTTAATTGTGTAAAACACAGTAACAAACAACAACCCTTTATCGAACGATAAGGGGTTTTTTATTTATGTTTGAAGCTGCACAACAGCTTAATAAATTAAACTGCAAAAGCAATTTATAAAATGCAAGAAAGTCTAACAAAAGAGAAGATATTAAAAAAAATACGCTCCGCCTTAATTGAAAAAACGGCTAACCCCTACCCTAAACTTGATATTGATTATGCCTTTTTTGGTGTTAGCGATGAAGAAAAGGAATTGCAATTTGCACAAAACTTAACCCAACATGGCGGCTACTTTTTGTATTGCCAAAACCATCTCGATTTTGCAGAAGATTTTTTAAAACTGTGTGAGAATAAAAAATGGCAACAATTTTTATGTACTGATAAGTCATTACAAAATGTATTAAACCAGGTAGCATTTAAACATGATGTGAACCTATCTAATAATATTGAAGTGTATTTTACAAATGCTGAATGTGCAACCGCACGTACAGCTTCGCTAATTTTTAGCAACAAACAAGCTAACATGCGCGCTATTGCCCAAGCCAAAGCTTTGGTAGTAATTATTGATATAGCACAAGTGGTTAACGACTTGAAAGATGCCATACAAAACATCCGATTAAAATACAATAATCAATATCCTGCCGAAGTACATGCATTAAGCGGGCCTTTTAAATGCGAAACCCAACCCGACCTTATGCAAGAAGTTTATGTTTTTTTAATTGAAGATAACTTTGTACAAAACCTAAGTACTGATAACTTATTATAAAATACTTACTAAAAATTAAACTCTGTAACATTGAAACATGAGCGACTGGATAAAAATTTATAGCAGTGAGCAACCATACAAATGCAACTTTGTAAAAGCATTGCTCGATGAATATAATATACCCTATCAAGAGCTAAATAAAATAGACAGTACCGTGGTTACAATTGGCGAACTTGAAATATTTGTACCTGTTGCAAATGAAATTTTTGTACGCTTACTCTTAACTCAAAATAACCTTGAATAATTTTATTACCCGCACCCTGAGTGGTGCCGTATTTGTTGCTGTATTAATAACTGCAATTTGGTTTGGGCCCATAACATGTTTTCTACTTTTTTTATTCATAGTAGGCGTAAGTTTTTTTGAGTTTAATAATATGATGCTTCATTATAATGTTAAGCCTCCTTTATATCTTAATACAATGTTGGCATTACTTTGTTTTGCAATTATTGCCGGCAATAGCCTCAACTTTATTCAAGTTTCAATAATGCCCATAGCGTTGGCAGCTATGTTTTTACTACTAATCAATGAATTGTATCGTAATTTAGACAAACCTTTTTTAAACATTGCATCTGCTGCAATTGCCTGGCTCTATTTGCTAACACCTTTTGTTTTACTATGGCAAATTGGCTTTGTTGACGGTAACTACCAGCCATGGCGCATACTTGGCCTTTTTATATTGCAATGGACCAGTGATACTTGTCAATATATTTTTGGTGTTACTATGGGCAAGCATAAATTATTTGAGCGTATATCACCCAAAAAATCGGTAGAAGGCTTCATCGGTGGTGGATTATGTTGCATTGCTTTGGCCTATTTCATAGCACCTTACAACAACTGTTTTACAGTAACGCAGTGGATGGTTTGTGCAGCAATAATTGTGGTTTTTGGCACTTTAGGCGACTTGATAGAAAGTATGCTCAAGCGAAGTGTAGGGGTTAAAGACTCGGGCAACATTATACCCGGCCATGGTGGCATATTAGACAGGTTTGACGGTGTTTTTGGAGCTATGCCCTTTGTGTATTTATACCTTAGTTTTTAAACCCTTAAAAAACTTAAAACTACTGTTTCGCAAATTTGCATGGCTGGTTTAACAAAACATGTACACGACTTGATTCATTAAACAATTGGGATACTTCTTTTAAAAGTGCAGCCTTTTGTTGCTCGTTTAATAATGATAACCTAAAACAAGCATCATACTCGCCCTCACGTCCCCAAGGTACAATTACTGATCTGATACTTACACTATACTTTTTCGATTGTGCCGCAATAAAAATATCTAAAAGCACCTGCGATTGTGGGTTTATACCTTCTCCAATACTATAAAACTGTACAACAAGTGGCAATGTATCGTTAACTGCTATGGCTGTTGTATCAGACATATCGTTTTTCATTACTTCGGTTTTTGTGGCATGCTTTGCCGAGCAAGCCGCAAACAAAACAAACATGATTACATAAATACGCATATTATTTTTTTATTTTATTAAACACAAAATTTTTAAGTGCTGCTATAATTAATGTTGGCAGTATTGCACCTAAAGTATTTCGCAAGATGCTGCCCTTGCCTGTTTCATTATTTATCCCGGCAAATGAATTCAGTAATTCTGTAAAACTATTTTTACCATCCGTTCTTTTCGAAACCGATTGCCATAATATGCCTAATAAATTATCCTGCAAATAATTAACCTTTTGGTTTAATGTTTCCTCATGCGCTTTGCTTAACTGTAAAATGCGTTGTTTTTCGGCAAGCAATTGTTCCATATTGTAACATGTTTTATTCATCATCGGTAAGTATTTTAATTATTGCATTCGAAATTTTTCTCTCCAGATTTTTGCGTCCCCAAAAAAGAAAACCAAGTAATGCCAATACAAAAAAAGCGGCAACTAAAGCATAACCTGATACAGCATTACCCAGCATATCTCCCAAAAAAATGGCTGTTGTAAAACTTAAAAATATTATACCAAACAAACTTAAAAAGCCAATAATTAAATAACTGGTAGCAGCAGAAGCTATACGCGCTGTTTTTTCAAAACTGCTAAGTTTTATGTATTGAAATTTTAAATCAACATATTTTATAATATCTGATTTGAGGGCTGCTAAAAAATTTTTTTGCTCCATAACATTTACCTGTGTAGTATGCAATAACTAAACTTGTTGTTCGCTACCAGTTATAAAATCATCCACTGCTTTTTTTCCTTTTTCAAAATGCGTATCAAAGTCCTTTTTCAAATTGTTAGCCGTATCTTTTAACTCTTCAATTATTTTCTCTTTGTTATCGCTGGCTAAAAAATAACCGATAGCAGCACCTACGGCCGCGCCTATTACTAATCCTACTAATAAATTTGATTTCGAATTTTCCATATTTTTTGGTTGGGTTTTAAAACTATGTTATTTCATTTGTTACACCAAAAACAACCCTGCAATTTTAAGTTTTTTAAGAGTATAATACCGTTTATTCTATGAAGAAAATTAAACCAAAGGTTGTACAAGCAGCCACTTTAATCGTAATTATTTTTTTAGGTCTCTTTATTTTATATGCGTTAAAAGGTTTTTTAGAATCCTTTTTAGGAGCTGTGGTGGTGTATGTACTTTTCAGAAACATAATGCTTAATTTATGTCAGGTGCGCAAATGGTCGCGGAGTAGTGCTGCTATACTCATTATTCTGGCAACATTTTTAATTGTACTGGTGCCTTTGGTTATTGTAACAACTTTGTTTATTCCTAAGCTTAACATGTTCTTTGATAATGCATCATACCTGATACATACTATTGAAAACATTGACCAAACGATTAAGTCTTTTGTTGGTTTCGAAATTTTAAGTGATGAAAATTTAAAAGCCATTCAAACGCATGCAGCAACAGCAGTAAGTGCAGTATTAAGTTCGACAGTTAATGTGTTTGGCTATATAGCTATTATGTATTTTATATTATATTTTATGTTGATACATGTTGGCGAAATTGAAGATGCTATTGCTAAATATGTACCACTGCGCAGCGAAAACATTGCCAGGTTTGGAAAAGAGTTAGAAGCACAAACTTATAGTAATGCAATAGGCTCGCCTGTTTTAGCAATTATACAGGGCTTAATGGCAAGTTTAGGTTATTGGATTTTTGGATTAACCGAACCGCTTTTTTGGGGCATTATGACTGGCTTCTTTTCATTTGTGCCTTTTGTTGGCTCGGCTATAATTTGGTTGCCTGCTGCCATTTATCTTTTTGGCATTGGCCATACATGGCAAGCAATTGCAACCGTATTATATGGCTTTATTGTTATTGGAAGTATCGACAATATTTTTCGTTTTGTGTTTCAAAAGAAATTTGCCGATGTGCCTCCATTAATTACGGTATTTGGTGTAATTGTAGGTTTTAATTTATTTGGTTTGGTGGGATTAGTTTTTGGCCCTTTGATGCTATCGTGGTTTGTAATTTTAGTCGAAATATATTACGATGAGTATTTGAGCAATGAATAACCTCCTGAAATAAAACTACTCGCCTAATAATAGTTTTTGTTGCCATAATGCATGGCCATCTTCTATTTTTAAAATATAAATACCCTTAACCAAATCAGGTAGCCTGACCACGTTTGCTGTACTTGCTTTTACAGTATTGGCATAAACCTGATGCCCAAACATATCAATTAAGGCAACTTGTAATTTTTGACCTGAACAACAGGGCTCAATAGTAAAATATAAATTTCCATTGTAGGCCCAGGCTGTAAACTTTTCGGATTCGAAATAAACTTTTTTCCACTCTGTAAATGCTTGCTCTCCATTAAAATCAATTTGTACAATACGGTAATAATTTTGCTCCATAGGTTGCGTATCAGTTACGCTATAACTTACATAATTACCGGCAGTTTGCAAATCGTGAACTTCGCTAATGGTTTCGATTGATTTTAAATCGCTACTGCGTTGTACCATAAAATACTGATGCAATGGTTTTATAAGTGCTTGCCAATTAATAGCAACATGGTTTTCAATTTTTTTCGCATTAAAATTTAACCACTCAACGGGTAACGGATTTAAGCCATTAACCGAAGCCAATGTATAAGGGCCAAACGTACTTGATATTAACGAAGTGGTAATGGTACCTGCAGCTAAGGCCCCTGTTGTACTTGCATTACCATGATTGCGCCATTGCGTTAGCCCATTATCAAAACGTACTACCCTCAAATCAGGCATAGAGGTTACCCCACAACTATTTGCGTCCCATGTTAATGTAACCTGGCGGTTACCTAAGCCGTTAAGCCGGTTTAAATGCCAATACTCGCAAGCACTGATGTGATGTATGCCTGTTTCGTAATTGGTGCCATAAACCAATTGCGGATTTGCATAAAAATACTCCGACTGAAAAATATCTAAGGCTGTTAGCTGAATATCATCAACAGCAAATGAAAGCGCTTGGCCGGCACCATCATCATTATTGCTCCATCTGAATGCAATCTGAAAGTTTGAATTGTAGTCGGCATAGTTGGGAACGGCAACTGTATAGTTTCGCCATTGCCCTTGGCCGGTTCCGCAGGTTAAGGGTGTAAATTTGGTAATCCAATACCAGGTAGCCCCATCATAAAACCAAAGTGAAGCAGTATCGTTAGCATCGCCACCGGCTATATAATTAAACGAAAGTGTTATATTACTTTGAGCACTGCAATCTATTAAAGGCGACTCCATTTGTATATCGGTTTCTGTTGATGGAAATGGCGGCCCCAATAAAGGGCATAAGCCACCCGGATCATAAGCAGCACCACAGTCTCCGCCAGGACATAAAGCAGACAGTACAGGCGAAGTTGACTGACTGCCTACATGCATGGTTGCATTATTTCCACAACCTGTACCACAAGTTCCTACGGCATTGCCATTTTCGGCACAGCTCACATACCACATATTGGTTACAGAGGTACCGCAAGCACCTGGTGGCGAAAAATCAACTTCTGTCCAACTTCCATTTCCGCTCGAATAACTGCTTGCTAAGCATCCGGTTGTACATCCGTTATTAAAATTTTCAGTCCAAAAAGGATTAGCCGATGCCGATGCATTTATTGCCAATGGTTGCAAGTTAGCCAGTTTGCCAATTGGAAAAGTAAAAGCTGCATTACCCCATTTATTACATGGCCCATTAATAAAACTATTGTTGTTAAAGCCGATGGCTTGCGCAGCTTGTGTAAACTCAAGGGTATTGGCAGTGGTGGTGTTTATTAAGCCATTAGAAAAATAAAGTCTGTTAAACAAATAAACTGGTTGAAACAGTGTTAGGTTATTTGCACTTTTATCAATGGCTGTATTGTACAGTTCTATTAAACCGGTGCCTGCACCTACTTGTTGATTGTTGCTACCAGCAAAATTTAATTGGCGTGCATAGGGTGACGTAGTAGAATAAATCAAACTGCCATTAACATTTAAATCGCCTTCAAGCCTGATACTATCTCCAACCAATACCAAGCTGCCCGAAGCATTAATTATTAAATCGCCCCTTACAATCAAAGCATTGGTTAAAATACTATCGTAAACAATAATGGCATTAATGCCTGCCGACCTAATTTCTAAATTACCTAAAACATTACATGCACTATTGCCCGAAAAAAAAGTGCCCACGCCATTTGTTATATATATACCGCCAGCCTGATTTTCGAAAATTAAATTTGGATAATAGGCATTGGCTGTTATAAGTGTTGGATTTTGAGTTGCAGTTTTACGAAGTATCCAATTAGCGGTATTAGGCACATTACTAATACCACCGGCAAAATTACCTTGATAAAAAGCATTTGTACTTGCCCGTGTTTTAATAAAAGTTCCATTGTTGCCCAATATCCAGGTAGCACCGACACTCCAATTAATATAACCCAAAGCATTGGGTGTAGCAATATTGGTTAATGAGTCCATAAACTCACCTTCAACATTAATATCAACCAAACTCCCATCTCTGAAATAAACATAACCAGAGTTTATATGCAGGGCACCACCGCTTTCAATATATACATCATCTAAACTAAAATTACAGGTAACAGCAGGGTAGTTATTATCATCAATAACAACGGTATGCCCATTGCGGATGTTAATTTGCTGGCAAAATGAATTGGGTATGGTATCGGCCGGAATAAATGGAACCATACCATCAGGAGAGTATTCCCAAATAGCGGTGTTACGCCATTTACCAGAAGCTACCGACCTATAAAAACCAATACTGTTGGCACTAACCACTAACTCATCCATACGAGATGTGCCACCTGCAGCAACTACGCCTCCGCCAACGCTGGTATTGCTATTCATAACCCACCTTAAAAATAAAACCGGTACATTTTCACAAGCGGCAGGTAGTGCAATATTTGCCAATACACCGGATGTAAAATTATCGGCACAGGTTACAGTTGCTCCGGTTACATCTACATAAGGCCCTGCACCAATTCTATATTGAAGTTTAAAATCGCGTGGACCTGTACCACTGCTACGCTGTTTTGAGCAAACATCAATGGTACTGCATCCTATTGTTGAGATAGCAATTTCCCACCCTTTAGTACCCATACCGGCATTCCATGTATTGGCCGATGCACAAAATGAGGCTGCACCAACAAAAGTAAAACCTAATGCTGAGGTGCCACCTGTTGTATAAATTGTTGATGCTGTATTATTAGGAACAGTTGAGGCGATATCAACCAAATTATTATCCGGTGTTATCGGAAAATTCCATTCAGCTAATATGCGTTGCGCATTTGCATTAACTGATAAAAGTAAAAATGTAGTTAACAAGTAATGTCTAAGCCTCATCGCACTAAATTATTTGAACCAAATATAATAAAGTTCGAATATCAATTTGTGTATTAATGTTTACATTTTCATTAAGTTTATTCACCTAAGAATTCACAAGCTTATATACATTTGCGTCAAAAATAAAATGGCTTCATCCACAGAAACAGATTTGGAAGTTCAGGTTAAAGAGTCGGAAGTTGATTATAGTTTTGGTTTTAGCTTAACCCTTTATAATGACGACTACAACACTTTTGATCACGTTATAGTTTGTTTGATAAAAATTTGCAGGCATAGTACCGAACAAGCAACACAATGTGCGTATTTGGTACATTACAAAGGTAAATGCATAGTTAAAGAAGGTAGTATGTACCTTTTAAACGGCATGTGCAATAAATTGCAAAACGAAGGATTGCATGCACACGTAGAACAAGTTTAGCCGAGATTAATTTTAAATGATCAACCAAGAATCAGCATATTAATAAACAAAATTGTCGTTAGATAAGTAAAGTAAAAAAAAATGAAAAATTGGATTATTGTTCTTTCAAGCATATTGATATTGACAAGTTGTACCAAGGTACCCATAACAGGCCGCAGGCAACTTAATTTATTGCCCGAAGATCAAATGGTTGCAACGGCATTAGCACAGTACAACGAGTTTTTAGTTAAAAACCCTCCGGTAGCATTATCAAACAACAATGCTGATATGGTAAACAGATTGGGAAACAAGTTAAGTATTGCTGTAGTAAAATTTTTAGCCGAAAAAAAACAAAGCCAACGTGTAGCTGGTTTTAAATGGGAATTTAATTTAGTTGAAAATAAAGAAGCAAATGCCTGGTGCATGCCGGGCGGTAAAGTAGTTGTTTATACAGGCTTGTTGCCCATAACAAAGGACGAAACAGGACTTGCTTTCGTAATGGGCCATGAAATTGCACATGCAGTTGCACGCCACGGAAATGAACGTATGAGCCAGCAATTGGCAGTACAATCGGGCGGCATGGCTTTAGATATTGCTATGATGCAACAACCCAATGAGACACGCCAATTATTTAATATGGCTTATGGTTTGGGTTCTAACCTGGGTGCTATGCTTCCTTTTTCGCGTTTACACGAAAGCGAAGCCGACAAATTAGGAATGATATTTATGGCCCTGGCCGGCTACAACCCAACCAATGCATCAAATGTATGGGCACGTATGGCTGCGGGAGGTGGGCAAAAACCACCGGAGATATTAAGCACACATCCATCAGACGCTAAGCGCAAAAATGATATGGATAAATTTTTGCCCGAAGCCATGAAATACTATAAACCACAATAATTGGAACCAAACAATTAATAAAAATGATTGACTATAAATATTATTTTGAAAACGGATTAGTATTCGACAATTACTTTGAGTCCATGCAAGGGCCCATAAATCCGCAAACAACAGAACAGCATGCATTGTATATTCCGCTAAACATTCAGCGTAGTAAACGTATTTTAAAAACTTTTAAAGCAGAACCCCAATTACAAGATGTAATTGAAAAACTACCGCAACAAAACTGGCTGGTAATTTCTGAACACTGGTGTGGCGATGCATCACAAATTGTACCTGTACTTTATAAATTAAGCGCACTTAATTCGCAAATAAAATTCCGCACCATCTATCGTGATGAATTCCCTTCATTAATTGATGCACATTTAACCAATGGCAGCAAATCTATTCCATTGCTTTTAATTTTAGATAGCAATTATCAGTTACTTGCAACCTACGGCCCGCGCCCAAAAGCAGCACAACAATTGGTTTTAGAACTAAAATCGAAACCGGAAACAGCCGAAAATTATGCCGAAGCTTTGCATACCTGGTATGCTAAAAACAAATCGGTGGCAGTACAAGAAGAATTGCTGAAATTGTTTAAAACGCTTAGCTAGCATTTTACTTTTTAAAATAAAGCACACTATAAATTGAAACTTAATTTAGGTAATTGTTACAAAGTGTACGCAAATTTGATTAAAACGATTAAACAGCATAACCAAATCCTGTTAGCTGATTTATTGAAATATTCAAGATAACAGTTTTACTTTTCAAACATCCACAAGTCGCCATTCTTGGTAATTATTTTTTTTAGCACACCACTACGCGTATAATTATTAAGCGTATTTTCTGCTTCCGTTCTGGGCGTATTGGTAATTAATGCATACTCATTAGCAGTTAATGAATGGTATTTTGAAAACACAGTATCCAGACTTTTATCAAAACTTTCTTTTTCAATTTCAGGGTACAATTTCATTAAAGCCGTCTGATAATCAGTGTAAGGTTTCGCGCCATAAACCATTTCATTATTTCCGGCACTATCTGCAAAAAATATGGTGGGAAAGCCACGCACGCCTAACTGCTTTGCCAACTTCAAATCGTCATTAAAAAGTTGATGGGCAGGGCCTTCGAAATCTGATTTAAATTTTGAAGTATCCAAACCTACCTTATGTACTGCAGCAATTAAATGTTCCGGCTTGGTAATATTCTTTTTTTGCAGAAAAACCATTTCACGTATTTCGCGTAAAAACAAAACAGCTTTGTTGATATCTTGCATTTGTGCAGCCTTAAATGCAATTGAAGGCGGATAGGACGAATGCAAAGGGTCTTCGAGCCAAACATCGCCATCAATAGGCATATCGTAGTAAACACTTACTTCGTCCCAATGGTGCGCCACATCTGAAGGTTTGCTAATTCCACCGCTGTTATAACTCCAGTCGGGTAATAAGCCACCCATCTTGTATTCAACGTCAATACTGCTGCCGTATTCTAATTTCAGTTTTCGAATTTGTGGCTCAATTCCCCAACAAGATGAGCAAATAGGGTCGGTAAAGTAAATGAGTCTTATGGGTTTTGTTGTACTTATAATTTTACGCGTTTTTTTATCAGCCAACTCATTACTTACAACTTCGCAAATGCCACTATCGGGTTTACATAATAAAGGATTTTTGTTGTTCATTTTGATTTTTGTTTGAGCCAGGCAAAAAGTAGTGCTTGCCATTAATAATAAAACAATAATTGTTTTTTTCGATTTCACTTGGTAACAATATGTAACAATTACAATGGCACAAACATCATTACAAATTAAATGTAACACAATAGGTCAGTTTACTATCTTAAGTAAATTTAAAGGGTCTTAATGAAATTTTAATTGTGCTAAATATTACAAAAGGCAGTTTGTTGTTGACTAAAATCACTTTTTTGTTTTAGAACTAAAATTACATTCGCAGCCTAATTTAAAACCCGCTATATGATGAAAAAAATTACGTTGGCATTCGCCTTATTGGTTAGTGTAGTTTGTGTACAAGCACAGTATTATTACTTACCATTTACAAATAACCCGGGCCAAAATCCCGGTAACCTCAACAATGATGACGAATATCCCGTTGGTGGTGGTTTAGATGCAAGTTGGACTACAATCCGATCATCAAGTGCTACACCGGCCTGGAGTATTTCGCAAACAATTCCGTTTGCCTTTAATTTTAACGGAGCTCCGGTTACAAACTTTAAAGTAAGTACTACTGGTATTTTAACTTTTAGTGTTGCATCGGCTATGGCACCACCTTCATCAACTTCACAGGCATTGCCATCGGCAAGTATTCCTGATAATTCAGTGTGCGTTTGGGGGCTTCAGGGTACAGGGGCTAACGATAATGTAGTTGCTAAAACATTTGGTACGGCACCTAACCGTCAGCACTGGGTTTTCTTCACTTCATACACCATCCCGGGCAATCCCAGTGGTTGGACGTATTGGAGCATAGTTTTAGAGGAAACAACAAACAAAATTTACATTGTTGACCAACGTACCAACGGTACCTTAAACATGTCGTTGGGTGTACAAATCAATAGTACAACAGCCACAAGCGTTGCAGGCTCGCCAAATATAAATACCCTTTCGGCAAATGGTGCCACCGTTGCCGACAATAACTACTATGAGTTTAATTATGGAACGCAGGTAGCTCTTGATTTATCAGCAATTGATATTACAACCAATCCGTATGTAGCATTTGGCAATCAGGATATTACCGGTACAATTACCAACTTAGGTACTGCAACCGTTACATCGTTTGATATTAACTACACAATAAATGGCGGTGCTGCAGTTACCGGTACAATTAACGGTATATCAATACCCACTTTAGGTACTTATAGCTTTACACATCCGGTACAATGGAATGCAAACACACCCGGTGCCTTTACTATCAATGTTTACGCAAGCAATCCAAATGGAAGCAGTGATCAAAATCCAATAAATGATGATTTTAGCAAAACGATAAATGTGTTATCACAATTAGAACAACGCAACCCATTTTTCGAAATATTTACAAGTTCAACTTGTCCGCCTTGCGAACCGGGTAATATAAATTTCCATAATATTATTGATACCATACCGGCAAATCAACATACCTATATTAAGTATCAGCAAGATTTTCCGGGTACGGGTGATCCATACACAACCGATGAGAGTTTAAATCGCAGATACTACTACAACATAAACTCAATACCTCGTATGGAAAATGATGGTGGATGGGACGGTAATGCCAACTCATTTACGTATGGATTGTATGAAGCTGCGCGTAGTGTACCTGCTCAATTTAAAATGTACGGCAGTTTTACAGCAGATACCGTTGCACGTACTTATTCGGCAATGATTCACTACTCGCCATTGTTTAATGCATCTAATGCAGTATTGCAAACAGCTATTGTTGAAAACACAACGTACTTAAACGAAAAAACAAATGGCGAAACTGAATTTTATCAGGTAATGAAAAAAATGTTACCAAGCGATGCAGGTACTACTTTACCAACTGTTGCTGTAAATGCCTGGGATAGCGTTTCATTAACTTATACTTTTAATGGCAATTATCGTTTACCTTCTAATGGTCAGGCTGCTAATATTATTGATAATAATACCGAACACAGTGTTGAAGAGTTTGGCGACTTGGCTATGATTAGCTGGATACAATCGCCCGGTAATGACAAGCAAGTATTTCAATCAATTAATTTAAGCAAGTCAACCATCTCGGGTATTTATCCTATGAATGCAAGCATTGATGCCATTACCATTTACCCAAGCCCGGCAACTGATTTGGTAAATATAAACATCAACTTAACTGCCAACGAGACACTTAAAATTCAAGTAATTGATGTTGCTGGTCGTTTAATTGAATCTAAAACTGTTAATGCTTCTGCCGGATTGTTAAAACAATCGTTTGATGTAAGTAATTTACCTGCAGGTGTATTCCATGTATCGGTTAGCGATAGTAAAAACAATGCTTTTGTAAAGCGTATTGTTAAGCTCTAAATAAAACAAACCAATAAGAAAGCCGCTACAATCAAAAGGTTGTAGCGGCTTTCTTATTTATTAATCACTGCATTTTGAAATCAAGAAACTACTGTGTGTTCGGGAATTTATAAAAATGGATTTACAAGTAAGTAAATTCATTACTTTCAAAAACAGGTCTGATATTTAATTACTTCAACATTCAATATACTATACATCGTATATTGTAACGGTTACAAAGCTGGGAATGGCAAAAAGCAAAAAAAGGTTAGTCAGCTTCGTAAAAAGCATTGTTATCGTCAGCTTCATCGGTTTCCTCATTTTCATCAGCATCTGATTCGCCTTCTTCGCTTTCAAAGCCATGCTCTTCATCAAAGGTTTCTTCGGTAGCTAAATCATTTTCCGGTTCAATGTCATCTTCTATATCATCTTCTTCCAATTCGGCCTCGGCTTGATTTGCAGCAATTAAAACTTTTTTATACTGTGGTGGTGCATCACCAGTTGATTTAATACAGCGTGGATAGGTAGCATTCTTATCCACATCCATCACAATTTTAATTAGCTCTAAATAAAAAACCCATGTGTCGAAAATGTAATACATCTTTTGATGCGGGTCAGCAATAAATTTATTAAGCACAGCATCTTGCATAACAATCATGGCCGTACCATCCTTATTATTTTTTGGTGCTGATGGGATTTCACGCCCGCGTATCCATTGATCGTTGCTTAGAATAAACGATGCAGGTTTGCTGCCATCAAATTTGATGGATTGTTGAATAATTTGATGTAGGTCGTAAAAGTTTTGTGCGGGTTTAATTTCATAGTCGCGACTAACTTCATCGTACTCTTCAAATTTTAAGCGGAATTTATAAGCGGGCATACATTAAAAATATAATGCGCGAAACTAAACCAAAAAAAATAGTCTTCAAAAACATGCCTTGAGTCATATTAATCAAATACTATACATACTTTTAAAATTGATGCATAACAGGTATAATTTTTAGGTTTGTGCATGCTTAAAACCTATCGTCAGGCATTTGCAAACCTGCATCCATCTGTTTGGAAATTAGCTATAACCCTGTTTATAAATCGAAGCGGTTCGATGGTATTATTGTTTGCATCGTTATACTTTACCCAAACATTGCATTTTACAATTGCTCAGGCCGGTTGGGTTATGAGTATGTACGGTGTTGGCAGTATTTTAGGTGCTTACATTGGTGGCTGGTTAACCGACAGGTATCATCCGCGTTATATAATGATTACTGCTTTACTGGTTAGCAGTACTATTTTATTGCCACTTTGTGTAACAACCTCGCCAATAGCTGCTGCGGCAATTGTTTTTTTATATGCATTAACTGCCGATATGTTTCGGCCTGCAAATAGTGCAGCCATTTCGTTTTACAGCACACCGGAAACACTTACACGGTCGGTATCGTTAGTAAGGTTGGCTATAAATTTAGGTTTTACTGTAGGGCCGGCAATGGGCGGCTTTATTGCAATGCATTTAGGTTATCAATGGCTTTTTGTTTTAGATGCCTGTTCGGGTTATGCAGCAGCTTTTATGTTATACAAATATTTACCACATATCGAAATTCATAAACAAAAAGATAATACAGAAGTTAAGTCACCTTCGGCATATACTGATTTGCCTTATTTATTTTTTATTGGGTTGGTGGCTTTTTATGGCACTTGTTTTTTTCAATTAATATCCAGCATACCGCAATATTTTAAAACCCAATCGCATTATGCAGAAGATATAATTGGCCTTTTAATGGCTTTAAATGGCTTATTGGTAGTATTAATAGAAATGCCCATAATTTCGAAAATTGAGCACACCAAATTTCCGATGCGTTATATTATTTGTGGTGTATTTTGTTTAACACTATCGTATGCGGCATTATACGTGCATCAAGGTTTGTCCACGGCAATAATTTATATTGTAATCATCACCTTGTCGGAAGTATTTGCCATGCCTTTTATGATGAACTTTACATTGAGCCGCCCAACCAAAGATCGAAAAGGTCAATATGCTGCTTTATACTCCATGGCTTATGGTTTATCGTTTATTGCAGCGCCTGCTATTGGGTTAAATATAGCCGAACAATATGGCTTTAAATCATTATTTGGTGTTATTACAATTGCCAGTATTTTTTTGGCATTTGGATTTTATAGTATTCAGAAACATTTACAAAACATCAGGCAATAAAAAACCCACTTTTTTCAAGTGGGCTTTTTATAATTTTTTATTCAAAACTGCTGTTATTTCTTTCTCTTAAAAGTAATTTCCATGTTTTTAAAAGTTTTTCCTTCGGCTGTAGTTTGATACATTATCATGCGTTGTGTATTTGCATCAACCATAATAAACTCTTCGCTCATTTTTAATTCTTTGCCCGAAACCGGATCGGTTTGCTTGCCTTCAAATGCAACTACATTATCGCCTTTAGAAATACCTTCCATAATCATCATACCGGTGCCCATGTTGTCAATCCAGGAACTAATAAAAACCTTACGCGTATTATCGTATGCCAAGGTTGAAATACCCTCAAACGGCTGACCTTGGAAATTACCGCGATGTACTGATTGTTGGTATCGGCCACCTAAAATCATACTGTTTACACAGGTAGCTTTCATAGTTTCCGGAGGTGCACCGGGTGCATACCACATGGTAATTTCTTCGTCCCATTGTCCATCATCTTTGGCTAACATTTTATGTACGGCACCTGGTGTAGCAAAAGCTTCCCATGCTTTCATGGCAGCCATTTCTTCTTTGCTCATTTCAGGTTTTTTGGCATCTGTTTGCGCCCAAAGTACATTGGCTGCAAACAAGCATGCTGCTAAAGTAATTAGTGGTTTTTTCATAATAGTAGTTTTTAAATGTTGCAGTAAACTTAACCTTTTGATTCAGAATAAAAAAGTTTCAATAATATAATTGATCAACTTCAATTACCTGACCTGCATCCAGGTAGGGCATCCAAAAGGAGCCAATGCGTACACGAACCAAACGCAAAGTTGGAAACCCAACAGCGGCAGTCATACGTCTTATTTGCCTGAACTTTCCTTCATGTAAGGTAATGCTTATCCAACTGGTGGGGCCGTGCTTGGCATGCCTGATGTTTTTTGCACGTTTAGGTAAAACCGGTTCCGACTCTAATAAATAAACGTTACATTTTTTTGTGTTATACTGTTGTTTATTGATAGTAATAAAAACCCCATCAGCAAGATGCGTAAGCGCTTCGTTTGTAATTATGCCATCTACTTGTACAAAATATTCTTTAGGCACATTTTTCGAACGGATTTTTTCACTTACCATACCATCAGTGGTTAGGTATAACAACCCTTCGCTGTCTTCGTCTAATCGGCCGATAGCCATTGTTGCCGGAGCAAAAGCATACAAACTGCCCAATAGTTTCTTTTTGGGTAATTCGCATTTAAACTGACTGAGCACACCATAAGGCTTATAAATAAAATAATGGTGGTGCATGTTTATAGTGCTAATTGCACCGGTTAAGCTGCAGGTTGTGTTTTTAAATGACGCTCCATATAATAACGCATCAATGGGCCTGCGGCAACAATGGTAACCATTGTCATTACAACTAAAGCAACAAACACTTTTTCATCAATAATACCCGCTTGTAAAGCAATCATTCCCAAAACAATTTCTTGCGAACCACGTGCATTCATACCAAAAGCAATTGCCATTGATTCGTTTTTGGTTAAACCGCTTAAACGACTGCCCACACCTGCACCAACAATTTTTGCAATACATGCAATTGACAAAATAATAAGTACAACCTGCCAATCGAAATTGGTAACAAAGTTTACACGTAAACCTACTGATGCAAAGAATAAGGGCGCAATGATGTTAATAATAAACTGTTGTAAAACGTGTTGTGTGGTTTCTGAAAAATGTTTCGAATCGCCTACGGCCAAGCCTATTAAAAAAGCACCAAACACACCACGGATACCCAAATACTCCGTAAACACGGCACCTAAAAAACAAAGGCAAATGCCTACGGTTATAATGCCACCGGGTGGCGATAAAAACTTTGCTGTGTATTCTAATATTTTATCAATTATCCATCGTCCGATGGTTACCATAAAAACCGCAAAACCTAAAACAATTAACACACTGTAGGGTGTTCCTTCAGAATGGGATGAATGCATCATCTGAAGAATGATTGAAAACAATATCCATCCCAAAAAATCATCAACCATAGCTGCTGTTAAAACCAAGCCCCCTACTCTTGTTCTAATCATCCTTAAATCAAAAAGTACTTTTACAATAACTGCTAATGCTGTAATGGAAAGCGCTGTACCAAAAAACATGGAGGCCACCAATTTATTTTCATTAGGTGTGCTTAAAACATAATCATGAAAAAACCAAATAGTGGCAAAGCCTAAAGCAAACGGAAAGGCAATACCTGATAAACTTATGATGGAAGCTTGTTTACCTTGTTTGCGTATTTGTTGTATATCTACTTCCATACCTGCAACAAACATTAATAGTATAACACCTACGTTAGCCAAACCATCAAATGCACCAAATGCACGTGGTTGTGCCATAAAGGTGTTGATAAAAAACTCGGGGAAATAAGTACCTATTAAACTTGGGCCTATAATAATACCGGCTAATATTTCGCCCACAACTACAGGCTGTTTAAATTTTCGAAAAATTTCGCCTAATAAGCGTGATGAAATCAGAACTACACTAACAATTATCAGAAAATGCAATACTTCATCGCCATTTAGTTTTTGAATACCACTACTAACTAAAGCTTTTAATTGTGAGGTATCTAAACTATCGGTACCTTGTTTTAATAGGGCTTTTACTTCGTCTTTTGTAAGTGCTTGTTCCACGCAGTTTTGTTTTTAACGCGGCCAAACATAAAACAAAAAACATACATTCTACAAAATTAGTAGACTTTATTTTGAATAGTTATTCATTACGAACTTTGGCTAAGCAATTTAATTCGTAATTGATGATTAAAAAAATGAACAAAAAAACCGTTGAATAAAAATTCAACGGTTCCGTAACATTTTAATAAGCTTATTTTAAAACTTCTGATACCAGTTGTGCTGCCTCTTTTAATTGTATGGCAGAATAAACCTTAAGACCCGATTCGTCAATTATCTTTTTTGCTTCTACTGCATTGGTGCCTTGCAAACGAATTATAATCGGCACTCTTATCTCGCCAATATTTTTATAGGCATCAACTATTCCCTGCGCTACTCTGTCGCAACGTACAATGCCTCCAAAAATATTTACCAAAATGGCTTTTACGTTTTTGTCTTTCAAAATAATACGAAATGCACGTTCAACACGTGCTGCATTGGCTGTACCACCTACATCTAAAAAATTAGCAGGGTCGCCACCTGCAAGTTTAATTATATCCATGGTAGCCATTGCCAAACCTGCGCCATTAACCATACAGCCCACATTGCCATCTAACTTTACATAATTTAATTCATGTTCGCTAGCTTCAACTTCTGTAGGATCTTCTTCTGATTTATCGCGCATAGCTGCATAATCCGGGTGACGGTACAATGCATTATCATCAATGTTTACCTTCGAGTCAACCGCTATAATTTTGTCATCGCTGGTTTTAAACAAGGGATTTATTTCGAACATAGATGCATCGGTGCTTTCATAAGCTTTGTATAAAGCCGATACAAATTTTACCATCTCTTTAAATGCATTGCCACTTACACCCAGGTTAAATGCAATTTTGCGCGCCTGAAACGGTTGTAATCCAACTTTAGGATCTATTTCTTCTTTAAATATTTTTTCGGGTGTGTCATGTGCAACATCTTCAATACTCATTCCGCCTTCGGTTGAATACATAATTATGTTGCGGTTGGTAGCACGGTTAAGTAATACACTCATGTAAAACTCTTTTACTTCTGAAGGGCCGGGATAATACACATCCTGTGCAATTAAAACCTTGTTTACAACCTTGCCGGCATCGCCTGTTTGTATGGTTACCAAAGTATTGCCTAAAATATTTTTCGAAATAGCTGCTACATCGTCTAACGATTTGGCTAAAGCAACACCGCGCTGTTCTGAACCAACTATTTTTCCTTTGCCACGTCCACCGGCATGTATTTGTGCTTTTACAACCCACCAACCGGTGCCGGTTTGTTTTTGTAATTCTTTAGCTGCTTCAACAGCTTGCTCCGGTGTTTCTGCAACTATACCTTCCTGAATGGCTACTCCAAATTTTTTTAAAATTTGTTTGCCTTGATACTCGTGTAAATTCATAGCTTTTAATTTTGTTTCAATTATTTATGCCTCAAACTTATGGGCAATTAATTTTTTAGGCCGCGCAAAAGTAGATTTTTAACCTGCAAAAGCAACTTAACCACCGTATATGTGTTTAGCCAAAATATTTTTCAATTTGGCACCGTATTTTATTATGAAAAAACTACTGCTACTGCTTATTTTAATTAATTGCTGTGCCTGCAACAAAGCGCCTAAAGATTTTATAAACGCTACGATTACAGATACACAGAACAAACCTACTAGTATAGCTGTATTGGCCAACAACAAGCTAACGGTAATTTATTTCTTAGGTACCGATTGCCCCATAAGCCAACAATATTCATTAACCCTAAAAAATTTAGCGCAAACTTACAAAGAGGTGCAAATGATAGCAGTAGTACCCGGCCCGCTTACAGATGGCATCATATCATATAAACAAACTTATAATTTGCCATTTCAAATTTATGCCGACTCATATTATCAATTAACCAAAGCCATTAATGCTACCGTTACGCCCGAATGTTTTTTAATTAGCGGCAACACGGTTATATATAGTGGCAAAATTGATGATTTTGCTGTGGCACCGGGTATAACGCGCCAAAGAGTGCAGCAACATTTTTTGGCAGATGCTTTAGATGCTGCCTTATCACAAAAACAAATAGAAGTTACTTATACAAAACCTGCCGGTTGTTTTATTGAAGTACCAAATGAATAAATGTAATTTCTATATCTTTTTATTGCCGTTTTTATGTTTACTCGTAGTGGGCTGTAGTAAAGCACCCGTTACTTTTGTTGAAGTAGCACCAATAATTTATAAGAACTGCAGCAATTGCCACCGGCCCAATCAAAGTGGCCCGTTTTCATTATTAAGTTACAGCGATTGCCGTAACAAAGCAGCCACTATTAAATATACTGTAGAAACCCGCTTTATGCCACCCTGGCCTGCTGATTATACGTACCAACATTACATTGGCGAAAAGTATTTAACGGTTGCTGAAATAAACCGTATTTGTAACTGGGTTGATGATGGCGCTTTAATGGGCGATTCGGATAAGATACCGGCACCACCTCATTTTTATGCCCACTCTATGTTGGGCAAGCCCGATTTGGTTGTAAAAGCAACGCCATTTTTTATTAAAGGCGATAAACATGAGCGTTTTATAATGATGAAAATACCATTCGAAAATGTTGCCGATACTTTTATAAGAGCCATTGAATTTGTAACCAACAATAAAAAGTTAGTACATCATGTAAATGGTCATTTATTAAATTATTTACCCCATCAAACTACTAATTTATACAAGCCCCCATTTGTAATTGACAGAGATACGGCTTACGAAATTGCCGAGTCGTTTCACAACTTAAACTTAACTGCTAACGATGGCAGCGAACCTGCATTTATAGGAAGTGTTACAAACTACTTACCCGGTATGGAAACATTAATTTTTCCGGATGGTATAGGCACATATAAAGTAAACAAACATGCAGCACTTTTATTACGCGATATTCATTACGGTGCCACCACAGTTGATACCTGGGACTCGTCATACTTCAATATTTTTTATGCTGATAAACCTCCCAAACGTCCTACTATCGAACGGCAGTTAGGCACCTTAGGCATTTCGCAAATTACACCTCCGTTAGTAGTACGCCCCAATAAAATTGACACGTTTAGAACACAAGCTACCTTACCGGTTGATATTTCGTTATTAACTATTAATCCACACATGCATTTAATAGGTAAATCGTTTTGGGCTTATGCTGTTAAACCCAATGGCGATACCATACCTATTATACGCATACCCAAATGGGATTTCAGATGGCAATACTTTTATACTTTTAAAACCATGCTTAAAATACCTAAAGGAGCTACCATTTATGTAGTAGGCGTTTATGATAATACGGCCAATAATCCGAACAATCCCTTTTACCCACCACGCGAAATACGCGAACCGGTTGGCGGCAATATGAAAACCACTGACGAAATGTTTCAGTTGATTATGACTTACCTACCCTATCAAAAAGGCGATGAAAATATAAGCCTACAAAACCCTTAAAAACACTTACACTTTTATGAGATTATTATTTTTTTACAGTTGTATAATGCTTCTTTTTAATGCATGCACTGAAAAGAAAAAAGCCGATGCAATTTTTTACAATGCTGTTGTTTACACCGTTGACAGCACATTTTCTGTTGCCGAAGCTTTTGCAGTTGCCGATGGAAAAATTATTGCCATTGGTAGCAAAGCCGATATTTTAAAATATGATGCTACAAATAAAATTGATTTACAAGGCCGTTTTGTTTATCCGGGATTTGCCGATGCGCATTGTCACTTCTATGGTTATGGTGTTGACTTAAAACTTATAAACTTAACCGGTACACAATCATTTAATGCCATAATTGACTCGCTAATTTTATATCAGGATAAAAAATTTTCGGGCTGGATTTTTGGCCGCGGTTGGGATCAGAATGATTGGACTAACAAAACCTATCCGGATAAAAGCAAACTCGACTCATTGTTTCCTGATACGCCCGTTTTCTTAATGCGCATTGACGGGCATGCAGCCTTAGTTAATCAAAAAGCATTAGACCTAGCACAAATAAAGAACGACACTTCAATTATTGGCGGATATTTTGAAAGAAAAAACAATGCATTTACCGGAATGCTAATCGACAATGCATTAGAAATTGTAAAACAAAAAATTCCGTTGCCATCTAAACAAGCCCAAGTTGAAGCACTACTTGCTGCACAAAAAAATTGTTTCGCTGTTGGCCTTACAAGTATTACCGATGCCGGTTTAGACGTAGCTACTATTTTATTAATAGACTCATTACAAAAAACAAACGACTTAAAAATACGGTACAATGCAATGATTGCTTACAACCGAGCCAATGCCGAATATTTTTACAAGCAAGGCAAAATTGAAACACCTATGCTGCGTGTTAGCTCTTTTAAATTATATGGCGATGGTGCCATGGGCTCGCGTGGAGCCTGTATGTTGCAACCGTATAGCGATAGCGCCCATCACCATGGTTTTATGTTACATCCTTTAGATAGCTTTAAATTAATTGCAAACGAAATTGCTGCTCATAATTTTCAATTATGCACACATGCCATTGGCGATTCGGCTAACCGGCATTTACTAAATTTATATGGACAAGCTACTGCAGGCAAAAATCTCCGTTGGCGCATTGAACATGCACAAGTAGTTGATAGCAATGATTTTCATTTGTTCGATAAATACAGCATCATACCATCTGTACAACCTACACATGCAACCAGCGATATGTACTGGGCCGAAAACCGAATAGGGAAAAACAGATTGCAAGGCGCTTATGCTTATAAAAAACTTTTAAATAGTTATGGCATGGTGGCTGCCGGTAGCGATTTTCCGGTCGAAGACATTAATCCGCTTTATGGATTTTATGCAGCTGTAGTTAGGAAAGACAAAAACAACTTTCCGGATGCGGGTTTTGAAATGCAAAATGCATTATCACGTATAGAAGCATTAAAAGCCATGACCATTTGGGCCGCATATGCACAGTTTGACGAAAATATTAAAGGTAGTTTGGAGGTAAATAAATTAGCCGACTTTGTTGTGCTTGACAAAGATTTAATTACGGCACAACCCCAATTATTATGGCAGTTAAAAGTAAAACAAACCTATATTGGTGGGCGTGAAGTTTACAACCTGCCATAAATGTTTTGCTATTGTATTGTTGGTTTTGTGTTGTGCTGGTTTTAAAAACACACAGGCGCAAACCGAACATGTTACATTGGATACGGCTATGATTATCGCACAACGACAAGGTTTTGTTGTTGCTGATTTTATTGCTTTGGTAAAAGCTGATACCAGTTTTTATCAAAGTTTTAAAAACCTGCATCGCTATGCATACCAGGTTAATGGCAACTTAAATGTGTATGATAAAACCGAAAATGTTATTGCCGGCATTGCGCGTAAAGCACATCAAACCACCGGAACTACGCATAGGGTAATGGTTATTGATGAGGATAAATTTAGTGGTAGCATACTGGATAAAAAAGGCAACTATAACTACTATACTGCACAATTGTTTAATGATATATTTTTTGAAAATACACCGGTAAAATTAATTGAAAGTAAAACTGCCGGAAAAAGAAATAAACACATCGAACAATTAAAGACCCTTTTGTTTAGTCCGGGTACTTCGGTAAAGGGTGTACCGTTGGTTGGCAACAAGTTGCAAGTTTTTGATACGCAACAAAAATATTACGATTACTTTTTAAACACAGCAAAATATAACGACTCTTTAGTATGTTATGTTTTTACATGCACAGCAAAAACCAATGCAACCGGTCAAAGTAATGGAAATGCCATAATAAAAAATCTGGTTACGTACTTCGATAAAAAAACGTTTCAGGTAATTGCACGTAAATATGAAATGCAATATGCAAGTGTTGCTTTTGATTTTGATGTTACTATGGATATAAAAATAAGTCCCGTTAATGGCGTTTTTGTTCCAACCTATATTTCATACATGGGCAATTGGGATGTGGCTTTTAAAAAAGAAGAGAAAGCCGACTTTCAATTAAAATTCTTTAATTGGATTATAAGGCCCTAAATAAGACAAGAGCAGGTAACCGCGTAAGTTACCTGCTCTTGTTTTATAATTTCAATTTATCTTTTACATAATCTAATGGTGTTAATCTTAGCACCATTAATACACTGCACTGCATAAACGCCCGATGGTAAATGCTGGATATTAATAAACTGTTGTTGGTAGTTATCAACAGTTTGAACAATGACACCTTGCGCATTTATTATATTAATTCTTTCGGCATTGCCGGTAATTTTAAACGAGTTTACTGCAGGGTTTGGAAACAAATTTAACTGAGGTTCTGCTAATACAACAGGTACCTGCAAAGCAATATTGTTCTGAAAAATGGAATCAACATAAGCTGCTGCAGTGCGCATTGCGGGTTGCCCACCATTTACAAACAATGTAGCTACATCCACAGATATAACATATCCTTGGTCAAATGCCATGGGGCCAATACTGCCCATCATCCTTCTATCTTCAGGCGCATTACCTGCCGAGCCTTCAGTCCAGTTAATTCCCGGAAATGCAGGGTCGGTAATGCCCGGATACATGAAATGTGCCACCGGATTAGCCGGATTACGACCATCATCGCCATAAGTAATAGATTGACCATCAAGCCAAAATCCTCTTAAATAATTGTAATAGTCAATTGCAGTAGCAGGATTTCCGAAAGGCGTATTATTAACGTTGCTATAAGTAACTGCATTTGCCAAATTATGATTTAAAAATTTTACACCAATAGCCGGTGGGTTTGCACCGTAACCATTTGCTCCATCGTCAAAGGCATCACCGTTATAAGCATAAAATGTATTTTGAAGTACATCAGTACCCACATAATCATCCAGATAATTACCCAAATCAAAATCTACATATAATCCAAAATAAAAATCGGTATAAGTATTAGCACTTTTGTTAACCAATTGATAGCGCGTAAAAATTGTATTATCCAATAAGGTATCAGCCGGATTACTAAAAGCATAAGTCATGGTATGCAACTCTACCCCTAATGCATTACCACCGGTTTCGGTATGTGCAGCGTAAACATCATTACTCATTGTATAACATGCTTTATCGCCTAAAATATATGGATAATCTCCATGTTGCGGATCATAAATTAAGTTGTTGTTATAATCTCCAAAGGGCGCCAAAACTTGTGCGAAACCTTGCTGACCCGAGCCTGGCCAGTTTGCAATTTCGGCAGGTACCGTATATCCGGGTGTATTAAAATTTTGCATGTGATAAATTATATCAGACTGCGACACACAATATACGGCATCAAACATACTTAGTGGTGCTGCATTGCCATTGTTGTCAATTGGGCCGGGCCAAAAATCTACACCTGTTTGCCTGTAAGTCATACAGGCAGTGTGTAAATTGCCACCACCATCAACACCAGCTAACCACAAACCTTGATTAAATATAGCATGCTTGTTACTGCCTTTGGGCACTTCAAAACCCAATGCAACGTTTGCAGGCTCCCAATAGGCATCGCCCTGATTTAGAATTTTACAATTAATATTATTTACATCAAGATTTGACACTGCATTGCTCGAAACAAATTGAGCCATTGCCTGAACCGCAAACAAACCGATACATGCTGTTATAATAATTTTTTTCATAATCTGTTTAATTTATTGTTTGAAATTAAATGAAGTGTTTTGTTGCGCAACAAAATTTACTTGTTAACTATAAGTGGATTAATAGTGTTATAACGCTGCTTCTTAAGTGAAATAAATGGTGTATATCGAATGCCAGCTTGCATTCCTGTAGTAATTATATGTTGTTTGTAAAACGCTGTTGGTGCCGTATTACCACTACTATAACTTAATTGTGGCTGCAGTGTAAGCATTACGTATTCGTTCAAATTATATCCAACCATTGCACCTATACTTATATTCAAATTAACCTGACTACGTATATATTTTAAGTTTCTTTCCGAATCTTCGAAAGGATATACCGGCAAGCCGATAGTTCCGTTGGCTTTAAACCATTGGCAAGCAATGCCTGCCTGTACAGCATAAACGAGTTGCCCTTTTTGCCATTGGTATCCAAACTCGAACGGAATGACGAGGGACCTGAAATTTAAATTGTGGTGTACATTAAAGAGGGTATCAGTTTGAATAAAAACAGAATCTAATTTATTTATATAATACGGTGGTGTAAAGGGCTGAAGTATAGCATAGGTAACGGTATCAATTCTGTCAAAAATCCTGTATTGGTTTTTCCACTCAAGGTCAAATTTTTCAGTCCACTGCTGCAAGGTTATTCCTGTTTTAATTATGTAACCTTTGTAGTTATAACCCATTCGTAGTTGTAAATTTTTTTGCAACACAAAATTACCAGCCTGTTTTCTTCGTTCAATAAAAACGGCACTTAAACTATCTGTACTTCTTAATAAACTAAATGGCGCAGCTAAGCCAATTGAAGCTTCAAAAAATAATTTATCTATAGTTGTTGTTGCTATCGAAAATTCTGTAACCAATTCATCACGCATGCACAATTGCTTTACTTCGTCATTTCGATTTAAATTATAAATAGGTTTTAAAAACAACAGATCATTTAAAATAAGGCTATTAGATACTTCATTATGCTGATTATTGCTCGCAATGGACTTGCTATTATTTTGTTTTTTCGAATTGAACGCAGTTGTTAACGTCCTGTAACGGTGGTGATAAGCTTCATTATTGAGCAGGTCTGTTTTATTTGTCGGGTAAAGATTATCACCAACTTTTTTGTTTAATGCTGATGCAATACTTATTTCATTATTAAACATATTTCTGGCTGTCCTAATAGCGGTATGGTTGGATACCTTGCTTGCTGAAGGTGATTTATACAACGTCTGCATAAAATTTAAGTCAAAGCAATAGATACAAAAAATAGTGGCTGAGGTAGATACCATTAGCCAAATAAAAAATAAACGCCTTCGGTTTTGCTTACGCTTTGCCATAATATGCGCCCAGGTTTGTTGCGGTGGTGGACTACTGGCATCATCTAATATTTTGCGTATTTCATCGTCAAACAATTCGTCTTTCATCTGCTTGGTTTAATTAAATTTGTTTAATAGAAATGGGCTTCAACGTGGCTTGCAATTGGTTTCTTAAATAAGCTCTGGCTTTGGTAAGTTGCGATCTGGATGTAGCTTCTTTAATTTGAAGCAAAGTTGCGATTTCGGCATGTGCATATCCTTCAATCACAGCCAGATTAAAAATAATCCGGTAACCATCAGGCATGCATGAAATACATTTAATTATATCGTTACAATTTAGTTGGCTTAATGCGTCAGCACTCAAATCGGGCATGTTAATGAGTGTATCTTCCGCATCAAATTGCAACCTGTTTTTATAAGCATGAATGGCAGCACGTGCCACAATTCTGCGCATCCATCCTTCGAATGATCCTTCATACTTAAATTTTTCGATGCTTTTAAAAATTTCTACAAATGCATTCTGTAACACATCTTCGGCTTCGGCATGTATGTGTGTGTAACGCAGTGCTACTGCAAATAATTTGGCTGCATACGCATTGTAAAGTGCATGCTCATAATGAGCAATACCTTTAATACAACCATTAATAAGTTCAACATCAGTATATGTTTGCATAGATGCCCTGCTTATTAAAGCAGTGTTCGTTTTTTATCAGAACGCTGCCTGCTATGCAAAATAATTAATATAGATTAAATGAAGTTAAATGTGCTTATTTTTTTAAAATACCCTAATGCATCAAAGCCACAAAAATGTAAAACGTTGCCACTTTTTAAGTGGCCAATAAAACAAGCAGCTAAGCAAGAAAACTTTATTTACTGCTAAAGGTTTTTTAAAAATAACAATAACTTTTCGCGCTCGGCTTTACTTAATCTTACAAAATCATCTTTCGATTTTTGAGCTTCGCCACCATGCCATAAAATGGCCTCTTCAATGGTATGCGCACGGCCGTCATGCAAAAATGTTGCTTTCGGATTTACAACTTGTGTTAACCCAATGCCCCATAAAGGTGCCGTGCGCCACTCATTGCCTGAGGCCGAAAATTCAGGTCTGTTGTCGGCTAAATCATCACCCATATCGTGCAGCAATAAATCAGTATAAGGCTCAATTTTTTGATGACTGAGTTCGGGAATAAATGCCGGCCCTGTTATCCATTGTTCTTTATGACATGCATTGCAATTTAAACTTTTAAATAACTGTTTGCCAGCAACAAATGCCTGATTTGTTGTATTACGCGCTGCCGGTACTGCAATTGTTCTTACATAAAAAGCAGCGCTTTCCAATAGCGCATCCGAAACATCAATGTGTGTTTGTAAACCAATTTGGGCATTGCTTTGTCCATGTGCATTTTCAGCATCAAAATAGCTATTAGTTAAACCCATGTCTTCATTAAAAGCGCCTGCTGTTTGTTGTAATGCCGTAGTGTGCGATGCTTTGTAGCCAAACTTACCGCGCATTAACGAAGCCGATGCAATATCCCATACCCAGTTTATTTTGCCGCTTATGCCATTAAAATCCGCATCTGTTTCATCGGCAACAGCTTGCATAGCACTTATCGAAATTGCTTCTAGTAATCCCATACCAAAAACAGGTGGTGCATTGCGTGCCGATACAACTACGTGAGGGGGCAAAGGCTTATAAGTTTGTACTATTTGGTATATTGGTTTGTGCAGTGTGCTAGTTTCACCGTCAGGATATGTAAAAGTGTTTGAAACATTTGATTTATGAATTTGCCCTTCGGCAACGGTGCCAAAAATACTTTTGGTTTGCAATTGCAAACCAAAATCAGGCACCGGATTGGGAGCCCCTTGAATTGTGTGACCAGGCATCGAAATTTTTAACAGCAAACCACTTTGCATATCGCCATTAAATTGTGGTACTGCCGAACGCCCGTTTCTGATATGGCAACTTTCGCAGGCATTTTGATTAAACACAGGTCCCAAGCCACCAAACAATGCAGGTGCTGAAACAAATTGCTGTGCAAAATCGGCATCGGCTTTAAAATGCGCATCAATGGTTGATGCACTTGCATTGGCTAATGGAAATGTATAAGCATCGGGGCCACTACTATAAATGGTAGTTTTTCCACCTGCTTCAAAAACTGTAACATCTTTACTTTCTTCTTTGGTACAACTACCAAAGAAGAAAATAATGATAAGTGCAACAACCGTCAGCCTATACATATTATAAATTACTGATAAGTGGTGTTACCTGTTCTTCTAATAACTTTTGTAAATCGCGAACTGCCTTTTGTGCATTTTCGATTGCCGGTCTGTTATTAATTACAGCATCAGAAAAAGTGCCTGGTATTGCTTCTATAGATGTTATTGCATTATTAATATGCGTTAATACTTGCTGATGCAGTGCATTGTTTTTTGATTGAATTATGGCTCCAATTCCATTACCTGCAGGCATTGCACCATACGTACCGGTATAGATGTTTTGTATGCTGCGCATGTTATCCGCAAAATCGGTTTTTGAATTGGCGCTGAAGCGTGATTCTTCCAGCGATAAATCGCTTTGCGAGAAGGGTTCATTTATTTTGCCATTTCCTACTTCATCAGCAATAATAACTAAGGCACTTGTCATCTCTTCGATAGCGGCCTTTTGACTAATATAAATATTGCTGCCATGGCCTGCATGCTGTACTTGTGCAATAAAATTACCCGATGCCGGTTGCCACATATCATAAAGCGTTTTTGCATCGCTGGCTAATACAGTTGCTGCGGCTGCCAGATATTCAAACTCGCGCGCTGTAAAATCAGTAACTTGCTTATTGCTGCTACTGCCCCACAATAAAAATTCAATGGTGTGAAAACCCTTCAATGTTCCGTCTTGTGCTTGCAAAAACGCAGGTGTTATAGCATTACCACTGTTAAGTACATTTTCTAAATCAACAATATTTACAGGCCATGAATCCAAAGCCGGATCAATACCGGCTTGATCTACCGGCCCGAATAAAAACCCTTCGCTTTGCTCCCAGGGCTTACGTGCATTTACCCATGCAGTTTTTGCGGCATCTAAATTGGCTGTTGTTGGTGCCGTTTCAAGTGTGGTTGTTGCTTGTTTAAGCAAGGCTGCTTTTAATGATAAATCACTGTAGGTTGCCAGTATTACATCATCACTTACTTTATTTAGTACATCGGTATAGTTATTTTTATTCGCATCGCTTTCGTCTTTCTTACATGCAGTAAATGTTGTGGCAAAGGCCAAAGCAATTATCAGATAATGTTTTTTCATAAATGTATATTGTATTATATAAATAGTAAGTTGTTTTAAAAATCAAATCCAAATCCTATAGCAGTAGTACGTTCGTATTCGCCACTACCTAATTTACGCATGGCATAGTGGCCCTTAAAAACGATATTGGGTAAAGGCATATAATTAATTCCGGCTGTTATCACTTCGCGTTGGTAACGCGGGTTGTTACTGATATTACCTTCGGTTTTATACATACTGTCATAATTATCATAGCGACCGAAAACAAACAGTTGTTGATGGGTTGTTTTATTAAAATTATGAAGCAGATTATAACCGGCTTCTAATGAAACGCCCATTGCAGCTTTACCCACCGGAGTACGTTTTACATTTAAATTGTTTGACAAATTTTGATTGGCCAAACTCAATGCTTCCGAGTTTTGCAAATGCCCCAGCATGCCATAAGCACTTATGCGTATAGGCTGCACGTTATAAGTAAAGTGAATATCACCAAAAGTTAACCAGGCCGGTAGTGTAAAATCGTTTTTAGGTCTGTTGCCGGTTGTGTTGCCTGCATATAAACAAAATCCCAATTCTGATTTATTGGTAAATACATAATCCAAACGTAATGCTGCAGCCAAATCATTAGCATTAATGGTTTCGAATCGGGTTTGATAACCACGTCTCACCCATTGTGCTGATGAAAAAGCACTGTTATCCAACCCGGTAACTACATACGCTTTATACGAAATAGCAGGTAATGTACTTTCGGTTAACTTAAAATCGCCACTAAACTCAACACCGGTTTCATACCAACCTAATGGAAGTATGCTGTTTTCAACTTCGGGGCGGTAGGCCGTAAAATAATTTTTGGGCTTATCTAACTTGGCTGCATTGCCCATATAAAACCGCATCTTACCAACTCGAATTTTAAAATGAGGGTGTAGCTTAAACAACAAATTCATCTGCTCTAAAACCACTTCCCCACCCTTCTCAATTTCACTTTCAAACTCACCAAACTCTTCTAACGGATCAAACGACATGGTAACACCGGTACCGCCATGTTCGAATTCAATTTCAGATTTAAATTCGATAAGCTCGCTAAAATGATAGTAGATGTAAAAATTAAAACGCTCTACATCAACCTCGTTTCTTTTATCAGGTATGGTTTCCCAATCGTAATTGTAATAATTGGTTACGCCATAACCGCTCACCTTAAATTTTTGCCAAACTTGTTGCACTGCATCCGTCTTTGTAGTATCGGTTTGTGCACCTGACTTTTGTGCTAAACCTATAATCAGCAACAATCCTAAAATATAACGCACGCAATAATAAATTTTAAATTTCGGCCGCGAATTAACTATTTAGAATTATTCTAAACAAGATATTTTTCAAGAATTAATAAATCAGCCATAAAAACTTAAGCGAATACATTAATAGTCCAAATAGGATATTTCCATCAGGTATAGACTTTATATTGGGTCTTATGCTTTGCACAAAAACACTTTAAAAGTTATCTCATTTTTTGTGGAACAGATACAAACATTATTAATTTATAATTATCATTTTGCGCAACACAGGTAAGTCCTACTTTATAAATTTTGAAATTGTATTATGTCTAAACAAATAAAACATGCTTTAAATAATGTTATCAGTACCCAAAAGCTGATATTCCGCCAAAACCTTAAAGACATTTTTTTCTTGGCAATAGGCGTTACCATGGCAAGCATTGGTTTAAAAGGTTTTTTATTACCCAATAAATTTTTAGATGGTGGTGCTATGGGTGTGTCACTGTTGTTAGAGATAATTACGCGTTTTGATTTAAGTTTATTAATCGTAATAGTTAACCTGCCATTTATACTAATTGGTGCGAAGCAAATTTCAATTCCGTTTGCGGTAAAAAGCGCATTAGCCATATTCACTTTAGCGGTGTTGGTACATTTTATTCAAATACCCAGTGTAACCAACGACAAGTTACTTATATCGGTTTTTGGTGGATTTTTTTTAGGTGCAGGTATTGGATTTGCTATGCGCGGTGGTGCTGTAATTGATGGAACTGAAGTACTGGCAATTACTGTAAGCCGAAAAAGCAGTTTAAGCATTGGCGACTTTATTGCATTGTTTAATGTTTTTCTATTTATAGCAGCAATGGCCTTGATAAATGTAGAAACAGCCATGTATAGTATGCTCACTTATTTATCGGCATCAAAAACAGTTGACTTTATAATAAATGGTATCGAAGGCTATATTGGTGTAATGATTGTTTCAGACAAATCGGATGAGATACGTCACATGATAACCTATAATTTAGGACGAGGCGTTACCAGCTTTAAAGCCGACAAAGGTTTTGGCTCAAGAGGTGAGTTTGAAGATGGTGGTAAAATTTTATTTTGTGTTGTTACCCGTTTAGAGGTAACTAAAATTATTTTGGAAATAGAAAAAATTGATCAACGTGCATTTGTGGTACAACATACCATTAGCGATACAAAAGGTGGCATGATTAAAAAAAGACCTATGCACTAAATAGCAAACAGTTTGTACACTCATAAATTAGCCAACGGCTTTAAATATTATCTGCATTTGCATTTTAAAATTGCCTGGCGGGCAATCAGGCATTTTGGTTTGCATCCGCTTTTAGGATTTTTATTAATTGTACTTGTTGTTGCAGGTGCAGCAATTGCAGTAAGTATTAAAACCAACTATGCGCCTTATATATTTTTTACAACCACCTGCTATATACTTTGGATGGCTGCCGATATAAAACGAATTGCTTTTATAAAATTAATTTTTGGCTCGGGCAATTTCATATCAGTGAGGCTCTTCGAAAATGTTATAATATGCTTGCCGCTTCTGCTCTTACTATTTATATTAAAATGCTTGCTTGTTTTATTGCTGCCCATTATAGTAATTGTTTTTGCAGTTGCAGTTACCGGTAAAAGTTCAATTGCTACGCCAACTCCATTTTACAATTATCCGTTTGAATTTATAATTGGATTTAGAAAAAACGTTGCAACAATATTTATTTTGTATTTGCTAACTGCCATAAGTATTGCTTATAACAATTATAATTTGGGATTATTTGCATTAATGGCACATTACATTTTATGTATGAGCTTTTATCAAGATGCCGAAAACCCATTCTATGTTTGGATTTATAATGAAAGTCCAAACTCATTTATTTTTAAAAAGTTGTGTACTGCCAATATACTTGCTGTAGTACTTGCACTACCGGTTATTGTAATGCTTTTATACTTCACTACATCATTTTGGCAAACATTATTTTTTGTGGTGGCCAGTCAGATATTTCTAACCACGTTTATTGTGGCTCGTTATGCAAGCTACCCGCAAAACGTGCAGTTGCCGGCTATAATTATTTTGTCGCTTTGTGTTTATCAGCCTCCTTTACTGCTATTTGCTATTCCCTATTACTTTTTAATAGCGCGCAAAAAACTTAAACTGTTGTTACCATGTTAGAGATTAAAAATTTAATAAAAAAATATGGCAACCAAATAGTGCTAAACAATTTAAACTTAAAAAGCGATAAGCAAGTAATAGGTTTAATTGGCGATAATGGAAGTGGCAAAACCACACTATTTAAATGCATAGCCGGTATCGAAACCTATCAGGGTGAAATCTCACAAAAACAAAGTAGCAATTATAAAACCGGTTTACTGTTAACCGAACCTTTTTTTATGCCATACCTAACCGGATATGAGTATCTGACCTTATTATGCAAAGCCCGAAATATAAATCCACCAGACTTTAGTAAGTCAAACATTTTCAATTTGCCGTTAAATCAATACGCTGCAAATTATAGTACAGGCATGAAAAAAAAACTGGCATTAACTGGTGTTTTAATACAACAAAATGAAACCTTTATTTTTGATGAACCCTACAATGGAGTTGATCATCAGGGTTGTCAATTAATTATGGCTGTAATTGAAAAATTAAAAGCAAAGGGGCATACAATACTTATATCGTCACATATAATTGATACGCTGACACCTATTTGTGACACACTGTTTGTTATAAAACAAGGCACTATTAGTGAAGAAATTCAACATCATAATTTTAATGCCTTTATAAGTAACTTAAAGCTGCAAGCCCAAAAAAATATAGATGTGCTTTGGGAATAAAAGTGCAGTAACTATTTCACCTACATATTTATGGGAGTATAATCACCAATTGCTTTTACCACCTTTGTAAAAAGTAACTTATTATCAACCATGATACGCGTATTATTATTTGAAGACAACTTAGATTTTGCCGACAGTATTAAAGAATTAATAGCTAATTCAGATGGAATGGAGTTTTGTGGAACGTATTCAAATTGCCTTAATGCAGTTAAAAATGTACAACAGCATAAACCCCAAGTGGTTTTAATGGACATTGACATGCCGGGCAAAAACGGCTTGGACGGTTTACGCAGTATCAGAGCCACAGGCGATGATGTAATTATATTAATACTCACGGTTTTTGATGATAACGACCGCGTGTTTCAAGCTGTGTGTAATGGTGCATCAGGTTATCTTTTAAAGAGTACCTCACCGGAAAAAATAGTGGAAGCCATACGGGAAGCGCATTCAGGAGGAGCGCCTATGACGCCTACTGTGGCAAAGCAGGTGCTTAAGTTGTTTTCACAGCCATTTAGTAAATCATCCGAAATACAAGCCTTAACTGCACGTGAGCACGAGGTGCTATCCTGCCTGGTGCGCGGTTACAGTTACAAGCTGGCTGCTTCCGAATTGGAAATAAGTATTGAAACACTGCGCTTTCATATCAAAAACATTTACACCAAGCTGCATGTAAATTCAAAAAGCGAAGCTGTTGCTAAAGCAATACAGAATAAAATAGCCTGACGCATCAGTACTTTAAACACATTACTTAACATTCTATGAACTATAACATTTAAACAGATGAAAAAATTCAATTGGAAAGCCGGACTTTATTTTGGCCCAACCATGGCAGTATTTTTTGTGATTCAAAACCTCTTGCTCAATGATAACATTAACGCGAATTCAATTATAAAATCATTGGTTATCGGACTGGTGTTGGGAATTGTTTCGGGTTTTCTTTTTGGACTTATCATCGGGTATTTCAGTTCTTCAAAATTTGTGGACAGAACTACCAGGATAGAAACAAGGCCGGATGAAAACATTTTATTTCAGACACCGGCAAATCATTTTAAAGGAATGGAAGGAGTTGGTGGCAGACTTTATCTGACTAACAAAAGACTGGTGTTTATATCTCATAAATTGAACGTGCAGAACCATGAGTTATCAATTGACCTGGGAAATATCATAAGCATTGACCGGTATAAAAATGCAGGTCTGCTGAACAATGGATTAATTGTTACATCAAGAAATAACAACGTTGATAAATTTGCTGTAGAACAAGCCGAGGAATGGGTCAGGAAGTTGAAATGAAATAGATGCTGAATGTTCATTAACTTCAAACAAATTCAAAAAGCGAAGCCAAAGCAATACAAAATAGAATGGTTTAAATTTTATAGATGAAAACGTCAACCTGTATTTCAATTGTCCTGCTAAGTTTCATTTCAGTTACCAGTTGTTTCGCACAACTCTCATCTCTTGGTCCGCATTATAAAATTGATACGCTAAAAACATTGCTCGCACAGAAGATTAACGATACAACACGGGTAAATTATCTGATTCTTCTTTCGCGTGAATATAGCGTTAATAATATTGATTCTTCTTATGCTATTGCAAACTCTGCTTTAAACATTGCAACCCAAATCGGATGGAATAAAGGAATTGGAAATTCAAATATTGCATTAGGATGGTGTCATTACGTCATGGGTAATTACACCGCTGCATTAGCTTGTAATTTTAAGGCATTAAAGATGGGCGAGGAAGAAAACAATCAACTCATCATCTTATATGCATACAGCAACATTGGTCAAAACTATTTTTCGCAAGGCGATGCGCATAAAGGTATTGATTACAATACGAAAGCATTGAAAATTGCACAGGAAATCGGTGATGAATGGAGCATTGCAAGAAACCAGGGCATTATCGGAACCGAATATCAAAGCATAAAGGAATATGCCAAAGCATTGCAAAATTATTATAAAGCATATACGCTTACTGAGAAAATCGGAAATACAAATGGTTCAGGTGTATGGCTTAGCAATATTGGCGGTGCTTACCTGCTAATGGAAAAATACGATTCAGCGCTCATTTATCTTGAGAAATCGGCTGCTATTTTTGATTCCATCGGCAATAGGTGGACCTATTCTGAAACGATACTTGATATTGGCAAATTGCACTTCATTAAGAAGAATTATCAGAGCAGCTTCAACTATTTGAAAAAGGCTTTAAACCTTTCCATAGAGGTTAAGGCCACTGAATGCCAGAGAAATTCATACGAGGCTTTAAGCAATCTTTACAGCGAATCTGATATCAACTTGCCAGACAGCAATGGAATAAACAAGCTGGATAGGGAACAAATGCGGTTGCAGGCTTTACGATACTATCAAAAGTACATAGCTTTACACGATTCTCTTTTTAATACAGAAAATCAGAAAAAATCTTTAAGCATTGAATTTGAAAATAAAATTGCTTCCGAAAAAATTCAGCAGGAAAAAAGAGAGGCGCTTGCACAACAGCAGCTTCAAAAACAAAAAGTTGTACGTAACTCATTTATAGCAGGCTCCATTTTATTGCTGCTGTTAATTGTTGTGTTGATTAACCGCAACAAATTAAAACGCACTGTAGAAATGGAACGTATGCGCAGCAGGTTAAGCCGCGATTTGCATGATGATATTGGCAGTACATTAAGCAGCATTAATATTTTAAGCCGCACTGCGCAAAGCAACCTGCAACAAACTCATGACGAAAAAACAAAAGCTTCATTAGAAAAAATTAATGAGCGCAGCCAGCGCCTGTTGGATAACATGCGCGATATTATCTGGAACATTAATCCCGGTAACGATACCATTGAAGAAGTGATGAGTCGCATGAGAGAATATGCAACCACCATACTTGAAGCAAAAAACATTGATTACACTTTCAACTTCCCAAAGGAGAAAATGGAGTGTACTCTTAATATGGAAGTAAAGAATAACATGTATTTGATTTTTAAAGAAGCAGTAAATAATCTTTCAAAATATTCCGGTTGCAGCAAAGCAAATCTCTCATTGACTTTTGATGAGAAAAATATTCATCTTAAAATTGAAGATAATGGTAAAGGCTTCAATGATGATGAAATACAACACAGAGGTGGATTGCGAAATATGAAACATCGTGCTGAAGAGATTAATGGCTCGATTAAAATAAATTCATCAATTGAAAAAGGAACGAGCATTGAATTGACAATGCCAAGATATTGCTAACACGAAACGAAAGCATGACAAGATTTTAAGCACTATGAAATTAAGTACCACATTAATAATCATCATTGTTGCATTTACAACATCCCTTTGTGGTTTTATAATATCAATGGTCTTGCCCCAAAGCAATGTTTCAGACACATTGATGATTGCTTCATTGTTTATTGCTGCCACATCAGGCATCGGAGCGTCCATTTTTACAAAGAAACTGGTAAAAAGCAAACATTGGATTTACATTGTAACAGGCGGAATAGCCATACTGATTGGCCTAATCTTACAAATAATGCGTTTCGATTTACTGAATGAAATATTCAGAGTATCCGGTGCTGTAATTTCTATTGCTTCATTAGGTCATTATGTCTATTTGCACTACGCAGATTTCAGGAGCAGTAACTGGATTTGGTTTATTCCACTTATTTTATTGGGCTGCTTATTTAAGCACATGTATTGGCGGGGAGGCAATATCATAATCTTTTCTTCTCTGATGGTTTTGGCAATATCAACTATCGCACAACTCCTTAAGCTTAAAAAATACTCTCTGGTTCAAACGCTGCTTTTGATTTGGCAATTAGTCATGTGTGTGTGCATTGCCGTTTTTTATTTCAGGTATATTAAGCTGGATAGCTTCATCATCGGTTACATATTCGTCTGGGTAGCGCTTGTTCACATTTTTCTCCAGCAGGAAAAAAATACATTGGAGAATAGTGAGTTTCGCTAAACGCAGGCAAACCTGAAACTTTAAACCTGGAACCTAAACTATCTCCCCCCCCCCCTTTTATGTGGTTTTTTATCGCATGGCTGCAGTTTATTTTTGAACAAATTTCAAATTAATCATTAACCAAAAAAGTAAAACCATGAAAAATTTTAAAAATTCAAGATGCCTCATTGGCTTTTTTTTAATGTTCAACTGTTTTAGTAGTCTGGCGCAATTTATTAGCGGTGGTGCTAATAAAACCATATTACAAAACATTGGCGACAATGTAGGTATAGGCACAGCCAATCCGGCTTTTGTTATTGATGTACAACGTGCAGGCAATGCCAGTATGAACTTTAAATCAACTACAGGTACGGCCAATTTAATTTTAGACCGCGCAAACAGTACGGCAACTTCATCGGTAAGCTACCGCACCAATGGTACACCTACTTGGCAAACCGGTACAGTGGGCACGGATAATTTTGTGATAAGAAATATTGCTTTGGGTAGCCCGGCAATGGCTGTTGATGCTCTAACAAACAACTTCGGTATAGGAACCAATGCACCTGCATCTTCTTTGCACGTGCAACGTTCCGGTTTAAACGAGGCGCTGGTAAGATCAACCGGTAATGGTGCGCAACTTACACTTGATCGCTCTGCCAACGGCTATGAAGCAGTAACCCGCTACACACAAACCGGAACACCTCAATGGAAAACAGGACTTACTGTAAATGGCAACGGAACACCTGATTTTGTAATCAAAAATGAAATTGTAAATAGTGATGCGCTTACCATAGGCGGTAACTCCAACTTTGTAACCATTAATTCCGGCTATTTAACTATGGGGACCGTTAATTCTTCAATTATCAAATTGAATGGAAACGATCTGAACATTTTGCCTTATGCACCTAATGGTGGTACACCCGGTAACCTGATTTTAAGTACTGCTTCAGGCTTATTTCAGGCCGGCAATGTAGGGATTGGTACTAATGACCCATCAAAGGCCAAGCTGATGGTTCAAGGTTCGGTAGGTCAAAGTGTAGCCATGTTTAAGAAGAGCGCATCAAGCGCAGGTATTTCAATTGCTGCCGATTGGCCCGAAATTTATTTTAATTCTTATTACAATGGTGGCGTTAAAGCTATGAAAGCCGGCTATGGTGCATTAATTGGAACCGATCCCGTATCAGGAAGGATTTATTTCCGTACCGGAGCAAGCGCTGGAGCTAATGACGGTGCATTAACATTAACCGACAGGTTAGACATTGAAGCTGATGGAAAAGTTCGCATTAATTCGGCTGGTGTGAATAGCACATTTACCGTTTCAAAATTAAGCGGCACTGATGATGTGGCAAGTTTTGAAGGCACTGACTTTTTCTCGCATTTTGCTTTTGGAGTTAACGAGGACACCTATATACGCGGAGGAAAAGCAACTTCAAATGTCATAATAGCTGACTTAACCAATAATGTCGGAATCGGCACTTCAACACCTGCGTATAAGCTGGACGTTTGCGGAACCATGCGTGCTAAAGAAGTGCGTGTAGCAACAGGTTGGTGCGATTATGTATTTGCTGACGATTACAACTTAAAACCCCTTAGCGAAGTAGAAGCGTTTATTAAAACAAACAAGCATTTGCCTGATGTAACCAAAGGTTCCATCATCGAAAGTGAAGGTTTGGAAGTAGGCAAAACATCTGCACAGATGATTAAGAAAATTGAGGAATTGACCTTATACGTAATTGATTTACAGAAGCAGGTTGATGCATTGAAAACCAAAAAGTAAGTTTTTACCACCTCAAAAACCAACATAAAAATGAAATCTTTTAAAATTAAAAATAAGCTTTTAGCTTGTTTGGTTCTGTTGGCTACTGTATGCCATGCAAAAGAATTCAAATTTGTTGAGGCCCGTACTGGACAATTTCATGCAGCGCTTAGCAACTATTTTCACAAATATAGAGTCTATGAGATCCCTGCTTCAGAAATTGCAAACTTTGTCTCACAGAAATCCTCCGACATCAGTTTTGAACTATTAATGGGGGCGGATAAGTATTCACTCACCCTGGAGTTAAATGATTTACGCGGCAAAGATTTTAAAGCTGTAATGATGACTGAAAATGGGGAGGTTGAAATTCAACAACACGTAGCCAATACTTATAAAGGCCTTGTAGATAATGATGAAACCAATGTCACAAGACTTTCCATTGACCATTCTACGTTTGAAGGATACATCAGCAGGAATGGCAAACGTGTTTTTTTCGATTTGCTGAATCGGTTTATTCCCGGTGCAAATTCGAAGTTTGTGGTAGTTTATGAACCGGTGGATGTAAGATCTGACCCCAACCACATCTGCGGTGTAAGCGAGGCAAATTCTGAAATAAATAATTTGTTCGAACATGAACCAACTCCTGAAAATGAGTCCTCAACAGGGCCGTGTAAATTTTTAGAAATTGCTACCGAAGCTGACTTTGAATATTACCAGGATTTTAGTTCCAATGTAAACACTGCGCTAAATAGAATCAGAACTATTTTGAACCAGGTAGAAGGCCTTTATACAGGAACATTTAAGGTTAAATTCGTGTTGCGTTATCAGCAAATATGGACAACAGCAGCGGACCCTTACAGTGGTGATACCTTACAAGGAATATTACCACAGTTTACAAATTGGTGGAATGCAAATAGAACATCAATTAACAGGGATGTTACTCACATGTTTACCGGCCGCTCAATAAGCAATACAACTGTTGGATTTGCGTGGATTGGCGTTGTTTGTGACGCCAACTGGTATTACAGTACCGTCACTAACTTCTCTCCCGTTACGATGAGTACCATCAATCTATCAACTCATGAGTTAGGGCATAATTTTGGAGCTGGCCACGATATTACCTGTAATCCATCAAGTATTATGTGTCCTAATATCCAATCTGGTTCAGTAGGATGGGCCGCAACTTCAATAACTGAAATTAATTCGCATCTCAATACCATTAGTTGCCTCGATGAGTCTTTCCCCAATTCAATTACCTTTCCAAGTCCGGGGTTTCCAATTAGCTATGCGAAAGTGCTTGCTATTAATTCAATTGCTATTAATTCCGCGCTCGGCCCGGTTGAAATAAGCAACAGTGGTTTTGCACACTTGGAGGCCGGGAATGAAATCGTGTTAAGTCCAACTGTATTTAATACAACAGGATTTATTGCCAATGAAGGAAGCGCTGTATTACTCCGAATCAGCGATATGGTGAATACCTGCTTGCCCCTTAGATTAATGCCAGATAACGAAGTCCATATAACCGCAGCTGATTTAAGCATTTTCCCCAACCCCGCCAACGAATTCATCACTGTAAAATTAACAAGCGATGCACAAACCATTTTGAAAATCTACAACAGCACCATGCAGTTACTGAAAACAATCCCATTTGAAAATGGGCTGGAAAATCAAATCTCTACGGCTGATTTATCTACGGGCATTTACTTTATTGATGCACAATCAGGAAATCAATCCTATAAAACGAAACTTGTGGTTAACAGATAAAACAAATATAAAATGAAACTACAGTCCAAGAATATTTTCAAATCGTTGCTTGTTTTGCTTATATCCGCAACAACAAGTGTTCATAATGTAAAAGCACAAGGTATTTTCCGTTGCCCTTTAGAAGAAACCTCAGGCAATCATTTCAGTGAGTTATTTGTAATAAACCGCGTGCCCTATCACATTAATAATTTGGGTTATGTACTTGACTACCACTGCACACCTTATAAATCTGACTTAGGAATAACAGCAACTCATTTTGAATTGGTGCCTGCCGGAAGGCAATATGTAAGCACGCCAATAGCACGGGTGGTAGCTGCAGCCGCTGGACAAATAATTGACAAGTATAATTCATACGATGATTTAACTTGTAATGGCAGTAGTCCAACAGGTAATTACATTCAAATTCAACATACGAACGGAATGACTACCAAGTATTCATTCTTGAGAAAAAACAGTTTGACGAATAAATCAATTGGTGATTTTGTAGATGAAGGCGAATTCTTGGGTTATCCCGGCAATCAATCCGCATTAAACGGTTACAATAATGCGCAGTATGGAGGTTTTGCATTCGAAGTGAAAAATAGCAGTAATATATTTATCGACCCATTTGATATGAGTGATTCTATTTGCTTTTATCATCAACGAATTTCTTTATGGAAAAATCCCTCATATATGGATGACAAGGTTTGGAAATCACGCATGTTAGCTGTTGATTTAGATAATAACTTTATCACTGATAGCTGCGGCAGTTACCCTGACAGGTTTAAGCGCCATTTTAATTATGGAGACTTAGTTGACGTAATAGTCAAACTTGCCAATGCAGATGATTCATTACTTTTAAATATCTATAATCCGGTCGGTGTTCCTATAACTTCAACAATGGGAGAGGATTTTCAATTTTATTATCTTATGGACAGAACTGCATTCGTCAAGTTTGATGTGCCATTAACAGGTGTAATGATCATACCGGGGACATACACTGTTGACTGTATATGGTACGATAGCTACACAGGCTATCAAACTATTAAACAAACCATGCGGCAGTATTTTACAGTAGGTTGTGTACCCGACTATACCTTAACCGGAACGGTAAATAATCATCAGGGTTGTATTGCCGGAAACAATATTTACAGCTCCGAGGTATGCAATAGCGGTTCGAGAGTTAATTATATCGCAGATAATGAAATTATACTTAATCCCGGCTTTAAGGCTTACAATGGTAGTGATGTGTTTATTTATACTGACCCTTGTGTGGCGACACCAAGATTGGAAAATCAGGTTGATATTGAAAATGAAAACCAATCAACGGAATTAAACATATTCCCAAATCCTGCAAATGACTTCATCACAATCAAAACAAACAGTGATTCACAAACCATATTGAAAATTTACAACAGCACCATGCAGTTGATGAAAACCTTCAATTTCGAAAATGGAATTGAAAATCAAATTTCTACTGCTGATTTATCGCCCGGTATATACTTTATAGATGCGCAAAGCGCTGGCCAAACTCATAAAGCCAAGTTTATTGTTAACCACTAAAATTATTTAAACTGTATTTTAAAACGGAAGTGTATTAATTTTTATGCTTCCGTTTTTTTATGCCTTTTAAGGGTAAAATGTATTCAGGTTAACATGCTTTGCCTTTTTAGTAAATTCAAATTTAACGGTTAAATCGTATTCAACATATCAGGCGATAATTTTACTATTGCAACCTAAATTTTAAAATCACATAAATTAAAATCTATTATGAAAAAACTACTTTTTGTATTAATGTTGGCCGTATCGCATGTTAGCATAGCGCAACTCAGTAAAGATGATGTTGACATTATTCAAAGTCTTTATGGCAAATCGAAAAAAGACTTGGTTTCAAAATATATGACCTTGCCCACTGAGCAACAGGCTGCATTTTGGACAATGTATGATGCTTATGAGGCCGAACGTAAAGTGTTAGGCCAGGAACGTTTTAAACTGATTAATCAATACGCTAAAGAATATGTAACCTTAGATGATGCTACTACAGATGTATTAGCCAAGGCAGTAATTAAAAACAATATCGCTTATGAGAAATTGTTAGATAAATATTATGGCAAATGCAAAAAAATAACCGGTGCCTTAAACGCAGCTAAGTTTGTGCAATTAGAAGCTTATTTACAAACTACCGTAAAGTCTGAATTGCAAGATGATATTCCCTTTATTGGCGAAATTGATCGAACCATTCCACATCAACATTAATTAGAGGCAGCCGGTAAGGCTGCTTTTTTTTTGAGTAGCTACTTTTTACAATTGATTTTAATCATTCAAGTTCAACTTAGGTAAAAAACCAAATTTCAATACAAGTATTTCTAAAATTAAAACTGTATAAATCACAATTTAATTAGCTACCCAATCATTTGCACATTTGCACTTAAAAATTAATGCCATAACCCATTTTTTTATTTTGTTGGTTGGCACATATTCTTTTTTGTTTAAAAGCGTTGGCGCTAATAAATGTTGTTGGCTATTTGTTAGTTCAATAGTTTTAAGTTTACCATTTTTACTCGATAGCACCAGCTTAACTATGGTAGTTACTATTTTGGCAGGTGGCATACCAGTTAAAACACAAACACCTTCTTTTATATTTTGATTAATATGCCTATCAAAACCTCTATGTGTATTTATAACCGGCAAAATTTTTAAATCGGGCAAATTTTGCTGCAATAGATTAATGGTGTTAATATATACCTGGGGTGCATAACCATTATCTATTAATATCACATTGGGTTGCAAATTTACCGTGCGATTTAAGGCATCATCAATTTTTAAAAATGCACCTACCAATTTGAAACATTGAACAGATGTAATTAATGCACTTAATGCATCTAAATATTTTAGGTTGCTGTTAAACAAAAGTATCCTGATTTCCATAGTACCATAATTTAAAGCACAAAAATAGTGGCATGTGTATGATACCCTATCCCCTAATTCGGTGATTTTTATGCTTTAATCAGCCAAAGGTATATCTAAGATATATTGTGTAAATCCAGCAGTACTTTGACAACTTAAGTTGCAGTTAATTTCGTTAGCGCGAAGCTTCATATTTCTTAACCCATTGCCTGCATACGTCTTTGATGTATCAAAACCTACTCCGTTTTCGATAATTTTTAGTACCATGAATGGGTTAGCAGATTCAATACGCACCAACACCTGACTTGCTTTAGAATATTTGGCAATGTTGTTTACAATTTCTTTGAAAATTAAAAATACATTTTGCTTCACTTCCATCGAAAACAACTGTTGTTGTAATGATTGATTGTATTCAAACTCCATATCAATATTTTTTGAAGCCAAAAGTGGGATGGCAAAATTTTGCATCCTTTCAAACAACATATTGGCTGCATCGTTGCTCGGATTAATACTCCACACCATATCACTTAAGCTTGTAATGGTGTCGCGTGCATTATCGCCAATTTTATCAACCAAATCCATTACCTTATTGGTTTCATTTTGTTTAAGTTTATTTTTTATGGCTTCACTGTATATGTTTATGCTGCTAAGTGTGGCACCTATATCGTCATGCAAATCGGCACTGATGTGTTTACGCTGATTAATTAATGCATGTTGCTGGGCTAATTTTTGTTTGAAGCGGTATCGGTTAAAAAACATAATTGCTGCCAACAGCAATATTACAGCAATACCTAACATTATAAATCGTAATTGTTTTTCAGCCTTTAGGGTTGCACGTTGTAAATCTTGTTCGTTTTGTGCTAGTTTTAATGCAATGCTTGTATTCGTAATTTTTAATGTCTGTGCATGCATATTAATTTCGTTTTCATGCAATTTTAAATCGCTTATTGCTTTGTCTTGATTTAAAATTTTAATAGCATCAGCCGATTTTAAGTTATACAGATTGGCTAATTCCAATTCATTTTGTTGTTGCTTTAATTTTAATTGTTGCAAATTTTTATCTGCATTCAACAAATTAATTTCGGCAACTTGTTCTTTATATTTATACGTAGCAATAGCTTTAGCAATGGCATTATCCTTTTCCTTGGCCTTAAGTGTGTCGGAAACCATGCTTCCCAATTTAGCATACTTATATGCATCCTGATAATTACCCAAACAACTGCTGGCCTCATCTAACAGTTCATACACAATGGTTTGCATTAGCTTTTCATTTCTTTCAATTGCAATTTGTAATGATAAATTGCCATAATATAAAGAGCTATCGCATGCCTTCTTTTTTAAATAAACATCAGCTAAGTTTTTATACTCTGTAATTAATTTTGGCTTAAAATATTTTTCAGCTAAGCGAACCGCCCATTTAAAATAAACAATGGCTTCGTCATATTTATCGAGGTGCATTTTTGCTACTGCATAATTACCCAATGAGCCATGGTGCATTTTTTCATTACTATCCAGCAAAGCTGCTTGTAATGCAAGGCCGAAATATTTTTCTGCATTTTGGTAATCTTTAGTCATATCATAGCATATACCCAAGCCACGGTTTGCCGAAATCTGATTTTGAGAATTATTATCAATAACCGCTAAACGTCCTGCTTCGGTAAATGCAAGTTTGGCAAAATCAAATGCATTCGATTTTCGATATATCTCCCCTTCGGCAATACGCATTTGGCTTTGTTGTGTTATGGTACCATTGCTTTTTGCAATATCCAATCCAAGTTGTACAAACCGTATTGCATCATCATACCTGTGCAAAAAAGTATAATAGCTTGCAACTGTTTGACAACATGAAATATGCAGCGTATAAAACTTATTTCGCGTAAGCAGATTTTCAATTTCAGGTATATAAACCAATGCCGAATCTTCGGCATACGGTTTATTTAAATAAGCTTGTACACAAGTTCGTAACGCATACAGCCTTATTGAATCGCTTTGCAAATGGTTGGCCTGTTGTAATGCCATTTTTGCATATAAAATGCTTGAATCCCGACTGGTGCTTAATCTGCTTAGTTCACATAATGAAACCGCATCCGATTGGTTTTTGCGAATATTTTCCGACTGACAAAAAACCGCTATGCTACAAAGCAGAGCCAAATGAAGTACAACAAAAAAAGAAGCAAGGCATTTCGTATTCTTCATTACCAAAAGCAACTACTTAAAAGCTTAAAAAACTAATATGAATTCGCATTTAAAACCGAATCAATATCCGGCAAAAAATAATTTTCACCCTTTAATATTTTGCCATCGCTGCGGTAAACAGGTTTTCCGTTTGCATCTAATTTACTCATATTACTTCGATGTATTTCGTTAAACACTTCGGCAATTTTATGCTGCAAACCATGGGCAATAATGGTTCCACACAATATATATAACTTATCGCCAAGGGCATCGGCAATTTGCGTTAAATCACCTTGTTGTGCGGCTTCCAAATACTCTTCATTTTCTTCTTTCATTAAGTTGTACCGCAACGTGTATATTTTTTCGTCAACATGGGCTGTAGGCGTTTCATTGCTTGGCAGGCCAAAAACCTCATGAAATTGTTTTACCTTATTGATAGTAGAAGCTAATGTTTGCATAAATATTTTTTAATTAAGTGTGTATGTATAAAAAGTGGTTCGAATTAATCAATTTTATAAATTTACCATAAAAACGCGCCCACATGAAAATTTTAATGTCAATAATAATGTTTTTTATTTCGGCATCCTTGTTTGGCCAAACCGATAGTTTACCCGAAACCATTTCCGATAAAATTTACAAGTTCGACTTGCGTTTTCCGGCTCAGTGCATTGATAAAATTGAGTATAGTAAAAGCAAACGAAAAGTAAAATATGAATTATCGGAAGATGGCCGCACCGTGTATATTAAGGAACATGTTATTGGTAACGGTGTAAAAGTGGAATGTACTTACAGAGATGGCAACAGAGATGTGTTTACCAAATCAACCTGCGCTTTAGAGTTGGTAGTACCATTATAAATATTGGATATTGTTTATGTATTTTGCCCATACTAATGCTACAGAGCAGTTAATATCATCATATAAACCTGTACAGCCATTTATAAACTATTTAAAAGACTTTTTTAAAAAAAACAAAAAAATGGGCGCTTCCGACAGGCGCACTATCGGCAATTATTGCTTCAATTATTTTAGATGGAATAATGCATTGCCAAACTTAAGTTTTGTTGAAAATTTACAGTTAGCCCTGTATGCCATAGATAATGTAAAACACCCTAACTTACCCCATTACAATTTATTGAGCCAAAGGTTGGAAGCCATTAAAAACACATATCCTGCCTTTAGTTTATTTAATATCAATAACACTTCGACATACTTCAGTAAAGCAATTAATGTAACCGATGCTTTGTATTATCAATTAACTAAGCCAATGGTTTTTGTTCGCATAGTAAATAAAGCCGATTTGGTAAAAACGGAATTGACAAAAAACAATATTGCATTTATTGAGATTGATACAAAAACCTTAAGTATAGCCAGTGCAGCTAAGCTTACACAACTACAAGTTTATGCCGATGGTTGTTTCGAAATTCAAGACTATGCATCGCAATTATGTTTGGCAGATATTTATACAACACCTGAAGAATTTTGGTGGGATTGTTGTGCCGGTGCCGGTGGAAAGAGTTTGTACTTTAAACAAAACAATCCGGAAACGAAATTATTGGTTAGCGACATAAGACAGGATGTACTGCAGGAAGCCGGAAACCGTTTCAAGAAAACAGGGCTAAAAAAAATTGAAATTAAAATGCACGATGCCGTTATGCCTTTGGATCAAAGGTTTGACGGCATTATTGTAGATGCACCTTGCAGTGGATCGGGCACCTGGAAACGTGCACCGGAACATTATAGGCACTTTGATGTTTTAAGCCTAAATAGTTTTAAGCACCGTCAAATAGCTTTAATTAAAAACGCATGGCTTCATTTAAAACCGGGTGGTAAACTGATTTACATTACTTGTAGCATGTTTGCTGCCGAAAACGAAGATGTTATTAATGAAGCAAATCAATTTTGTAATGCCCATGTAAGCCATACGGTTATAAATGGCAATGTTTATGGTGCCGACATTATGTTTAGAGCCGTTTTTACAAAATCATCTTAATAGCTGCTTTAGTTGTTGTAACTGATTTTGGTTATAAGCATTGTACATTTGAGCTAATGTAAACATGCGTTCGCGCTTGGTTAAATGCCAGCTTAGCGATACTTTATGCTCACTATCAGGCAACTCGAAATTTACAGTTGAAACCGGCACTTTAATTGACGACTGAACCATTGCTATTAATGCATCATTACTATAATCCTGCATCAATAAAAAGTTGCCTGATAAGTTTCGAAAAGGTGCGGCCAGTTTTTGCATGTATGTAGGTGCACCACTTTGTTGTATGGCTGCTTGTTTATAAGTATCACGTATTTGTAATACAATAACACCTGAAGTGTTTTCTTCTATCCATTGCTTACATACCATCATATAACGAGCCGATGTTGTAATACCAAAATTATCGCGAATACCCGAATCCATTACCTCGATAGGTGGTACAGATGGTAATGAAACTACAGGCGATACATAAGGGAATGTAGAATTTAAACGCAACACACTGCTGATTTTTATATTCATTGCATCCTGTGCTGCAAAAAAAGTTGCATACTCAACGCCATTAACAATGGTTGCATCATTACCTAATGTCGTTGTAGGCGCTTGCAATAAATAAGTAACCGGTTGTGAGGCGATAAAGAGTGCACGCCCGTCATTAATAACAGTTGGGGTATAAACAATCAAAGGAACCTTTGCCTCATATTCAATCGTTTTAAAATCAATCAACCTTTTATTTGAAAGTAATGGCAGGTTATCGGTTAATTGCTTTTCCCAGGCAGTGCCTCTGTCTTTTACATAATGATAGCTGCCATCAACAACACGTTGCGAGTTAAAAAACAAATCGCTTACGGTAAGTTTAAATGCAATACCGTTTAATAAATCTTTACTAACGGCATTAATCCCTTCCTGTAACTGTGCTGTTGCTAATGGCTTAAACCTGTTTGCTACATATTGTTGTCTGAAATAGGTAGCGGCAATCATACCACCTGACGAGCCTGCTATTAAAGTTGTATGGCGCATTAAATTACCCTGCAAGGTGCTATCAATAACTGCTAAGGCTTTATATGAAAACAACATAGACCTAACACCGCCACCACTAATATTGAGCAGCACTAATTTAGGTTTGGCCTGTTGCTGATTTATTAACCAGTTATTTAAAATCTGATGTGTAGTATCTAATGATTTAACGCATGCAACGCTATCGGCATTAACGGCCAATGTTTGTAAATTGTAGTCCGCAGGCCGGATGTGATAATTAAGCCCATAGGCTTTACTGGTTGTATTAAAAAAAGGAAACTGCGTTAGGTAGTTTATGAAAATAAAAAAAAGCAACATTACCAATGTAGCCCAACCTCTGAGCCAAAACCTAACAACACCGGCCAACATAATAAACATGGCAAACAATAAAAGTAAACTTGCAGCAGCAGGTATTTTAAACAAAGAAAAATCGCTTAGTAAGCCTAATGTGCAGAAAATTAAAAATAATGTTATTTGAAAAATGGCTGCATTGCGGTGGTTTTGCTTAAACACTGCTTTAAGCATGGTTGTAGGGTAATGCGATACATCGCGTACAATTCGTAATCTTGTAAATGATGCCAGATACACTTCTACATGCCAACTGTGCGGATGTTCTGTTGTTTCATAATTACGTACACCTTGTTTAAATGAATACGTAAGTGGTTTGGTATGACTGTTTGAATCTGCAGTTTCGATTTCATACATTTTAAACACATCGGTATTTATTACTTTAAAAAAACGAAACACCAACCATACTAATAATGTATAGCCGGCAAAAAATCCCATTACATTAAACATTACCTGACCTAAGCTGCGCAACTCATCAAAATACTGAAAGCTGACAATACGATACAGATAAATGAAAAAAAATAATGTTGGCAGTATAAAATTATTAAGACTGAATTTAAAAAATGTAGCTGATAACGAAGCTAAAAACGGGAACCGATGTGCATTGAGTAAGTAGCTTGAAATATTAAAAGCCATTACAAATGTGCCGAATGAAATGCCTACAATAAAAAATGAGAGTGCATTTACATGACCTAAATACTCGGGGTCAACAAATAAATAATGTAACCCATAACGGGTAAATAAGCTACCACTTACAATGGCATAAATTAACACCCAATAAATTAATTGCAGTTGATTTTTTTTTAACTCAACCAGCAACAACTGTATTGGAAACGAAAATACAATTCGATGTAAACGGGTTTTTAGCTTGCGCATACGGTTAGCAAGGTAGTATTTGAAATTACTTTACCATACTTTGTTTTACATTAACTGCTAAACCAACGTTTTTTATATTGACGCAGGTTAATTATAAACACCAAATCAATTTATGGTTGCTATTTAAACACAACTGAAAATATAAATTTGAATAAATAACCAGCTGTGTATGTTACTTACCTTTTAAAAACTCCATCAATTCTGTTTTACTGGATGCGTATTGCAATGCTTCGGCTACCTGATAATAGTTTGATTTATCAATAGCATAATCAAATCCAAATTTGGCTATTTCCATACGACCGGTTTCATAAAACATCATAGCAACCAACTCTTTAATTTGTAAAGAAGTAAAGCACTTTTTTGCAGATATAATTTGTTTGGTAAGCGCCAAACGCACTGTATTGCCCGATTCGTTTTGAATGGATTTTTTGGCGGCCTGAAAATCTTCGTTGCTTACAGAACAAGGCACAGCAACCGGTTGTGTTGGCAATACCGGAACAGGAGGCGCTAATTTATTACTACAATAATTTTCCCAGTCGGATTTGTATAAGCCCGTATTAAATACAGCACTTGCATATGGGTAGCTGCCCATATCGTAAACTTTATCAAAATTCTTTTTCAAAAACTGAAGACGGCTGCTTTCTAACTGTAGCATTAAACTTAGTTTCATTAGTTGCGCCATACTTACGCAATGCTTCTCAACAAATGCATTAATTTCATGCATGCGATTTGCCTCATTTGGCTGTTGCTTAAAATTTAGAGTCAATACATTAAAATCATTATCACTTAAAGGCATGGTGCAACCCTTAGGGCCATTGTAACCATCAAACAACGGAAACGTAATTGCCGAGGGTGGTGTAACAAAAGGCTCATCAATATTTTGAATGCTGCCACCTTTCATTACATCGTATAATTTAAAAGCCGATGAGTACAATTTAAAAGCATCCAGTACTTCGTAAAATTCGTCTTTATCAGCTACACGGTCAAATGCATATAATGCAAAATTTAAACGCGGACGTTCATTATTAAAAATCATGCAAACAATTTTTAATTGTTTGGCACTTAAACATTTATTACGGAACAAATCTTTGGCAGTGGCTAATCTGTCCTGGTCATTTTGTATGCGGTTTAAAACATCAAAATGCTTATTAAATTCAGTGCCTTCTATGGGTTGGCTGCAAGGTGTTTGGGCATAACATATTGCATGCAATGCAAAAATTAGAACAAATATTTTTTTCATTTTCAGGCTTTATTTATAATGTTTTGAGTGGCTGCTAATATTTCGGATTCGCGGAGTTGGGTATTGTCAGCTATTACTTGACATTTATGCATAACTGCATTCACAAAATCTTTATCGGCAAAGCCTACTGTATTAATTTGCACGTTAAGATGTGCACCCATTACGGCTGTTCTGATGCAGAGTGCACCCACGGCAGCATCGGTAACTGAATTTGGGTTTCCTTTTTTAACCATTTCGGCAATCAAGTCGAAACAACTATAGCTCACTTCCATTACACGTGCAGGCACTTCGATAGCATAACGTGTTGCAGCTTGAACTGCCGCTTTTCTAATTTGCTTTTCTTCATCCGTAGCTTTGGGTAATTGAAATGCATCTAAAATTTTATTGTAGGCTGCTGTATCCTCATCAACTAAATCAAGCAATTGCTTTTTGAGCAACTGACCTTTTTCGGCCCAATCAGAAAACGATTGCCAGGTTGATTCCCATCCGGTTTTAGATGCAGATAAGTTAGCCACCATAATGCCTAATGAAACACCCAGTGTTGCTACATAAGCCGAGATGCTGCCACCACCCGGTGCAGGCGAGTCGCTTGCGGTTTCGTTAGCAAATGCTTCCAGATTCATGTTTACCAGTGGGCGTTTGTTTTGCGCCATGCTAAACTCTATAATGCGTTGTTTGGGATTGAATGGCGCCAACTCATCTAAGCCCATTGACTTAACTGCTATGTGTATTAACTCATCATCGCTTACACCTGATGATAGTTTTTGCTTGTTTAAAAAATATCGTCCGGCATCAAGCATGGCGCTTAATGGTACCAAGCCTACCAACTCACTGCCGGTTACACGATACCCACGTTGGTGGGCTGCATTAACGCAGGCATCAAATACAACATGCAAAGGTGTTTCGCGAAAACGTGTTATGTTTATAGATACCTGTGCTTGTTTGTATTCGTCAATATACCAGCCAATAGCTTTAACGCCTTTAAGTAAACCGGGTATGCGAATTTCATTGCCATGTGCATCTAAAACTTTTTTACCGTTTTCGGTTTTAACACGTCCGGCTTCGCGTATATCAAATGCAATTGAATTGGCGCGCTTTACCGATTTGGTATTTAGGTTTACGTTGTATGCAATTAAAAAATCGCGTGCGCCAATTACAGTAGCGCCACTTCTTATATTAAATGTTTGCGGACCAAAATCGGGTTTCCAATCAGGCTCTGTAATTTTTTTTGCAAAGCCCTCATATTCGCCTGCACGTATAACGGAAAGGTTATTTCGTTTTGCATCAGGCTGCGATGCTTCATAAAGATATACCGGAATTTGTAACTCGTTGCCTACACGTTGTGCTAACTTTACACTATAGGCTGCGGTTTCTTCCATGGTGATATTTGCAACGGGTATTAAGGGACATACATCGGTAGCACCCATGCGTGGATGTTCGCCCTTTTGTTTGGTCATATCAATTAATTGTGCTGCTTTGGCAATTCCTCTAAAAGCACCTTCGATAACTGCCTCGGGTTCGCCAATAAAGGTTACAACTGTTCTATTTGTGGCCTTACCCGGATCAACATTTAAAAGCGATACGCCATTCACACTTTGAATGGCATCGGTAATTTGATTTATAATTTCAAGGTTAACACCTTCTGAAAAGTTTGGTACGCATTCTATTAGTTGTTTCATTATATAAATTTTTAAAGTTGCTTATTGTTTAATGCCGTTTATAAATACGCTTTCGATAAATGTATGGCCCACTGCATATGGTATAAAAGCTAAAGATGGCAAGGGTTTGGTTAGTATCAGATTGGCGCATTTGCCTTCAACAATACTACCTGTACTTGCACCAACATCCATTGCAAAAGCACCATTAATAGTTGCTGCATTAAAACTTTGCTGCGGTGTAAATTTGTACATAATACAAGCCATACTCATCATTAACGCCATATTGCCCATTGGCGAACTTCCCGGATTATAATCAGTTGCAAGTGCCACAATAGCACCTGCATTTATAAGTTGGCGTGCCGGTGGTTTTTGTAACGATAGAAAAAACTGAGCTCCGGGCAGTATGGTTGCTATGGTATTACCTGCACTAAGGGCATCTATATCAGCCTCGTTACAAAACTCTAAATGGTCAACACTAATGGCATTACAATTAATACCGGTGCTAATGCCATTGCTATGACTTAACTGCTCGGCATGTACTTTGGGTTTCATCCCGTATTTGGCAGCAGTTTCTAAAATAAGTTTGGTATCGTCAGCAGTAAAATAATCTTGCTCACAAAAAACATCACAGAAATCGGCCAAGCCTTCATCGGCAATGGCCGGTAACATATCATCAATTATATGTTTGATGTAACCAGCCATATCGTTTTTAAATTCAACAGGTACAGCATGAGCGCCTAAAAAAGTTGACTTAATAATTACCGGAGTTTGGTTTTTAAGTTTTCTGATAACACGCAGCATTTTTAATTCCGATTCAAGGCTTAAACCATATCCACTTTTTATTTCAATGGCTCCGGTGCCTTGCAACATCATGCTGTACAAACGCTGATATGCATCGTCATATAATTTTACTTCGTCAGCTTTTCGCAGCCTTTCAACTGAATTAAGTATGCCGCCTCCACGGGCAAAAATTTCCTGATAGGTTAAGCCGTTAATTCTGTCTTCAAATTCTTTTTCGCGCCAGGCATCAAAAACTATATGTGTGTGCGAATCGCAAAATGCAGGCATAATCCATCCGCCCTCGGCATCAATTATTTGTGATGCAGCAATTGCCGCTGCTTGCCACGTGGTACCACTGCCCCATTGTTTTATTTTTCCATCTGTAATTAAAAGCCAGGCATTGTCAATGTATGCCACATCGTTTACGGCCGGTATTTTCAGTGGTTGATTTGCATGTAAACCTAACAGCTTACCAATATTAATAATGATAGTTGCCATGTTGCAAAGCAAATAAAATGTATTGCGCTTTACAGTTTAATTTTAAAAAATTAGCGTTTTACAATGCGCTGTGTGTCAATTATATCACCGTAATTAATGCGCACAAAATAAATACCTGACGATTCGTTGCTTAAATCAACTAAATGGGTAAGTTCTGTTTCTTTGGGCATTATAGTGGTTTCGCTTACTTTTTTTCCGATACTGCTATACACAGAAATAACTATGGGCTTAAGTGCATTAATTGATGCAGCCATTGAGAACTTACCAAATGAAGGATTGGGATTGATATCGAAGGATACATCTTGTTTATTCTCAGCATTAAAGCCAATTAATTGTTGGGTTGCAGTAGTAAATGTTTTTTTATTACCCCAGGTTGATATGGTTGTTGCATCATCATCACAAATTGTACGTAATGACCAATCGTAACTCATGCCCGGTGTTAAACCTGTTAGCATATAACTGGTTACAGCACCAATTGTACCTAACGATATCCATTGCAAGACATTGCTGTTTTTATAGCGTAATTCATAGGTTGCGGCACAGGTGTTAGCTTTCCATTTAAGTAATGCAGTAGTTGGGCCAATGTCAGTAGCAGTTTTATTTGCTGGCGATACACAAACTACCGCATTATTACAGGCTTGCCGAGTTTCTATTGCATTGTCATTTGCGGTTTCATCCATCAACGTAAAGTGTGCAGTGCAATTATTTTTCAGACGAAAATCTAACCACAGCAATATATAGCGCATGGCTATTGACTGTTGTTGGGTTCGGCTTATTGCAGCAACACTGCAACCTTGCTCGGCAGCATTACAGTTGTTGTTAAAGTTTGCAAACTGGCAATGGCTGCCGCCTTTTATGTTTATAAGCATTTTACAATTTCCGGATAATGCTTCATACATAGGACTTGCATTTTCGGAAGCCGGTGTAACACAATCGTTGCCGGCTGTAATGTTTAAAACCGGCACATAAATTTTTGTGGCTGCATTAACTGCAGATGGATTGGTTTCGGCCGGTGCTAAAGTGATATAGGTTGTAATGTTTTTATTATAGCTTGATGCTAACAGTGCACAACCGCCACCCATATTATGACCAATAATGCATGATTTGCGATTAATGCGCCCGGTAAGTAAATTGTTTTTCATTAAGCTCTGTCCTTGCATGGCATTAACCAAGAATGCCAGATCCATTGCATAGTATATTTGATTGGGTGAAAAACTACTTTCGGTACGCGGCATGGCAACTATATAACCCTGGTTTACCAAACTATTTATCATGGGTAGATATGCTTCATTATTTATAGCAAAACCATGTGCAAAAACTACCAACGGAAACTGCTGATTAAGCCCACCTGCCATTGCTGTATTTTTTCCATTGCTAATTGCCGGGTAAAATACATCGGTACTTATTTTACGTTTGTCGCGTGCAGCATCATTAAATACAATATTGGTTTGCCCCATGTTATACAATTGCGCACAAATAGCAAACGGCCCTAAAACCATGACTAATATTATGATGATGCGGCCTGCCATAAAAAGTTATTCAAATTGATAAAATGTGGTTTAGGCCACTAATATATTTATTTACCACTTAAGGCCTTATAATATTGCATATGTTATGATGCACAACCCTTTGTTTATAATGTAAACTACAAATCAAACGATTGACCCATTTCGGGTATCATGATTCGTTCAAAACCAGCTTGTATTAAATGCTGTTTATATGCTTGTTGAACATCTGTTTCGCCATGCACTAAAAATATTTTTTTAATCAGTTCGGCATTTTGGCATTGCAGATAATCTATCATTTCAAGATAATCGGCATGGGCACTAAAGTTACCCAGCATTACAACCTTGGCTTTAACAGAATACATTTCACCAAATATGCGCACCTCAGGCGCACCATCGGCTAAACGGCCACCAATAGTTTGTGGCGGGCAATATCCTACCAGCAAAATTGTATTATCGGCACTACCCACATTATTAGCAATATGATGTTTGATGCGGCCGGCTTCTGTCATCCCCGATGATGATATGATGATACATGGCCCTGTTAATAGATTTAATGCCTTCGAGTCTTCCACATCCGTTATATAATGCAGTTTCGAAAAATGAAACGGATCGTCATCGTGCATCATGTAATTGGTAATATCGGCATTAAAATCTTCAGGGTGTTTTCTGAAAACCGATGTGGCATTTACCGACAAAGGACTATCAACATAAACATCAATAGCCGGTATTTTGCCTTCTGAAATAAAACGATCGAGATTATAAACCACTTCTTGTGTACGGCCAACACTAAATGCCGGAATAATTATTTTGCCTTTACCGGCATCAATAATCCGTTTAATTTCCTGCAGCAATTGTGCTTGTGCTTTTGTATTTTCATCGTGCAGGCGGTTGCCATAAGTTGATTCAATAATTAAATAATCGGCTTGCGGAAATGACTGTGGCTTTTTCAGAATGGGGTGATGTGGCCGGCCAATATCACCTGAATAAAAAAGTGTTTTCGATTCGCCATCTTCTGTTACTTTAATACTTATACCCGCTGCACCTAAAATATGCCCATTATCGGTAAACATAAACGACACCTCGTTATTGAGTTTTATCCAACGGTTATAATGCACTGTTTTAAACTGCGTTAGTGCTAACGATGCATCTTGCTGCGTATATATAGGTTTGATGTGTGGCTTATTTTGTTTGCTTTTTCTTTTGTTTACAAACTTGGCATCCTGCTCCTGTATATGTGCACTATCAAGTAACATAAGTTGGCATAAGTCATGTGTTGCATGTGTGCTGTAAATAACACCACGATACCCTTGTTTTATTAACAAGGGTAACAAACCACTATGGTCAATATGTGCATGCGATAATAACACTGCATTGATTTGAGTTGGGTCGAAACCGAGGTGGCTGTTTAAACTTAAATTTTGAGCCCCCATACCTTGAAACATGCCACAATCAAGCAAAACAGCGTATCCGCTTTTTAAGCGAAGCAGGTGTTTGCTACCGGTAACAGTTTGTGCAGCTCCGTAAAATGTTATTTGCATACAGTGAGAAATTAAAGTTTTAATAGTTGGAACATCCGCAATTTATTAATACAAATTACCACTTAGTTGCAACAATTTACTTTCGACAACTTTAAGTTTATACATTGCTGTAAGCAAATCGTTTTCGGCTACAATGGCTATTTGTTGCGTAGCTCTAAAATCAATATCGGTAGTGGCACCGTTTCGATATTGTTCCAATGCAATGGTTGCATTGCTTTTAGCTATGCTAACATTTTGTTGACTTAGTTGCAAAATAACCAACAAACCTTTGTGTTCTGTTACAGCCTGATTAAACTGTGTTTCTAAGTCTAATAATTTATCTTTTACATTGATAGCTGCATTTAATGCATCTATTTTAGATGTGGCTACCTGTCGGTTTATGCTACCTCCATCAAATAGCGGAATACTAATTGAAGCACCATAATTGACGCCCATATTTTGGCTTCGCTCTAAAACGCCAATTTCGGCTTGCGATTGGCTGAAAGCCAACCCACCAAATAAATTTATACTAGGTAAGCGCAAAGCTTGTTGCATGCGTAAATAATCAGCAGTTGCCATTTTATTATAACGCGCTACTTGCAATATACTGTTTTGATTTTGTGCTGCTTGCAATAAAGTATCGTATGCAAAATTTTTAATAAGCGTAATTGCTGTATCTACAAGCACCGGGCTATCGGGCGGCAATGCCATTAATTGATTTAAATCAACTTTAGCTTTTTCGTAATTTATTTGTTGCGTTATTAATGTGGTACTGTCATTTATCAAATCAACCATACTCTGATTGGCACTTAGGGCCGAACCGGTACCAATTTGTTTTTTCTTATCTGCAATATTTTTGCGTGCATTGGAAAGCTTCAAATTTTCTTCCAAAGTAGCTATATACTTTTTTAGCAATACAATCTCCGTATGTTTATCAATTACATCCACAATGGTTTGCTCAATTTTGGCCGTTAAATCGGCTTTGCCGGCTTTTTCAAGTTGGTTTAAATAATCTTTAGCGGCAAACATGCCTAAGCCGTCAAACACAGTCCAGCGAATGGTTGCATCGGCCACGGTTGAGTTTGATTTAGCACCATTTTCTTTTCGTACGTCACCGCTAAAAAAGTCGAGTTCGGTGTTATTTACATTGTACGTTTTAGTGGCACCTGCCGATAGGTTTGGTAACATACCCGCTGCGCCTGCAGTATTGTTTACACTTAACTTTTTAATTTCATTTTGTTTAAGCAGAATACCAAAATTATTTTCGACTGTTATTGCAACTGCTTGCTGTACGGTTAAGTATTGCGCCTGCATATTGTGTAATATCAAACTACAAAAAAGGCAAACTGTTATTATTTTATATTGGAAACTAATGGTCATACTGTAGCAGGTTTATTAGCATTACGACTCATTAAAGCATACAATGCCGGTATAACAAATAAGGTTAGTATTAAAGAGAATAACAATCCACCAATAATAGCAATACCCATACTTACCCTGCTTTGTGCCGATGCTCCTAATGCCAAAGCTATAGGCAAAGCGCCTAACATGGTTGCTAAACTTGTCATTAAAATAGGGCGGAAACGTTGCAGGGCAGCTTCTGTTGCTGCCTCTAACCTGTTTAAGCCACCGGCTTTGCGTTGGTTTGCAAATTCAACTATTAATATACCGTTTTTAGTAACGATACCAATGAGTACAATGATGCCAATTTCAGAAAAAATATTTAGTGTTTGATTAAACATCCAAAGCGAAAGCAATGCACCTGCAAGTGCAAGCGGAACTGTAAACATAATTATCAAGGGGTCAACAAAACTTTCGAACTGTGCAGCAAGTATTAAATAAATAAGGAGTAGCGCCAATAAAAACGCAAACAATAATGTGTTTGAGCTTTCGGCAAATTCTTTACTTACACCTGTAAGCGATGAGGTAAACGAATCGTCAAGCACTTGTTTTTTTATTCTATCCATTTCGGCTATGCCTTGCCCTAAACTAATATTGGCTGCAGGTTGCGCACTAATGGTTGCGCTTGCATAACGGTTGTAACGGTATAATTGCGGAGGTGATGTGCTGTAACTTACATCTACCACATTATCTAATTGTACAAGTGTGCCGGCTTGATTGCGAACGAAAATAGAAGTTAAATCTAAAGGCTTATTTCTGTTATCACGTGTAGCCTGGCCAATAACCTGATATTGTTTGCCATCCATAATAAAATAACCATAACGTTGACCGCTGAAATAAAACTGCATGGTTTCGGCAATGTCCTTTACGTTAATACCTAAAGCAGTTGCACGCTCGCGGTTAACTTGTACCGTTAGTTCGGGTTTATTAAATTTTAAATTTAAATCGCTTTGCGTAAACACCTTACTGTTTTGCACCGCTTCCATAAAAGCCGGTAATTCTTTTTTCAATTTTTCAAAATCCTGCGTTTGTATAACGTACTGAACGGGCAAGGTATTAAAGCGGCCTCCACCAATGGTTTGGTCTTGAATTACAAATGCACGTGCAAAATTGTACTTGCGTACTTCGGCATTCATAACATCAACCAATTGTTGTTGCGACCGGTTGCGTTTATCGGCATCAACTAAAACCACGCGCATAAAGCCCGAGTTTACAGATACAGATGAACCAAAGCCCGGTGAAGTTACTTCAATTAAAACGCGTTTTTCGGGTAGGGTATCGGCAAGGTGCGCTATGGTTTTCATGTATTCGTCCATTTTTTCGAACGATACACCTTCGGGAGCAGTGGCGGCAATCTGAAACCGGCCTTTGTCTTCTAATGGCGCTAACTCGCTTGGTAAAATTACACCCAACCAACCAATTAATACTGCCGACAATGCGAGTATTAGCCAGGCTGCTTTTTTACGATTTAAAAATCTATGCAATGCATTTTGGTAGCTGCTTAAAAGACGTTCGAAATACTTTTCAGTTCTGGTGTAAAATGTGCTGTGCTTTTGATGTTTTAAAAAGCGTGCACTCATCATGGGCGTAAGTGTAAGTGATACAATTGCCGAAATTAAAACCGAGCCGGCTACAACTACGCCAAATTCGCGAAACAAACGACCCGTTAATCCTTGCAAAAATATTACCGGTAAAAACACGGCTGCCAGAGTGATGGTGGTTGATATAATTGCAAAGGTAATTTCTTTACTGCCTTGGTAACCGGCTTGCATGGGCGCCATACCATCTTCAATTTTTGTATAGATGTTTTCGAGTACAACAATGGCATCGTCAACTACCAAACCGGTGGCCAGTACGATACCTAACAGCGTTAAAATGTTTATGGAAAATCCGGCCAGATACATGATAAAAAAACTACCAATTAATGAAACCGGTATAGCAACAATGGGTATTAAGGTTGTACGCCATTCGCGCAGGAAAATAAAAATTACCATCATTACCAATAAAAAGGCTATGGCAATGGTTTCAACAACTTCTGTTATGGCTCGTCTGATACCTAAGGTAAAATCTATACCTAATTCGGCATTAATATCTGCCGGCAAATCTTTTTTAATTATTTCTAAACGTTTATACAGCTCGTTAGCAATGCTTATATAATTGGCACCGGGTTGTGGTGTAACGCCCACACCAATCATGGGTACTACACCGTTGCCACGCAAAATGGTTCTTTCATTTTGCGCAGCCATTTCGGCATAACCTACATCTTTAAATTTTACGGTTAAGCCACTTCTTTGCAGCAAAACTATGTTATCAAATTCATCGGCTGTACTAAGTCGGCCCAGGGTTCGTATGGTTAATTCATTGGCCAAACCTTCGATACGGCCAGCCGGTGTTTCAACATTTTGTGCAAGCAATGCATTACGTACATCTAAGGGCGTTAGGCCGTAAGCGGCCAGCTTTTGCGGATCCATATAAAGTTTCATGGCATACTTGCGCTCGCCCCAAATCTGCACCTGACTTACACCGGGTATGGTTTGAAAATTTTCTTTAAATAAATCGTTGGCAATTTTAGATAGCTCTAACAAACTACGCTTATCGCTTGTAATGAGTATTGAGGCAATGGCACTTGCATTGGCATCGCTTTTTACAACGGTAGGTGGGTCGCAATCAACAGGCAATTGCCTGATAGCTCCCGATACTTTATCGCGTACATCATTGGCTGCGGCTTCGAGGTCGCGGTCTAATTCAAACTCTACGCTAATATTGCTGCGCCCATCACTGCTGGTACTGGTAATTGAGCGTATGCCGGCTATGCCGTTTATATTTTCTTCTAACGGTTCGGTTATTTGTGATTCGATAACTTCGGCATTAGCTCCGGTATAATTGGTTGATACGGTTATTACCGGTGGGTCAACACTGGGAAATTCGCGCACGCCCAAATAATAATATCCAATACCACCAAAAAGCAAAATAAGTATGCTAACTACCGTTGCAAAAACAGGCCTGTTAATACTTGTGATACTTATATTCAAAATATTGCTGTTTTATTTTTTAATTAAGATTACTTATTTGAAAACAGGTTTTACGTCCATGCTATCCTTAAGCATGAGCAAGCCACTGGTTATTAATGTATCGCCTGCATGCATGCCCGAAACAATTTCGATACTGGTTTCGTTTCTGATGCCTGTAGATACTTTATGCGCAATTGCTTTACCGTTACTAAGCACGTAAATTTTATTACCGTCCAATTCAGGCATTAATACATCGGCAGGTATCATAATTGCATCGGGCACACTACCTAATGAAACAGCTACTTTGGCAAATGAGCCTGCATGCAATTTACCATCAGGATTATTACTTAATGCCCTTACCATAACACTGCGTGTTGTTTCGTCAATGCTATTATCAATGGCATAAATTTTTGCATCAAAGTTGGTTGTATCGCCTGCCACTGTAAAGCTAATTGTATTGCCAACCTTTACTTGCTGTACATATTTTTCGGGTATGGCAAAATTTACTTTTAAGACATGTACCTGATTTAATGTGGCCAATAAGGTACCCGAAGCAACATACTGCCCTACACTCACATTACGCAAACCCATTATACCATTAAATGGTGCCTTAATTATTTTTTTGGCCAGTTGTGCTTCAATTAGTTCGCATTCGGCCTCGGCTTTTTTTAATTCATTTACTACTCTGTCGAAATCTTCGTTGCTTATGGCTTCAATGGCAAGCAGTTTGGCATTTCTGCCCGCGTTTTCGCGCGCAAAGTTTAATGCTACCTGTGCTTTCTTTTTCTCAGCAATTAAATCATCATCATTAATTTTTAACAACACCTGGCCTGCTCGAATCGGCTTGCCTTCAATAAAGTTTATGGTTGTAATGATGCCATTGGTTTCGGGTCTGATTTCAATTGACTCATTAGCTTGTAACGTGCCTGTTGTATGAATCACATTATCAATAGCAACAGGTGTAGCTATTTGAACACTTACCGTAGGTGGCGTTTTGGGTTTGCTATTGTTTTGTGATACTTTTTTTGTGCAGGCAGCAGTGCAACAGATAATCAGTACCAAATATTTTGTAAATCTCATATATTGATCATGGGGAAAATTAAACTGCAATGGTGAATTATTTTTTAAACTTGTGTTATTACATTTTCAATTTCGCATCAATTGATAGTTTACCCGGCCCTGTAAAAAACAAACCAATATATGCTACTAAGAACAACAGGGCATGTTCGCTGTCGCTTATTGGGTCGCCTCCATGCACATCAAAAACGGCAACTGCCATAGTTACAATTAAAAGAAATAATGCAGGTCTTGTAAATAATCCGAGTACTAAAAATACGGCACCTAATAGTTCGGCCATAATTGCAAGTACTAAGGATGTTTTCATCCCTAAGCCCAAAAAATCATAGAAGTCGGGGGCGATATCATCAAAATACTGAAGCTTGCGGTAACCATGGCTAAATGCCATTAAGCCACCAAAGCCTATTCGTATAATTAGTAAACCTAAATCGGATTGTATGGGCTTAATTGAAGTGAGTTTCATATTAAACAGTTTTAATTTTTTAATTGTTGATTTACAAATGGCCGCACAATTATACGTATGGCTCTTTGGTAGGTAAAGTAATTCCACATCCAGTTAACTAATACCATTAATCGGTTTCGATAACTAACTAATAACATTAAATGCAAAAACATCCATACAAACCATGCTGTATAACCTGACCATTTAAAACCCATAGATTGTACAATTGCCTTATGCCTGCCTATGGTTGCCATACTTCCCCTATCCTTATAAGCAAAAGGTTTTAAAGGTTTTGCATTAATATGCATTAATATATTTTGTGCCAATAAAGCTGCTTGCTGTATGGCTACTGGTGCTACTTGCGGATGTCCGTTGGGCGTTGCAGTATCATACATTGCTGCAACATCGCCAATGGCAAAAATATTATCGAACCCGGCAATATTATTAAACTCATTAACCTGATACCGGTTGCCTTTTACCACGGCTGTTTCTAACCCTTTAATTGTTTGACCGGCAACACCGGCACTCCAAATTACGGTATCGGTTTTAAAATTAGTACCGTTACTTAATTGTAATAAACCATTTTCGTATGAAATTACTCTTGTATTTAGCCAAACTTTTACGCCTAATTTTGTGAGGTCGGCATTGGCTTTTTCTGAAAGTTTTGAATCGAACATGGACAATAAAACATTACCCGATTCAATTAAATGTACCTGCATCATATCGGGATTTAGTTCGCGATAATCGGCCGGTAAAACATTGTTTTTAATTTCGGCAATGGCACCGGCTGTTTCAACACCTGTTGGCCCGCCACCTACAATTACAAAGTTTAAAATCTGATGTATGGTTTCGGTATTTTGTTGCACAATAGCTTTTTCAAACTCTTGTAATATATCACTACGCAAATCAAGTGCATGGCCAATTGTTTTTAATTGCATGCAATTGTTTTCCAAACTTTTGTTGCCATAAAAATTGGTTACCGAACCTGTTGCTATTACTAAGTAATCGAAGGTAAAATTGCCTATGGCTGTTATAATTTGATTTTGTGCCGGCTTAATTTCAAGTACCTGTGCCATCCTAAATTTTACATTGGGTAGCTTAGCTGCCAATTTTCTTAAAGGATATGCAATACTATCAGGACCTAAACCACCGCTGGCCACCTGGTACAATAAAGGTTGAAATGTATGGTAGTTATTCTTATCAAACCATGTTATATCAACAGGTTTGTTGCCCAATTTTTTAATGAGCTGTAAGCCTCCGAAACCACCACCTATTACAATTACATGTGGCCGCTTTTCTGACATAATAGTTTATTATTTTAAAGTGCGTTTATAGAAATAGAATGCTGCATAATTAATTCAAAAATTAAAAGCAAAACCATTAAATTTTTACAAAACGTGTATATGGCAACTTTTACTTGCCTGCTGTTTAAAATAAATTGGTTTTACAAGTATGTTTTCGGCATAATCAGATATTAAGCCTACCCATTTTAGTTGCAGCAAAAATTGTTACAGTTCGAATAAATGAACATACTATAGTTGTAACCGATTTGTAAAATATATTTACCCCCTTTGTTACATTACTTTATTAATACCTTTGACCTTATTCAATAAACACTATCACCATTGAGGTGTAGAAGTTTTAAGCATGCGTAAATATTACTTACTTATAATATTGTTTTTTGTAAGTATCGGTGCTTTTGCACAAGATGCAGCCTTTTCGCAGGTAAGTAACACGTTTCAGTTCACACAGCCTTCTAATGTAATTATGAATAAAAGGGTGGTTCAAATACAAACCGCATATCATAAGCAATGGATGGGTTTAGGCAATGATGATTTTAATACACTATTTGCCGGCATTCACATGCCATTTCCATCATCAGGCTTAGGTGTTGGTTTATCGCTGATGCAAGATGTTGAAGGCGTAGGTAACTTAAAAACACAACAAGCAAAATTAACTACCCGATATAACCTGATACACCGCCAGGCTAAAAGCAAGCATCAATTGGTTGCAGCCATTGATGTAGCATTTATACGTAAAAACTTAGGCAAGCCTGAGTTAATATTTGCAAATGACTTAAACCCGGTTTTTGGTGTAAACCCGGCAGCATTAAATATGAATATTGATGCTACACAGTTTTTAGATTTAAGTGCCGGTTTTACCTGGACAAATGCCAATTTAGATTTAAGCCGCATACTAAATAACGATATGGTTAAAAATTACCGAGTACCTTTTTCGTTTTCATTTACAGCACATCACATAAGCCGCCCAACCGAATCGTTGTTAGGCATAAACACACGTTTACCCGTGCGTTTAATAGCCACTGCAACCACATCGCTAACTGCTTTAAGCCCTGATGGCATACACCTGCGCCATTTATTATTTCAGTATGACAAACAAAGTACCATCGAAAAATTTACAGCCGGTGCCGCACTTAATTTTGCTGGCGAAGATGCACCTTGCAACGTTTACATTGGGGCTTACTATGTAAATAGTTATTTTGCAAACGCTGTAACTCAAAACACCGATGGATACGTATTTTTAATTGGAACAGAAATTGGCAGTACCGACCGCTATAACATTTGCTTATCTTACGATTATAACAACCGCGGCTTAAGTGCACAAAGCGGAGGTATTGTTGAAGTAACATTAAACATTACCGCTAAAAAACTTTTTAAAACGATTGTAAACTGCTTTGCATACAAACATTTTTAATACCATCAGTTACAAGCAACTTTATTGCTTGTTTATTGGGTTGATAATAACCTGTGGCCTGAAGGCTCAAAACTGTCCACCCGGTTCATCATTTTCACTCTCCGATTCAACCTGTGGACAAATATTGCCCGGGGTTACGGTTTCATGCGGCAGTATTGCTTTTTGTGTTAGCGATTCGATTGGTATTACAACCACATCAGCCTTACCTTTCGACTCGGTTTTTGTTTGTTGGGGAGATGGCTTAACCGATACCGTAGTAGGTAACATTTCCAATTGTTTGTATCATAAATACAACTTCAAAGCCGACACATGTTTAAGTAATGGCAGTAACTTTTTAAATCCTACCGTAACCATTTTTTATATTAAGCACTGTGCATTGGGCTATAGCTCTAATACTTTTAATACATATCCTAAGGTTAAATTTTTGCCTAACAGCCGCTTTCAAATACCGGATACCATTTGCCAGGATGCGCCCTTGCCCATTACAATATTGGGGTGCGCTAATGCCGATATGCTTGATACCACTTTTATTACGTGGGATATGGGCGATGGTACTGTATTTAATTTGTATAGTACCAACAGTAACGTAACGGTACCAGCGCCAGCCTATCAATATCTGATACCGGGTACCTATACAGTAACATTAACACAAAGCAATTCATGCGGTACCACCAGCACATCGCAAACCATGCATATAAAAGCAAAACCCGTTTTAAATCCGGTATTTACCAATTATAATGGTTGCACACCTGATACAATGGGCGTAATAGTAAACAGTCAGAACACCGCTGGTTATGCATGGCTTTGGCAAGTTAATCCGGCAGGTGTAAGCATATCCAACCCCAACGACAGCCAGCCTCAATTTATTGCACTTAACACCAATACGTATGGCTTTCAGGTGCAGGTAGGCGATATGATTTGCTGCAGCCCGTTTTTTTCGGGTAGTTGGTGTTTATGGAATGATAGCATAACCTTTTTACAAGGCTCAAGTGCCTTGTACACACCCATTGCCGATACTTGTGTGGCATGGCCGGTTAACTACGCATTAAACCTAAGCAACCATGTAACTTTTAGCCCATTTAATTTAGATAGCAGTTGGAGTTTATTGGTAAATGGAATGCCTGTGCTTATTAATAGTGCTGGCATAGCACAAATTACCGATACGGGTCATTATCAGTTTAATATTCAGGTTTCAAACACATGCGATACATTAATGTATGCCTATAATTTTGTTGTAAGCACACCACCACCCAATCCAAATATTAAAACAGATAGCACGGTTTGTATAAATGCCTTGCCTATTGATTTAAATATTATTTCGAACAACTTAAATGGCACATGGACTTGGAATGGAAACATTTTGCAACCGGCTTTGTTCAACCCGGGTTCAACTCAAACAGCAACCAATAATTTAATTTTCACAACAGGGCCAACAGGTTGTGATGTATCTGATACCATTATTGTAAACGTTGTTGGTTTAGGCATTACAGCCGGTAACGATATTGATTTATGCAGTAATAGTGATACTGTAAACATAAGTGGTGGCGCATTACCGGCAACGGGTTTTTGGCAAGGCAATGGTATTGTTAGTAATACGGGAATATTTAATCCCGATTCGGCCACAGCTAATCCTGCAATTGTAACATATACTATAAATACAGGCGGCTGTACCATTATTGATACATTGCTGATAACACTTAGCAGTCCACCTGCCGCAGCGTTTAATATACCCACATGCATTTGCGTAAATACACCTGTCTTGTTCGAAGATACCATAGCAAACACCATTGCCACCTGGGATTTTGGCGACTTAACCCCACCCGTTACTTCAAACAATACCACACATACTTATACAATTACCGGCAATTATATTATTACGCTTATTCTCCAAAATACACAATCGCCTTTTTGTCTCGATACCATTACACAAAATGTTTATGTAGTTAATTCAGCCATACCCAATTTTTCAGTTAGCAAAGATACCGCTTGCAGTGCATTGCCCATTTCAGTAAGTTTTTCAACACCTGCAGATACCAACTTTAGTTATATATGGAATTTTGGAGATGGAACCATTGACAGCAGCTATGCACCGGCAGCGCATCAATACGCTACCGATACACTGATTAAAACCTATTACATACAAGCTACCATAAATAGCTGTTGCGGTACAGTAACCTATATGGATAGTGTGGTTATAAGCCCCAGCCCCGATGCAGGTTTTGCTTTGATAAATACTACCGGGTGTTCACCTGATACGGTTTACTTTTACGATTACTCGGCTGGCATACCTGATAATTTTGCTCTTTATCTGAATGGCATACCTATCAACATAGCACCATACTACATACTAACCACCGATAGTGCCGATAGTGTTTATACGTTTATGCTTATTGCCAACAACGAATGTGGTAGCGACACCATGATTGTAACCGATACCATACATCCCGGTACTATTAAGGCTTTGTTTAATGCTTCAGATGAAACGGTTTGCCTGGGCACACCGGTAAATTTTGTAAGTGTAACCAGCTTATTGGTACCTGGTGCTGCTATTAGCTGGAATTATGGTGATGGTAATTTTGCCAGTAACGATACAGTTACACACACATACCAACAGCCCGGTACATATACCGTTTGGATGCACGCTTACCAATGTGGCATTGATTCGATTTCGAAAACAATAACAGTTTTGCCACCACCTGTTGATACTTTTACGGTAGCACCTGTAAATTGTGTAAACGGTGTGGTTCAGTTTAATAACCTAGGCAATGGTGCCGGTTATAGCTGGAACTTTGGCGATGGCTCACTACCCGATTCAACGGTTAACGCACAACATGTTTTTACGTCAACCGGTATTTTTCAGATTAGTCTTGTGGCTAATAGTTTAAACGGCTGCCGCGATACGTTTACTACCAACGTTACCATTGTGCCTACGCCAACAGCAAACTTATCAGTACCTATAAATCAAGTATGTTTAGGCTTGCCCATAACGGTAACGGCAACCTCTGGCAACAATGTGTTTTACAGTTTTAATATGGGCGATGGTGTAACCATAAATAACAACCCGCCTGTAAATTATGTTTATAGCGATACAGGTATGTATGCTGTAACCCTTACCGTTACCGATGGTAATAATTGTAGTTTCGATACAACCTTTAACAGTGTGTTTATACGCCCCATTGCCATTGCTGATTTTACGTTTACACAAGTACCCTTGTGTGCCATGCCTGCACAAATTAATTTTATAAACCAAAGTGTATCAGCCGGTAGTTACCAATGGTATTTTGGAGTTACAGATAGCTCACAACAAACCAATCCGGTACGTACTTATAATAACGATACATCATTTACAACTACGCTAATTGCAAATAATTTATATGGATGTAAAAGCAGCAGCGATACGTTGATTAATGTATATGCTGCACCAGTTACAAATTTTAGCGCTAGCGATACGGTAATATGCCCTGGCGATGTAGTTACTTTTACACAAAACAGCAGCAGCAATGCAAATACATTTTATTGGAATTTTGGTAATGGAACAACATCTACCCTAGCAGCGCCACCACCACAACAATATAACAACAGTGGCATATATAGTGTGTGGCTTATTGCCGGCAACAATGGTATTTGTTTCGACACTTTATACCGATTGCATTATATTAACGTGCAAGCTAAACCACAGGCACAATTTTCATATCTAAGTGTTGATACAGTTGTTAATCAGATTATGTTTTCGCCAAGCGGTTATTATCAGTTTAAAGACTTAAGCATTAATGCAAATACCGTTTTTTGGGATTTTGATGATGGCACCAACAGTATATTTCATAACCCATTGCATTTATATTATAGCAGTGGCGAAAGATGCGTTATGCTTATTGCCAGAAATAATAATGAATGTAGCGATACCGCAGTAACATGTTTTTTAGTTGACTTGCCAGGCACTTTATACTTGCCCAACAGTGTATCGCCTGATAACGGCAATGACGAAGAACGTAGCTTTTTTGCGAAAGGAACTTCGATACAAAATTATAAGTTAGAAATATTTTCGCCATTTGGCGAGTTAGTTTGGTTTTGTGAAGAAACCACTTTTGAAAACGGCATATCAAAATGCAAATGGCAAGGAACTGATATGAATGGCAAGGGATTACCGCAAGGTGCTTATGTATGGAAAGTTTCGGGTACGTTTGAAAACGGAAGCAAACTTATTGACATGAGCGAAAAAGGAAAATTAAGAAATACCGGAACCGTAATGCTTTTACGATAAGATAGGCTTCGCTATAAAAAGTTGAACCGTTTTAAAAACAAATCACGATACGATTTACCTACCGGTATAATCTTATCATTTATCACAATTGAATTGTCTTCCATTGAAGTAATTTTATCGGTTTGCACAATGTAAGAACGGTGCACGCGCACAAAATTTTCGGCTGGTAATTTTGCTTCAATATTGCGCATGGTTGAATGTACAACAAACTGATCGGCACTGGTTTGAATAACTACGTAATTATCCATGGCTTGTATCCAATGTATATTGGTAAGAAATACTTTTACAAGCACCGAACCTTTTTTTACAAAAAAACTATCCTGAAACACCATGGCCTCTTCACTCTCTTTAGATAGCGGTGGCGCTAAAACTTCACTCTCATTTGCAAATGCATTGGGCCTGATAATAATTGCATTTCCAATTAACTGGTTTATCTCGTCATGTATGGGCGAGATAACTATATTACACGAAACCGGCTGTAAATTGTGGACATTGCTTATAGTTGCATTATTTAATGTAACCGGCATTTTTACCACACCGTGCATATAATTATTATGGCTAATTGTGAGTAGTTGCGCCAAATTATGTCCTAAAGAGTTGGCAAAACTTAACTTAAACAACTGCTCAGCTCTGGTATTTAAAAATGTTACTTTGTCTTCTAAATTCACAATACAAATCGCTTCATCAATATTACTAATCACATTAGCAAAACGTTTTTCATTATCGCGCACCTCCATATCTTTTTCAAATTTATAGAGTGCCATGGCAACTGTAGTTTCCAAATCGGTTTGATTAAATGGTTTTACTATGTAGCCATAAGGTTCGGTTACTTTTGCCCTATCAAGTGTTTCCTTGTCAACATAACTGGTTAAAAATATAACCGGTATCAGATACTCTTCACGTAAACGAGATGCTATATCAATGCCATCAATACTGCCTTTTAGCTTTATATCACAAAAAACCAAATCAGGTTCGTATTCGTCAATTTTTTCGAAAGCAACCTGAGCGGAATTAGCAACAGCGGGTACATCATAGCCCAATTGAATAAGTGATTTCTGAATATCCTTTGCTACAATCACTTCATCTTCGATTACAATAATTTTTGTCTTACGCATTACCTGATTTTTTAGTTTATCCTTATATCGTTTTAAAACAATCGTTTCAAATCTATAAAAATGAAATACAGTTGTTAAATTAATTCAGCAAATTGTTTTTTAAAATCAATTATAAATTTCAAGCCATTCGTATGCTCAATATTCAATTTGCCGTCAATTTGTTGCGTTAGCGCAGTTATTAACTGCATACCTAACGTTTCGGCATTTTCGAAATCAAAATCAGCATCCATTCCTTTACCATTATCGCCAATAACCAAGCGGCATGTTTGTTCGTTCAAACTATAAAACTGCACAATAATTTCGCCTTGCTGGTTTTCGTTAAATGCATGTTTTATGGAGTTGTTTATCAGCTCATTTAATATCAGGCCGCAAGGTATAGCTGTATCAATATCCAAAGAAATTTTTTCGGCCTCAATATTTAATTTTATTTTCTCGGAACTGATATTGTATGAACTGAAAAGGGTTTCGGCCAGGCGATGTATGTACACATCGAAATCAATTTTTGAAAGTCCTTCCGATTGGTAAAACCGCTCATGTACCAAAGCCATTGATTTTATGCGGTTTTGACCTTCGCGTAATGCTTTTAATGCAACTGCATCATCAATAAAATTTGATTGCAGATTGAACAGGCTGATAATAATCTGCAGATTGTTTTTAACCCGGTGATGAATTTCTTTAAGCAGCAAACCACGTTCTTCGAACGATTGCATTAATTGTTGCTCAATTTGTTTTATGCTATCAATATCCGTATCAATAAGTACAATATTTTTTAAATTACCACTGCTATTAAATATGGGCGTTAATGTGGTGGCACTCCAAATTTTACTTCCATCCTTGCGGGTAATCATAGATTCATATTGCATTGACTTTCTATCCCGTAAGGCTTCGGTTATAAGGTTTTCAATTTTTTCAAAATAGGTAATCTTGTAAATGGAATTGCCTCTTAGTTTTACAAATTCATCAATCTGATATCCGGTCATTTTAGTAAAACCTGCATTGGCATATTCTAAAATTAAATCGCTATTAAATATGAGTACGGCATTACTTGTTTCGCTGGCAACTAACGATATTTTTGATAGCTCCAGATTAGTACGGTTAAGTTCGCGGGTACGTTCGATAACTTTTTGACTTAGTGCATTTTTACTGTTTTCGAGATTCTTGGTGCGATGTTTTAAGAAACTATAAATTAAGCCAACAAAACTGATTGCATAAAAAAAGTATGCTAACTTGGTTTTCCACCAGGGGGTGGCAATTATAAAGAAGTACGATGTGGGATTGCTCCACTCATAACCATTAACGCTGGCTTTTACTTTAAACAGGTATTCGCCCGGTTGCAGGTTTACGTAGTATGCATCATTTCTTTGGGTGGGCGGCATCCAATCATCATCAAACCCTTTAAGCATAAAACAATAACGCAGTTCTTGTGGAGCCGTTAAATAAATACCCTGAAACGAAAAACCGATATGGTTTTGATCGTGATTTAAAATCAATCGTTTGGGCAAACCGGTGTAAATGTCTAAACTATCAAAGATGTCTTGCCAGTTAATATCGCGTCTGAGCAATTGCAGTTTATTTATCGAAATTAATGGTGTAATAGAAACCGGACTTTTGCTTTCCATATTATATTTCATCAAACCATTTACTGATCCAAACCAAATATCACCATTAGGGTCGGCACAGGCTGTGTTGGTTTCGAGTCCGCTATATCCATTGCTGGCATTAAAGTATTCGATTTTTAAGTCTGATTTTTTTAAAAAATCGGGCCAGTAAATCTTATTTAATCCATAACTATCGCCAAACCAAATTTGATTTACGGAGTCAATAAAACCAAACAATAACAAATCGTTTTTGAGTCCGTTTTTAGTTGAAATAGTTTGACAGCCTGCTTGTGCATTGTCTTTATTAAAAACGTAGGCACCCATGCCATAAGTAGTAAAAATAATATGTTGCAGCTTATCGGCAATTATAGATGTAACAGGGGCTAATGGAATTTTATATTGGCTATTAAAACTAAATAATTTATCATTTAGCAAATAATAAAGACCTTTTTGTGTACCTATCCAAATCGTATGGGCATCATCTTCATACAATACTTTAATTTTTTCATTTACCAAACCATCTTTTGTACTTATATGTTGTAAACCTTGATTAGATAATACAAATAAACCCATATCGGTACCAAAATACATTTTGCCATTACTGCCTTCTAATATTGTATAGATAACTTTGTTGGCAAGCTTGTCGATGGGTTTGCTGTATTTTTTAGTTGCTTCGCTATACTTAACAAGTCCGTTTGATGTTGCAAACCAGTAGTTGGAGTTTGCATCTCTGATAATTTTAAAAACAGTGGTTACCGGACTAATAAAGCCATTGCTGACTTTTGTAAAACTATTGTTGCTTAATAAATTTAAACCACCTGCATTAGTGCCAACCCATACATGATTACTGTCGGCAACAAAAAGACTTAGCACATCATTATTACTTAAGCCTTCGTTGGTTGTGTAAGCAATAAATCTATCGCCTGTAAATTTACTAAGACCATTTAAAGTTGCCATCCACAAATTACCTTCACGGTCAGATTTTATTTGTTGTATTCTGTTGTTGGCAAGGCCATGTTTTACAGCATACATTTTAATGTAATTTTTTACGAGTTTGCCTATTCCTTCGTTATTGGTTGCAAGCCATATTTGACCGTTTATATCCTGCGTTATTGATGTAATTTTTGCATTACTTAATGGATTAATTAAATGAACTTTTGTAAGCTGTCCATCAAACTTATACAAATCGTTTTGTGCGCCTATCCAAATATTGTTTTGGTTATCTAAGCACATTGCGCTTACCACACCGGGGCCTAAGCCATAAATTTTAATTGCCTGATCGGGTTGTTTTTTACGACAAACAACCAATCCTTTTGAGGTAGCTATCCAAACATTGCCCTTTGCATCACAAATGATTTTATGAATAGTATCAGAAGGTAAATTTTTAATATTTAGTTTGGTGATGTTTGTTTGGTCCTTGATTGTGTAGATACCATTGTTTGTACAAATCCATAAATAGCCCGTGCTATCCGCAGCAATTGCATTAACACTATTGAAGTTGTTGCCATTGATATTAATTTGTTTACGCTTATTACCACGGTAACATAACAAGCCATTGTTTGCAGTACCAATCCATACATTACCCATATTATCCTGGCTAATACATTTTATTGGATTTGTGTTTAAAGCGAGCTCATTATTAAGTTTAGCAAAGTTGTTTCCATCAAAAATACTTAGCCCGTGGGTGGTGCCTATCCACAGTTGACCGTTACGTACTTGCTCAACACAAAGTATATGGTTAATAGGCAAACCATCAGAAATATGATAATTGGTGAAATTGTATCGTTGGCCAAAACCTATTGTTGCATTAAAAACAAATAAAAGTAGCAGCAGCCTAAAGTGTAAGAAAAATTTCACGTAACTCAACGAAGTACAAATAATGCCGTTGCAAAATACATTTAATTTTTATTTTCCAAACTCATTCACTTACTGCCAAATTATTTGGTCAAATAATTACGCTGTTGCCATGCATGCAAAAAAACAGCGAAAAGAATTATGGCAGTGCCGGCATAAAAACCGGTGTTTAGCATCTTATCTTCTTCAAAAATTAATATCGCTAAAACTATGCTATACAAAGGCTCCAGGTTTACAGCTAAATTTAATGTAAATGCACTGAGTTTTTTTAGTGCCAGTAATGAAATAGTAAAAGCCACCACAGTGCATAATAAACTTAGCACCAATAGCAACATCATATTTTGCAAATCGGGCCAAACCAAGGTTTGTCCGGTGTAGTTAAAATAAAAAGGCAAACATGCTGAAAGCAATAAAAAACCGGCAGTTAATTCATAAAAAGTAATGCTGCCTGCACTGTGATTATTTAATAATCGTTTGTTTAGTACTGTAAACAAGCTTCCAAACAAAGCACTTAGTACAGCTAAAACAATGCCCCATACATACAATCGCTGAAAAGCAAAAATTAAATAGATGCCGGCAATTATTATAATGGCAAAAAATATTTCTGTTCTTTGTATGCGTTGTTTATTTATAACCGGTTCGAGTAATGCCGTAAAAAGCGTTATGGATGAAAAACAACTTAAAGTAATTGAAACGTTACTTACCTTAATGGCTGCATAAAATAATATCCAGTGTATCATAATAATACAGCCAACAATATATAGCTTACCTATTTCTTTTGCAGGGGGCAACTTAAATGCTTGTGTATAGCGCAATAAAATAAACAAACCCAATGCGCTAATTAACATCCGATACCACACAATTTGTTCGAAACCTAATGTAATTGCTTTACCTAAAATGCCTGTTAAGCCCCAAAGTAAAATACTTAGGTGCATGTATAAATAAGCACGTTTGGTTGTTATGGCAGCAGTGTTCATTTACTTACAGGCATTGTCAAATGGCGCTTGTGCTAATTCGTATCCGGCATTTAATGCCATTCTTAAATTTTGGCATGCCAAATCTTTTTGGCCTGTATTTAAATAGGTGATACCTAAATTGTAATACACTTCTGTTAACGCAGGTTTTAAATCTAATGCTTTATTAAAATCGGTTAATGCACTGTTTACATTACCCAAAATAGCATACGCCTGTCCACGTTTATTATACGCTTCGGCATTACCGGTATCATATTTTAAGCAAGCATTTAAATCCTTTAAGGCCAAATCGGCTTTGCCTTGTTGGCCATAGGCATTTGCACGATTGTAATAAGCTTGTGCATATTTATTATTGCCGGCAATAGCCAAATTAAAATCGGCAATAGCTTCGGGTATTTGCTGATTTACAAAATAAGCATCGCCTCTGTTATTTAAAGCATGTGGCGCTGTTGGAAACTGTAATAACACATCGCTCCACAATGCAATACTATTGTTCCACACCTGGCAGCGAATGCGCGATACATAGGTAAAATAAGCTAAAACTATTACCAAAGCTACCTGCACCATTGCTTTGTATTTTTTTGATTGATAATAAAATTGAACGGCATACCAGGCTATTAAAAAATATAGGGCAACGGATGGTATATAGGCATAACGTTCGCTAAAAACTGTTGGCCCAACCGGTATTAACATTAGTACCAAAAAAATGCTGCATCCAAAAAACAAAAGCGTAAACAAAAATATTTTCGAAGCACGTAACAAATAAATACTCGTTGCTATTAATAAAACAACAAGTGCAAAAGCGCCATAGTAAATGGCTGTAACTTTGGGCGCATACTGATAAAATGCGCTTAGTTTATAGGGTATAATTGATTTAAAGATGTATTGGATAAAATTGTGTGCGGCAAAAAATATCCGGTCGGTAAAAGTGTACAAATCCGAAGTATCAATAGAGCCATCGGTGGCTGATGCATTGTAAGATACCAAACCCATAATTAAGGCCAATATTAAAAACGGAACCTTTTCAAGTATGCATTTCAAATCAAACTTTCGTTTCAAATAAAAATCAAACACCCATAACAAAGGAACCAGCGATACAGCCATTGCTTTTGAAAAAACTGCCAGAACAAAAAAAGCAAAAGTGCCCACTAAGTATAATCCCCATGTTTGATTTCTAACATAGTTAATATACGTAATTAAGGCTGCAAAGTAAAACATGGCATACAGCAAATCTTTGCGCTCAGATGCCCATGCAACACTTTCGACACGTAATGGCGATAAGGCAAACAATGCAGCAGTAATAAATGCCACCTGATTGTTAGCTAACTTTTTTATCAGCCAAAAAACCAAACAAGCATTAACGGCATGCATTAAAATACTTACTAAGTGGTAGCCCTTCGGATCTAAACCAAAAAGTTTATATTCAATTGCATACGAAAGTAAATGCAAGGGCTGGTAATTTGAAAAGTAAACCTCGGTAAACATTTGTTTAATGCTGGTTGCATTTAATTGTTTAATAAGGAGGTTGTTAATGAGATAGGTTGGGTCGTCCCAATTGGTAAAACCATTATTTAATGTAGGCCAAAAGGCGAAACAAGTAATCAAAAACAGCAATAAAAGATAAGGCCAATTTTTATCTTGTGTTTTTATGTCAAGCTTGGCTTTGTTTTTAACTTCTTTTTTTTTCATTAGCTCCTTTTGATTTGATGCAATACCCTTGGCTTAAATTTAAATTGCAGAGCAGACAAATAAGGCAAAAAAAATGCGGCTAAAAAACAGCCGCATTTTTATCTTTAATAACCACCATTACTTCAAACGCTCTCGTATATCTAAGCGGTGCTTACGTGCTGTATCTGTGGCTATGTCATAACCGGCATCCATGTGGCGCAAAACACCCATAGCTGGGTCGTTATGCAAAACACGCTTAATACGCGTTGCTGCAGCATCTGTACCATCAGCTACTATAACCATACCTGCATGTATGCTGTAGCCAATGCCTACTCCACCGCCATGGTGCAACGATACCCAACTGGCACCACCTGCAGTATTTATTAAGGCATTTAAAACAGGCCAATCGGCTATGGCATCGCTGCCGTCTTTCATGGCTTCGGTTTCGCGGTTAGGCGATGCAACACTGCCTGTATCTAAATGGTCGCGGCCTATTACAATAGGGGCTTTTAGTTTACCTTCTTTTAACAAGCGGTTAAATGCCAAACCGGCTTTTTCTCTATCGCCTTGTCCTAACCAACAAATGCGTGCCGGTAATCCTTGAAAAGCAATACGTTCCTGAGCCATTTTAATCCAACGTGCCAGCGCTTTATCTTCGGGAAACATTTCTAAAATTAATTTATCTGTTTCATAAATATCCTCCGGATCGCCACTTAAAGCTGCCCATCTGAAGGGGCCTTTGCCTTCGCAAAATAATGGCCGGATGTATGCCGGTACAAAGCCCGGAAAATCGAAAGCATTTTTTAATCCCATAGCAAAAGCCTGGCCGCGTATGTTATTACCATAATCAAATGTTACAGCTCCTTTTTTTTGCAACTCAATCATTAATGAAACATGTTGCACCATACTCTCTTTACTAAGCTTAATGTATGCCTGTGGATTATCATTTCTTAGCAGGCGTGCTTCTTCCACACTTAAACCTTCGGGAAAGTATCCAACCAATTCATCATGTGCTGATGTTTGATCGGTTAATGTATCGGGTGTAATATTTCTTTCGATTAGTCTTTTTAATAATGTAATGGCATTGCCAATATATGCTATCGAAATATTTTTACCGGTGTTTTTTGCTTCAATAGACTTGTCTATGGCTTCATCCAGGTTGGTAAACATGTAGTCTAAGTAGCGGGTTTGAATGCGCTTTTCGGCACGCCACATTTCCATTTCAGCTGCAAGGCATACACCATCGTTCATAGTTATTGCCAATGGTTGCGCACCGCCCATACCACCTAAACCTGCAGTTACATTTAGCGTGTTTTTTAATGAACCTCCAAAATGTTGACGGGCCACTTCGGCATACGTTTCATAAGTACCTTGCACGATACCTTGCGAGCCAATATATATCCAACTGCCGGCAGTCATTTGGCCATACATGGTAAGTCCTTGTGCTTCTAATTTTCTAAAGTTATCCCAATTTGCCCAATGCGGTACCAATTGCGAATTGCTTATCAGAACCCTGGGTGCATCGGGGTGTGTTGGTAATATCCCCACCGGTTTGCCACTTTGTATTAATAGCGTTTCGTCATCTTCTAAATCGCGTAATGCTTTTACTATTAAATGGAACGACTCTACGTTGCGAGCCGCTTTACCGGTGCCACCATAAACAATTAAATCTTCGGGGCGCTCGGCAACATCAGGATCCAGGTTGTTATGCAACATGCGTAATGCGGCTTCTTGCACCCAACCTTTGCATGATATTTTATTGCCTGTTGGTGTCTTCGTTTTCGTCAAATCAAGTTTGGATGTAGTAATCATTTTTATGCTGATTAAATGCTATAATTGTAAATCGAATTCTAATTGGGTTATGTGTTCTGCATTTAAATGCAGTAATTACAACTGCTTACATTGAAAAATATGCAACAATTTATAGATGCAATTGTCAAATTATAAACACAGCATGTTTTACATTGCTGCCTTTACATTTGCCCAATTTATTTTGCGCTTAATGCGCAATATCTGTGTTTCTGAAACCTTAAATTGTTTAGCAATAGTACGAAGCGGTTTACCTTCGGCAATTCGCTTCTTAATTATCATCACCTTCGATTCGGTTAATTTATAATTGTTGGCACCTTCAATACGCTTACCTCTACGGGCTTTAATTGCTTTTAGTACCAATGGATTGGTTGCTGAGTGTTGCGTAACTTCGGCTTGTGTTGCCCACTTTAGGTTATCGTATTTGTTATTTAATTTATTATAATCTAAATGAATTACAAATTGATAATTGCTGTTGGGTTTACGGCAAAAATTTTGACCAACTAATTTATGTATCAGAAACGCTTTATTAATAGTACGGCTTAATTCATCGGCCCGGAACTCCTTTTTATATTTTGCGTTTATGCCATTTAACAGGGCGGTATCATCGGCAAGTAAACGCTGGCTATCGCGTTTTTGCTTAGCGCTTATACCTTTTGTTTTAACTTGTTTGGTGGTTTCGGCAATGCGCTTGTTTAACAATGCCATTTGCTTTTTATAATAAGCCAGTCTGGTTTCAACAGCCTTCGAGCGTGGTTCAAAAAGTTTCAGCGATATATTTTTATAACCATTAATCATCGAACCTTTTAGAATTCGTTTCGAAAAAAAACGTGTTGTGCTTCTTACCCTGCCGAAGTTTGATATTTCTAATACAATGGAATTAGTACTTTCAACACCAAGTTCAACTTTCTTCCATTTTTCGCCTAAATAAGTTTTATCGTTTGTCATTTTTTGAAAAGTATTTATTGTAAACAAAGAAATTAAAAGTAATAAAATATTAATATGGTCTTATACATCAAAGTATCGAATCAATTAAAGGGTTAGCTTACTTGCATTTGTTTTACATCGGCATAAAATTGCCGGGCTGCTAAATCATATCCATTGCCTTTTGCCATTACGTGTACTATTAAATTTTCAATACTGATTGGCGATCCATATTGTACATCGGCAATGTTGGTATGCACAATGTTATGGCCATCAATTAAAATTACCAAACCGCTTCCAATTGCTTCCATATAATTACCTTCGGTAACCAACAAACCGGTATCCTCACCCAATCCGATTCCGATACAGGATGGGTTGCTTGCAACTGCTTCGGCTAAACGGCCAAACCTGCCTCGTTTTACAAAATGCGAGTCTATAATTACATCGCGCATAAAGCCCAATCCGGTACTAAGTTTAACTTCACCTTTTAATAATGCATCGCTGCTGCTGCCCTGGTAAATCATGGTATTACTCATAGCCATTGCCCCCGCACTGGTACCTGCAATTACAAAATTTTCGTTACGATAACGTTGGTGTAAAATTTCTAAAAAGGGCGTACCTCCAAAAAAAGTGCTAAGCCGCATCTGATTACCACCTGTAAACATTACACCATCACATTGCTTAATACGTTCAAGATAACCTGTATGCGAAACCTCATCGCGCTTGCGTATGTCCATTATCTGCACATTGGAGCATCCCAGTTTGCCAAAAGCATTTAGGTAACCGTGTGCAACTTCTAACGGTATGCTCGATGCCGAGGTAATAACTTCGATATGTTTATCGGGCCCACCAACTTCTTGCACTATGCGTTGCAAAATTTGCAATTCAAAAAAATTCAAATTGTTTTTCTGTAAAAAATCCGGCTCGGGTTCGGTGCCTTTATCTTCGGCACCGCCTATTGAAATTAATTTACCTTTAGGTACAATCATACCGTTTAAACTTGTTTACTTTTAAATTAAAGGCAGCAAAAATATAAGAACCTTTTAATTGTGTACATCTAACTTTAACTGATTAACGAAGTTATTTAACAATATAAAATGCCTGCGCCTATTGGTTTTATGCCAATGTTTAATGGCTTGTTTGTTTATTAAGAAAAAGATTTCAACATTGGCAACGCTGCTTTTAGCAATAAATATTTACCCCAATCATTAAAAATTAAAATATGAGGATATTAGAAATTCGTGCCATGCGCGGGCCTAACTATTGGAGCATACGCAGGCATAAGCTTATTGTAATGAAATTAGATTTAGAAGATTTGGAAGAAAAACCGACCAATTTAATTGAAGGATTTCCGGAAAGATTGGAGCGTGCATTGCCCAGCATGTTTTCGCACCGTTGTAGTGAGGATTATGAGGGTGGCTTTTTTCATCGGGTACGTACCGGTACCTGGATGGGTCATGTGGCCGAGCATGTTGCATTAGAAATACAAAGTATGGCCGGCATGGATACTGGCTTTGGCCGTACACGTAGTACAGGCGAATATGGTGTGTACAATGTGGTGTTTAGTTATGTAGAAGAAAAAGTTGGTGTTTATGCAGCTAAAGCTGCCATCAGAATTTGTCAGGCAATAGTTGATAATAAACCTTATGACTTAGAAGAAGACATAACTAAAATGCGCGAAATACGCGAAGATGAACGACTGGGACCCAGTACCGGAAGCATTGTAGAAGAAGCTGCAGCACGTGGCATACCTTGGGTTAGGCTCAATAGACACTCATTAGTACAATTGGGCTATGGTATGAATCAAAAACGCATACAGGCTACTGTAGCTTCAACAACTGGTAGCATTGCCGTAGAAATTGCATGCGATAAGGAAGATACTAAAAACCTGCTCGAAGCACAATCAATACCGGTACCACGCGGGCGCATAATTTATACGGAAGAAGAACTTAAAGATGCTATTGACGATATCCGATTTCCATTGGTACTTAAACCAATAAATGGCAATCATGGCCGTGGTGCTACCATAAACGTAAGGAGTTGGGAAGATGCACTAACCGCTTTAGCTGTTGCAAAAAAAGTGTCGCGTGGTGTCATAGTCGAAAAGTATATTACAGGCTATGATCATCGGATTCTAGTTATCAACTATAAATTTGAAGCCGCAGCCAAGCGTACACCGGCTGCCGTTATTGGCGATGGCAAACAAAACATCCAACAACTGATAAATTTGGTAAATAAAGATCCACGCAGGGGTTACGGACATGAGAAAGTACTTACCAGTATTAAAGTTGATGAAAGCACACTTGCCATACTTACCGAAAAAAACCTAACCCTTGAAAGCGTATTGCCCCTTGGCGAAGAGCTTTGGCTTAAACGCACTGCTAATTTAAGTACAGGTGGTACTTCGACCGATGTAACAGATATAGTACATCCTTACAATGTATTTATGTGCGAACGTATTGCACGAATACTGGGTTTGGACATTTGTGGTATTGATATTATGACTCCCGATATTTCGCAACCTTTAACTGCTGTTGGTGGTGCAGTACTGGAAGTAAATGCAGCACCAGGTTTTAGAATGCACATTGCACCCACAGAGGGTTTGGCAAGAAATGTGGCTGCACCGGTGGTGGATATGTTGTTTCCTCCTGGCAGTAATGCGCGTATTCCTATTGTTGCTGTTACCGGCACCAATGGTAAAACAACTACTACGCGTTTAATTGCACACATGTGTAAATATATGGGACATAAAGTTGGCTTTACCACAACAGATGGCATCTATATACAAAACCACATGTTGCAACAAGGCGATTGCACCGGCCCTCAAAGTGCTGAGTTTGTTTTAAAAGACCCTACCGTTGATTTTGCTGTTTTAGAATGTGCACGTGGTGGCATATTACGTGCCGGATTAGGTTTTCATAAATGTGATATCGGAATTGTAACCAATGTAGCTGCCGATCATTTGGGCTTAAAAGGTATAAACAATATCGAAGAAATGGCGCGTGTAAAAGGTGTGGTGGTTGAAAGCGTAACTCCTAACGGATATGCTATACTTAATGCCGATGACCCTTTGGTTGCTTCCATGTCAGACCACGTAAATTGTAAAGTTGCTTATTTTAGTTTAGACGAAAACAACCCTGTATTGCGCAAACACTGCGAGCGCGGTGGCTTGGCTGCTGTTGCCGAAAACGGATTTGTTACCATAATGCGTGGCACCTGGAAAATGCGCGTAGATAAGATTGTAAACATACCGCTAACTTTTTCGGGCAAGGCTATTTTTATGATTCAAAATATTTTGCCTGCAGTACTTACCGGCTTTATAAGGAATTTTAAAATTGAAGATATTAAACTGGCTTTGGAAACATTTATACCATCACCTGCACAAACTCCGGGCAGGATGAATTTATTCCAGTTTAAAAACTTTAATGTTATGGTTGACTATGCCCATAACCCTGCAGGCTTTATGGCCATAAGCAAGTTCTTAGACCGAATTGAAGCCAAACCCAAAGTGGGCATTATTGCAGGTGTTGGCGATAGACGTGATGAAGATATTATGCAGTTAGGCATTATTAGTGCACAAATGTTTGACGAAATTATAATCCGACAGGATAAAAATTTACGCGGCCGTTCCGAAACCGAAATTATTGAGCTAATGATGAAAGGCATACATAGTATTGATAACAAAAAAGCAGTTTCCACTTTCAAATCAGAACGCGATGCAATTGAACATGCCATTAAAAATGCAAAAAAAGGTGCCTTTATAGTTATTTGCAGCGATGTGGTGCCGGCTGCATTAGAGCAAATAATGGACTACAAAGAAAAAGAAGATCAATTTGAAATTAAGGCTGACGATATACCCAATCAACATTAAAACAAATTTATTGTTGGCTAAAAACCAAAGCAAAGGCTTCATTAAAATTATACGATAATTTTAATGAAGCCTTTGCTTTTATAAAGTATATTTTCGAACTGAAAATTATCAGTATCTAAACAAACAAAACAAATAGCTTACAAAGCACCTAAGCAGCTTTAAAGCAAAGTTTATAAATCAATATTCTTTTTAATGCCAAAAATCATCCGGTGTTTTCCAAACATATCGTCCAATAATTTTATATGGTAATTAGGTTGCATTAAATCAATCAACTCGTAAGCTTTTAATGGGTTAATTTCAAACCAAATACTTCCATCAGTTTTCAAATTGGTTTTGGCAAATTGCAAAATGTGTTTGTAAAAAAACAAGGCATCATCCGGAGTAAATAGTGCCAAATGCGGTTCGTTGTCTAAAACATTGGGCAACATCTCAGCACGCTCCGAAAACATAACATAAGGCGGATTTGAAACTATCATATCAAAGCAAGGTAAATTTGATTGCACGTTTACAATATCATCCTGAATAAAATTTATTTCAGCACCAATTACTTGTGCATTATGCATTGCAACTTGGAGCGCTTCTGATGAAATATCCATAGCCGTTACCTCAAATGATGGCTTTACTTTTTTAATTGAAATGGCTATACAACCACTACCTGTTCCAATATCCATTACCTGCATTTTATTTCGGTTTGGCTTGTAATGTTTTACAATTAAATTTACTAACTCTTCGGTTTCGGGTCTGGGTATCAATACCGATGGATTAACTTTAAAACAATGGCCATAAAAATATGCATAGCCCAGTACATATTGCAGTGGCTTACCGGCAATAAGTTTGTTATTAAGCTCCATGCAAGTTTTTATAACTATTTCGTCTGCATGGCTGCTAAAATTCTGATGCAATTTAATTGCATCGATTTTTAAAACATGCTTCAATAATTGATCTGCATTAAATGCAGCTTCATCTTGCATCATTACATTTTTTTGCAATTCGATTAATTGATTCCTTAAATCAAATATTTTCATAAGTCGCCCATGTTTCAAACGCAAAATAATAAAGTAAACTACAATTTTTAAGCAGCAATGTTACATTTGGCGTTATGATACAACCGCTTTTTATGCAACGTTGTTTGCAATTGGCAACGTTAGGCTTAGGCCATGTGGCACCCAATCCAATGGTAGGATGTATTTTGGTTTGTGACAATAAAATTATTGCCGAAGGCTATCACCAACAATACGGTAAAGCGCATGCCGAAGTAAATGCCATTGCAAATGCACCTCAAAACTTTGATGCATCAAAAACTACGCTCTATGTAAATTTAGAACCCTGTGCTCATTATGGAAAAACACCCCCTTGTGCACAATTGATAATTAATTCGGGTATAAAAAACGTTGTAATAGCAACCACCGATCCTTTTGCTGCAGTAAATGGCAAAGGCATTAAAATGCTAACCGAAGTCGGAGTAAATGTTACTACCGGTGTGCTACAAAACGAAGCGCTTTTTTTAAACAGACGATTTGTAACCTTTAACACCAAAAACCGACCTTATGTTATTTTAAAATGGGCAATGACTGCCGATGGATTTATTGCGCGAAATAAAAACAGTTTGCAATACGAATTACCCGATCAAATTAGCAATGCATATGCACAGCGCTTGTCACATCTTTGGCGCATGCAGGAAAGCGCCATTGCAGTAGGTTTTAAAACAGCTATGTATGACAATCCGAAATTAAATGTCAGATACCATCAAGGCAAAAATCCGTTACGGATTGTTATAGACAAACAACTACAAATTCCGGCTGCCTATCACATACTATCCGATAATGCGCCAACTGTAATATTTAATAATCAAAAAGAAACAACAGTTAACAATTTATCTTATCAAAAAATTAAAACACAACCATGGTATGATGTTTTAAGTTATTTATATAAGAACCAACTTCAATCGGTTATAATCGAAGGTGGAGCAGCAACACATCAATGGTTTATTGATAATAATTTGTGGGACGAAGCACGCATAGTTGTTTCAAATAATAAAATGAAAGAAGGCTTAAAAGCACCCATTTTATTAGCAAAAGCCAATACCAAACTGGATTTAAAAGATAATAAAGTTTACACCTATTACAACCATACAACTAATTAATGAATTACTATATACCGCTCTCTATACTATTTGTTGCCCTACTTTTTATTGTAATCAGATTATTCAACCCGTTTAAAATTGATTCATTTCAAGCCATTGTATTTAATTATCTTACTGCAAGTATTTGTGCTTTTATTTTAACTCCCCAAACAATTGAACTACAACCCATTTTAAAACTACTACCCTATTGCCTGCCAATTGGTTTGTTGTTTATATGTATATTTTACATCCTGGCAATGGTTACACGCACCGTAGGTGTTGCAACAGCATCGGTAATAAGTAAAATGAGTGTTATTATACCCGTACTTGCCGGCTTATACTTATATAATGAAAACCTAAACACCTACAATGCAATAGGTGTTGCCTTAGCTTTAATTGCCGTTTATTTAACCAACAGCCAAGGCTCAAACAAAAAAGTAACCTGGCAAGGTGCATTACTTATGATTGTTTACTTTGTTGGCAGTGGTTTGGTTGATACGTCAATTAAATTTGCACAAGTACATTGGATTGATGCAGCAAACGAGAACATTTTTATTGCATTGCTTTTTGGTTCGGCTGCAGCTATTGGTTTTATTAAGCTTACTTATGATTTTTTAATAGCAAAAAAAGAAGTGGCGCTAAAAAATGCTATCGGAGGAATTGTTTTAGGCACTGTAAATTACTTTTCAATTTATTTTGTAATCAAAGCGTTGCAATATCCGCAAGCACAAAGCGCTACTACGTTTGCAATTATTAATATTGGCGTATTGCTTACTGCAGCTTTCTGTGGAATTTTATTTTTTAAAGAACGATATAAAGTAAAAAACTATGCAGGCTTTGCATTAGCCATTGTTGCAATTATATTATTGTCTAACTAATTTTATTTAATAGAATAATGAATTACAGTTTTAATTAAACCCTTTAAACACAAAAAAAATGAATATCAAAAAAATATTAGTGCCTGTTGATGACAGTACGTTTGCACTTAAAACTGCTGAAGCAGCTTGCCAACTTGCACATACGTTACAAGCTACCGTTTGTATGTTACACGTAGTTGACCCGGCTATATTAGCAATAGGTGCCGAAACAGTGGTATATCCCATAACCGAAGTTGGTGCCCTGCTTGAGGGTGGCAATAAACTTATTGCAGATATTAATGAAAAATTAAAAACGGATGTAAGAATAGAAAGCCATGTCTTAGAAGGCGTACCCAGCGAAATAATTTTAAACCAAGCTAAAGTTTGGCAATGCGATTTAATTGTAATGGGTACACATGGCCGTACCGGTTTAAGCCATTTAATTATGGGCAGTGTTGCCGAAAATGTGGTTCGCCATTCGAATAAACCTGTACTCATTATTCCGGGTAAATCATAGTTAGGTAAATAATTTATAAATGTTGTTTGAAGCAACCTATAATACGATAAATGCTACGGCCGAAGCCATATTCAGAATTAAAGGCAGTAAATTTATTGCGCATATTTTTACTATCGAAACCGAAAATGACTTTAAAAATCATTTGCTACAAATCAAACAACAACACCCTAAAGCAAACCATCATTGCTATGGATTGCGCTTAACCACCAATCGAAGTGTTTACAAAACAAGCGATGATGGCGAACCGGCAGGAAGTGCAGGCAAACCTATTTTAAATGCTTTATTAAGTGCCGATGTAACGCAATGTGCATGCGTTGTAACACGTTATTTTGGCGGTACATTGTTAGGCGTACCCGGTTTAATTAACGCTTATAAATCGGCTACAGAAATGGCTATCCATTTGGCCGGAATTTCGACTCATGAAATTACAGAACAACACACAGTTAAATTTGATTTTGAATGGATGCATATCATACAAAATTTATTAAAACAACATCAGGCTAAAATTATTTCCATCCAACAAAATGAGCATTGCATACTAACTTTTGTGGTTACTAAAACACATGCACAAAATCTGATTTCGAAATTGTTAAACGAATACCCATTAAAAGGAAACATTCGTTTTATAAATTAATCATGCCAATTACTTTTCAATGCATCAACAAAATAATTTGGCGCATGACATGGTTTGCCCGTTTTGCTATTAACTATTGCCAATGTTACATGGGCTTTGTTTAAACAAATATCATTTTGATTAAATGTCTCATGATAAAAAGTTAACCGCATTGCAGGCATTTCTTTAATAGTTGTCTTTATTAATAATTCATCATCATAATAAGCAGGCTTAAAATACTTAATGCCGAACTCCAAAACCGGCATTATAATACCACTATCTTCCACTGACTTATACGAAAGCCCCATGCTTCGCAAAAACTCAACACGAGCCACCTCAAAATATGTTGCATAATTTCCATAATACACAAATCCCATTTTATCTGTTTCGGCATACCGTACTCTAATCTTATTCGTAAATTGTAACATATATTTCAGTTTAATTTACTGCAACAATAAAACAATTCGAATAATTTTTAACATCATTCTTATGGCAATTTGTGTAGCTTGCTCACACAAATTAAAATCATAATGGCCCGTTTTATTTTCATACTGCTACTTGCAATTGTTTCATGTAAGCCAACTTCTGTGGTTGTAAAAAAGGAACTGCAACAGTATGAAATTACCAAGGTAAATATTGATAGTAATACACAAATTGTGATTGCACCTTATAAAACAAAAATGGATGCAATTATGAATGAAGTAATTGGCCACAGCCAAACGGTAATGGAAAAAAATATTCCTGAAAGTACATTGGGAAATTTTGTGGCTGATGCTATTTTAAATCAAGCTAAAAAGCACACTACTACGCCCATTGATTTTGTTTTTTTAAATAACGGAGGTTTACGAAGCGCTCTACCTTTTGGCGAAATTACTATGGGTAATGTTTATAGCTTAATGCCATTTGACAACGAAGTAGTTTTACTTACATTATCAGGTGCACAAACAAAAGAGCTCATTCAATTTATCATAGACAAAGGAGGTGTACCGGTTGCAGGCATACGAATAATTATAAAAAACAAACTTCCCTATCAGGTTATGATTGGCAATCAAAAAATGGATGAAAGCAAAACTTATAATTTATTAACCAGCGACTATTTAGCAAACGGTGGCGACAAATTGGAAATGTTGCGTATGGTTAATCAAAGACAAAACCTGAACCTGTTGTTACGCAATTTGATTGTTGATGAATTTAGGCAACAGGAAAAATCAGGCATTAAAGTATTTCCGAAATTAGATAACAGAATAAGTTATGAGTAACAGAAGAAATTTTTTAAAACAATTTTCGGCAGGTACTGCCTTACTCAGTATGGGAGCTTTCCCATTGCAAGCATTTGCAAAAAGAGACATTGTAAAAATTACCATACTACACACCAACGATGTTCACAGCCGTGTTGATCCATTTCCGGATAATGACCCAAAGTTTGCAGGTAAAGGTGGTGTTGCACAACGTGCAGCTATCATACATCAAATAAGAAATACCGAACGCAATGTACTACTGCTCGATGCCGGTGATATGTTTCAAGGCACGCCTTATTATAATATGTTTGGTGGCGAGGTAGAAATTAAACTCATGTCTTTGTTGGGATATGATGCCGGTACTATTGGTAACCACGATTTTGATAACGGCATTGATGCATTGGCTAAACAATTGATACATGCAAATTTTCCACTAATAAATTCGAATTATGATTTTAAGAATACTGCAATGGAAGGTAAAACATTGCCCCATAAAATTTTTGAAAAAGATGGAATCAGAATTGGCGTTTTCGGAATGGGTATTGAATTAAAAGGCTTGGTACCCGATAAACTATATGGAGCAACTATTTATTACAACCCTATTGAAAGCGCAGCAAAACAAGCACACTATTTAAAAAAAACACAGCACTGCGATTTAATTATTTGTTTATCGCATTTGGGTTATAAATACCCTGACGGCAAAGTAAGTGATGAAGTGCTGGCAAAAGAATCGGCCAATATTGATTTAATAATTGGCGCGCACACACATACCTTTATACAAACTCCATATAAGTACTTTAATAGATTTAACCAGGAGGTTTTAGTAGCCCAAGTTGGATGGGGTGGAATAAAATTGGGCCGTATAGACTTTTATTTAGAAAAACGCCTGAAACAAAAAACTGCTACTGCATTGAATTATGAAGTAAGTGCCACACAAAAAATATAATTGCTTCTTTTAATTATCTATTTATATTTATTGCGCTTTATAAAGCATCAACTCCAAACAACCAACAAACGCCTTAATACACTTTACAATTACGAAAAATAAAAGTTGGCTTTTAAATAAATTAAATCACATATAAAAAAAAATAGCGTTAATATTTTTAGCACTGAAAAAAAAACAATTCAACCAACAGATTCACAAAAATTTTTTGAAATTTTTTCTCACAAAAAATTTCAAAAAGTAAAGGCCACAATTATATTTGCAACGTTATTTTTCGACTAAGAAATCATCAATAAATTATAAACTAAACCTTCAACAACCCACTTTTAACATGAGTAAAAATTTTGCAACAGTTTGGGAGAATTGCATAAAAGTTATCCGCGATAACGTAAGTCCGCAAAATTTTAAAACCTGGTTCGAACCAATTAAAGCAATTAAATTAGAAAACAGTGTTCTAACAATTGAAGTACCCAGTCAGTTTGTATATGAGTGGTTAGAAGAACATTATTTAGATTTACTACGCAAAACCGTAAAAAAGGAATTAGGCAACACCGGTCGTTTAGAGTATAGCATTGTAATGGAAACGCCATCAAACAATGCGCAACCTTATACTGTAAAATTTCCGGGCCGTTCGAACAGTAGTTTAAAAAATCCAAACTTATCGGTACCGGGTACGTTAACCAGTGCGTCAATACCTAATCCATTTGTTATACCGGGTTTAAAGAAAATAGAAATTGATTCGCAACTGAACCCTTCTTACACTATCGAAAATTTTGTAGAAGGCGATTGCAATCGTTTAGCACGCTCGGCAGGTTTTGCAGTAGCTAAAAAACCAGGCGGCACTTCATTTAATCCATTACTAATTTATGGAGCGGTGGGTTTAGGTAAAACCCACTTAATTCATTCAATAGGTATTGAAATAAAAAACAATTTCCCGGATAAAACGGTTTTATATGTTCCCAGCGATAGATTCATACATCAATTTATTGATTCTGTAAAAAATAATTCGACCAATGATTTTGTTCATTTTTATCAAATGGTTGATGTTTTAATTATTGATGATATTCAATTCTTTGCAGGTAAGGAACGTACACAGGATGTTTTCTTCCAAATATTTAACCTGTTGCATCAAAACAACAAACAACTGATACTTACAAGCGATAAAGCACCAGTTGATTTGCAAGGTATGGAACAACGCTTGTTAAGCAGATTTAAATGGGGCTTAAGTGCCGATTTGCAAGCGCCCGATTTAGAAACAAGAATTGCCATATTAAAAAAGAAAATGTATCAGGATGGTATTGAGTTGCCAAATGAAATAACAGAATACATTGCTTACAGCATAACCAGTAATATACGTGAGTTAGAAGGTGCTTTAATCTCAATAATTGCACAAGCATCATTAAACAAAAAATCAATTACACTTGATTTAGCCAAGCAGATGATTGACAAGTTTGTTAAAAACAACTCGCATGAAATTTCTATTGACTACATTCAGAAAGTAGTGTGTGATTATTTCGATTTAACGCTTGAAACATTAAAATCAAAAACACGTAAACGTGAAGTGGTTCAGGCACGTCAGTTGGCTATGTACTTCTCAAAAAGTCTTACAAAATCATCATTATCAAACATTGGTATGCATTGCGGAGGTAAAGACCATGCAACGGTATTGCATGCTTGCCGTACGGTAAATAACTTAATCGAAACCGATAAAAAATTTAAAGCACAAGTACAGGATTTGCAAAAACTGATTAACGTAAATGTGAAATAAATTTGAATTATGTCCACCACAAAAAGTCTGAAATCAAAATTGATTTCAGACTTTTTTATTTTAATTAAACATGAAAATATTAATGGTTTGTTTGGGTAATATTTGTCGTTCGCCCATTGCCGAAGGTTTAATGAAAAAACACTGCCAACAACAAAAACTTAATTGGCAAATTGATTCAGCAGGTACCATCGGTTTTCATGCAGGCGAGCCACCTGATGTAAGAAGTATCTGTTGTTGTAAAAAACATGGTGTAGATATAAGTATGCAACGTGCAAGCAAAATTGAGTTGCAACTTTTAGATACATACGACTTTATCTTTACTATGGATAATCAAAATTTAGCCGACATTAAAAACACTACAGCAATTAAGTTACATCATTTATTTGCCATCTTACCCTTTGCAGAAATGACTACAAGCCACGTACCCGACCCATATTATGGTAATACTGAAGACTTTGATTATGTGTTTCAACTTTTAGATGAAGCTTGTATTCGTGTAATAAATAAAATATTAAATAAATGACAGCCATACTATATTTAATACCATGCACTTTGGGAGATGATGATGTACAAAAAGTATTAACTCGTGATGCATTACAAATTATTAATTCGTTGGATGAGTTTATTGTAGAAAATGAAAAAAGTGCCAGAAAATTTTTAAAAGCAACCAGTATTACCAAACCACAATCAGAATTGATCATCCATGAATTAGACAAACACCAAAACAATACGGATTTGCTGCCCATGCTTAAAAACTGTTTAGCAGGTAAATCAATAGGCTTAATTAGCGAAGCAGGTGTGCCTGCAGTTGCCGATCCGGGAGCTTTAATTGTTGCCAAGGCACATGAAAAAAATATTATTGTAAAACCATTAGTTGGGCCTTCCTCAATTTTGCTTGCATTAATGGCAAGCGGTATGAATGGGCAACAATTTTGTTTTTTAGGATACTTGCCACGTGAAAAAGATGCACTGATTCAGAAAATAAAATCAATCGAAAAAGAATCGCGAAACAAAAATCAAACACAACTTTTTATTGAAACTCCTTACAGAAACAACCAATTATTAAATGAGATTTTAACTGTGTGTGATGCACATACATATTTATGTTTAGCAACTAACATCACACTAAAATCAGAAAAAATACAAACCAAAACAATTAAAGAATGGCGTAAACAAAAACATGATATTCATAAACAACCAACGGTGTTTTTAATTTATGCTTCAAATTTTTAGCCTTGTTAAATTATGGTTGGTATAGGTTACCGCTACTAACTATTCTGAATTAATAGTAAACTTTAATAACTGTTTACTATGAAAAACATCATCTATTTTCTATTGGTAGTTCTAATATCAAGTTGCAGTTCTCAAATACAATTTAGCGAACCTCAACCTCCGGCTACTCCAAACATTTCAAATTTTAATGATGATCAAGTTGGAATTTATTTGGCAAACGATTCAAACATTATTCAAATTTTGCCACAGGCAGTTATTACATCCTATTTATCAGCAAATGCAGATAGCACATCAGATGTAAAGTTAGATGGTACATTAAAAATAAACAACCAAGTGCATCAGCTTAACGTTTTGTCTGATTTGAAATTAAATTTTAAGGCCGATACCTTGGCAACACTTAATCAAAATGGTGTTCTGAAAAAGTTTAAAAACAACTACTATCTCAATGTAGTTTCCGACCATGGTTACATATTATATTGTCTAACGTTTTCTAACAATTCCTTAATCCTTAAACAGCAAACAGAAAACGACCGTTCCATACTTGATGATTTGGTTGCCGAGAAGAAAACGCTTGAGGATTCGGCAAGTATTTTTAAGCCCAAATTCAGTGAGTTTAAAGAATACATAAAACAAAAAGATGCCTTTGCTAACAGCAAAAAGTTTTATAAGATCAACTAATCCTAAACCATTAAAAATTTATAAGTGGCAGTAAATTTTTTGTTCAATCAAACACACAACCTGGCACTTATAACATTTCATTTATTTTATTTAAAAACTTTCGCATTATTTCATGCATTGCTGCAATGTGCATTTCATTTTCAACCAATGCATCTTTTAATTCAGCGGATTTATTTTTGTTTTCATCATTTGCTAAAAATTCAGCTACACCCATTTGTGTTACCTCTGGATGAAATTGAAATGCAATGGTACGCTTACCATAAATAAATGCCTGATGCTTACAAGCCTCACTCGACATTATCAGTTGTCCATGTTTAGGCAAGTCAAACATTTGATAGTGCCAATGAAATCCAATAAAAGATTCAGGAAAAATATTGAAAGCTTCATGTTGATTTGCTAATGGTGTACATGTTACACTGTGCCATCCCAATTCAGGTTGTGGCATATTATAAACGTTAGCTCCTAAAATTTGAGCAATAAGTTGTGCACCTAAGCAAAAACCAAAAACAACTTTATTTTTTTTTATTGCTTGTTCAATAAATGCCTTTTCAGGTTTAAGCCACGGGTGTTTATCAGTATCATCAACATGCATGGGGCCACCTAAAATTATAAGCCAATCAAAACTTTCAATAGCAGGAAATACGTAATTAGGTTCATACAATTTACAAAAGGTAACTGTATGCCCTCTGGCTTGTGCCCAATAATCAATACAACCTAAACCTTCTTCTGCAACATGCTGCAAACAATAAATTTTAAGCTTAGCCATTACTTATTATCCCTGTTTTCTATTTTATAATCTGTTGGATTGGTTCAATAGTATCACGCTACTTACAACGTAACATTGATTTGCGTTTTTTTTTGACTAACAGTAAGTACAATCAATATCAGTAGCTTCACAAAAAATTTGATTTACGAATAAACATTACACTTCAATATTTAAATCGGTTCACAAATTTTATTTTCTACCATGCTATTCAAATCTAAAACCTGTTATCTAACACCATGCATAAGTTTTCGCATTAATGGTGAAAGTGCAAATAGGATTATAGCAGCACAAAGCGGAATAATAACAAACAGCATGAAAAACTGATACAAGTTTTCAATCTGAAAACCCACAAACGATGGATACATTTCGGGTAGGTTGTTTTGTTTCATTATGGCAATTTGCTCGGTAGTAGGCACAACTGATTTATCAAGCACAGCTTTCAAGTCAATGCCTAACTTTTGTGCTTTTTCAAACTTATCACCGGTTGGTGGCAACAATGCACCCAAAGTACCTGCCAAGGCATAACCTGCAGCATTTGCAATAAACCATACACCCATAAGTAATGATGAAAAACGAACAGGAGATAATTTTGCTACAAGCGATAATCCAATTGGCGATAAACATAACTCGCCCATGGTATGTAAAAGATATAACACTACTAACCAAATGATTCCAATTTTACCATCTAAACCTAATCCCTTTACCTGAGTAGCAATTAAAAAATAACCCAAAGCTATTAATGCAAGACCAATTGCCTGTTTTTGTGGCGAAATTGTATTAGGCCACATTTTATCGGCCCAGGCCCAAAACAAACTAAAAGGTAAAGCCAACACAATAACAAAAATACTGTTGAAGTTTTGTACCATACTTGGTGGCATATTCCATCCGAAAATATTAGTGTCGGTTTGTTTATCGGCAATAAATGTGAGTGACGACCCGGCCTGCTCAAATGCGGCCCAGAAAAACATTACAAACAATGCTACAATGTAAAGTACAAAAATGCGGTCGCGTTCAATTTTTGTAAGTGATTTATCGGATGCTATTAAATAAGCTAAGCTAATACCCGATGCATAAATGAAAGGATACAACCAAAGTTTTATTGGGTTCGGGTCAGATTCGTTAGGGTCGAAAGAAAGATAATGAAATGCGAATGTAAGACCGACTAAAATGAGCACAGACATAATCAGACTGTTTGTTGTAAATTTTGCTTGCTCTTCACCACTTGCTTTCAGTTTATTATGATCTGGTTTATCGCCAATTTTCTCACCTTCGGGCGTAATCACATATTTATCTTTTAGCAAATAAAAAATGATACAAGCAAGTAACATAGCCACACCTGCAGCAAAAAATCCCCATTTAAATGCAGTAAGGTCGCGTACACCTAAGCTGTCTTTTACATCGCCAAGCAAGGGACAAATTAGTATGCCCAATGTAGCACCCACATTAATTCCTAGATAGAAGATGGTAAATGCCGAATCAAGTTTACTTTTTTCATGCGGTGGATATAACTGCCCGACCATTGATGAGATATTGGGCTTAAAAAATCCGTTGCCAAATATTAAAACCAAAAGCCCCGTCCATAAAAGTGCTTTCGCAAAGTCTATATCGTTTCCAAAAACGCTGGCACTATAAAAAAGTATAAACTGGCCAACAGCCATCATAAAGCCACCCAATAAAATACAAATGCGGTTGCCTAAGTATTTGTCAGAAAGATATCCGCCAAGCATCGGTGTGAGATAACAAAGACCTAAAAATCCTCCATAAATGATGGAAGCATTTTTTTCGCCCAGCATCAAAGCCTCAACCATAAAGAGAGACAGTATGGCACGCATGCCATAAAAATTAAACCTTTCCCACATTTCGGTAGTAAAAAGCACATAGAGGCCCTTTGGATGAGCAGTTTTGTTTTGACTCATAATAAGATTTTTAAAAAGTTAAGTTTGTTTTGAAGCATTCATGTCAATTTAATTTCAAAAGTGACACATGCTGTAGCATATTAAAATATTGATTTTTGAGATGGCGGCTAATGTATTGTTTTTTTAATGTTGCAAAAATCAATACGAAAAAACCAGCTTAAGCACATTTGATTTTATTTAAGTCTGTTGAAACATGTTGTACCTTATACTAATAAAATTACCTTTGCCCAAATTCAATTTTAATAATTTATTCAATGTTACAAGGTACCGTAAAATTTTACAACGAAAAAAAAGGATTCGGCTTTATTGTTGAGGAAGGTTCGAATCGCGAAGTATTTGTTCACGCCACAGGTTTAATCGACCCAATACGTCAGGCTGACAATGTTACTTTCGAAACCAGCGAAGGCAAAAGAGGCATTAATGCTGTTAACGTAAGAAAAGCTTAATTTAATTATTGTAATAAATTAAATCCGCTAATGAGCCCTGTAATTTTTTACAGGGCTTTTTTATTTTAAGCAATACACATTTTCTAGTAACCAAACTTTTTCTGATTGAAACAAAATTAAAAAGAGCTTCAATTTGTTCATAACTTTTACGAAGAAAACTCATTTTGTTAAAACACTAACTATCAAGCACTTAAGCAACTTGCTGAAAGTAACCAGTTGGCTAAATTCATTTTTTTATAGGTGAATACTACTTTTTTGTTGACCAAACACTTTTTGATTGTATTTTGCCAATGTATTTTTAAGCGTTTTCAACAACGTTATTAACAACACAAAAGTTTTTTATAACAAAGCCCCCGATCCAACAAGCTGCCTACATCCTTATTAAGGTACGTGCAGTTTACCCTACAACATTTAAGCACTACACATTTTACCAATCAATGATGAAAAAAGTTCTACTTCTCTCAATTTTATTGCTTTTAATTTTAACCCAAAGCAAGGCGTTAAACGTTTATTATATGCGTTCATCTTCGGGCGAACCATGGGTTAATAATAACAATGTAACCCTAATGAATACAGCCTTTGGAAGTTCAGGTTGGATTTTAGGTACATTTCAAAACACGGCTGCTGCAACGGTTTTCAATAACACAACTAAACTCGTATTTATGGATGGCAGCAACTTAGGAGCAACTGCATTAAATAATTATCTTATAAGTAACGGTACCGTAATCGAAAACTGGGTGAGCAATGGTGGTATGCTTTTTATAAATGCAGCACCTGACCAGGGTGGTAACTTTGGTTTAGGTTTTGGCGGTGTTATGTTAAACTTTAATACCAATTATAATAAAGCTAGCAATAATGCCAGCATTAGCAGTGGCCAAAACACGCATCAGATATTTACGGGACCTAATGCTTGCGGCACAAGTTGGACAGGCGTTTCTTTTGCACATGCTACAATTACCGGAGGTGCAGCTACACCATTAATTACAGGAAATAAAGGCACCGTATTAGCCGAAAAAATAAGTGGATATGGTCGTGTTCTATTTGGCACCATGACTTTAGCTTCGTTTCATAGCCCACAACCCAATGCCACCAATCTGCGATTAAACATTTTTGCCTATTTAAATAACAATGCTCCTTTTATAGTTCAATGTACCAGTACCAACGCTTCCTGCATTGGCAATAACAATGGAAGTGTTTCGGTAAGTGTATTAACCGGAGGCACAACACCTTTTACATATTTATGGAATAGTGGCAATACAAACTCAAATATAAATAACAGAGCTGCCGGCACCTATACGGTAACAGTAACAGATGCTACCGGACGTACCACATCTTGCAATACCGTGGTAAGTGTAACACCTGCACCATCAATTACTGTAAATGGTAATACAACTTTATGTCTGGGCGACTCAGTAGAACTTACCTGCCCTACAGGCATTAGTTATTTGTGGAGCAATGGCATGACCACCCAATCAATTTTTGCTAAAACGGCTGGTAATTACACGGTTCAGCTAACAACATCTGGCTGCGTTCAGGTTACTGCACCGGTTGCAATATCCCAATTTCAAGCACCAACAATTTCATTAAACGGCCCAAACACTATTTGCCCTGGTAATACTGTTTTGCTAACAGTTTCAACAGGTACAAACTACTTATGGAGCAACGGCTCAACACTACAAAGTATTAATGTGAACAGTACTGGCAACTATACAGTAACTGTAACAAATGCATCGGGCTGTACACAAACTGTATCACAAAGTATTTCTGTTCAACCATTAACCAATCCAAGCATATCGGTTTCGGGCAATACCACAATATGCCCAGGCGAAATTGTTACATTAAACAGTACAGTGGCACATAGTTACTTATGGAGTAATGGTGCAACCACCAATTCAACGCAGGTAAACGCAGCAGGTAATTATACAGTTACTATTTCTGATGCATTGGGATGCACGGCTGTTTCGGCACCATTTGCAATAAACTTGCCCGCTGGTAATACAAATGTTTTTGGCTCAAATCAGTGGATTGTATATGCATTTAATAGTGGAAGTAATCAATATCAAAACAATTTATGGAATACGGCTTATGCCGGATATTATACTGATAACACCTTATCATTTAGTACACAAAGCCGCTGGTCATCAACCGTTTCGCCAAGTAGTGCATCAGGTTATACGGGTTGCACTGTTGCAAACGACAATCACTCGTGGAGTGCCAAAAGGCAAGGTTTTGCTTGTGGTTATTATCAAATTGATATCCCTGAACATGACGCTGTAATAGAGCTTTTAATTGATAGCGTTCAGATATTTGTACATACAGGCAGTGGCATAGCACATAACAATGTTTGGTCGGGATATTTAAATAGTAATTCTAAGATTGAATTGCGTGGCTCAGTTGGTGTTGGCAACTCTTTTGGTTCCATTGTATTAACCAAAGCCAATACAAATATTGCCCTAATTACCAATACATGGCACGGCAACACTTTATGCTCACTACAAACTGCTACATTAGTTGCCCCAGTCTCAGCAAGTAGTTATATATGGTCAACAGGCGCTACAACAAACGCTATTACAATCACTTGCAGTGGCGCATCCACAAACACAGTAACCTATATAGTAACTGTTACTGATGGTACGGGTTGTACAACTTCATCGTCACCAATTAGTATTACGCATAAACCAACTACTACCGCTCCCAATCCAAGTATCGTTGCAACACCTGCTTCTTCGATTTGCCAGGGTGCAAGTGTAGATTTAACAACGAACATCTCTTTTAGTAATTATTTATGGTCGAATGGAATAACGGCAAATAAGGCTACTGTTGAACAATCGGGTAATTATTCAATAATTGTTACAGCTACGACAGGCTGTAAAGCAGTAGCTTACAAAAACATCACCGTTGTTAATAATCCAACACCTGTTATTACAGCCAGCCAGAATCCGTTTTGTACAGGCACAAACGTAACACTTAATGCAGGTTCGTACAGCAGTTATCTTTGGAATACGGGTGCAACAACACAATCAATTACCACTAACACTGAAAACACCTATACAGTAACAGTTACCACCGGACCCGGTTGTACAGGCAGTGGTACAATTTCAATTACACAAAGGCCATTGCCAAATGCCGCAGCAACTGCAACACCTGCCAGTATTTTTACCGGTAACAATTCGCAGTTTGGTGCAACGCCACTTAATGCAAACGGACCTGCATACTTGGTTAATAGTATTCCGTTTGGCATGATTAATAATGCAGGCACATCAGTAGTATTAGGCGATGATGAACTGTCAACGGCAATTCCAATTGGATTTAACTTTGATTTTTATGGTGTACAGCATAGTCAGTTTTATATTTCGAGTAATGGATTTATAACATTTGATGCAAACGCAGGTAGTGGTTGCTGTATTGGCCAAAGCATTCCGGCAACTAATGACCCCAATTATTTAATTGCTGCAGCCTGGTCGGATTTAGATCCATCAACCGGTGGAACCATCGAATATACAACAACGGGTAGCGCACCAAACAGAAAATGTGCTGTTACTTTTACAAATGTGCCTAATTTTGGTGGGGGCATGCCCGAAACATTTCAAATGGTGCTTTGCGAAAACCAAAATTTAATTGAACTGCATCTTCAAACACTTTCTCCAAATGTAGGTTTGCGCACAGCAGGTATCGAAAACAGTACCGGTACAGATGCAACAGCTATCTCTGGTCGTAATAGCAGCAGTACCTGGGGTGCTAATCAGGAAGGATGGCGATTTTCATTGGTACCACAAAACACATTTATCTGGACACCGGCTACAGGACTAAGCAGTACAAGTATTGTAAATCCATTAGCATCGCCTGCCACATCAACCACTTACACCGTTACAGTAACAGACTATTATGGATGCAGTAAAACTGCAAGTGTAGGCTTGGTTGTGAGCCCTAACCCCAGCCCGGTTATTAACGGCAACACTCCGTTTTGTAGTAACGATTCTATTTATTTAAATGTAGCAAACGGCTATGTAAATTATTTATGGTCGAATGGAAAAACCACGGCTGGCATTTATGTTAAAAATGCTGCAACATATACGGTAACTGTTACAAATCTGAATAACTCAACGGGTACGGCATCGGTAACAACAACCGTTAATTCTTTACCAACTGTAAATATCAGCGGTAATACGGTGATTTGTCAGAGCAGCTCAACACAATTAACTGCAACCGCAGGATTAGCAAGCTATTTATGGAGTACCGGAAGTACAAATCAGTCGATAACAGCTATACAGGCAAATATTTATACAGTTACGGTAAGTAATGCAACCGGCTGCACCAAGTCAACTTCAATTACAACAACCATAAGCAACACACCGCAACCGGTAATAAGCGGGAATGTTAATTTTTGTGTGGGCCAATCAACAAATCTATCTACAACAAGTTTCAGCAGTTACTTATGGTCTAATGGTCAGACTTTAGATAATATTACAGTAAGTACACCTGGTACTTATGAAGTTACCGTAACTAATAATGACGGTTGCACAGGCTCGGGTAGTATAACCGTTAATACACCAAGCAGCATGACAGCAGGAATAAGCGGGGTAATGCCTTCCTGCAATGAACAAAGCAATGGTAGTGTTACGGCATCCGTTACCGGTGGCATGGCTCCCTATAGTTATTTATGGAATACCGGATCCACAAACAGCCAGTTATCTGGTATTCCATCTGCAACATATACAGTAACTGTAACAGGCTCGTTTGGTTGTGTTGCAAGTGCTACATTGGTGTTAAATCAACCAACTGCCTTAACCATTACCGAAACAATTTCGAATGTAACTTGTTACAATGCTGGCAATGGCAGCATACAAGCCAGTGGCAATGGAGGTACAGCACCTTACACCTATTTATGGAGCAATGGCAGTAGTAATCAAATCATCCAGAACCTTACACCCAATACTTATACAGTAACAGTAACAGATAATAACGGATGTACAAACAGCAAACTTTTTATAATTAATCAACCTGCTATATTAAATGCAACTGCAAGTAGTACAACCACTTCGTGTACAGAAAATACCGGCACAGCACAAGCAAATGTAAGTGGTGGCACTACTCCGTATTCGTATGTTTGGTCAAATGGCGCAACAGTATCACCCATAACACAAATAGGCACCGGTTTATATACAGTATCTGTTACCGATGTAAACGGATGCAGTATTTCGGCTAATACATTAGTTAGTGCGCAAAACGCGCCTCAGTTAACTTTGACAAATGCAAGCATGCCAACTTGCTATGGTAATAATGATGGCAGTATTCAAACATCCGTAACAGGTGGCACTGCACCGCTTTCATTTACATGGACACCCACACAAGCTGACAGCAACAACATTTCGGGATTAACAGCCGGTAGTTATCAATGTATTGTTTCTGATGCGGCAGGTTGTGCAAGTATTCAGGTATTTACACTTCAACAACCTGATTCGTTAATTCTGAATTTAACTACTACTTCGGTTACAACCATTGGTGGGAACAACGGTACTGCTACGGCAGTAATAAATGGAGGTACAACACCTTACACATATTTATGGAATAACGGCAACACCGGTTCCTCAATTTCAAATTTATCAGCAGGTACCTATATTGTAACTGTAACAGATGCTAATGGATGTACCAAAACTTCAACAGCCATCATAAGCACATATCCAACCTTAGTAGTTTCGGCAAATGTGCAACCGATACTTTGTAATGGAGGTTTAAGTAATGTAACCGTTACGGCAACAGGCGGGTCTGGTAATTACACCGGTACAGGAACATTTTCATATTCGGCAGGCACTTATTCAATTATAGTAAATGATGATGCCGGCAATTCGGATTCGGTTACAATTAATATTACGCAGCCATCAGCTATAGTGGCAAATGCATCTTATACTTCGATAACATGTTATGGGGGCTATAGTACGGTAACTGTTACAGCTATGGGAGGAACAGGAGCATTAAGCGGCACAGGTAATTTTTCAGTTCAGGCAGGTACCCATCATTTTGTAGTAACAGATGCCAATGGTTGTGCAGATACAGCTACCTTAACAATTAATCAACCTACGCAACTTATTGTTACAGCTACTTCAAACAATATTGTTTGTTTTGGAGGTAGTGAAGATATTTTTGTAACAGCAAATGGAGGTACAGCGCCTTACACAGGTACGGGTGTTTATTTGCGAACTGCGGGTACTTACACATTTACCGTAACAGACGCAACCGGTTGTACAGCAAGTACTACTTATGTTTTAACGCAACCAAGCACATTCGTAGCCTCAGTAACAAGTACTAACATTTTATGTAATGGAGGCAATGCAATTGTATCCGTAACATCTAGTGGTGGTGTACCTCCTGTAACCGGAGTAGGAAATTTTGTAGTAACAGCAGGTACTTACACATACATTCTTACAGATAATGGCGGATGTACTGCTTCGGCAAGCATCACTGTTAATGAACCCAATACGTTAGCAATAACTATAAATCAGGTAAATGCTGCCTGCAACGGTAACAATGTGAACGTAACCATTGGCGCAACAGGAGGCACAGCACCATACACCGGAACCGGTTTGATAAACCATACACCGGGTACTTACACAGCAAGTATTACCGATGCAAACGGATGTACAGCAAATACTTCATATACTGTTGTTACACCTCAGCACTTAGCAGTGGTTCTTTCAAAAACACCTATATTATGTAAAAACGGCACCAGTACAATTACAGTAGTTGCTACCGGTGGCGCACCACCCTACTCCGGTGTTGGGATGTTTAGTGTTACAGCGGGCACATATACTTATACAGTTACAGATAGCAAGGGTTGTACGGCTTCGAATAGTACTACCGTTACTGAACCTACGTTACTTACTGCCAATGGTGTAATTACAACTGCTATTCTTTGTAATGGGGGCACAGGAATTGCCAACATTACTGCAAGTGGTGGAACACCTCCATATAGCGGAACCGGCAGTAAAACCATTGTAGCAGGAGCAAACATTTTTACAGTAACCGATGTAAATGGATGTACTACTACAACAACAGTTAATGCAACACAACCCGATGCGATGGTAATTACTGCCACAACACTTAATCATGTAAAATGCTTTGCCGAAACCAATGGAAAAATTACTGTAACTATAACCGGAGGTAATGGAGGCCAAACTTATGCCTGGTCTAATGGTAATACAACTAAAACAAATAACAATCTTGCATCAGGCACATATACATTTACAGTAACAGATAATATTGGCTGTACTGCTCAGGATACATACATAATAACTGAGCCACCTGTACTTACATCGTCAATAAGCGGTACAAATATTAGTTGCTTTAATGGCAGTAATGGTACAGCCACTGTAGTTGCTACCGGAGGTACAACACCATATACATATTTGTGGAATAGTGGCGCAACAACTGCTATAGCAACCGGATTAGAAGATGGTACTAAAAATGTAACTATTACAGATGCAAATGGTTGCACCAACAATAATTCGATTGTATTAACGCATCCGGCAAAACTCGATTATGGAACAGGTAACACCAGTACAAATGTAAATTGCAATGGTGGCAACAATGGCACAGCAACTGTGGTAATTATTGGTGGTATTACGCCTTATACTTATTATTGGAATTCGACACCGGTACAAACCAATAGTGACGCTATAAATTTAACAGCTGGCACCTATACTGTAACAGTAACCGATGCAAATAACTGCACCATCACCCGTTCCTTTACAATAACGGAACCATCACAGCTAACAGGAAACATAACTACAGTAAATGTAGCTTGTTATGGAGGAAGTAATGGATCGGTAACAGCCAATCCAACCGGTGGTACAGGCCCATATTCCTATGTTTGGAGTAATGGCATTACAAGCAAAGTAAATAATACAATTCCTATTGGATTCTATTCAGTAATTGTAACAGATAACAAAGGGTGTACAATATCTCTCAACAGTACGGTTACATCACCAAATTTAATTGTTCACAATGAGAATGTAACACCAATAAATTGCAACGGTGGCAACGGTTCTATTTCAATTAATGCCAGCGGAGGTGTAACACCTTATACTTACGCCTGGAATGGTGGCAACACCAATGCCACGCGCAATAATTTAAGTGCAAATACTTATACATGCACGATTACCGATGCCAACGGATGCACCAAAAGTAAATCAATAATACTAAGCCAGCCTGCCGTTTTAAGTGCAAACACAAATATTAAAAATGTTACTTGTAATGGTGCAGCAAATGGAATTGCCGGTGGTATTGCAAGTGGTGGTACACAACCCTATTCATATCAATGGAATAATGGTAACACGTTAGCTATCAGAAATAATCTGAACCCTAACACCTATACTGTAACCGTAACAGATAGTAAAGGTTGTACAACCACCAGAAGTTATAACATTACGCAACCCGCATTATTGACCAATAGCACCACATCGTCAAGTGTAAGTTGTTATAATGGCAGTAATGGCACAGTTACATCCAATCCATCAAACGGCACTTCGCCATATACTTATATCTGGAGCAATGGCGCAACCGTTAAAAACCCGGTAAATGTGCCGGCTGGCATATATACAGTAACAGCAACCGATGCTAATGGATGTACGGCAACTTCAAGTATTACATTGGTAGCGCCAACGCTGATAAATAATGCAGCTACCGTTACACAAACAACTTGTACCGGTTGCAACAATGGTGCTATCAATCTTACAACTACCAATGGGAATCCAGCATATAACTATGTTTGGAATGGCGGAACAACCTCTAAAAACAGATCCGGATTAAACAATGGTACTTATACAGTAACCACAACTGATAGTAAAGGTTGTACGATTTCTAACCGCTATATCATCACAACTAATGGCCAATTAAATGCAACATTAAGCTTTACTCAACCTACCTGTGGTGGTACCAATACAGGCAGTATATCTACAAATGTAAGCGGAGGTACAACTCCATACAGTTACCTATGGAGTACAGGTCATACAACTGCTAACAGAAATAATATTGCATCGGGTACTTACACAGTAACGGTTACAGATGCTGCAGGTGCAAGCAGAGTTTTAATTCAAACATTGGTGGCGCCAAATGCAATTACTGTTACTTTATTGAACACCGCAGTAAGTTGTAATGAAGGTGGTAATGGTTCGGTTAGTGCTGCAGCATACAATGGAACATCGCCATATACGTACTTGTGGAATACGGGTAACACTAACAGTTTGCTAAACAACAGAAGTGCAGGTACCTATACGATAACTGTTACAGATGCAAATGGCTGTACATTAACAGCCTCATCAATTGTTACACAGCCAAATGTACTAAGCATTTCAAAATCAATAACAGCAGTTAGCTGTAATGGTGGTGCTGATGGGGCAGTTTCGAATACGATCAGCGGAGGCAATACACCTTATACATACCAATGGAACAATGGCATGCTTTCTCAAAATGCAGCTAACTTATCTATTGGTACTTATACAGTAACAGTAACTGATGCAAAAGGATGCAGTAGTTCTACAACGGCCGTAATTACCCAGCCCAATGTTTTAACAACTACTATAAACCCGGTTCAGGTTGTATGCTTTGGTACAAACAGTGGAAGTGCTACAGCCAATCCATCCGGTGGTACAACGCCTTATAGTTATAGCTGGAATACCACACCCGTACGCACAACATCAAGTGCAACAGGATTACCCATAGGTACTTATCAGGTAACAGTTACAGATGCAAATGGTTGTACTGTTACTGCAAGTACAACGCTTACGCAACCTACAATACTTAGCACTAGTATTACGGGTGTTAATTTAACTTGTAATGCCAGCAATAATGGTTCAGCTGCTATTACAGCAACGGGCGGAAGTACACCCTATTCATATATTTGGAATACAGGCTCAACCACCAGTTCAATAAATAGTCGTCCTGCCGGAACCTATACAGTAACAGTTACCGACAATAAAGGCTGTACTTTATCAAAAAGTATTATACTAACACAACCAACAGCCATTACAATTACACCTACGATTACTAATATAACCTGTCAGGGTGCCAACAATGGTAGTATAAGCTTGAGTATAGCAGGTGGTGTTTATCCATATACATTTTTATGGAATGGAGGCAATACCAATTCAAGCAGAACTAATTTGTCGGCCAACAATTTTACTGTTACAGTTACTGATGCAACCGGTTGTACAAAAACCGCAGTATTAACTGTTGGTGCAGCACCTGTAATTAATATTACATTAACTGCCACACCAACAGGTTGTTACATAAATAACAATGGCGCTATAACTTCTAACATTACGGGTGGCGTGTCGCCATATACTTATTCATGGAATACAAACCCGATTCAAACCACGGCTCATATCAACAACTTAACATCAGGTACATATACTGTAACGGTTACAGACGCGAATGGTTGCACCAAAACTGCCTCTTCTACCGTAATTACGCCTACAAATTTAACTGCTGGTATTAGTAGCAGTAATGTATCCTGCTTTGGTGGTAATAATGGAAGTATCAATGTAAATGTAACCTCGGGCACTGCACCATATAATTTTACATGGAGCAATGGAAATACAACTCAGAATTTAAACAATTTAATTGCCGGCACCTATACGGTAACAATTTCTGATGCCTATACATGTTCTGTAACATTAAGTCAGACTATTACAAGCCCACCATTGTTGGTTGCAAACTTTATAAAAAACAATATATCATGTGCCGGCCAAACCGATGGAAATATTACAATGAATCCAAGTGGTGGTTTAATGCCATACACCTACTTATGGAGTAACGGAAGTACAGCGGCATCATTATCGAATTTAAGCGCAAACACTTATACCTGTACAGTAACTGATGCCAATGGTTGTACACAAAGTATATCAACAACTATTGTATCACCCGAAATTTTAACAATAAGTACAACCAAGACAAATGCAGTTTGTTATGGTTCGGCTACAGGTACAATCAGCAGTTTGGTTACTGGTGGCACGCCTTCGTTCACATATCTCTGGAGCAACAGCAGCACCAATGCCAGTCAAACCAATTTATTGGCCGGAACCTATACAGTAACAGTTACTGATGGTAAGGGATGTACCAATTCCATTTCAACAACAATAACACAACCGTTACAACTTACGTTGAGCTTTATTACTAATGATGTAACCTGTGCCGGATTATTGAATGGCGAAGCAACAGCACAACCTGCTAATGGCGTACAACCATATAGTTATGTTTGGAGCAATGGTTGTACTACCAAAATAAATGCGTTAATACCCGGTGGTACTTATACCGTAACTGTAACTGATGCAAATGGATGCAGCATTACAGACTCTACTGTGGTTACTGAATATTTGCCTTTAACCATTTCGACAACCTCTGTAACAAATGTAACGTGTTTTGGTGGCAACAATGGCGGTGTAGTTTGTACTGCAACCGGTGGCAAAAATCCCTATACATACTTGTGGAGTAATGGTGTTACCACTAAAACATATACATCATTTACAGCCGGTACTTATACTATAACCGCAACTGATAATAAGGGTTGCACAGTAGAACAAACTTACACCATTAACACACCGTCATTATTAACTGCAAATACAACGGTGGTAAATGTTACACCACCCGGTAACAATGGCAGTGCTTCGGTAACAGCCAGCGGAGGAACACCTCCATATTTATATAATTGGAATACAAATCCGGCACAAACTACTGCAAACATTGCCGGTTTAAGTGCAGGAACATATACAGTAACCGTTACTGATGTAAATGGATGTACGGTTGCAGCAACGGCTCAAATACAATCAGCTTGTGCTATTAACGTTCAACTATCAGGCTCCAATATTACCTGCTTTAATGGAAACGATGGCCAGATTGATGCTACCGTTAATGATGGTACTGCTCCTTATACTTATTTATGGAGTAATGGCATTACAAATGCAAGTATCACAAATTTACAATCCGGTACTTTTACAGTATCAGTTAGTGATGCTAATAATTGCATTGGCTCGTCAAGTATTACCCTTACAGCTCCTACACAAATAAATTTAAACATAATCGCTACTCATGTATCGTGTAATGGTTTATCTGATGGTAGCTTAAATGCTAATGTAAGTGGTGGTATAAATCCTTACAGCTATTTGTGGAATACCGGTGCAACCACTGCTGGGATAAACAATCTTATTGCCGGAAGTTATACAATTACTATAACAGATGCTAACGGATGTACACAATCAACTAACGCTGCAGTTAACAGCCCTGCTGTAATAAGTATTGTAAATAATGTACAGCATCCACCTTGCTCGGGTAGCTTAGGTACAATAACACCGCAAATTGAAGGAGGTACACCACCTTATCAGTTTGTTTGGAGTAATGGATTAACTACAGCGAGTTTAAATGACGTAGCCGGAACTTATATAGTAACTGTAACCGATGCCAATGGATGTACTTCAACCATTTCGGGCACATTAATTAATCCTGCTGCCCTGGCTTTGATGCTATCGAGCAATGATGTAACCTGTGCCGGTTTGGCTGACGGTAATGCCACAGCACAGCCATCAGGCGGTTCAACTCCTTATACATATTTGTGGAGTAATGGGAATACGAATAAAGTAAACGCGAATTTAAGTGGCGGTGTTTACACCGTTACTGTAACCGACTCGAACGGATGTACCGGTACAGCAAGTATTGAAGTTACCGAGTATGCGCCACTTACAATTCAAACACTGGGCTTACTAAACGTAAACTGTTATGGTGGTGGTGATGGATTAATTTCGGCAAATGCTTTAGGCGGCAAAAGTCCATACACCTACTTGTGGAGCAACGGAGTTACAACTAAATTGTACACTGCGTTTGCAGAAGGTGCATATATTTTAACAGTAACCGATAATAAAGGCTGCACGTATTCACAAGCATATTATATAAGTCAACCCGATTCTATCAGCATTTCAATTAGCCCTACACATGTAACTGCTCCCGGTTTAAATAACGGTACGGCCAAAGCAACCGTTTCGGGCGGAACTGCACCATACACATACAGTTGGAACACAACACCACCAAACTATAGCGACTCTGTTGCTGGCTTATCGCCCGGAAATTATTGTGTAACAATTACTGATATTAATGGATGTACCAATAGTGCTTGTATAATAATTACGGAAGCATGCACATTAAATGTTACGGCTAATAAGACAGATGTTAGCTGTAACAATGGAAATAATGGAACTATCACCTTAAACTTAAGTGGCGGACAACTACCCTACTCCTATTTATGGAATAATGGTGCTTCAACAGCATCACTATCAAACATTGCCGCAGGTAACTTTACTGTAACAGTTACAGATCAAAATAATTGCACAGGATCTGTTTCGGTTTCTATTACACAGCCAAGCTCATTGCAACTTAATGCTACTATAACAAATGTAATATGCTATGATCAAAGTAACGGTTCAATAAATGTTGTTTCCAGCGGTAGCGTATCACCATATACATACATATGGAGCAATGGCGTTACAAGTTCTAACAACTTAAACTTAGGTTTTGGCAGCTATACTGTTACAGTAACCGATGCTAATGGTTGTTCAGTTTCTCAAACAAACACTGTAACACAGCCAGCTATACTTACAGCAAGTAATGCAAAAACAAATGTAAATTGTTTGGGTGCAGCAACAGGCAGTATTTCTACAACAATTAGCGGAGGTACTACACCGTATAACTATAGTTGGAGTAATGGTACTACATCGGCAAATGCAATAAATTTAGCAGCGGGTACTTACACAGTTACCATTACCGATGCTAATGGCTGTACAGTTACAACAAGTAACAGTATAACACAACCCGGTACCGGCATGAGCTTAAATGTTACCAACAATGATGTTACCTGTAATGGCTTTGCAAACGGAAAAGCAACTGCAAATGCATCAAATGGTGCTACACCATATAGTTATTTATGGAATAATGGCGCTACTACCAAGGTAAATGATTTAATACCCGGAGGCACCTATACAGTAACAGTTACCGATGCCAATGGTTGTACCATAACAGGAAGCACAGTAGTAGTTGAATATGCACCTTTGGGTTTAAACACAACCTTACATCAAAACATTTCATGCAATGGGGGTAATAATGGTGCAATTACTACTACAGGCAGTGGTGGCAAAACACCTTACACGTATTTGTGGAATAATGGAACA
>JAEUTH010000025.1 GCA_016788165.1 Bacteroidia bacterium | reverse complement strand
TGATGGACGCGTGCGCAAGTATGATAGCGAGGGCAACTTACAATCAACCATTTTTACAACCGGTGTTGTACAGGTTATAACCTTAGGCGATTGTGGATTTATTGTTGTGGACGAAGGCCGCGTGCGTAAGTATGATAATGCAGGCAATCTGCAATCAACCATATTTACTAACGGTGCAGTAAAAGTTGTTGTAATACCACCTTGCGATTTTATTGTAATTGATGAAGGCCGTGTACGTAAATATGACAGCGAAGGCAATTTGCAGTCAACCATTTTTACATCGGGCACTGCCGGTGTTATAGTTACAGGCGATGGCGGCTTTATTGTTACCGATGATGGCCGGGTGCGAAAGTATGATAGCGAGGGCAACTTGCAATCAACCATTTTTACAACCGGTGCTGTGCAGGTTATAACCTTAGGCGATTGTGGATTTATTGTTGTGGACGAAGGCCGTGTACGTAAGTATGATAATGCCGGCAATCTGCAATCAACCATATTTACTAACGGTGCGGTAAAAGTTGTTGTAATACCACCTTGCGATTTTATTGTAATTGACGAGGGTCGTGTACGCAAATATGACAGCGAAGGCAATTTGCAGTCAACCATTTTTACATCGGGTACAGCCCATGTTATAGTTACAGGCGATGGCGGCTTTATTGTAATTGACGATGGACGCATACGCAAGTATGATAGCGAGGGCAACTTGCAATCAACCATTTTTACATCCGGAAATGTGCAAGTATTACCAGACAACAACGGTTTTAAAGTTATGGATGATAACAGGGTTAGAACGTATGATAACCAAGGTAATTTGACAAATATCATCATTACAACAGGCAGCCAGAAAATAGTAGTAAATAAAGCAAACCAAACAACTGCAACCACACTTATTAATTTGCTTAATCCCATTCATATTAACGCATCCGTGCAACATATTAATTGCAATGGCAGTAAATCGGGTAAAATAACGCTTACTGTTACAGGCAATTCCAATCCATATACATACTTGTGGAGCAATGGCAAAACATCAAAGAATATAGGATCGCTTGCAGCCGGCACCTATATTGTAACTGTTACCGATAAAAACGGATGCACTGCTAATAATACTTATGAAGTTACGCAACCTTTGCCAATTGTAATATCCCTAAACAAAAACAATGTAAAGTGCGGTGGCAAAAGCACAGGCAAAGCCACAGCTACTGTTACAGGTGGCACGGCACCTTACAGCTTTAGCTGGAATACAAACCCGGTAAGTACCAATGCAACAGCCAGCGGCTTATCAGCCGGAACCTATATAGTAACCGTAACCGATGCAAATGGCTGTACTAAAACCAAATCAGTTATCATTACTGAAAATGCACCTATCAATGTGGTTATTCAACCTTCAATTGGCCATGCAACAGCTGTGGTTACCGGTGGCGTACAACCCTATACTTATCAATGGAATACAGTACCTGTGCAAACTCAGGCCACTGCAACCGGTTTAATTTGCGGCACTACCTATACAGTAACTGTAACTGATGCGAAAGGATGTAAAAAAACGGCAACACACATTGAAAACTGCAGCCGATTACTTAATGATTCAGCTAATAACACTTTTGAAGTTATAACATATCCCAACCCTGCAACTGATTTTATACAAATCAACTGGACAGGCAATGAAACCTTAAGCTATACAATTACATTAACAGACGTATTAGGGCATCAGCTACAAACCAAAATCACTGTGGGTAACCAGGCTGTTTTAAATTTAGCCGACTATGATAACGGCATTTATTTAGTAACCATTAATTGCAATAATGCAACAGCTACAACGCGTATCGTGTTAAATAAGGAATAAACGATTTAATTAATTTATAATAACAAATGCCACCAATATTGGTGGCATTTGTTATTTGGTTAAAGTGCAACAAACAATTTTAATCACACCAACGGGTTTTATTTCCAATAAAATGAGTTTTCAAAGTACTATGTACAAAATATTTAATCATGTGGCATTAAACACAAACCGGTAATTTGTTATGCCATACAACTTTAATACTTATTAACCGTTTTGATAAAAAATTATCCGCCAGAAAAATGATTTTTGCGGCTTAATTCTATCAAATAAAAATAAGTTAAATGAAAAAGATTTTATTGAGTATGCTAACCTGGTGCATACTAACAACAGTACAAGCACAAATGTATAACACCGGTATAGGCGTTCGCATTGGGGTTGATAACGGCATCAGTTTGAAACACTTTGTAAGTGATAAAAATGCAGTGGAAGGTATTGTTACATTTTACAAAGGAATAAATGCTACTGCATTGTATGAATGGCAACGTGAGCACGATTTTGATGTAAAGGGTTTAGCCTGGTATTACGGTGTTGGTGGCCATGTTGGTTTTTGGAATAAAAACAAATCGCCATTTAATGAAGAAGGCAGCGGAACCAAAGCCGTTATAGGATTAGATGGCGTTATTGGATTAGAATATCTCTTTGAAAATGCACCCATAACCGTGGGTTTGGATGTACGCCCCATTGTTAATTTAATAGGCGATGATGGCTTGTGGTTTCAGGCAGGCATTAACGTACGATACGTGTTTAATTAAAACAAGTTTTTACATAAACCAGTTATACAAATCTGCAGGCTTGAGGGCATGTTTCTCAGTTTGATTTAGCTGCTTTATCATATAGCCGTCATGCATTTGTATTATGCAATTGCCATAAGTATATGCATCTTTAAGGTTATGGGTAACCATAAGTGCTGTTAGTTTATTTGCTTCAATTAATTGCTGTGCGCTTTGCATTAAAATTTTTGCAGCATTAGGGTCGAGGGCTGCTGTTGGTTCGTCCATTAATAAAATAGCCGAAGGTGCCATTACAGCCATTACCAAGGTAAGCGCTTGCCGCTGACCGCCACTGAGGCTGCCCATTTTTTGATGCAATTTGTTTTCTAATCCAAGCTCTAACATCGATACTTTTGATGCAACCTGAGCCACAAATGTTTCGTTAATACCCACCGTTGGTTTCTTGCTTTGTGTACGCAAGTATGCCAATCTAAAATTTTCGATTACGGTTAAATCAGCAGCAGTACCAGTTAACGGATTTTGAAACAAACGCGCTACTAAACGGCTTCGCTCATATTCAGCCAGGGCAGTAACATCTTGCCCATCAATTTTTATCATGCCCTTTACATCAATTGATCCGGCTATTGCATTTAGTAACGTTGATTTGCCTGAGCCATTACTGCCTACCACAACCGTAAAACTTTGAGCAGGCAAATTTAAATTTATAGGTTTTAATGCCGCTATTTGTTGGGGCGTTGCACTGTTAAACGTTTTGCTTACCTGAATAAGTTCAATCATCTTTAATTTCAATTTTACTTATACACTGCCGGGCTTGCTTTTTAATTGTGCCATACCAACAAACAGTAAAATAAAAATGGCTGTAACAGCCTTTATATAATTTGGGTTTAAGCCAATAGTTAATGCAAAACCAATTAATAATCGAAACAACACCACACCCACCAACACCGCTAAAAGTTGCAGCGTCATTTTGTTTAATCCAATAAAATTAAAAATTGACTCGCCTAACATAACAGCAGCTAACCCCACAATAACAATTCCTATTCCCATATTAATATCGGCAAAGCCCTGGTACTGTGCTAACAATGCGCCACTTAAGGCTGTTAATGCATTGGCAATTGCCAAACCAAGTATGGTTAGTCTGTTGGTGTTAACCCCATTAGCGCGTAACATGTTTACATTATTTCCTAATGCACGCATGGCAATGCCTAAATCGGTTTTCAAAAACTTATCCATAAAATAAATCAATACCCCAGCAATAATTAAAAGCACCAAAAGCTTACGCAAAAAAACATCGCTGCTGCTCCAAAAATCAAACAAACCCGTCATTCCAATTAAGGGTACATTGGGCTTGTCCATTATCATCAGATTTACACTGTATAACCCCGTCATTACAATAATTCCGGCTAACATGGGATGTATGCGTAGTTTTATATGAATTAAACCCGTGCAGGCACCAGCTAAAGCACCGCAGCATCCGGCCATTAATAAAACCAACACCGGATGCCATGCCTGAGCCAGTAGCCACGATACAATTGCTGCACCTATAGTAAAACTACCATCGGTGGTTATATCGGGCAGGTTTAAAACTCGCATTGCCAAAAAAATTCCCAATGCCAATGGCATAAATGCTAAACCCTGAGCAATGGCCGTTATAAAAAAGTCCATGTCGTTAATGTTTCAAAGCTTCAAAATTTGTATCGGGCGTTATTCCAAATTTAGCTGCTTGCTTTACATTATAAATGCGTTTACGCAACTTAACCACTTCCGGTTTAAGCTGTATTTTATTATCAAGCAGCAATGCAACAGCTTGCTGGCCTGCCTGAAAACCCCATGCATACATATCTGCACCATAAGCAGCCACAGCACCTCTGCTTACCAAACCTGCCTCGCTGGTAAAAATGGGTACATTTTTTTTATTACAACTTTCGGCAACGGTTTCGAATGTCTGAAACAAAATATTATCGGGCATAGCAAAAAATACGTCTATGTTGCGTTGCAATAAAGCCTGGGTTACCATTTGTGCTTCGCTGCTATTACTAACAGGCAAAGCTTCCAATTGAAGGTTATAGCGTTGGCAGGCTAACTTTATTACTTCCAATGCATTTACCGATTGTGGTTCGGCTGCATTATACATTAAACCTAAAATTTTAACCGAAGGCATTAACGTTTTAATTATCAGAACTGATGTGTCTATATAACTCAATGTTTCATAAACCCCGCCTACGTTAGGTGGCAAGCCATTGGCACCAACAAGGCCTGCATTTTTAGGCTCGGGCGATACCATCATTATAACAGGTACTGTAGTGGTGTTTTGAACTGCAGTAATGGTAGCTAAGGTTGGGCAAGTAGCAATGCATAGTGGTTGTTTGCTAAGCAATTGCTGGCAAGCCTGCACCAATGTTGGCTGATCGCCTTGTGCATTCAAATAATCAAATACATAATTACTGTCGGCAACAAATCCCTTTTGTAACAATGCGTCTTTAAAACCCATTCGCGCTTGTGCCAGTGTAGCATCATCAACATAATCTAAAAATGCAATGCGTGGTAAATTGTTTTTAGTGTTTTGGCAAGCGCCCAAATACAATAAAAACACAATACTTAATATTTGGGTGAACCGATTCATAAACCGAATAAAATAAAAATCTTTACCTGCAATATGGTTCGTTTTATCTAATAAAAAAACAATCTGCTTATTTGTAATTGGGCATTTGATTACCGTTGTTAAACACCATGCACATTTAAAGCTTAAGTGCGGCTCAAAAAACTAAATTTCATAACAATGCAATTTTTTATTTTGAATAAGTACCCTATTAATATTTAGCTACTTTCGCCATAATCATACTGAATTTACGTTGTTAGCCTATATGTTACGTTTGCGCATTGCTTTGCTGTTTTTAATGGTTGGGTCGTTTAATATACAAGCGCAGTTTTACAACGGCACGCAAATGAGTTTCGGTAAAAACCGTGTCCAGTATCAGGCCTTTGAATGGCAGTTTTTTCAGTTTAAAAAGTTCGATACTTTTTTTTATAAAGGCGGGCGCGAGTTAGCCGAATACACCGGACGTACAGCCGATGCTGAAATTGGTGAAATAGAAAAACTGTTCGATTACCAAACCGATGATCGTTTACAGTTTATTATATTTAATAAACTGAGCGACTTAAAGCAAACCAATTTAGGTTTAGAAGCTGAAACACAACTAAATAATACAGGCGGCATTACACGCATTTTTGGCAATAAAATTTTAATTTATTTTGATGGCAACCATGCGCATTTCCGCCAGCAAATCAGAGCCGGTATTGCACGCGTATTGTTTGAACAACTTATGTATGGTGGCAGCGTTAAAGACCGTTTACAAAGTTCTATACTTTTAAATATCCCCGATTGGTATATAAGTGGTTTGTCAATGTGGGTAGCTAAAGGCTGGACTACCGATGACGAAAACCGCATGCGCGATGGCATACTATCAGGGAAATATAAAAAGCTTAATAGTTTGGCCACTACCGATGCCGCTTTTGCAGGCCAAAGCATGTGGAACTTTGTTGATAAAGTATATGGCAGTGCATCTATTGCCAATATGCTTTACATGACACGCTTAAACCGAAACATCGAAAGCGGATTTAATTTTGTAATTGGAGCAACCCTTAAACAAACCACTAATGCCTGGCGTATTTTTTACGAAAAACGATATCTTAATAACGATAATGGAAAGCAAACAACTACGGGCAAGCCACTAACCATTAAGTCAAAAAATGGTGTGTTTATTAATCAGGTAAAACTATCGCCCGATGGCAAAAAGATTAGCTATGTAACCAATGAAATGGGCAAGTACAAAGTTTATTTGTACGATATAAAAACAAAAAAACGCAAGCGTATAGCTAAAGGAGGTTACCGCAGTTTGGTGCAAGAAACCGATGTATCGTTTCCGGTTGTGGCATGGCATCCTACCGGCAAATCAGTAACCTATATTAAGGAATGGAAAGGCAATTTATGGCTAAGCAATTATCAATTAAAAGGACGTAAAACCGACAACAGTAAATTACTTTATTTCGAAAAAGTAAACGATTTTAGTTATGCCGATGATGGCCAAAGTTTGGTAATGAGTGCAACACAAAAAGGACAATCGGATATTTTTATTTGGAATATCAGAGCAAGGGCTGCAACACAGATAACTAAGGACCTATACGATGATAGTGAGCCGCACTTTACCAATAATATGCAGCGCATTATTTTTACCAGTAACAGAAGTAATGATACCATTGGCATTGGCGACTTTTATACAGATGCACAAAAAAACAGCGATGTGTTTTTATATGATTATGCAACGCGCAGTAACATATTGGCGCGTATAACAAAAACACCTGCAATTAGCGAACACCAACCTATGGAATCGGATAGCGGACGCTATGTTTTTTTATCTGATGCTTTTGGCGTTCGAAACCGTATGCTGGCTACTGTAGATAGCACTATTAGTTTTGTTGATACTACAGAACATTACCGTTTTATAGTTCGACAGTTTAATCAAACAAACTATGCACGCAGTATTTTACAACATGATGTTAGCTACAAGCATAACTGGTATGCCGAAAAATTTATTAAAAACGGTAAATATCAAATTGTTGTAAATCCGTTACCACCATCATTATTAGCAACTACCAACGAAGTATTTACCGAATCGCAACAACCTACTGTTGCTTTTGTACCGGTTATAAAAACAGCTACACCTGCTGATACTGCTGCAACCGATTTAACGCCCTTTTATTATCAAAGCGAATTTAAATCGAAACCCGGTAAAACAACTAACAACAACCCTACTGCCGATACAGCAGCGCAACAAATCCCATTCGGTATTTTACCCGGTACGCAAACAGTAATTAAAACCGTAAATAACGACAGTGTTATACCCTACCGCTTACCCAAGCAACGCAATTACGATTTATCGTTTAACATGAGCTATTTTGTAACACAGTTGGATAACAATTTGCTTAATCCAACCTATCAGGCATATACTGGCGGTAGCGAATTTTATTTTGGCCCCGGCTTAAACGGCTTGTTTTTAGTAGGTATAAATGAACTGATGGAAGACTATAAGTTAATTGGAGGCATGCGGGTTTCGGGTAATTTAAACAGCAATGAGTTTTACGTGAGTTATGAAAACCTGCGTCATCGTTTCGACAAAACCTGGTCGTTTTATCGTCAAGCTCGCGAAGACTTTATTGGCTATGCACCCATTAAAATTTTAACCCAAGAGCTGCGCTATAAAATTAAGTATCCGTTTAATGACGTTTCCAGTTTACGAGGCAGCTTTGGTTTCAGGGCCGACCGTGGTGTGGTACGAAGCGTTGACCAGCCTACCCTGCAATTTCCAAACGAATATTTGTATTGGGGCACAGCCAAACTAGAATATGTATTTGACAACACCATAAACCGGGGTGTAAATTTATTGCAGGGTACACGCTGTAAAATATTTGCCGAAGCCTTTAATCAGGTTGACGAGTTGGAAACTTTTTTAGGCGTTGCAGGTATTGATTACAGACATTACACACGCATATCGCGCCAAATTATTTGGGCCAACCGTTTGGCAGCAAGCACATCCATGGGCGATTTAAAACTTATATACTACCTCGGTTCGGTTGATAATGCATTGGCACCTTCCAATAACTTTGACCCAACCATCCGGGTTGACGAAAGTCAAAATTATGCCTTTCAGGCAGTAGCTACCAACATGCGTGGTTTTAAACAAAACATCAGAAACGGCAATAGCTTTGTGCTTATTAACAGCGAATTGCGTGTGCCGGTATTCCAATATTTTTCGCAAGCACCTATACGCAGCGATTTTATCAGAAACTTTATGATTGTACCCTTTTTTGATGCAGGCACTGCATGGACCAGTACTTCGCCCTATTCGAAAGATAATAATCTGAATTTAGATATAATTACCCAAGGCCCGCTAACCATTACCGTAAATAAAAACACCGACCCCATTGTAATGGGCTATGGATTTGGTTTACACTCGCGTTTGTTAGGCTACTATATGCGTGCCGATTGGGCCTGGAGCTTTGCCGATAATGAATACAGCGCCAAACCACTATTTAATTTTTCGCTAAGTCTTGATTTTTAATAGGTTTTAAAACCTTGCTCAATCAATTAAGTTTGTTAAAATTGCAAGCATATAGTAATGCATATTTCACCCCAAAAAAAAATTAGAACTATGAGCGATATTATGTCAATACCTGCACCACTTACTTCAAAGGATTTAGTTACCGATCAGGATGTGCGTTGGTGCCCCGGTTGTGGCGACTACAGTATATTAAAACAAGTGCAAACCGTACTGCCTGAATTAGGTTTACCACGCGAACAAATTGTTTTTATATCGGGCATCGGCTGCTCATCGCGCTTCCCATACTATATGGAAACTTATGGTATGCATAGCATACATGGACGTGCCACAGCAATTGCAAGCGGTTTAAAAGCAACCCGCCCCGATTTAAGTGTTTGGATTGTAACCGGTGATGGTGATGCAACTTCTATTGGCGGCAACCACTTTATACATCTGCTGCGCAGAAACTTTGATGTAAACGTTTTGCTTTTTAACAATCAAATTTATGGCCTCACCAAAGGTCAGTACTCACCAACTTCGGAAGAAGGTAAAATTACCAAATCATCGCCCTATGGCTCTGTTGATCATCCCTTTAACCCGGCTGCATTAGCCATGGGAGCAGACGGAACTTTTATTGCCCGAAGTATGGATCGCGACCCGGTTCATTTAAAAGATATGCTTAGGAGAGCTAACGCACACAAAGGCACTTCCTTTTTAGAAATTTATCAAAACTGCAATGTGTTTAACGATGGAGCTTTCGAAATTTTTACTGAAAAAAGCAGTAAAAAACAAGAAACGTTGATGATTGAAAATGGCAAGCCACTTATTTATGGCGCCAATGCCGAAAAAGGTATTAAGCTAGATGGATTTAAGCCTGTTATAGTAGAACTGGTAAACACCTCGGCCAACGATTTGTGGATACACGATGAAACCGACAGAGTTAAAGCCGGAATATTAGCACGTTTCTTTGACGACCCATCGAAAGCCGATCATTTTCCTCGCCCGTTTGGTGTTTTTTATACAGAAAACAGAGCCTGTTACGAAGATGGAATGAATCAACAAGTTGCAGATTTAATTGCTAAAAAAGGACAAGGAAGTTTAGATGCACTTTTACGTGGCCGCGATACCTGGGAAATAGTTTAAACTATCCAACCATATTTATTTATACATACCATGCTCAACAGCGGCAACTGAAGTTGATTTAATGATTTTACGATTGAAAAAATATTTAATAAACATCCTCGCTCCTTTAACTTTAATGCTTTGGTGTACCTATGCCAATGCACAAATTGTAGAGCCAATACATTGGAGTTTTAGTGTTGAACAGGTTAACGCATCCGAAGCAACATTAGTTTTAAAAGCAAAAATAGATCCGCCCTATCATATATACTCACAAAGTAATGTGGGCGGCATTGGATTGCCTTTAGAGTTTAAATTTGATAAAACAGCAAACTACGAATTGGTTGGCAAAGTAACCGAACCAAAAGCTAAAGAGCATTATGAAGAGTCAGAAAAAGTAACACTTAAATATTTTGAAAAAGAAGCCACGTTTCGTCAAAAAATAAAAATTAAAACCGACAAGCCATTTCAAATTACAGGCATGGCTACACACCAAGCCTGCAATGACGAAGGCTGTCTGGCTCCAACCGATGTTGATGCCGTTTTTAAAATAAACGCCCATGCAACCAACGATTCGAAAAGTGATGTAGCACCGGCTTCACCGGTTATTGATACGGCTTCAACGCAACAACCGGTTGATAGCGGTAGTACCCAAGTAAGCAATCAAACACCAACCACGCAAGCAAACTTTGCTGCTAATTTTACTTTAAAAAACGATGCATCTATTTTAGAACCTGAATGTGGCAACACCAAAGCAGCCGATGAAACTACCACTCTTTGGGCTACTTTTTGGCTGGCGTTTATAGGTGGGTTTTTGGCACTGCTTACACCCTGCGTGTTTCCGATGATTCCTTTAACGGTAAGCTTTTTCACAAAAAGAAGCCCCACAAGAGCTACCGGCTTACGCAACGCATTTATTTATGCATTAAGCATTATTGTAATTTATGTTTTGCTGGGGCTATTAATCACCATTTTATTTGGTTCTGATGCATTAAACGATTTGGCAAGCAATGGTTATATGAACATGATATTTTTTGTAGTGTTCGTAATATTTGCACTATCATTTTTTGGTGCATTCGAAATAGTTTTACCCAGTTCATGGGTAAACAAAGCCGACCAAAAAAGCGAACAAGGCGGTTTGGTTGGCATCTTTTTTATGGCCTTTACTTTGGCATTGGTATCGTTTAGTTGTACCGGGCCTATTATTGGGTCGTTGCTGGTAACAGCATCGCGCGGTGGGTATTTGGGGCCTGCAATTGGCATGTTTGGTTTTTCATTTGCATTAGCCCTACCCTTTGCATTGTTTGCCGCTTTTCCGGGATGGCTTAATACCTTACCAAAATCAGGTGGCTGGCTCAATACAGTTAAAGTAGTTTTGGGGTTTTTAGAACTAGCCCTGGCACTTAAATTTTTATCGAATGTTGATTTAGCTTACCACTGGGATTTTTTAAAGCGCGAAATTTTTATTGCCCTTTGGATTATCATTTTCGGGTTATGCGGCATTTACTTATTAGGTAAGTTACGTTTCTCACACGATAGTGAAACCAAATACACATCAACGGGCAGACTAATTTTCGGCATCCTATTTTTATCATTTACGGTTTATCTGGTGCCGGGTCTTTGGGGCGCACCTTTACGATTAATAAGTGGGTTTCCTCCACCCGAGTTTTATAAAGAATGGGTAACCTCTCATAATGAATGTCCACATAATTTAACCTGTTTTCACGACCTTGATGAAGGTGTAGCTTATGCACGTGCGCAAAACAAACCCATCATGATTGATTTTACAGGTTGGAACTGTGTAAACTGCAGGCGTATGGAAGATAATGTTTGGAGCCAGCCCAAAATTTTAAAACAATTGCGCGAAGATTTTGTAATAATTTCCTTGTACGTAGATGACAAAAAATCCTTGCCCGAAAACGAACAGATCGTATCTAAGTTTTCAGGCAAAAAAATGAAAACCGTGGGTAATAAATGGAGCGATTTAGAAGCCAGCATTTATAATAAAAACTCACAACCATATTATGTTTTAGTTGATCATAACGGTAATTTGCTGGCAAACCCCATTGGCTTTACCGATACCGAAACCTACAATACTTTTTTAGAAGAAGGCAAGTGCCGGTTTAAAAAAAGACTTCAATAATTGAACTATAATCCCCATCCAAATTCACACACCATGAGAATAATTTACACTTTACTTTTTTTATTGCTTACCCATTTTAGTTATAGCCAAATGCAGTTTTCGTGGGCTAAAAGTTTTAATGGTAATGGCACACAACTACTACCTAAAAAAATTGTAACCGACAATGCCGGAAATAGTTACGTGGCTGGCTGTTTTTCGGGCACCCAAACTTTTGATACCGTAAGTATTGTTGCCAAAGGTACTACCGATGCCTATTTAGCTAAATTTAATGCCACCGGTAATTGCTTATGGGCACGCACTTATGGCTTTAGTATTTCGCAAACCTATGGAACATGTGTTGCCATTGATGCAGCAGGCAATGTTATTTTAGGAGGTAATTTTACCAACTATTTTAATATTGATACCAGCTATACAATTTCCTTAGGCCAAACCGATATGTTTATGATTAAACATGATACACAAGGCAATTTGATTAAGTTTAATACTGCGGGCGGTACTTCTACCGATAACTTAAACACAATAACTACAGATATGCAAGGCCGTTATTACATTGGCGGTTCGTTTGGTTTTAAATGCTTTTTTGGAAATGATAGTATTCAAACACCAAACCTAAGCCCCTTATCCGATATTTTTTTAGCAGCCTATGATGTAAATATGCAGCCGGTTTGGGCTAAACGTGCAGGTGGTGCATCTGATAATGATGTAGCAAAATCAATTCAATTTCGTAATAACAGCATTTATTTAGCCGGTATTATTATTGGCAATAACTGTACATTCGGTACTAATAGTGTTAACAGCTATGGCCAATCTGATGCAGTAGTAGCCAAGTATGCCTTAGATGGAACTAACCAATGGGTTAAACGTGCCGGTGGTACAGCCAACGATTATTGTAATGCATTAAGTACCGATTCGTTTGGTAACGTTTATATAACAGGTGCGTTTATTTTAAACGCAACTTTTGGTGCGGCACCCAGCAGCTTTAACTTGACAGCAGGTAATGCCGAAGATATGTTTATAGCTAAATATGACTCATTAGGTGTTTGTAAATTTGCCAAAAAAGCCGGTTCTGCTGCACCCGGTTCTGATGCAGGTAATGGTATTTCTACTGATAGTTATGGCTATAGCGTAGTGGCGGGTAGCTTTATGGGAACTGCAAATTTTGTATCAACCACGCTAACCTCATCTGGTGTTGGTGATGGTTTTGTAGCCAAGTACGACCCTACGGGCACATGCCAGTATGCTTTAAAAATAGGAGGTTCCGGTGATGATTTAGGAATGAATGTGTGTTGGTCGCCAGCAAACAATTATTTTTATGCAGTAGGTGGCTATCAAGGTACAGCAACACTTACAGGCAACATTACCCTTACAGCTAGCAATACATTTAGTGGCTTTATTGCCGGTGTGCCTGGTTTTTATGCCAGTATTAATGAGGTGAATCAAATAAACAATCTGGTGTATCCAAATCCGGCTAATAATGTTTTAAGCTTCAACACCAGTTATTTGAATCAGGCGCATCAGGTAGAAGTTTATGATGTTGTTGGCAATATGGTTTATGTAAGCAATGACATTACTGACAACCTTACAATAAACACAACTGCATGGGCAAACGGATTTTATACCGTTAAACTACTAAGTGCTGAAAATGTTAGTATGATGAAAGTACTGATTGCACATTAAAAAATGTTATTCCAAAAAAAAGGCGGCTTCAAAATAATACGAAGCCGTCTTTTTTTATATATAACGTTATTGTTTTCTCGCTCTTTGCATTGGATTTTCTTCACCGGTACTACCACCCCTGCGGCCCGATTGTTTTTCTTTAAACAACTCAAATTTATTTGGAACTCCGGTAGGTTTACCGGCTACATTATTACTTTCATCAATATCAGCTGTTTCGCGGTATGGATCCAGTTTAAATGAAACAACTTCTTTATCAGTTATAAAAACCTTTCTAACTTCATCTTCATTAATGCGCCAAATTGAAGCCGGCATGCGTTCAATTTGTTTACTGCCATCAGCAAATGTCATCTCCAAAATAACTGGCATCAATAAACCGCCTAGGTTTTTAAAGTTTATTTGATAAAAGTTTTTACCTGCACTTAAAAAAGATTTTTCATCGGCACTTAAGCTTTCCAAATAGGTATTATAATCTTCGGTTGCTTTGGCCGAAGGCTCATATTTATTGTATGAGGTATAAAAGTCGGCTAAGGCTGTGTCGGTTTCTACTTCCGATTTTTGTGCAGCCATATTGCGTGTACGGCTTACGTTACTTTCTTCATAATTATTTACAGTCTCTTTATCGGCTAATTCAACTTTAGGGTTTTTGGTGTTTACCTTATACCACGAAACTTTATCAATGCTTATATCACAAGGTTCGATTCCAAAAAACCAGCCACGCCAAAACCAATCTAAATCAGTACCGCTTGCATCTTCCATTGTTCTGAAAAAATCGTTAGGTGTAGGATGCTTAAAGGCCCATCGCCTGGCATATTCTTTAAAAGCGAAGTCAAATAAATCGCGTCCTAAAATTGTTTCGCGCAAAATATTTAATGCTGTTGCAGGTTTACCATAGCCATTGCCACCGCGTTGCACCAGGTTATCGCCATTAGTCATAATGGGCTCTAATTGTTCTTTGGGCAGCTTCATATAATCTACAATTCTATGGGCCGGGCCTCTGCGCGATGGAAAATTAACATCCCAGGCCTGCTCGGTTAAGTATTGACAAAATGTATTTAAACCTTCATCCATCCAAGTCCACTGACGCTCATCGCTATTAACAATCATCGGAAAAAAGTTATGCCCTACTTCGTGAATGATAACGCCAATCATTCCATTTTTTGTGGCTTCACTGTAAGTGCCATCTTTTTCAGTACGGCCAAAGTTGAAGCAAATCATCGGATATTCCATACCACTGGCTGCTTCGCATGAAATTGCTACCGGATAGGGATAACCGATGGTGTATTTGGAATACGTTTTTAATGTAGTGGCTACAACCCTTGTTGAGTATTTTCGATACAAACCATAAGCCTCCTTGGGGTAATAGCTCATTGCCATAATGTTTTTGCCATCAATGGTAACGTTCATTGCATCCCAAATAAGTTTTGGTGAAGCAAGCATGGCAAAATCACGTACATTTTCGGCATGATAGTTCCATGTTTTTGTTGCTTTGGTTTTATTCTTCTCTGCATCTATGGCCTCTTGTTTCAATACAATTTCAACAGGCTCGGTGGCTTGTGTTGCCTTTTTATATCTTGATAATTGTGCTGCGGTTAAAACCGAAGCATAGTTACTGCATTGGCCGGTACCTGCAACCATATAATCAGCAGGTACGGTTAGGCTTACATCAAAATTTCCGAACGTAAGTGCAAATTCGGCTGTGCCTGTAAATTGTTTGTGGTTCCAACCCTGCCAATCGCTGTAAACACACATACGTGGATACCATTGTGCAATGGTAAACATGTAATTACTGTCATCGCTAAAATACTCATAGCCTCCACGACCCCAGCGTTCGATGCGATTAACCATGCGGTAATTCCATGTTACTTTGAATGCAAATTTTTCTCCTGTTTTTAAAGGTTTTGGCAAATCAACACGCATCATGGTTTCGTTAATTACGTAGTGCAAAGCTTTGCCACCAACATCTGTAACGGCTTCAATTTTTATCCCCAAATCGTTGGGCGCGTTAGCTAAATTGCGCACATCTTTCAAACTCATGTTTTCATTCATTTTCGATGTGTTTTGCGTATTAGCTTCATTGGTATTTACAAAAACATTTTCGTCAAGTTGAAGCCATAAAAAAGTAAGTATCTCGGGCGAGTTATTATAATAAGTAATTGTTTCGCTACCCCTAATGCGCTGATCCGACTCGGTAAGTGTTGCATTAATATTATAATCGGCTCTTTGTTGCCAGTACTTAGGCCCAGGCGCACCCGATGCTGAACGGTACATATTCGGATCGGCCAGCGTTTGCCCTAATTGTTCAAATTTGCCTTGATGATTAGCACCATGTTGTGCATTTAGCTGACTAAGTACCAAGAGTAAACAAAAGGTAAAGTGTATTTTCATATTGCGCAAATTTTGGATGGTGCTAAAAGTATTGTTTTATAATTCCTTCATTTTTTTTTAACCGTTATTTATCAATACCCCTAACTCTATCTGTTGATTAATTATTGCTACCGCATTTTGCAGCCTTTCCTTTTCAAGTCCATTTACGGTATGATAATTAGCATGTGGTTTTTTCAGTTCCGCTTGGTAGCGTTCCAGCAGTATTTGCCGCTTGTCGGGATGTTCGCGTATTGGATCAAACTCCCAAGGCAAATCTATATCCATTAGTAATTGCAGGTTGTACTTTCTTTTTTTAAGCATTTGCAAAATCCAAGCATTGCATTGCCCATATTTAAATTCACTCCAGATTTTTATTACAAGTAATGTTGTATCGTAAAAAATAAAAGGCTGCAGTTTGTTACTATTATTCTTGTATATGCTTAATGCCTCTTCTTCTAGCAATAATTGTTGTTTTGCTATTAATAAAAGATCTTGTTCATTATAATTTCTGTCTAATTGTTCCAAATACATACGTGCATATTCTTCAACATAAATGCCGTTATAAATTTGTGCAAGTTGCTTTGCCATAACCGATTTACCTGTACTTTCAGGACCCACAATGGCAATATGATTTACTATATGGTTTTGAGTTGCTTGTGCCATTGTTTAAGACCAAAAATTGCTTGCAAAAAATATATTACAGATAGGCCAGCATACCAGGGCATTTGTTTCAAATAAAAAATTACCACGTAAACTAAATTTGCAAATAACCACAGCCACCAGTTTTCGATTTTGCGTTTGGCTATTAAAAATTGTGCAGCAAAACAAACAGCAGTTGCATAGGCATCGGCTGCCGGATAGGTTGCATTTGTATATTTTTTTAAAATAAAATAACCAACAGTGCCAATAATCAAAGTGATTACCACAACAAATATTTTTTGAGTAACTGTACAATAGCTTACGCTCTTTATGTTTTGAGATTTTGTCCAATTTATCCAACCATATACTAATAACACTAAATACATTAGCTGCTGAACAACATCGGCATATAGCTTTACTTCAAATACAACATTAGCTGTAATTAACACATTGATTATACCTACCGGAAAACACAGCACATTTTTTTTTGCAGTAAGCCAAATACCTAAAACGCCAAAACAAGCCCCGATAAACTCTAACGAAGAAATCATGCATTAAAAACCTTGGCAGCTTCAATCATTTGTTCCATCATTAAAATATCCGTTTCAATAGCGTTACCTACCACAACAATATCAGCACCACTATGCCACGCTGCCTGAGCCTGTTGCACCGTTTTTATGCCACCCCCAACTATAAGTGGCACATCAACTTCGGCACTTACGGCTTCAATCATTGATGCGGGTACCGGCAGGGCAGCACCACTGCCTGCATCCATATAAATGGTCTTCATACCTAACATAGTAGCAGCCAGGGCTGTACAAGCTGCAATGTCCTTTTTTGTATTGGGTATGGGTTGCGTATTGCTCATATATAAGGCTGTTGTAATATTTCCACTTTCAATAAGCATATAGCCACAACTGATTGTTTGAAGCTTTTTTTCTTTTAAAATCGGTGCGGCAACTACGTGATTACCTATAAGTAATTCAGCATTTCGCCCGCTCACTAATGATAGCAGTAACATGGCATCTGCCTGCGCCTCAATTTGTAGTATGTTGCCCGGAAATAAAATTACCGGTATCGTACAATGCATTTTTAGCAGCGAAACAACATTGGATAAACTTCCATTTGTAAGCAAACTACCACCCACAAAAATAAAGTCGGGACAAAATTTTTGGGCCAAAGTGGCTAAGTTAATTACTCCTTTTTCATCAATTTTATCGGGATCAACAAGTACTGCAATCTGCTTTTTCTTTTGCCGGCAATTTTTTATAATTATATCATAAATCTGCATGGCTGCAAGTTGGTAAGTATAACTTCAAATTCAAAAAACATATTGGCAAAAAAGATAAATCAAACCAACATGGTTACTTCACTTGATAGGTCATTTATTTGAAAGCCTATTTTAATTATATACTTTCGCACAAAATTTTAAAAACTATGCTTAAAACAGAAGTAAAATCGTATGTTCCTTATAAGGTTAAGGATATATCGTTAGCAGCTTGGGGACGTAAAGAAATTAAATTAGCCGAAGCCGAAATGCCGGGTTTAATGGCGCTTCGCGATGAGTTTGGCCCCACACAACCACTTAAAGGTGCTCGTATAGCCGGCTGCCTCCACATGACCATTCAAACAGCCGTATTAATAGAAACACTTAAAGCCTTGGGTGCCGAAGTTACCTGGAGTTCTTGTAATATTTTTAGCACACAAGATCATGCTGCCGCAGCAATTGCCGCTGCCGGCATACCGGTTTACGCCTGGAAAGGGATGAATGCCGAAGAGTTTGATTGGTGTATTGAACAAACACTACACTTTGGTGCCGAGCAAAAACCGCTTAACATGATTTTAGATGATGGGGGAGATTTAACCAATATGGTTTTAGATGTATATCCTGAATTAGCCGCTGGCATTAAAGGCATAAGTGAAGAAACTACCACAGGTGTGTTGCGTTTGAACGAGCGCGTACAAAAAGGAACACTTCCGTTGCCTGCAATTAACATAAACGACTCGGTAACAAAATCAAAGTTTGATAATAAATATGGTTGCCGCGAGTCATTGGTTGATGCCATACGAAGAGCTACCGATTTAATGCTGGCAGGTAAGGTTGCTGTTGTTGCCGGTTATGGCGATGTAGGTAAAGGATCGGCCGAAAGCTTACGCGATGCTAAAGTACGTGTAATTGTTACCGAAATAGATCCGATTTGTGCCTTACAAGCAGCTATGGAAGGCTATGAAGTTAAGAAAATGGAAGATGCCGTTAAAGAAGCCGATGTAATTGTTACTGCAACCGGAAACTTTAATATCATAAACGAAAAACACTTTAAAGCAATGAAGCACAACGCCATTGTTTGCAACATCGGCCACTTTGATAATGAAATTGATATGGCTTGGCTTAATGAGAATTATGGTCATACAAAAGAAGAGATAAAACCACAGGTTGATAAGTACAGCATCAATCAAAAAGATATAATTGTACTTGCCGAAGGCCGTTTGGTAAACTTAGGCTGTGCAATGGGTCATCCGTCATTTGTAATGAGTTCATCATTTACCAACCAAACCATAGCCCAAATTGAACTTTGGACAAATGCTGATAAGTATGAAAACAAAGTGTACACCTTACCTAAAGCATTAGATGAAAAAGTAGCGCGTTTACACCTTAAAAAAATTGGTGTTGAATTAGATACCCTTACCCCACAACAAGCAAAATACATTGGAGTAAATGTAGAGGGGCCATTTAAAAACGATCTTTACAGGTATTAGAAAAGCTTATTAGTTTTTTGAAAAAGCCCTGAATAAATTCAGGGCTTTTTACTTTAAATTATTTAAGGTTAGCCTATTTTTTTTTAATGTTAACCAAAAACAAATCTATTTGACAGCCTAATGGTGTAACCTTGAGCCAACCACTACGAGTAACATTTTAACAGATCTACTCTAAACATTACTACTAACAGCTTTTTGCCTGATAACAAATCACTTTTGGGCCAAAGATTATAACAAAAGTTAGTATGTAAGGCTTGTTTTGTGGCTTATCTTGCTCATATCAAATATTTAATTTTTAAACTTAATTTACCAATGAAAAACAAACTACGAAAACTACAACAAACTGCTGCACTTGTGTTTCTGTCGCTCTTATTTATGAGCTTCTTTACACAAACCGCTTTGGCATCGCATAATGCAGGTGCCGACTTGTACTACACCTGTTTAGGTGGCAATCAATACCGTGTTACCTATGTGTTTTATCGCGATTGCAGCGGTGTTAGTGAACCTGGCTCAATTACCGTTAGCATATCTTCTGTTTCATGTGGTCAAAATCTTTCGCTATTACTTTCAAAAAAGCCCAATTCTGCAACATTCACTAATGGCGAAATAATTTCTTCAACCTGTGCCGGCACGCTTTCTACATGTCAAGGTGGCTCTGCATTCGGATTACGTAAATGGGTATATGAAGGTACCATCACTTTACAAAACTCTTGCAGCGATTGGATTATTTCTTATTCAGAATGTTGCCGTAATGGTGCAATAACCACCATAGTAGGTGCAAGTGGTCAAAGTTTATATACAGAAACCTTACTTAAAAATAATAATAACCAGTGTAATAATGCTCCTACGTTTTCTAATAACCCTATAGGTTTTGCCTGTGTTAATCAACCTTTTAATTTTAACCAAGGCGCTATTGATGCCGATGGCGATTCATTAGCTTATGAATTAGATGATCCATTGACTGCAAGCGGAGTACCGTGTACTTTTATTGCAGGATTATCAAAAAACAATCCATTTTTGACAACTGCAACCGGCACATTTACTATGGACCCGGTAACCGGAGCTTTAAGTTTTACACCCAATGTAAGTCAGGTAGGTGTGTTAGCTGTAAAGGTTAAAGAGTTCAGAAACGGAAACCTAATAGGCTATGTAAGACGCGATATACAAATTATAGTTTCAACATGTGGTAATAACAATTTACCTACAGCATCTGGTTTTAACGGTGGAAATAACTTTAGCTTAAACATTTGTGCCGGTCAACAAACTTGTGCAACTATAAACTCAGCCGATGCAGATGCAAATCAAAACGTTACTATGACTTGGAATAACGGAATTCCTTCAGCAACGTTTACCACCAATAATGCATCAAAACCAACCGGAACTTTTTGTTGGACACCAACATCAGCTGATAAAGCAAACAATCCACACATTTTTACAGTAACTGTTAAAGATGACGCTTGCCCCAATAACGGTGTTCAGGTTTTTTCTTATACTATTAATGTAGTTGACTTAAGTATTACAACATCTAAAACAAATGCAAGTTGTGGTGGCAATAATGGTTCGGCTACTGTAACTGCTGTACCAGCCAATGGCTCAACTTACTTATGGTCTAACGGTAAAACTACTGCTGCCAACAACAATTTAGCTGCCGGTACATATACTGTAACGGTTACAAGTAGTGCCGGCTGTACAAAAACTGCATCGGTTGTTGTGGGCAATAACAATCAAGGTATTAACACATCTGGTAATGTAACTAATGCTTCTTCAGGATGTAACGGAGCCATTGATTTAACGGTTAACGGTGGTACTGCTCCTTATGGTTATAATTGGTCAAACGGAGCAACCTCAGAAGATATTAGTTCACTATGTGCCGGAACCTATACAGTAACAGTTACCGATGCAAATGGTTGCACGGGTTCAAGCAGTTATACTGTAACGGGTGGTAGTGGCTGTAATTTAGGCTTAAGCTTAAAAGGTAATGATGAAGGTACTTGTAAACAAGGAGGCATTATTTATGCATACTTAACAGGATTTACCGGAACAGGCAGTGCCAGTTTGTATAAAAACAACATTTTTGTTAAAACCATTTCGATTAAAAACGACTTTGCTTTTGATCGTTTAAGCAATGGCTCTTACACAGTGATGGTTACTGATGGAGGTAATGGATGTACTGCAAGTGCAACAACTAATATTGGAGTTTTAGGTTGTGGTGCCATTGTAGATTTAGCAGTTACATTAATTAAAAACACCCGTGCAACTGTTTCTTGGCGTGCTTGCGGTGCAACAAAACATACCATTCGTTACAAAGAAAACCATCCGAATGCACCGTTTATGTATCGTACTGTAAACTTAGCAAATCAGGCAATTCTTAAGAACCTAAACCCAAATACTACTTATTCGGTTAGAGTTAAGTCGCAATGTACTACTGGCACTGCACCTTATTCGCTTCAAGAGCTGTTTTGCACCTTGCCATGTATAACCCCTAAATTAGGTAACATTGATGATAATGTAACCGAAATGGTTGACGACAACACAGAAGCCGGTATGAATGGCATTTTCGATGTGATGCCAAATCCTGCAACAGATGTGGTTAATGTAATTGGAGAAACCAGTATCGAAGGACAAGCAACAATTGAAGTTACTGACTTAATGGGCCGTGTAATGCTTACCCAAACGGCAATAGTTGACGATGAAAATTTTGAGGCTAATATCAATATTTCATCTTTACCAAAAGGCGTTTATACTGTACACATTAAAGGTGTTGAAGGTATTGCCAAACGCTTTATTAAATTATAATTCATACCAAACAATTAATAACAAAGGCCGCTTTATAAGCGGCCTTTGTTATTAATTTACTATTGATAATTGCGATCCATCGGCACTTAAAAATGTACGATATTGAACCAATGCATTTGTGCTGGATCCAGCCAACGGCTCGCCATTGCCTATGCTATATTTCGATTTGCAACATGCATCGCCACCACAACATGAATCAACAGCCGTAATATTATCAGCAGTAACCATAACTTTACTGCACGATGAATTTGGGTCATAAGTGCACGATTGGTCGTAAGCACGAAAAATGTTGCCCCCGGCATTATAAACTATAATGCCTTTAACACCACCGTTTAAGTAAGCCCAACCTCCAGGGGTTTGCAACTTAACATAAGCAGGCTGATTCAGATAAATCAATATATCTACAGGTACGTTATCTATCAACCCCTGATTCTTTTTACAACCTGTAAGGCATGCAAAAACAGATATAAAAAAAGTTAAGCGTATAATGTTCATTATATTTTTTAATGTTAAAGTGTTACAATATTTAAAACGAGGCAAATTATTGCTAATTTTGTTAGATATTATTTAAATAAATAAAGTCATGCAAAATTCCATTAAAAAATTAAGCAACTGGGCTATAGCCATTTTTATATTTATTGCCTGTAATGCAAACGCTCAGTTTATAAAGGACTTGCCATTAGGACAGCATGGTGGGCATGTATTTACAACCAGTGTAAACAACCACAAAGTTGAGTGTAAAGTTAATGACAACAATATTGAGTTGTTTGTTGTTGATGCAGCTAATAAAGATGCCCAGCTTAAAGTTGCGGCAGCTACAGCAAACGTATTATTTGATTACGATGGTAAACAAGAGCCCATTATTAAAACTATTACCATTACATCAAAAAATAAATTTATAGTTGATTTACCTAAGTCGGAGTATAAATTAAACTTTATTGCAGCACAGTTTAATTTTAATGGTAATTTATTTGAATCCCGCTACGTGGTTAACAAAGCAAACAGTGGTTCAACTTCTACCGTTGAATAAAGTATTTATTACAAGTAAAAAATACCTTTCGGACATATTCTGAAAGGTATTTTTTTTTGACCTATAAGCTTCTGATAATTTGGTATAATGGTAAAACAGTTTTGTTTAGTAAGTTTTAGCACTGTGTGGTTACTTGCAGCTACACCCATGCTTATCCCACATAAGTCTATTGCACAAAGTAGTAGCCAAGCGCAAAAAAAAGCCGACAAAAAAAAGGAAGAGCAAAAACAAAAGGCACGCAAATCGGAGATAAAAGCAAAAAAAAAACATCAAAAAATTCAAACGCGCGAAACCCGAAAGCGTATGAAAAAACATCGGAAACAAGCTAAAACACCCTATAAAAAGCCTTCACTCTGGCAAAGGCTAACAAGTTAATTACCAAAGTGATATTGAATGACACGTGATGAACTAAAATCCAAACTCGTAAATTATTTACCTCCATTAGCAATTGATGATTGTATAGACTATATAAGTAAATACCGCATAAAAATGGTTGTAACCAAAGCGCGCAGCAGCAAACTTGGCGATTATACACCTCCACAAAATGGCCACACACATGTTATAACCATTAATTATAATTTAAATAAATACGCATTTTTAGTTACTTTTTTACATGAAGTAGCTCATCTTTTGGCTTTTATAAACCATGGTCCCCAAATTGAACCACATGGCAAGGAATGGAAACTTACTTTTGCACAAACTTTAAAACCATTTATCGAAAGTCACATATTTCCGGATGATGTTAAGTTTGCTTTGATGCGTTCTATTCAAAATTTAGCTGCATCAAGCTGTGCCGATTCTAATTTATATAGAGCTCTTAAAAAACATGATACGCAAGGTATTTATCAATTGCTCGAAAACTTACCTGACGGCACTGAATTCAAATTAAAAGGTTATAGCGATGTTTTTATAAAAGGCAAAATTTTGCGCAAACGTTACGAATGCGCTTTAAAAAATACCGAACGCAAGTTTCACATACATGGTTTGGCCGAAGTAATCCAACTAACCTTATTGTAAAAACAGCATATTGCTGAAAAAGAAAGCAAGTACTTTTAAACAAATAGCCTACTTATTAACTTTTGCTATTAGCACAATTGCTTTATACCTTAATTTGAAGCCAAACTTTTTTATAAATTACATGGAAGAACGTAAACTTAACTTAGCTGCAGCCGGATATCATATGCTGCAAATATTAGCCGCAGTTGATGGTTGTTTTAATGCCGATGAGGACAAAATAATTCGGAAATACCTTACCAAAACTTTTCCATTTCAAGTAAACCTCGATGCTGAGATGGAGATTATCAGTTCCCTAAAGCCCGAAGAGTATTTTAATCACTTTAATAAAGTGATGGATGACTTTTATATGGATTCAGCCAAAGAAGACAGAGATAAGTTTTTAGACTTTGCCATGAAGTTGATAAAAGCAGATAAAAGCATTTCGCGCGAAGAAAATTTATTTGTTGATACTCTTTTCTCTAAATGGGAACCTGATTTAATCAAATAAATACCTCCGCTTTTATTGGTGTTTAAATCGCTCGTATGAACTTAGTTTAAGCTTCAATAAATCGCCAAGAGCTTATTATCAATTTTAAAAACAAGTCACAAATTTTGAAAATATTATTTATAATAAAATGAAAACAATGGAACAAAAAGGATTAGCAGTTTCGAAAATGGCTGAAGGATTAATTGGGTCGGAAATTATTAAGATAGCAGGTGAGGTTAAAAACAAAATGGCTAATGGCGAAAAAATTTACAATTTTACGATTGGCGATTTCGATCCAAAAATTTTTCCAATTCCGGCCGAGCTAACTCAAGAAATAAAAGATGCATATACACTTGGTGAAACTAATTACCCTGAAGCAAACGGTATTTTGGGATTACGTAAACAGGTAAGTAAATTTATTTCAGACAGAGAAAAAATAAACTACGATGCCGATGAAGTAGTGATAGCCTGTGGTGCCAGGCCCATCATTTATGCCATTTTCAGAACTTTAGTTGATAGTAACGATACCGTTATTTTTCCAATTCCATCGTGGAATAACAACCATTACTGCCACATGACCGATGCCAACGTAGTGGAAATTACCACTCAAGCTGAAAATAATTTTATGCCTACTGCTGATGAGCTACGCCCGCATTTAAAAGGGGCTACATTAATAGCATTATGCTCGCCACTTAATCCTACAGGTACCGTTTTTAAAAAGGAAGTACTCGAAGAAATTTGTGATATGATACTTGCCGAAAACGCAAGCCGAAGCGCCAATGAAAAACCATTATATCTGATGTATGATCAAATTTACTGGGTACTCACACATGGTCAAACGCAGCATTATAATCCGGTATCGTTACGCCCTGCCATGCGCAACTACACCGTATTTGTTGATGGTATTTCAAAATGTTTTGCTGCAACCGGATTACGTGTTGGTTGGAGTATTGGACCCAAATTTATTACCGACAGGATGCGCGCAATACTATCACATGTTGGTGCCTGGGCACCACGTGCCGAACAAATTGCAACCGAAAAATATTTAAGTGACAGCCAAAAAGTTGATACCTTTTTAAATGTATTTAAAACCGAGTTGTCGTTGCGATTAGAAGCGCTTTACAATGGCATAAATGCTTTACAGCAAAAAGGTTATAAAGTAGCTGCTATTGCACCACAAGCTGCCATTTACCTTACGGTACAATTTAATTTAACAGGCTATACGACAAAAGACGGTATGTTGTTAACCAATGCACGTGATGTAACAAAGTTTTTACTTAATGATGCTAAATTAGCAGTAGTTCCTTTTTACGCTTTTGGTTCTGATGATAGTAATCAATGGTATCGAATTTCAGTAGGTACTTGCAAAAAAGAAGAAATACCCCAAGTGCTACAATTGTTAGAAGCAGCACTTGAATCGTTATCGAAATAAATTGCTTACAACAATTAAATAAAATGGGCACTACTTACGGTGCCCATTTTATTTTAACCAAATTCAATCTGATATACTTAATTATCTAAAAGCATAGGTTATGCCGGCCATGGCATTAAAACGGTATGCCGGATAATTGTACCACTGCTGATAGCGAACAAATGCTACATTGTTAAGATTAACGTAGAATGATAATACTTTTGAATAACGATAAGATGCACTTAGGTTAACATCGGCCCACGGTTTAATTTTTTCAGCACCTGCAAAAGCACCTCCTGCATCATATTTTATCCTTTCACTTTCTGACCTGATAAACACATCGGTTTTAACCATAATCTTATCACTTAAATTATAGTTTAATGCCAGTGTAAACATAAAAGGCGAAACGTGCCAGCTTTTGATTGTACTTGTATCAAACTTGCTATAACCCAAATAGTCGGCTTTTAGCCAAACATTTAGCTTCGTGCTGTTTTCAAATCCCAACTCTGCATGCACGGCTGTTAAGCTTGCAGCAGTGTAAACAGGGATAAAAGTTACCGGCTGAAATGCTGTAAACCTGTTGGCATAAAACAATGCATTTTTTTGCTTGGCAAAGTTTACGTATGCATTAAAAGTAAATTGATTATCAATACGTGCATGAACCCCAAATTTAATATTACGTAATTGGTTGGTATTTAATACAGAGATGGTGTCTTCTAAAAACGGATTATCTGTGCTAATACTTTTAAAATTATTATCAGCCACCTTGCCCGATAACTCACCGAATACGGTTACTTTATCTAACAATGCATAATCAAACCGCGCATAAGGATAAAGTCTGAATTTGGTTTCGGTTTCACCCTCCATTTCTGTGTTAAAGCCCAGCTTAAATGTCCAGGGTAAATAGCTAAAAGTATAGGTTGGGGTTAATGTAAAACGCGAACGGTTAAAGTTTCGAAGTGGCTGCTTGTATTTAGTAAAAGCAAAATTTAATGTAACATCGGCACTACCGCTTGCAATTTGTTTTTGCCAAAAGCTGCGTAAGCCAAAACGGCTTTCGCTACTGTTTAAATTATCGGCAAAATGATGAAAATCAATGCCAACATTTGGTTTCAAATTTTCAGAACTTAAAAGCAAACTCTTATAATCAACAGAACCACTTATATCATTAAACACATGGCGTGTTTCTGATTTTGCAATTACGGTTTGCTCGGCATCATAACCATAATAATGAAATACATTGCGTTGGTAACCAAACTTTGCACCTATAGTACCATGTTCTAAATATTTCTCGCCAAAGGTTTCGATTAAATTTAAGGAGTTGCCCGGAAAGCCGTAGTCATTTATTTTACCTGCTGATGAAAAGTGTTTTGCATGTATGCCTGCATTAAAAGTTTTTGAGCGCAAGGCATTGTAGTATAAATCGCCATAAAAAGAACCTTGAATACCAATACCTGCTTCTACATAACCTCTGTACAGTTTTCTAATATTATCTTCTTTAATCTTAACTGCTTTAATTGGTGTTATCTGGTAAGCCGATGCTAAGCTTTGTGGCTGAATATGGTACGTTAATTTAGGTACCGCAATAGATGCCGTATCGGCCGTAGGCATAGGCGATATTTTTACTCCTTCGGCAAGTATGGGTTTATATCCTTTAACTACCGTTATGTCGTTGCTTATATCGTTTTGGGCAATAGCTGCACCACTTATAAGTAAAAACACTAATAATTTATAGTTATACATATTTACTTTTTTATGTAACACGCTTTTTATTAATCAAATCAATACTACGTATATGGCTACTGTGGTATTTCTGTTTCGGTTTCTTTTTTAAACACCTTATTTTCATCGGCAATAAGCGCCTCATATTTTTGGCTGGCAATTGCTTTTATATCATCGGTATCGTCAACATTTCTTTCATAATTATCAGCTATACTTTTAAATGTTCCTTTGGCCTGAAACGTATCGCCTTGTGCAACATAAGCATCGCCTAAAACCAAATAAGCTTTAGCCAACCAATAATCATACGATGGGTTCATATTATCCAACTCGGCAACACGTTTAGCAACTTGTTTATAGTTTTTAAGTTTATACTCAATAACGGCTAAAGCATATTTTGCTTCGGCTGCACGCGCACCCGACTGCACTTTATTAACTTCAATAAACTCGCGTTGGGCAGTACTCCAATCTTCTTTTCGTAATGCACTGCGGCCGTAATACAAATGTGTTTCATGTATTAAATCGCTGCTTAGTTTTTCGGTTTCAAGTAATTTTTGTGTTGCTGTAATACAGGCATCGTCATCATTCAACAGATAATAACAACGCATTTGACCCGCTAAAGCAGCAATTATATTGTCTTTGTAATTGGCTGTTTGTTCTAACTTTTTAAAATGCGCAACTGCGGCTTTATAATCCTTTTTATAAAACTGAAGTACGGCTGCTTTGGCTAACGATTCCTCCGTAAAATCGTTTGAAGGTTGTTGCAAAATTGTTTCAAATCCCTGCAATGCCGCTTCATAGTTTTTGGCAAAATAATCGCACTTGGATTTGTAAAAAGTTGCATGCAGTTTATAGGCGCCTTCCGGAAAACGTTTCAGATAATTGGAAAAAGCTTCTGCTGCTTTTGTATAATCTTCCTTTTGATAAGCATCTTCGGCAGCGCTGTAAAATATGGTATCCTGTGCTCCCGAAGCTATTTTTGGCCCCGGTAAATTATTGGCAAAGTTTATAAACTCATCCGGTTTACCTTCTTTAATAAAAGCATTTTTCATGCCTTCCAATGCTTCGTTGGCTTCGTTACTGTTGGGGTGTTTGGTAACTACATCCTTATAGGCATCAATTGCATTTTTATTGTTGCCCTGGTTAAAATAAATAAGCCCTTTTTTTAATCGCGCTTTGCTTAGATAATTGCTGTTAGGATATTGTGTTATTACTTTTTCAAACTGATTTAATGCACCACTAAAATCTTCTTTGGTAAGCAGGGCATTCCCTTTTTCATACATGGCATCATCCACATAAAGCGATTTGGGGTACTTGTTTTCAATTTGCTGCATGGCTGCTACTTTGGCTGTCATATTACCTTGCAAACCTTCTAACATCCCCAACTGAAAATAACAATAGTCGCTGACACTGTGACCTGCCTTTATCGCAAAATTATAGTTGGCAGATGCTGTACTATAATCGCGCAGCATAAATGCAGCATCGGCAATACGTATATGGGCATCGTTATAACGTTTTACATCCGTTTGGTCTTTTTCATTTACGTACTTTCGAAACCAGGTTAACGACTCTGCATAATTTTCTTTTTTAAAATAGCAGTACCCCAAATTATAATTTACATTGTTATAAAAGTCGAGATGGGTTGCTGCCGGTGCAAATAAAAAAATACGGTACTCTTTAATGGCTGCGTCATAGTTTTGCTGTATATATAATGCTTCGGCTTTCCAATACATGGCCTGTGCCGTAAGTTTTGCATCGTTATTGTTTACTATAGTTTTATCAAACATGCCAATAGCCTTAGGCATATCGCCATCATTAAATAATTCAACACCGCGGTAGTATGACACTTTTTGATATGCCGTTTTTGCATTGGGGCTTTTGGTTTGTATATTTTCTAATGCTGTTAATGCCTGCTTATAATCTTTGGTTGTTAAATAGGCCTGGGCCAGATATTCAAAAGCCTGATCGCTTTTTGCGTTTTTAGGATAGGCTTTTATATAGTCTCTAAATGCATTTATAGCAGCCGATGTTGCACCTGTTTCATAACTTAGTTTACCATAATTAAAAAGTGCATCTTCCTGTATTTTAGTATCGAAATTATTTTTTGATGCAAACTGAAATGCATTACGTGCCGCAGGTTTATTACCTGATTTTAAAAAACAATCGGCTAAATGATAGTAGGCATTTTGTGCCATTGTATCTGTTGTATTAATTACTTTATTAAAAGCGGTTACAGCCTTATCATAAGCTGTTGTTTTGTAATAACTGTAGCCTAACTGATACATATCGTTACGGTTTAACGATGGTGTACTTTTTTGATAAGTTTCAAGATATTTAGCTGCATTGGCAAAATCGCCTAATTGGTAATAGGCTTCGGCAACTAAACGTTTCAAATCAATTTCGTTTGATGGCATGCCATTTTGTAATGCCGGCAATCCGGTTTTAATCACATCTTCAAACCGGCCTTGCTGAAAATATATTTGCGCTATGTAGTAAGGTGCTACTGCGGCAAAGGCTTCGCTTTTATCTAAACTTTGAAACGAATTTAAAGCCGTTTCATAATTACCGTTTGCATAAGCAATATGCGCATAATAAAAGTTTGCAGCCGTTTGATATTTGGAAGATACTGCTGTAATCTGATGAAAGTTTTTTGATGCGCGGTTTAAATCATTGGTCAAAAAATATGCATAACCACTTTTAAAGTAATACTCCGGTATTTCGTCATTGCCTAACTGCGCCACATCGGTTTTATCGAACCAGGGAATACTTTTTTTCCACTGCTTTTCGCGATAATAAACTTTTGCCAGTTGCCAGGCTGCTAATTGTGCTTTGTTTTCGTTTGGGTATTGGTTAATAAATGAAAGCAGTTTTTGCTCGGCATTTTTATTAAACAATTCAGCACTGCAAACACCACTATAAAATGCAGCATTAACTTTACTGATATGTGATACATTTTTTTGCGCCAATGCCTTATCAAACTGGCCTATTGCTGCACTGTATTTCTCTTTTAAATACAACTCATAACCTTGCTTGTAATACTGCTCGGCATCGGTATAATATTGTGTTTGCTGTGCATGTAGCTTTGCCCATGCAAGCATAAAAACTATTAGAATATGTAACCGGCTACCCTTTATCAAAGGTGTAAGCCATAACCTTTTTGATATGTACATGATGATAAATTAACGCAACCACTTGCTAATTAAAAATGTTGATTAAGCTAATAGGTAACGTTTTGTTATGGCTTCAAAAATATTGTGTAGTAACGTGAAGCAGCATTTTTATATTGTCTGCCGGTTAGATTTTATGAAACCTGTAATGTTGATAATAGATACATTTTTAAGCCTGCACTTTAAATTGAGCCGCTATTAAATTGCATGTAAAAAGCATCCTTTTAAATTGGACTTTTCTTTACAAGCAACCTCTTGCCAATTAATAATTAAACTTATTTTTGTCCAAAATCTTTATCATGATATTAAAACAATACAGCTTATTTCTTTTGGCATCAGCCTGCTTGTTGGCATCGTGCAGCAATGCACCAAACCCTGCTACCGATTCAACAAACGATACAACTGCCGCTGTTGCTGCCGACACCACACCGCCAAACGCTTATAGCGAATACTTATTTCAATACACCTTGCTTAACCTGCCCCCACCCATGCAAATATTAAGTGAGTTTAGTAAAAGCAATATGCCCGTTAACGTGGCATTGTTAAACACGGCCGACAATGCTAACAAGTACAAAACGGCTACCAAACAAGCTTTAAATTATGGTATTTACGGTATGGACTTAGGATACCTTGTAGTAAACAACCGTATTTTAGATATAAAAAAATATTACAGTACCACACAAAAATTAGCTGCCGATTTAAACATGAGCGAATCGTTTAACGCTTATACGGCACGTTTCGAAAAAAATTCGGAAAACAAAGATTCGCTATCACGTTTGGTTGACGAAGCTTTAATGGCAACTGATAATTATTTGCGCACCAACGAACGCTTAGAAACTGCCAGCCAGGCATTAGCCGGTAGTTGGTTAGAGTGCCAATACATAACCGTTAACCTGCTAAAAGAACAAGAGCGTACAGCCGAAAACGAAAATTTATACCAACGTGTGTGGGAGCAACGTTTGTATTTAGATAAAATTACTGAACTACTTGGTACTTTTAAAGACAATAAAGAAATGACTTCAGTGGTAAATGAATACAATCAACTATTAGCCATTTACAAAGAACCAAGCGACTCGAAACAAATTACAAAAGACTATTTAGATAAGCTGGCAAAAAAACTAAACTCCGTACGTAATAGCATTATAAATTAACCGTACCCAAATTTTTAAAAAGCCCGTTGATAAAATTATTAACGGGCTTTTTTATTTTCACGCAGTACAATATCTGCACAAAACAACAACTTATGAGTCATCGTTTACTTAGAGCATTAATGCAACTGTTTGCCATTATTGCCAATGCCGACAGGCTAACAGCGCATGGCCGCAGCATTGTCGAAAGTTTTTTAAAACAACAATTAAGCCGCAGCCTGGTTAATACCTATCTCGAAATTTTTGATAATTATTTCAACACGCTTCAAGGAAAGGAACAGGAAGGCAAACAAAAAAAACGTGTATCGGTAAACTCAGTAAAAGTATTACGCATTTGTACCGAAATAAATGCAGAGCTAAGTCAAAAACAAAAGTACATCGTATTGATGCACTTAATTGAATTTGCATACTCATCAAACGAAGTGGTAAGCGGCCAGGAGCTTGAATTTATTGCAACCGTAGCTAATGTATTTAATATTGATGATGCCGACTTTAATGCATGTATGCAACTTGCAAACCTTTCGGACGATAATATAGGCCAGGGATTTTTAATTGTAAATGCCGATAAATATTACCAAGGCAAAGCCAAACATGTTTTCAACGAAACACTATCGGGTCAGCTTTCGTTTTATTTTTCGCCACATGCTGCATTACTTTTTGTGCGATATAAAGGGCCTGCTATACTAACCTTAAATGGCAAACCACTGCTTAATAATGGAATTCAGGTATTTGCCGAAGGCAGTGTAATACGTGGCAGTAAAGCCTTGCCGGTTTACTACAGCGATGTAATGCGCGGATTTTTAGAAAATAAAAACAAAATAAATTTTTCATTACAAGCGCATCAGGTTTCGTACGTATTTAAAAATGGCCGCAAAGGTTTGCACGACATCAGCTTTAAAGCATCGTCAGGCAACTTAATTGGTATTATGGGTGGCAGTGGTACGGGCAAAAGTACTTTGCTTAATATTTTAAACAGCAACCTTACACCATCGCAAGGTCATATTACCATTAATGGCCTAAACATACACAACGATAAAAACAAACTCGATGGTCTTATAGGTTTTGTACCACAAGACGATTTACTAATTGAAGACTTAACGGTTTATCAAAACTTATTTTACAATAGCAAGTTATGTTTTGGCAACCTAACTGATGAAGCAATTAATGAGCGCGTAAATAACCTGTTAGCAGCGCTTTCAATTATCGAAATAAAAAATTTAAAAGTTGGCAACCCTTTAGATAAAACAATAAGTGGCGGGCAACGCAAACGCTTAAATATTGCATTGGAATTAATACGCGCACCTGCCGTATTATTTGTTGATGAGCCTACCAGTGGTTTATCTTCATTAGATTCGGAAAATGTAATGGATTTACTAAAGCAGTTGGCCATTAACGGCAAACTTGTTTTTGTTGTTATTCACCAACCGTCATCGGTAATATTTAAACTGTTCGACAGGCTTTTGATTTTAGATACCGGAGGCTATCCCATATATTATGGCAACCCGGTTGACTCACTTACCTATTTTAAAAACAAGGCAAGTTTTGCTGATGATGTAAGTGAGTGCGAAACATGTGGCACCATAAACCCCGAGCAAGTTTTTTCTATAATCGAATCACGCGTGCTTGACGAGTTTGGTAATGCAACTACGCAGCGCAAATTTTTACCCGAAGATTGGAATGGCATGTACCGGCAATCGAATTTACATGAGCCGGATACTAATTTGGTAGCCGATACATTAACCAGCGATTTTAAAAAACCAAGCAGGTGGCAGCAAATGCTGGTATATATAAAACGCGACTTGCTAAGTAAAATTTACAACACACAATATCTGCTTATAAATTATTTAGAAGCACCAGTATTGGCACTTATTCTTGCTTACTTTTTAAAATACAGCAAAACAAATAGTAGCTATATTTTTCAGGATAACCCCAACCTGCCCGCCTTTATTTTTATTGGTGTTATTGTAGCACTGTTTATGGGCCTAACCGTAAGCGCTGAAGAAATAATACGCGATCGAAAAATTTTAAAACGCGAAGCCTTTTTGCATTTAAGCCGTGGCGCATACTTGTGGGCTAAAATAGGTGTCATGTTTTTTATCTCAGCCGTTCAAACATTTACGTTTACACTTATTGCCAACTTTTTATTTTGCATTCAGGATATGTTTATTGACTACTGGCTTATTTTATTTAGTGTAAGTTGTTTCGCTAATCTGTTAGGCTTAAACATATCAGCTTCGTTTAACTCTGTAGTTACCATTTACATCATTATTCCATTTTTAATTATACCTCAAATTATTTTAAGTGGTGTAATGGTAAAGTTCGATAATTTAAACCCATCCATCTCAACACAAACCAAGGTGCCCTTTGTTGGCGAAATTATGGTATCGCGTTGGGCATTCGAAGCATTGGCAGTAAATCAGTTTAAAAACAATGCTTACGAAAAACATTTCTATCCATACAATAAAGCAATGAGTAATGCAACGTATAAAAACAATGTATGGCAAATAAAAATGCAGGATATGATTGATTCGCTACATCAAAACAAGTATGGCAATCAAGCCGATCAAAAATGGATAACCGTAAACAACGAATTAGAAAAAGAAGGTATCCACAAATTTTCGGTTTATAGTACAAAACAAATAATAGCCAAACCGGTGTATAACGATGTGTTAAACAGTTTACAACAGATTAAGCAAACACAGCAACTTATTTATAAAAATGCATCGCAGTTAAAAGATTCGGTTATAGCAACTTTTGATGCAGCACAACTTATAGCCCTCGAACAAAAATATACCAATACCAATTTAAGCAACTTAGTTCTTGATAAGGATAATTTTGAACCCATAATTATCAGCCATAATCATTTGGTACAACGTTACCACCCTGTTTATACCAATGGCTCAGCTACTTCATGTGTGCGGTCGTTGTTTTATGTTGCCAATAAAAATTTTTTTGGCACTTACCTAAGCACTTATTTTGTAAACCTTTGTGTAATTTGGTTTTTTACCATTGTACTAAGTGTTACATTATACTTTAATACACTACGTAAAATATTAAGTTGGTTTAATAAACGCTCGCTAAAAAAGCTGCCATTTAAAGCTTAGTAATATTAAAAGGTATTTTAACGATGGTTTGATAATCGTCACCGGCTTCCATCATGTCCTCATCATCTTCTTCATACATCCAGTTAACCAACACTTCGCTTTTGCCCGACTTATATAAGGTTTCGAGCTTCCTGAAAATATCAAGCAAACATTTTGACGAGCTGGTATTAAAATACTCTAATGCAATGGTTATGGATGTGTTTGCAACCGGTGTTTGCACATAAGTATCAAGCCATGCATAAACATCCTGATAAAATTCGATTGCATTTTCAGGTATTGATTTGCCTTTTATAGTTAGCGCACCTGCACTTGCATCAAATAGTATAAAAGGTGTTTTTATACCGGGTTCTATATTGAGATTTTCCATTTAAATTTATTTTACAAAAACCGTAAGACTAAAAAATGCATACGCTTCATTAATTTGATGAAACTCATAAGCCATCTGCTGACCCGATTTGCGCGCTATATCAATAATGCCCAAACCGGCACCACCCTTAGCCGACAACTCGCTTGTGCTTAATTTTTCGACATAATAGGCACGCAACTGTTCCGCATTCATGGCATTTATTTTATCAATGCGTTGCTTCAGGTCTTCTATCTTATTAACCGAAATATAATTGCCTGTAATTATGCGGTAGCTATCATTATTTTGTCCGATCATAAAAATAGCTGTTGCATTAACATCTGTTTCAGTGGATGCCTCCTGCTTAAAGTTTTCCATGTGGTGATAAACATTTTGTAAGCACTCGACCAGTATGTTATAAATTTTCTTCTTTCTGCGTGGGTCTTCATTATTTGAATCCATTCTGCTTTCCATTATCTGATAGATAGACGAAAGCAACTCTTGCGTAATATCGCCTTTAAACGACAAGATTACATCCTCGCGCTCCATGGTTTTATACAGATTATAGATATCAGACATAAATTTGCCCTGCATTATTTGCTGACAAAAATAAAATTGATTTTGAATTGCAATGATTTTAAATCTATTTTTTAAAACTACTTCTACAATTTATTTATCATTGCCTTGCAAGTATCCCTTGCTTAATTATGCATGAATAATAAATTCTTACTTCTAAAAATATTTTGTCTTTGTTGTTGGGCTGCAGCATTTAGTAACCCCGCAAAAAATAGCGAGCGTATTGAATTTATTGGCACTAAAAAATTAAATGGCGATACCATTAACCACGTTAATATACTAAGCAGACGGCCCTGGCACATGTTGATAACATATAGTAACGGACAACAAAAAAACATATTAGCCCAACCCGATACATCGGCATTAAATAAAATAAGTAAAGTATCCCTTTTTCAAACCTTTATATTCGACTCAACCCTAACGCATCAATTATATGCAATGCGTTATACCGTGCAAGGTTCGGTTTTGATAAAACATAACCATCAAATTATTTTAAGAACAGGTAGTTTTGGCAGCGATGAAAAATTGAAGAAACCTAACCTAAACGACTATTTCGATATTTATATTAACGATACTGTAAATACATTTGAAATTGAGTTTATACCCGATGTTTACCGCAATAGTTTCGAGTTAAAATTAGACTTAGGCAAATTAGCCTGGAGTAAGTCATCAATCGAATCACAAACCGAAAGCGACACCGAGTCAATGGCTCTGGGTTTTTACTACCTCTCATTCGGTATTATTTTTATGTTGATTTTTATTTTCGCACCACAACAAAACGAGCATTTGTACTTCGCTTTGTTTTGCCTTTTTAGTGCATTAGGCTTTATTGTTAATGCCGATAATCTGAATGTTTATGTACAAAATCTGATATTGTTTGCACCGGTAATTGCTATCGAGTTTTTATCCATCTTTTTAGCTAAGGTTATTCTTAACCGCGAAAAAACCAAAATACCTTTCATCCTCCTTTTACTTTCAATTATCGTATCCTTTTTGCCATACTTTATGTTTAATTATGGCATGCCCGAAATAAATAACTGCTCTGTTTTTTCAAGCATTTTGTTTATTGTAGCCATTGTGTGTGCATCGTTTAGTGCTTTATGGTATGTATTACAAGGTTTTGGTCAAAAAAAGTGGGAGTCGAAAACCATTACAGCCGGGTTTAGTATTGGTTTCTTTTTAAACGTTTTAGCACCCATTATTTTGGCATTTGTTTTTAAAAACGATGTAGATGAAATTTTTTCTCGCTATAAAATAATCAGCTATTTACCTCAAATAGGCTTATGCTTTTATCCGCTAACGGTAGCCTTTGTTTTGGGTGTACGTAATGGAAATAATCAAAAACAATTGGTAGAACAATTGGTTTATATTAAAAAGTTAGGACAGGAAAATCTTTTAAAAGAATCGGAAAAGAAAAAAATACTCGAAGAGCAAAACATTGTTTTAGAACACATGGTAAAACAACGCACCCAAGAGTTGGCTTTAAAAAATGAATTAATCATGGTTAAGAACCGTGAAATTACCGACAATGTAACTTATGCAAAACGCATACAAGCTGCCATATTACCAAACCGCAAAACCATTCAACAACATTTACCACAATCGTTTATTTTATACATACCAAAAGATATTGTAAGTGGCGATTTTTATGGTTTCTCGGTAAAACAAAACAAAATTATTATTGCCGCTGCCGATTGTACAGGCCATGGTGTAGCCGGTGCATTTATGAGCATGGTAGGCAGCTCCTTACTAAACCAAATTATAAACGAAAAAAATATAACCACACCTGCATTAATCTTAGACGAATTAAACGAAGGTATTATCGAATCATTAAAACAACGCGATAGTGTTTCTAACGATGGTATGGATATAGCCATTTGTGCTTTTGATAACGATTTTAAAACGGTTTCCTATGCCGGTGCAAACCGGCCACTGTGGCTTATAAGGCAAGGTCAGTTGTATGTAACCATACCCAATAAATTCCCAATTGGTGGGATGCAGGTTTTGCACGATGAAAAATTTACCAACCACACTATAAGCCTGCAACCGGGCGATACATTGTACATTTTTTCTGATGGATATGCCGATCAGTTTGGCGAAACAACCGGTAAAAAATTAATGACTAAAAAGTTTAAGGAAGTTTTGCTTCATCAACAAGACCAAAGCATGGCACAACAAAAGGAAAACCTACGGCAAACATTATTAAGCTGGCAAGGCAATACGGAGCAGGTTGATGACATACTGGTAATTGGTATTAGAATATAAACAACATGCCATTTGCAAAAACATTACATGCTATAAAAAGCTTTACGGCTATCGTCTTATTATACTTAACTTATAATAACGCATTGGCCACTAATGTAGTAAACATCCGTACAGGCAGCCAAACAAAAAATAAAACTGAAATTGATTTAACCAATTGGAAAAGCCGCAATGCCGATAGTGCAGTTTTTGCCGGCACAAACTATAATGACAGCCATTGGAAACTACTAAATATTGAAGACCTAAACAATGACGATGCCGATGGCAGTGTACGTTGGTATCGCATACATTTTATTGCCGATAGCAATATGCAAAATATACCACTTGCCTTTTTTATTAGGCAATTTGGATCGGCTGCTGAATTTTATTTAGATGGAAAACTACTAAAAAAGTCAGGTGTTATTGGTACCAGTTTACAAACTGAAGAAGCTGTGTTAAACCTGGAACCTGCACACATTATTGTTGTGCTAAATCAAAAAGCACATGTACTGGCAATACGTTGCAGCGATTTTCACCGTGTTAAAAGCAGTAATAATGGAATTAGCATTGATGGTTTTACCGATTTCCGTTTCGAAAAAATAGAAGGAGATATAAGCGATCTAGTCCATTATAAAAAATATTTTCCGTTTATTTTTTTTACGGGTTTGTTTGTTGCCCTTTTTGCGCTTCACTTGGTGATGTACATTTTTAATCGCGATAAAACGGTTAATGCTTTTTACAGTATGTATTGTTTAGGTGTAGCGTTTATTTCGCTTTATACCTATTACATCATTACCTCCACAAGTTTTAATCTGGTAAACAGTTTAACCCAAATTGCCATATCGGTTTTGCCCCTTTTGGTTATACCACTTGTAGGCTTACTGCACATTATTTTTTACAACAAATTAGGCAAACTGTTTATCACTATTATCTGCCTCTACATTACCTTGCTGTTATGCATGTTATTTAGTGGTATAACGGCAATGGTATTTACCCTCATTCTATCGCTAATAATTTTAAGTATCTCGTTAGTAAATATTATCGCTGTAATAATAAAAGCCCTAAAGCAAGGTAAAGATGGGGCCCGCATTTTTGCACTGGTAATTTTATTGGCACCGGTAATGTCTTACATGGCTTCTAAATTAAAAACAGTAGCCTTATTTGATACATTACTTACCGACATAAACTCAGGAGCCGTTTTTACTATTTCACTCATAATATCGCTGCCACTTAGTATGACTATTTACCTGGCACGCGATATGGCCCGCATGGGTAAGCGGTTAACCAAACAGTTAGATGAAATTACCAACCTGTCAAACAAAACCATTGAACAAGAACAAGAAAAAAAACGCATACTCGAAAATCAAAACCTCGACTTAGAGCGTAATGTGCAACAACGCACCTTAGAAGTAGTGCAACAAAAAGCCGAGCTCGAAATAAAAAATAAAGAGATTACTGAAAGTTTGCATTATGCAAAACGCATACAAGCAGCCATACTGCCACCTACTGAGTTGTTTACAACCACCTTTGCCGATGCATTTATATTATACCTGCCTAAAGACATTGTAAGTGGCGATTTTTATGCCTATGCAAAAAAAGAAAACAACATTATAATTGCCGCAGCCGATTGTACCGGCCATGGTGTATCAGGTGCACTTATGAGTATGATTGGCAGTTCGCTACTTAATCAGATAGTAAACGAAAAAAATATAATTGAACCGGGACATATATTAAATACACTTAACGAAGGAATTATTGATGCCTTAAAGCAACGCGAAAGCACATCGCACGATGGTATGGATATAGCTATATGCCAACTTAATTTACAAACGCTTACCCTGCGTTTTGCCGGTGCTAACAGGCCATTATGGCTTTTGCGTAACCACGAAATAATAAGTTACCAACCTAATAAATTTCCTATCGGAGGTTTGCAAATTTTGCATGACGAGGTTTATGCCGAACATACCATTGCATTACAAAAGAATGATGTGTTATATCTTTTTTCTGATGGCTATGCCGATCAGTTTGGTGGCTTGCATGAAAAAAAATTGCTCACAAAAAATTTAAAAAATCATATCTTGGAAATACATCACCTGCCACTATCACAACAACGTGAAAGTTTACTTCAAACATTTAATAGTTGGAAAGGCAAACTGGAGCAAGTAGATGATGTGTTGGTTTTAGCTGTTAAAATCTGACAATAATTTTTTATCGCATTAAACCTTCGTTTTGTATTTGCATCCTAACCATGCATGTGCAAACAGCAAGTAGCGCCTTGCTTTAACTTAAACATATAAACTTATTAAGCTATGAAAAATTACTTGAATACCAGCATGATGCTATTGATAACACTTGCCGTTATTATTTCAGGTTGCCGTAAAAATGATACAGACGAATTGGAATCGGCAACAGAAGTATCGCGCGATAATGCTGCATCACAAAACGTAACCGATGATGTATTACAACAGGTTGACGATGCAGCTATGCGTAGCGCTGATATTGATCCGTTAACTTCGTTAAGCCCATCGGGTACTTGCCCCACTATCAGCATTATTACCACTAACGGGAGTTGGCCAAAGACCGTAATTATTGACTATGGAAACACCAATTGCAGTGCTAATGGCAATACACTACGCAGGGGTAAAATAATTGCAAACTTTACAGGCCCATATCGGCAGGTGGCCACCATTGTTACCATTGGTTTCGACAATTATTTTGTAAACAATAACAAAGTAACCGGCACTAAAACCATTACCAATTTAGGTAATAACAGTAGCGGGCAAATGCAATGGACTGTTAATGTACAGCAAGCCAAAATTACCCGACCCGACAGTAGCTTTATAACCTGGGATGCCACACGTTTGCGCACCTGGGTTACAGGTCAAAACACCTTAAACAACCGTAACGATGATGCCTTTGAAATTATGGGTACCACTACCGGCAGCAACAGCAATGGCCATAGTTTTATTTCGACTGTAACCGTGCCATTGTATGTGGCTTGGGGTTGCGACTATATACAAGCAGGCACGTTAGATTTTACACCATCGGGCAAACCTACACGTACCATAAACTTTGGCACAGCCGGTGTTTGCGATAACCAGGCAACATTAACCGTAAATGGCAATACGTATAACATTACACTGAAACCTTAATTATAAAATGTCGTTTGGCTTAAGTCAAACGGCATTTTATTTTCCTAACAAAACATTGTACATATTTAAATAGAAACAACCATTTTTTGCCATGCGTATTAAACTATGTTTGTATGCACAAGTTGCTGTTTCAAATGATTTATATTTTAAAAATAAAAGGCGCTGCAAAAATTCCAGATTATGTACAACTGCGTGATGCACATTTCACATTAATTGCCTACTTCAGAGTTGACCGACCAGAGAAAGCACTTATAAAATGTGGCTTTGCCGACCGCGAAGCAGAGCTTATTAAAATTATAAATGAAATGCCTTTTGGCAAAGTACAGGCTTTGGAATTTTAATCTCCCAAAATTTAACTGTTACTATACATACATTTATACAACAGGATGCTAACAGAAGATATGGTAATTAACTTAAACAATGTTTCAGTATATCAGGATAAAAATCTGATACTTAATAATATTGTATTGCAAATTAATAAAGGTGAGTTTGTTTATCTTATAGGCAAAACAGGTAGTGGCAAAAGCAGTCTGTTAAAATTGCTTTATGCCGATTTAAATTTAAAACACGGACAAGGTGCCGTTGCCGATTATGATTTGCGAAAACTAAAACGAAAAGACATACCGCACCTGCGCAGAAAAATTGGCATTGTGTTTCAGGATTTTCAACTGATGGGCGACAGAAGTGTGCGCGACAACTTATTGTTTGTGATGAAAGCAACCGGCTGGGACGACAAACACAAAATGGAAGCCCGCATACGTGATGTTTTAAGTAAAGTAAATTTAGGGACAAAGGGCTTTAAAATGCCGCATGAACTAAGTGGTGGCGAACAACAACGTTTGGTAATAGCCCGTGCATTAATAAACGAACCCGAGCTAATTATTGCCGATGAACCCACAGGCAATCTCGACCCCGAAACTTCGGATGAGATTATGAAACTACTTTTTGATATTGCACAAAGCGGCCGCAGTGTTTTAATGGCCACTCATAATTATGCATTAATAGAACGATACCCATCGCGGGTTATTAAGTGCGAGCGTGGTAATTTGTTTAATCATGCCTGATATACATAGCTATTAATCATGGCCACTAACTTTTGAGCACCGGTTTCATTTGAAAATTTTTGCAATAAAATTTCAGTGCGTTTTTGGCAATCGGCTTGGGTAAACGATTTTTTAAATAATTGTTTCAGTTTTACAATAAATTCCTGCGCATTATTAGCCACATAACAAAGTGGCTCTAAGCCCGTGTTCGATACCATTACATCATTTACCAAACAATGCCTGCCTAAATACAATGCCGAGAGCAACTTTAACTTTATACCTGTAGGCTGAAAAGTGGGCAATACATTTATATGGGCTTCGGCAATTAGTGTTTCAATTTGTGCCACACTTATATCAGCTCTCAGGCTTATGTTTTGATGTTTGTCAATGGCAGCACGCAATGCTTTTGATGGTTTGCTTCCGGCAATAACTAAATGATAGGTAGTTTTCGAAAACACTTCATTTATAAGATATAAAGCTGCTTCGTTGTTTTCGCCAATACTTAAATTACCATGGTATAAAGCATAGCTGCCTTTACCAGGCTTAAATAACATTTGTGTATGTGCATGAAAAGCAGGTACATATTGTGCATGTTCATATTGCTTATTAAAATACATATTATCGTTGGGTGATATAGCGGCAATGTATGTGGCATGCCTTAAGTTTTGCTCAAATGTTGCCAGCTTTTCGGCTTCGTTGTAAAAATAGTAACGTTTAAAAATATTGGTTTCGATACGGGCCAAACTTTGATAATAATGATGTTCGATATTATGTGTTCGTACAATTCGAACGCGGTGTTTTAAACGGGCATCATCTAAATAAAAACAACAATGTAAGCCTTCGAACAATATCGGATAATTATCATTTAACAGGTTTTGTATCAGCAATTCATTTCCGCGCGATACAACAATGTAAGGTAACCGGTTAAACAATTGCGATTTTGCCGTATTACGTTGATAGTAGGTAACTGTATAACAATGTTTTTCGAGTTCCTCACTTTGTTTGCGCCCATAGCCAAAGCAATGTAAATGCACTTTAACGCCTACTTGCGCTAATGATTTTAGTTTGTAGTAAACATCAATAACACCGCCATAATCAGCCGGAAAAGGAATATCAAAACTTACCAAATGTAGATGCATATTAATTGCTTAACGGGTTACCAAATGCTTTTTCAATCAGTGTGCAAAAAACTTGCTTTTCATTAAACCAAGTTAAATCAAGTGCTGCTTGTTCTAAATTCATTTTCCACTTTTCTTGTATATAATCATCGCCTTTAATTTGATGAATAGCTTTTGCTATATCCAGTGGTACTACTTTATTAATAGTAATACCAATATCATAGGTTTTAATTATTTTAGCAACCTCTACCAAATTACTTGCCAGTATGGGTATGCGGCATTGAATGTAGTCGAATAGTTTATTGGGTAAACTTAGCTTGTAGTTTAAATTAGTATCTAAATCGAGGGTTAAACCCAAATCGGCAGCCATGGTGTATTTACACAAATCGGCAAAAGGCATACTGGGTTTAAAAATTACTTTATCACTTAAATTTAAATCGGCAACCATTTGTTTTAATTGCGGCAAAACATCTCCATTACCTGCAATTATCAGGCATGCATCTACAAACTGCATAGCTGCAACAGCTTGCTCGGCACCCCGGTGTACATTTATTCCATTTCCTTGTAAAATTGCAATAAAAGCATGCTTCGGCAAACTGAGTTTTTGTCTTAAAGCTATTTTATCTTCATTATGATACTCAACAGCCATTGGTACATTTCTGATTACGCTAACCTGCACATTATACTTACTTTGATATAAATTTGCAATGGAGGCATTTACAGTAGAAACAAACTTAAGTTTGGGAAAAATTGCTTCTTCTATTTTCTCCCAAATCAAACGAACCCACTTGCGGTTTTGCAACTCAGGTACACCGGTAAAAAACTCATGGCTATCATATACCAATGGTATATTAAACCATTTTGATATTAAAAAATTAGGCAGCAGTGTATCTAAATCATTTGCATGCAATGCAGCAGGTTTATAACCATACAAATAAAAAAACAACCTCAAGTTGTAAAAAAAATAAAACAATGGCCCTTTAGTAAACCATAATTTAAAACGTACTGTTTTATAACCTCTGCTTAATGGTTTGCTGTTAGGCAATAAGCGGCCTACCACACAAACATCAAAACCCATTTGCTGTAAGGCATGCGCTGTACGGTGTACACGTTGATCGGTGTTTAAATCACTGATAACTGAAATAACCACTTTTATTGCCATAAAATTTTATTTTATTTTCAAATATCCGTACAAGTTTATTGGCATTTTTGCAACCCTATAAATTAACTTTAGTGATGCAATTAAAGACATTTACATTTAATGGGTTTCAAGAAAACACTTACATCGTTTATGATCAAAGTAAGCAGTGTATTATAATTGATCCCGGATGCTATGATGCCAACGAAGAACAAACTTTGGTTTCTTTTATTGAAGCAAACCATTTGACACCTGTTTTAATTTTAAATACACATTGCCATATTGACCATGTGTTAGGCAATGCCTTTGTTGCCGAAAAATATAATATCAATTTGCGCATTCCATCAAAGGAAGCAACCAGCTTACAACTGGCTGCGGTTTATGGCCAATCGTTTGGTTTTAATATGAGAACTTCGCCCGAGCCCAAATCTTTTATATACGACAATGACATTATAAGTTTTGGCAATTCAAGTTTGAAATGTATAAGTACACCGGGCCATAGTGTTGATAGCATGTGTTTCTATCACGAACCCACACAAGCCTTAATTGGTGGAGACGTACTTTTTTACCAAAGTATTGGCCGTACTGATTTGCCAGGTGGCAGTTATCCGCAACTAATTGCAAGTATAACTACACGCCTGTTTACTTTACCCGATGCAGTTATTGTATATCCGGGGCATGGCCAATCTACCACTATTGGTTATGAAAAAAAGCACAATCCGTTTCTGAACTAAAAAATAGTTTAAGCTAACTTTAAATTGTTTTTATCTTTGTTCAAAATACAACATGAAGCCAGCATTAGTAAAAGCACCACGACCTAAACCAAAAGCAGGCACCGTAGTTACACCTACACCGGTTGTGGTTGAAAAAAGCACTACCGACTTGGGTAAATTACTTTATAAATTAAGAAGCAAGGCCGATAAAGCTCCATCTTTAGAAGAATTAACCGAAGAAGTAGAAGCTGTTAGAAACAAACGTTATGCAACCAAAAAGTAAGTATCGCGTAGTAATTGATACTAATATATTTTTACAGTTTTTAATCAGCAAAAAAGTTGTGAAACTGGACGACTTGATTGAAAAACAGGAGTTAAAAGTACTTTACTGTGAAGAACTGTTGAACGAGTTATTGGCTGTAATGCACAGGCCAAAGCTTAAAGCATTTTTTGTACAAAAGGATACAGAAAAACTAATGGCGCAATTAAAAATATTTGGTTCTTTTTCAATTATTAAAAACAAAGTGGTTGCCTGTCGCGATCCTAAAGAAGATTTTTTACTTTCCTTAGCCAAACAAGGTAAGGCAGATTATATTATTACCAACAATAAAGATTTGCTGATGCTGGGCACTTTTGAACAAGTAAAAATTGTTACGCTCAACGAGTTTTATAATGTAATTGCCTGATTGTAGCTATTACTTAAGCTACCTTAATTGATTTTTCTTTTAGCCTCAATAAAAACAACCTCGTTTCAAATGCGTTATAAAATATTTAGTTTATAACGGTGGTATAATGAGAAAGCGTAATAAAAAAACAGGCCATAAAAATTTTAAAGCCTCCTATAAAAAATGGCTTTGGGCTGCTTTTATTTTTTTATCGTTGTTTACTGTATTATACTTTCATAAAGATATAATCAGATATGGTTACATGCTCAGCAGGTTTTTTGAGCCTAAATCGAAAGCACTTACAGCAGATGTTATAATGCTACCTGCAAACTATAAAGTTTTTGGTATTGACGTATCGCGTTATCAATATGACATAAAATGGAATGCACTAAAAGGCTTAGACAAAAACCGAGATACCATAGTATTTAAATTTGCAATTATTAAAGCAACCGAAGGCTTGTTTTGGGAAGACCCTACATTTGTTACCAATTGGAAACAGGCTCATCAAAATAAAATTATTTGTGGTGCTTATCACTACTTTAAGCCACATGTAAGTGCACGCATGCAAGCATTAAATTTTATTAATAGTGTTACATTGCAACCGGGCGACTTACCCCCTGTTATTGACGTTGAAGAAATAGGTACGTTAAGCAAACAAGAATTAAAACTTGCCGTAACAACTATAGCCACCATGTTCGAAAAAAACTATGGTATTAAACCTATTTTATACAGCAGCATTAATTTTACCGAAACTTATTTAGCTGACGATTTTAAACACCACACGTTTTGGATTGCTCATTACTATGCACCCCAATTAAAAATCAGCAAAAATATTAACTGGTCTTTCTGGCAATTTACCGATAAGGCAAGGTTAATAGGCAGCGCTTCTTATTATGATGTTAATGTTTTTAAGGGTACTGAGTTAGCATTGCAAAAAGCATGTATAAAAAAAAACAAATAGCTGTTATTTGAATGCCATTCAGAAAAATACTTATAACACAATTGTATCATTATTAGCTATACATAATGCATGCATCTTATTAATAACATCATCACTATCCCAATTAGTTTCAATTAATGGTAGGGCCATAATTTTTTCCATGATAGCATCCTGCCTTTTACCTTCGGCTAATGCTTGGTGGTAAGGGATATCACTAAAGGTTACCATACTATACAAAGGTTTCCATAACCGGGGAAATTTTTGACTAAAAGCTGCTTCAATTTTTTTCCGCAATAAAAATTCAGGCTTCCCCACCAGGTCGCGCATTTCAATAAAATTTTGGACGGCAAGTTCGGCAATGCCATCAGCTGCGGGTTTACGCAACTTTTCGAATTCAGCCATTATCAAATTCCATTGATGATTGTGTTTGGTTATCAGATTATGCAGTACAGCACAATCTTCGAAACCACAATTCATCCCTTGTCCAAAAAAGGGCACAATTGCATGGGCAGCATCTCCAATTAACATCAGCTTGTTTTCAAATGTCCATGGTGCACATTTTACGGTAATTAATGATCCGGTGGGATTACTAAAAAAATCATTTACTAAATTGGGCATTAATGCCACTGCATCCGGAAACATGCTTGTAAAAAAGTTTTGTACTTCAGCTTTATTAGTTAGCGATTCGAAGCTGGGCTTACCTTGGTGTGGAAAAAACAAAGTGCAGGTAAAACTACCATCTAAGTTAGGTAAAGCAATAAGCATATAACCACCACGAGGCCAAATATGTAAGGCGTTTTTTTCTAACTTAAAAGTTTGATTAGCTCCGGCATTAATGGTTAGCTCTTTGTATCCATGTTCTAAATAGGATTGCGAGTAGTTATATCGGTCGGTTAGCTGCAGTTGCAATCTTGCCGCACTGTAAGCGCCATCACTTCCAAAAATAAGATCTGCACTTGCTTGAGATTTGTAACCACTTTCATCTTCAAAAAAAACGATATTGTTTTTCAAATCTACATGCACGGCTCTTTTATTAAAATTAATTTCTACTCCGTGTTGCTCGGCCAGTGTCATAAGTTCGCAGTTAAGCCCACCCCTCGAAACTGAGTTTATATATTCGCCCTCTTTGCCATAAGGCTGGTAACTAATTTTACCATCAATTGCATGCATTACCCTGCCATGCATAGGAATTGCAACTTTTTTAATTTCATCTTCAATACCGGCAATGCGTAGCCCACCCCAACCCCTGTGGCTTAATGCTAAGTTGATTGATCGGCCAGCGCTAATCGCTTCTTTTCGCATATCTAAGCGCCTTTCATACACACTAACTTTATAGCCATGCTTGGTTAAAATAATGCTTAATAGTGAGCCAACCAGGCCGCTTCCTAAAACAATTACTTGCTTATTGTTACTCATATTTTTAAAAATTGTTTTTTGTTTATTCAAAAAGTTAAATTAGGTGCCAACCGGTTGCAGTACGCCATCGGCTATATCATATCTGTAGTTACAAACTTGTTGCAGTAAATTATAATCGTGTGAAATTAGTAAACAGCTTGCTCCATTTTGCATGATGTACAATTTCATTGCATTAATTATTAATTGCTTGTTGGCTTCGTCCAATGCCGTAAAACATTCATCTACTATTGTTATTAGTGGCTTCAATGTAAAATTCCGAACAAACAACATACGCTGTAATTGACCCATACTAAGCTGATGCGGGTAATTTTGTAAAACCGTATCTGACAGATGCAATAAATGTAACCACTTTGAAATTTGTGAGCGTGCTTCCTCTTTACCAAAATATATTTTATGATACAGCAGTGGTGCTAATAAAATTTGTTCTAATGTATGCTTAGGGTTGAGCGATGCCAAGGCATCTTGCATCAGCAACTGTACTTGTTTTTGAAATTTTTTTTGAGCCGATTTATTATTCCCGTTAATCTCATTATTACATAAAAAAATACGCCCCGAATCGGGTTCTAATGTCTTATTTAAAATTTTTGCCAATGTGCTTTTTCCCGCCCCCGATGCCCCACTCAGACCTGTTATACTATTACTGAATAATTGTAAACTAACATCATTTAAAAGCAAAAACTGTTTTGTGGGCGCTTTAAAACTGTAATTGATATTTGTGCATGATAATACTATTTCACGCTTTGCATCTTTGTTATTTAATTTTAAAACCGGTTTTGTTATAGTTTGTTGATAGGGTATAATACAACCATCTTCAATTTTATAATGCCGGTTTACCAGTGGCTTATATAAATCCTCCTCATGAGAAATACTAAGTATAGTAATGCCTAATTGTTGTTGCAAGCTTTTAATTAATTCAATCAATTGTGTTTTAAGTTTTCGATCAACAGATGCAGTTGGTTCATCAATTATCAAAAGCTCAGGTGCAGATGCCAGCGAGAGCGCAAGGAGTAATCTTTGCTGCTCGCCACCCGAAAGCTGAAATGCATGTTTTTTTTTCTCTATTAAAAACGGCAATTGCACTACCTCTAAAATTTCTCTGGTTTTATGTAATGCATGGGTTTTGTTGTAAATGTTTACAGCATCAAACAATTGCGTAAAGGCATTCTTATATGGGTTAAAAAACAAGCCTGTGTTTTGTGGCATGTATCTAATAATGCCACGCTTCAAAACATTGTCAATTTGAGTGGGAAGCAATAAATCTATATTATCAAGAAAAATTGAACCTGTTACTTGCGCATCAGGCGGCAACAAATGCATTATTGCTTTTGCCAATGTGGTTTTGCCACTTCCTGAGCTTCCACTAAGCAATAGCCATTGGCCCTTTTCAATTTTTAAATTGAATATGGGCGAATTAAAACCGCTCTGATATTCGATTCTTAGTTGTTCAATTCTAAGATATTTCATCGCGCTGTTGCATTAATAGCATTGTAAATCTTTTGGTCGAAAATATAATTTAAAACACAAAGCCCCGATCAAGTAATTGACCGAGGCTTTGTGTAATAGGAATCTATACCTTTTAACGCAATACAACACGTATAATTTCCGACTTGCCGTCTTTAATTACCTGCATCATATAAACGCCTTTAGTTAACTGACTAAAGTCATAAGTACGCACATTTTCACCGGTAAATATTGGCTCTTGTGTATTCCATACAGCACGTCCGGTAATGTCAAGCATGTTGATTACAACTGTGCCTTCAACCTCTGTTTCTAACTTCACATTTACAACACCTGCTGAAGGATTAGGATAAACCAATACAGAAGTTGTAGTTACACCAAGATTACTAGCAATGCGTGGCGCGCCAGGACAAGTTAGCATTGCTGCTGTTGGACCTGTAACACCTGCTTTGTATGCACTGTCAATATTTTGAAGTGCGATGTTAAGTGCCGTAATTGTAAATGCTGATGAGCAACCACCTAACTTCTTATTTGCTTCTGATAGAATCTGATTAACAGTTAATCCGGCAAATGGAGCTGCTGTATAAATCATATTACCTAATTGAACTGTTGGTATTGGTGCAAAGTTTGGATCGTATGCATCAAAAGTAACGTTCAATGTTAAAGCTACACAGTTTGCAGCAAGTGCACTTGGGAACGACAAGCTGGTTGGATTAACCAAATTAGCACCCAATTGTGTACCACTACCCGAAGTAACTTGATTAACCTCATAGTTACGTACAGCAGTTGCATTGGTTAAAGTAAGCGTTTTGCCACCTACACAACCACCGCCAACTACTAAACCAGCAGGGAACGCTGCACTAAAGTTAGCGGTTAAATATGTTGCTGCTGTACCAGTTGCTGCACCCCAACGCGATGGCGTTTCGGTACGGAATGGAGTACCGCTGCTACATATAAAGTTTGGTTGAGTGATAGTTACTGAAGCTGTTTTAATACAACCTAAATTGTCAATTACAGTTACCTGATAATTACCTGCGGCTAAACCGGTTGCAGTAACATTGGTTTGTGCGGGTATTGTATTCCAAGTATAAGCATAAGGAGCCACACCGCCCGAAACTGAAGTTACAGTTGCAGTACCATTGTTACCGCCATATACTGAAACATTTGTAGTGCTGGTGGTTAACGTAATTGGTGTTGAAGCATTTATAACAACGTTCGAAATACGTGTGCAACCATTTGCATCTGTAACTGTTACTGTATAGGTTCCGGCTGATAAACTGCTTATTGCTGCAGTAGTAGCGCCAGTATTCCATAAGTAAGTGTATGGAGCGGTACCACCTGCAGCCGAAGCATTAGCACTACCGGTGTTTCCTCCTGAGCATGAAACATTAGACTTACTGGTAGTTACAGCTATCTGTGTAGGTTGAGTTAACACTACGCATAATTGGATAGTACAACCATTGGCATCAGTAACTGTTACAGTATGACTACCGGCAGGTAAATTAGTTCTGTCTTCAGTAATTGCACCATCACTCCATAAGAATGAATAAGGTAACGAACCTCCAGAAACCGAAATATCTATTGAACCATTCGAATTACCGTTACAATTTGGATTAATACTGGTTGCAGTAATACTTAATCCATTTGCAGGCTCGGTAATTGTTACCGATGCTGTTTGGGTACAACCATTTGCATCTCCTACAGTTACTGTGTAAACACCAGCCACTAAACCGGTTGCCAAAGCATTTGTTTGAACCGGTGAAGTATTCCAGCTATAAGTGTAAGGAGCTGTTCCGCCAGTAACAATTGCTTTGGCAGAACCTGTAGCAGCACCCTGGCAGGTAACATTTACTTGAGTGGTTGACAATGCAATTGCAGTAGCCTCGGTTAATGTAATTGAAGCAGAAGCTGTACAACCACCATCCGTAACGGTTACTGTATATGTACCGGCTGTTAAACCAAATACATCTTCAGTGGTAGCTCCGTTACTCCAACTGTAAGTAAATGGACCTGCGCCACTTGTAGTAAGGTTAACAGAACCATCAGCACCACCATTACAACGGATATTTACACCACCGGCATAAACAGGACTGTTTAATGACAAGCCAATTCCATTGCTTGCAGGTACAGCAACACAAATAGTAACAGAGCAACCATTGGCATCGGTTACAGTAACAAAATTATTACCACCCATCAAGCCTGTTGCAGTTTGTGTAGTTTGTACCGGAACCGTATTCCATGCATAAGTATATGGTGCAGTGCCACCTGTAATATTTACAGTACCTGTACCATTACTTAAGCCACAACTTGCTACTGTTGCAGAAGTGCTGCTTGAGTCAAGTACAGCCGGTTGCGCAATTGTAATAACAGTTGATGAGGTACAACCGTTTGCATCTGTTACAGTTACAGTATATGAACCTGCAACTAAACCATTTACACAAACAGAACTTGCACCGGTATTCCAACTATAAGTATATGGTTGTGTACCTCCGGTTACCGTAGCACATGCACTTCCATTGCTGTTTCCATTGCAAGTAACATCAACCTGAGTGGAACCTGCAACTAATAAAGCAGGCTCAGTAATAGTTGCTGTTTGTGTTACAGAACATCCGTTAGCATCTGTTACTGTTAAAGTATAGGTACCAGCAACATCGTTAATAGAAACCGTAGTTGCGCCATTACTCCACATGTAATTATAAGGTGGTGTGCCACCATTTAATCCACTTGCGGTAATTGTTCCCATACCACCCGAACATGCTGCGTTTACAACTGCAAGGGTATATGAAACAGAACCCGGTTGAACCACTGTTGCAGTACAAGAGGTAGTGCAACCATTTGCATCCGTAACTACAACAGTATAAGTACCGGCTGATAATAAGGTTGCTATTGCATTGGTTTGCATAGGTGCTGTATTCCACATGTATGTAAATGGAGCTTGACCACCAAACACATTAACTGTAGCCGAACCAATTGCCTGACCACAAACAGTTGGTGTAGTTGAAGTATTGCAAGACATTACAACAGGTTGTTGCATGATAATGCAAATAACTGCTGAACAACCTACAGAATCCGTAACCGTTACATAATAAGTACCACTTGCCAAACCTGTTGCAGTTGCTGTCGTTACGCCATTTGTCCACAAATAAGTGTATGGTTCGCCAACAGTATAAGGTGTTCCACCGTAAGGTGTAACTGTTGCAATACCACTTACGCCACCATTACATGCATTATTATTTTGTGTAGATGTAAGTACTAATGGATCTGGCTCTGTAAGTTCAACCGTACAAACACTTGTGCAACCGCTTAAGTCGGTAACAACTACTTCATAAGTACCCGCTGCTAAACCGGTAGCGGTTATAGTAGTTTGTATTGGTGCCGTATTCCACATGTAAGTATATGAACCATTGCCACCGGCCGCAACTACTGATGCGCTACCGTTAGCATAGCCCGAACAAGTAGGATTAATCGTAGTGGTAGTACAGCTTACAGGTGCATTGTTTCCAATTACAACTGTTGCTGTTAACGGGCCACAACCATTGGCGTCCATAACTACTACGGTGTATGAACCGGCAGCTAAATTTGCAATTGATGCAGTGGTTTCGCCTGTACTCCAAATGTATGAGTAAGGCATGGTTCCACCACCTACAACTGCAGTTGCCGTACCATTATCAGTACCACAAGATGTATTGCTGGTGCTGGTTCCTAAGGTTAACACAGCCGGTTCAGCTATTGTTACAGAGCAAACAGAAGTACATCCATTTGCATCAGTTACAGTTACAGTATATGAACCTGCTGCTAAACCTGTTAAGGCAGCATCGGTACTTCCATTGCTCCATAAATAGGTATAACCAGGCGTACCACCAACTGTAGAAACGGTTGCTGTGCCATTAGCTATATCATTACATAATACATTGGTACTTGAAATAGCACACATAAGCTGTGCAGGTTCAGTAACAATGAAACAGTAAGTTACTTGACATCCTAATGAGTCAGTAATAGTTACATAATAAACGCCTGCACCAACAATTGCAGTATTTGTAGTATTACCACCATCATGACTCCAAGTGTATGAATAAGGTGCAGTACCTCCGGTTGGTGCTACAGAAACCGTTGTAGTACCACCAAAGCAAGTTATAGTGCCCGCTGTTGGGTTAACAACAATTGAAGTACTACTGTTAATTGTAACCGCTATACTTTGCGTACATCCATTGTAATCAGCAACCGTAACCGTATAAACACCGGCAGACAAACCGGTAGCGGTTTGAGTCATTTGACCATTGCTCCACATATAGAAATATGGTGCAGAACCACCCGTTGCATTCACAGTTGCTGAGCCAGTGTTACCACCGTTACACACAACATCAACTTGCGTAGTTGACAAGGCTATGGCAGCAGGCTCAGTTATAATAACTTCACTGGTAATTGTACATCCATTAGCATCAGTAACTGTTGCTGTATAGGTACCTGCTGATAATGCTGAAACATTTTGTGTTGTATTTCCATTCGACCATGCATATGCATAAGGCATTACACCACCAACAACAAAAACAGCAGCGTTACCATTACTACCACCTGCACAAGCTACATTGGTAGATGTTGAATTTGCAATTAATGCGCTTGGTTCTGATATTGTTACAGAAGTAGTTGCAGTACATCCGCCATTATCTGTAACTGTTACAATATAATTTCCTGCAGCTAATCCGGTAAATAGTCCGGTGTTGTTGTTTGCGATACCAATATCGTAGCTAAATGGAGCGTTACCGCCTGATACACTGGCTGTTATAGTTCCATCGCTATTTCCATTACACAACACATCCGTAAATGTTGCTGTTACAACAAACTGATTAGGTTGCGAAATAATGATAGTAGCCATTGCCTGACATCCATTCGCATCAGTTGCAGTTACCTGATATGTACCTGCCATTAAACCTGTTACAGCAGCCGTAGTTTGACCATCACTCCATAAATAAGTGTATGGACCTGTACCACCGGTTGCATCAACTTCGGCAGTACCTGTAGCACCGCCACTGCACGATGGATTGGTTTGATTTACAATAGATAATACCATTGCTGTAGCAGGTTCTGTTATTGTAACGTTACCAGAGGTAGTACATCCACCTGCATCGGTTACTGTTACAATATATGTACCCGCAACTAAACCTGTAGCTGTAGCTGTTGCTTGTGGTGGAACTGTATTCCAGCTATAAGAATATGGCATAGTACCACCGGTTACTACACCAGCAGTTGCCGTTCCGTTATTGCCACCGAAGCATGTTACATTCGTTCCTGATGTTGCACCCATTGACAATGGAGCAGGTTGATTAACAACAAGTCCTGTTATTACAGCAGTACAGCCAGCAGCATCAGTAACTGTTACATCATATGTACCCTGAGCTAAGCCTGTAAACAGCCCACTTGCTTGTGTTAAGTTTAAAGGACCTAATACGTAAGTATATGGGGCTAAACCTCCATTTGCAACTGCATTTACTTGACCTGTATTAGTGATTCCGCAAACTAAATCCGAAGTAGTGGCTGTTATTGTCAATGCAGTGTTTTCAGTAACAACAGCATTGCCTGTTTGTGTACAGCCATTAGCATCAGTTACGGTTACCATATAGGTGCCTGCAGTTAAACCTGCTATTGAACTGGTTGTTTGGGCAACAATTGTATTCCATAAATAGGTGTAAGGTGCAGTACCTCCGGATGCAACAACAGATGCAGTACCGGTGTTTCCACCATTACATGCTACAACTGAGCCCGACATAGTTAAACTCATTGCTGATGCAGGTTGTGTAACTGTAACCATACATACGGTTGTACAATTGTTTTTATCTTTTACGGTTACTGTATAAGTACCGGCAGCTACATTGTTAACAATTGCTGTTGTTGCTATTGGGTTGGTATTCCATAAATACGTATAAGGTGCTTTACCGCCACTTACACTTACCTGTACTTTACCATTTGTTCCACCAAAACAACTTACATTATTTATAACGGTAGTGTTACAAACTAAAGCAGCTGGTTGGTTGATGGTTGCAGTACCAACACCAGTACAACCTTTTGAATCAGTTACAGTTACCGTATAGGTTCCTGCGGCTAAATTTTTAATAGTAACAGTTGTACCACCTGTACTCCATAAGTAAGTATAAGGTGCTGTACCTCCGGTAACATTAGCTGTTGCTTTGCCGGTGTTTGCACCGTTACATTTCACATTATTAATCGAAGTGCTTACAACAATTGCATTAGGTTGTACCAAGGTAACCATTGCAGTTAATACGCAACCTTTGTTGTCTTTAATAACAACTGAGTAAATACCGGCTGTTAATCCTGCCTGATCCTCGTTAGTAGATCCATTTGACCAAGTATATGTATATGGAGGTGTACCACCTGTAACCGTTAAGTTAATTGCTCCGTTAGAAGCACCATAACAAGTTGGATTAGTGCTAACATATAAAGCAGCAACTTTCGAAGGATGCGAAATAGCAACCGTTGCTATTGCTGTACAACCATTTGCATCGGTAACTGTTACTGTATAGGTACCGGCAGGTAATCCAAGAATGTTGGATGTTGTTTTACCGTTACTCCACATATAATTATATGGCGAAACTCCTCCAGTTGCGTTTACAGTTGCAGTACCATTACTGGCACCATTACAACGTGCATTTGTTTTTGTTGTTGTTAATACAATTGGAGCTGGCGTTGAAATCGTATTGGTAACGGCAACGGTACAACCATTTGCATCAGTAACCACACAAGTATATGATCCAGCGCCTAATCCTGTAGCAATTGCAGTTGTTTGGGCAGGTATTGTATTCCACACATAGCTATATGGAGGAATACCACCAAACACTGTCATAGCAATGCTGCCATTAGATGAACCGCCACAATTACCACCACTTACTGTTCCGAATGCAAATAATTGATTTGGCTCAGTTACTACGGCTGTACCAACTTTAGTACATCCATTTGCATCAGTGATGGTTACTTCATAAGTACCGGCAGTTAAGCCACTTATTGTTTGTGTAGTAGCTAAAACACCACTTACAGTTGGCGAAATTCGTATCCATGAGTAACTGTAAGGTGCAGTGCCGCCCATTGGTTGTGCAGTTATTGAACCATCAGCAGCGCCAAAACAGCTTACATTAACCACATTGGCATTACATACGCAACTTAATGCTGCTGGTTCGGCCACTACAAATGTTTGTGTTACTGAACATGATGTAAGATCAGTTACGGTTACAGTATATGAGCCTGCTAATAAGCCGGTAATGTTGGCAGTTGTTTCGCCATTGCTCCATTGATACAGGTAAGAGCCAGAGCCACCGGTAACATTTAATATGATAGCTCCGTTTACACCACCGTTACAACTTACATTGGTTACAGTTCCTGAAACAACAATGGCAGCAGGGTCAGTAATTGTGTATGTTTCTGTTAAAACACAGCCATTAGCATCAGTAATAGTTGCGGTGTAAGTTCCTGCTAATAAACCACCATTAATTAAATTGGTAGAACCGTTTGACCATATTACAGAATAAGGAGCAGTACCTCCGGTTGGGATCAACTCAATTGAGCCCATACCGCCATTACATAATGGATTTGTTACTTCTGCATTAGCACTAATTGCTGCAGGTTCGTTTATAGTAACGGTAACAGTTGCTGTACAACCTGCGGCATCCGTAATTATTAGTGTATAACTTCCTGCTGCTAATCCGGTTGCTGTGGCTGTAGTTTGTGCGGGTACTGTATTCCATAAATAACTATAGCCCGGTGTACCTCCTGTTGCTAAAATACAAGCTGTACCATTAGACAAGCCATTGCAAGTAACATCCGTTAAGCATGTTACGGTAGTAGTTATTGGTAGTGGCTCATTAACAACTATATTGGATATTACCTGGCAACCATTGGCATCTGTTACTGTAAGAACATAGGTACCTGCTGTAAGGTTCGATGCCGTTTCAGTGGTTTCGCCATTACTCCATAAGTAAGCATAACCTGGGGTACCACCTGTTACTGTTGCAGTAACACTGCCATCATTGCTACCATTACATGAAGGATCATCTATTGTGGTACCAACTACTAATGAATCAGGCTGCGTAATTTGAATAATCAAATCTTTCATACAACCGGTTGAATCGGTTATACTGCATGTATAAGTTCCGGCAGCCAAGCCTGTAGCAGTTTGTGTGGTTTGTACCGGAATGCTGTTCCATGAGTAATTATATGGTGGGTTTCCGCCCGTTGGGAAAGCAGTTGCTACACCATTACTTGCGCCATGACAGTTAAGGTTTATTACATTGCTTGTTGCATCCAACAATGTCGGTTCGGTTATTAAGAATGAAATAATCGTATCACATCCAGGAGTACCCGAATTATCGGTGATAATTACCGTATGTACACCTGCAGTTAAATCAAACGCTGTTTGATCAGTTGATCCATTATCCCACAAGTAGGTATATCCACCAACACCACCATTAACATATACAGTAGCAGTACCATCAAAACCTCCATTACATGATACATTGGTTTGATCGGTACCTACGGTAACCTGTGGATTTTCGAAAATTTCCGTTACAAATTCATATGTACAGCCTCTAACATCAGTTACAGTACAAGTATAAATACCGGCTACCAAGCCTGTAATATCCTCTGTAGTTTCGCCTGTACTCCAATCGTAAGTGTAAGGCGCTGTTCCATCCATTACGGTCAAATCAATTGCACCAGTTGCATATCCATAACATTGTACATCAATATGACCTGCTAATTCCTCAAGAACTAATAGCGGTCCAACTGGTTCACCTACTGATTCTATTATAATATCAGGTTGGCAATAAGGCGGTACAGGTACTCCTTGATGGTCAGTTAACAATAAGTAGTACGATCCTGCCGGTATATTATCCAAAGTATCAACTAACTCACTATTTGTAACATCCCTTAATAAAACATTTCCGGGTGATGTAAACCATTGCCATCTGTAATTAGGTGTTCCTGAGAATACTGAGTCAATTCTACCTATTAACCTACCGGTTGAATCGCCATAACATATCACACTATCGCTTTGGAATGTTAATACAGGCGTTAATATAGTACCCAAGTCGAATGTAGAAGTATCGCTACCAGCTGTACAGCCACCCATACTTGGTGGTAATGTTACAATTACATTAACATTTGCAGAAGCAAATATGGTAATAAAGCTATCTGTTAAAACTCCACCGTTAACTCCCCAATCGAACAATGTACCTACCGGCCATCCGCCAGCATATGCGCCAGAATCGCCAACCGTTACCGTAAATTGCGGAACGTTTGAGCAGAAAATGGTATCACCTGCATTCAAATAGGGTTTGGGTAATGCTGTTACATTACTAGCAACAGTTGCAGTACTTGTACAGCCTGTAGCAATGTTTGTTACAGTTACAGTGTATGTTGTATTAGCTGTTGCCAATGCTTGCGGATTTGCAGTATTGCTGTTAATCATACCTGCATTAGGCGCCCAACTGTAAGTAACACTTGTAGGTGGTGCAAATCGCCAAGCATCGTTGGTAGCTGACCAACCACCGGTTGAGTTGCGGCCTGTAACTGTTGTTGCCAATGTACCTGATCCATTTTCGATTCCCTGAGTAGTAAAATCTGTTGCTACACAAACAACTGAAGTGTTATGTATTTCAATAGTATTAAGTGTTTCATTTAAAACAATCATTGCAGTAGTTGGACCACTGGCGCCACCAAAACGAGGCACACCTTGAGCCCGAATCACAAACTTCCTGAAAGGTGTAGTACCTACGGTAAATACATCCATAATTCCAGCAGTATGATTCCAATCCTCCCAAGCCATTGCCACTACATTATTTGGTGTAGAAGCATTAGGCATAAGTTGACCTGTACAACAACCATTTAGACCACTTAAGCCACCAAATCCGATAAAGCCGTTAGTAGAAACATCGAGTGTAGTTTGTGGTACTCCATAATAATCAAATGCAAAACCTACGGGTAAGGATACATTCCAAGTGCCATCGTCTAAACTACCTGTGGCTAATGCCTGAATAGCAACACCACCATTAGATAACTCCGTAGTTGGACCAGAAGGTAGAACCGGTGCAAAAGGAATAGAAGTGACTGTATAGTTACTTGGACCACTTGACGGTGTAACAACCGTTAACTGTACAGAATCTCCTTCACAAACAGGTGTTGGTGAAATTGAAACCGAAGTAATGATTGGTGCTGGGTTAACTGTTACAGTAACCGTAGCCGCATTACCGCATGTACTATCGCCACTGGTTGGTGAACTAGCATAAACTGTATAGGTTGTTGTTACAATAGGTGAAGCAATAACATTAGGGCCAACGGTTGTATTTAAACCTGTTGCCGGCAACCAAATATAATTGTTGTAATTTCCAACAGTAGCAGCCGAAACCGATAAAGGTGTTGAACTGTTTTCGCAAATAGTAGCCGCACCATCAATTGCTACAGCAGGTGCTGGATTAATAACAATAGTATGAGCCGTACGACCACCTGGATTTAAGCAAGTTCCATTAGTACGTTCAGCATAAATTGTAATAGTACTTGAAACTAATATTGAAAGGTTATCGCCAACTCCTAAAAGTGTACCACCTGTTGCCGCATCATACCATTTAACTGTATCCACAAGATTACCCGGATCAGCAGTAAAGGTTAATAAAGCAGGACCGCAATTGGTATCAAGCCCCATTACAATTGGGTCAGTTGGAATTGAAAGCACTTCAATGGTAACTGAACCCGTACTGGTACAACCTGATTCAGTTGCAGTAATAACAACAGTGTATGTGGTAGTAGTTGTTGGATTGGCAATAGGATTGGCAACAGAGGTGCTGCTTAAGCCAGTTGCCGGTGACCATGCATAATTTACAGTTGCGGGCGGAGCGAAACTCCACGATTCATTATCGGTTGACCAAATACCTGCATTACGGCCTGGCGCTGCAGTACCAATGGTACCCGTTTGATTTTCCATACCAATTGCTTGTGTATTGGTTGTTTGCGCATGTTGCATGTGCACATCAATGGTATTAAATGTTTCGTTTAATACAATTTGATGCGAAACGAATGGAGTTGCAGAGAAATAGTTAACGTTATTATAGTTAATTACAAATTTACGGAAAGGTGCAACTCCCGTTGTTCCAAATGTAATATTGCCAGTTACAGCATTTAAGTCGGCCCAGAAACCGGCCCAACTATTGGTATTTGCTGCATTAGGTATTGTGGTTGGGCTAAATGAACCAAATACGTAAGCTGGCGGTGCGAATACAATATAACCATTTGTATGAACCGTAACTGAATTATAAATCGTTCCAAAATAATCGAAGTTAAATCCAATCGGTGCGCCCAATAAGGTGCCTTCATCACCTACAGGACCTACTCCTGATAAAGATGTTGAAATAGGAACTACCGGTGCAAATGGTATTGACTGAACCGTATATGCACCCGTTGGTGGCGTAGTTACTAACAATGAAGTGGTGCCTCCAACACAAATAGTGTCCTGTACTGCGGTTACGCTATTGATTATTATAGAGTTACCTACACCTACAAAAACAGTTGCTGTGTCTTGGCATCCGGTTACTGTGTCAATACCTAAAACAGTGTAAGTGGTATTAACAACCGGTGATGCTGAAACAACAGCGCCTGTAGTGGCACTTAAGCCTAATGCAGGTGACCACTCATACATATAATTTGGGTCGTTTACACTACTTGCTGTTAATGTTGCAGGGCCAGCACCATCACAAATTGGAGCATTGACTGAACTTGTATTTACAGCCGGTGCAGGGAATATGGTAATATTTACAGCGGTTCGTGGACCGGCACATCCTCCATTAAACTCTTCAACATAAATGGTAGTGGTTGCGCCCAACTCATAAATAAATGGTGAACCAGAACCCAATAAGTTTCCGCCTGTTGGTGCATCATACCAATTTAAAGTATAACCTCCTTGTGCAGTTGCATTAAGTACAACTTGTCCAAAACCACAACGGTTTGTATCAGCAGCTAATGGTGCTAATGGTACAGGTAAAACTTCAACATTAACGGTGTCGTTTGCAGTACAACCGCTAACAGGATCTGTTACCGTAAGAATGTAGGTAGTAGTTGCATTTACAGGAAGTTGTGTAACATCTACAGTCGGATCTTCAATGGTGGAACCACTTAAGCCTAAAGCTGGCGACCAACTGTAGGTTACATTACCACCTGTGAATCGCACATTCGGCCTATCGTTAGGATTTATAGCAGCCAAACCGCCTGTAATGGCACCGCAAGCTGAAGCATTAAGTGCATTTAATCTTACAGCACCAGCATTGGATGTACTAACAACATCAAAAAATCCGGGAATGTTGTGTGTAAAGCAGGTACTTACCAAAACATTGCTTACACCGTCCCAGGCAAATGGCGTTGTAAAATTATAAGTATTCCAACCTAAAGCCGAAGTAATTGTGGAGCTTGTAAAGTTTGCGGCCCCAATTGGTGTTAAATGGGTAGCGCTGGCAAAGTTTGCCGGCACAGTTCCATCAGCACGTAAATTAATTGACACGGTATAAGTTGTGGTAGTTAACTTACCCATAACGTGGAATGCTAATGAAGTAATGTTGGTGGGGCCTACTATGCCTGCTGCATTTAATTCAGCAGGTGTAAATATCATTTGCGCATATTGAGTGGTATTGCCCCCATAAATTTGACCATTTACAAAATTCGGGTTTATACGTGTGCCTATCTGCGCCACACTCGATTTTGCTGCAGTTGCATTAAAGGCAATTGTAGGTTGTGTAGTACAAACTGTAGTGTCAGTAAAGCTTAATATTACTGTCGGAGCAGGATTTACAATTAAATCAATTGTTTGAACATTGTTACATCCTGAATTGGTATCGCGTGCAATAACCGTATAAGAAACATTGGTTAATGATGAAACCGAAACTGAACTGCCTGTTGTTGCACTTAACCCGGTAGCAGGACTCCATTCAAATGTATCAAAAACATTTGTTGAATCAATTATACTTAATACCGTACTTATCGAATCACAAAACGCACTTCCATTTGTTGACGCAATACTCATTCCCGGAGGATCGTTTACTATATAATTTACGATAGTAGGTAAACTGTAGCATGCTGTTGAAACACTCCAATTATAGAACAAACCATAGAAATTCGCAGCGAATGCAGGGTTGCTCGCATTACCAAAACTGGTTATGCTAACTTGATTGGCAATAGTATAAGGATGTGCTGCTATGCTATGTACCGCTAAGTTAGGGTTAGCAATTGGTTGCAAACGCCAACTACCAGCAGGCACAAAAAGATTTAATGTAACCGTTTGTAAAGCTGTTGAACCTCCGGTAACATATACAGTATCGGCAACAGAAACAATTTGGCCCAAAGGATTAACTAATGCAACTACTAAAGGATAGGATCCGGAACCTAAGTTTGTCGAAATTTGAACCGTATTGATGGTAATTCCTTCACTATTTAATACCGTAAAGTTTTGGAATGATGCTACATCTGGGAAAAATCCGACCGGAGCACCCACACCATTGAAGCCAACATTTAAGCTTGATGCACCTGCCAATTCACGAACATAGTAAGTACCACTTGTTGAAGCATATGGGCTGAAGTTTGTTCCAGTATGTAATATTGGGCCGCCAATTGTGTCGGTCCAGATCATCGTATTTAATGGGTCGAATAAGGCAGCTGATAAGTTTACGGTATCTGGTCCGCAAACGGTATCGCCAATTGCAGTAGGAGTTGGAGGCGTTTGTACTACATCAATTAAAACGGTAGTAGTAGCTGTACAGCCGGCCTGATCACTTACAGTTACTGTATATGTTGTTGTTGTTGTTGGAGTTGCCGTAACACTGGCTGCAGTTGAATTATTTAAGCTGGCAGCAGGAGTCCATGCATAAGTTAAACCTACAGATGAGGCACCTGTAATTTCTATGGTATAATCTTCTACTTCGCCAAAACCAAATGAATTAGGTGCACAAGCATAATTAGTGCCTGGAGTACCGCTAAACACACAAGTAACACGCATACGTACATATGCTGTGGCAGCACCTGAAGGAACTGTCACAGGTAAAGTAACCGGAACCGTACCAGATGCACCGGTAAACACCATCTCACCACCATCAGCAAAAGAGCCATTATTATTCCAATCAACAAAAACGGCAGTAGCTTGACTAAAGCCTGTTGTGGGTGTAATAGTCATATTATATGTTGAACCTTTACTAACCACAGTAGTTGCAGAGCCAACTGGTGTAACATAAACATAATCAGCTACCTCGTCACCTGACGGATAGTTTAATGTGTTGAACTGCACATTGGCTATAAAATCACCTGACTGGCCAGGGCTTGTATATGTTACCGGGTTGCAATAAGTGCCAAACTCCGGTGCTGGCGAACCGCTACCTCCACCTTGTACTGCGTTAACTGACACAATTGTAGCATCACCAGAACATATAGGGTTAGCAGTGGCCGAAACCGAATTTACTATCGGTGTTTTTCCTAAACCAACCGTAACAGTTGCTATTCTATTACAAGATGCCAAACAACCATTGATATTAGCTACTGAGAAAGTACTAATATTTGTACAAGCTGTTTCATTAACATTTAAACTGCCTTTAACGCAACCCGATGCAACTGCATTACCTTCGCAGAATACAGTAAAGGCAGCGTAGTTGGTATCGTTAAGTACATTGCCTGCATTTATTTGGAATGTAAACGGACCATTATTAGAAACCACTGGCAAAGAGGTAACATTATTATTAGAACCGGCATAAGGACCACCACTTAAAATGGTAACATTAGATGCATCTTTCAATGTCCATGTAATTTCATCCTGACTGGTATTTCCATTGGCGCTTACACCATTAATATTGACCGTAAATGCGCCAATTTGATTGGCAGTTACCGTATAAATAGTAGTAGCTGTAGGGTTAGCAGTTACGGTATTACCGGTTGTAGCATTTAAACCTCCTGATCCGGGTGCCGACCATGTATAAACGTATTGATTGTTTTGCGGGCTGGAAACATTGGTAACATTAAGGGTAACCAAGGTACTACCCGGTGTTTGATCGCAAATTAGTGGAATATCCACGGTTGCATTTATCGTATCGGGATCAACAATATCAACAAAAACGGCTGTTCTTGCACCTTCACAGAAAGGTGCAGCAGTTGTGGTTTCAGAAACATAAAACGTAGTATCTGAAGAAATGGTAGGCGTAAAGGTTGCACCTGTAAATAAAACAGTGCCGCCTGATGGTAGCGCATACCATTTGTAAGTACCACCGGTACCATTTGCAGTTAATGAGGCAACACCATTACCACAAGGTACACTATTTACTGTAAAGCCGGGTGCAGCAGGTGGGTTTGTAACGTTAACAGCAGCAGTACCTGTACTGGTACATCCTGCCAAATTAGTTGCTGTAACTGTATAAACAGTTGATGCAGTTGGCGTAGCTATTGGATTTGTAATGGTTGAACTATTTAATGTACCACCCGGTGCCCAATTAAAGGTTAAATTTGGGTCGCCAAAATCGTAAGTAATTGAACCCACAAAGTTACGTGGCGAATTTGCCAAACCGGCAAATGCCCCACCAAATGCTGAACCACCACGGCCTTGATTAACGCGGATATTTGCATCAGAAAACCAAGGTGCACATTCAGCCGTACCATTAAAATAGCGGTTACTTCCGTTACATGCTACCACTATAGCATAGGTTTGACCTACAGGAATAGTAATATTAGCATCTAATGGAATGGGGGTTAAAACACCAATACCTAAAGGTGTAATTGGCACTTGAACACCACCCGCTAATGTGTAACCTACGTTAGAAGGTGTTACGCCACAAGTATAAGCACCGGGCTTATACCAAATTTCGGCTAAAGTACCTGCCGTTATTTCCATTGCGAAGAAATGCAAAGTGATGGGCGAAGTACCGTTTAAGTTATCTACGTTAAATATATTGGCCGAAACACCATTGTTACCAATGGTTGGCAGTGCTGTAACAGAACCGTTAATAAAGCTATTGGCCGCCAATTGCGATGTGGAGCCTAAGCAAATATTAACCGGTGTTGCTGTTGGATTGATAGTAGGTAAAGCCGTAATTGTTACTGTTAATGGGGTACGATCGCTTCCGCATAATCCGTTGAAGCTTTCGGCATATATAGTAGTAGTTGCATTTACAGGGCCAAAAATAAATGGCGAACCGGTGCCCAATAAAGTACCACCTGTTAAAGCAGAGTACCAATTAATAGTACTATTACCAGTAGCTGTAACCGAAACCGAGGCTTGTGAACCACAGAAACTATATGGACCACCAACTGTAGGTGCAGGGTCGGCAACGCCATTGTTCGTAATTGATGTGGTTCCGGTAGTAGTACAACCTGTACTGGTATTAGTAACGGTAACAGTGTAAACCGTTGTGCCAATAACCGGTGTCGAAACCGGATTTGATACCGAAGTTGAACTTAAACCGGTAGCAGGACTCCAGGCATAATTATAACTGGGTGGAGGCAATTGCGAAAACCTCCAACCTTCGTTGGTAGCTATCCACGTTCCTGAGTTACGACCTGGAGCAGCCAAACCTGAAACAACACCAGCCACTACTGTATCTTCAATACCAATTGCTTTTGTATTTGTAACCCCATTTACCGATGTCAAGTACACATCAATATCATGTGATGTTTCGTTTAACTCATATTGAACCGTTACAAATGGAGTTGCCGAAAAGAAGTTTACATTCGTAAAACGTACGACAAACTTCCGAGCGGGTGAGGTTCCTATAACATCCCAACGAATTTGGTCACTAGCAGTTACATTTAAGTCAGCCCAAAAACCTAACCAATTGTTTGGTGCATTTAATGAAGGTATTGTAGGTGGGCTAAACACGCTATTTGCCGATGTTTGGTTAGCATTCATTACCAATTGACCATTCGAGTGAATCGTAAATTGGTTGTAGTTTCTACCATAAAAGTTGAAATTCCATGGCAAATTTGTGGGTGTACCTGTACTGTTTTGTGGCACATTGTAATTTCCTTCATCAGCTATAGCACCTACCGTTAAACCAGGCCCACCGGGTAACGAAGCACCGTTGGTTAATGTACCCGTAAACCCACCTGCAAATGGAATAGAAGCTACTGTATAATTTAAAGGAGGATTATTAGTAACCGTGGTATTTATATTTACTGTTTCACCATCACAAACAGCAGCAGATGTTGGTGTAACTGAAATTGTTGGCGAAAGATTTACGGTAACAGCATTTGAAACTACAAAACAATTTTCACCTAAATTATTAACTCGGCAAGTATAAGTACCATTACCGGCAACACCCGGTGTATAGGTTGATGATGTTGCGCCAAAAATATCTACACCATTAAGCATCCATTGATATTGCGGAGTTACAGCGCTGGTTGTTGCTGTTAGTTGCTCTAACGTACATGTTGGACCAGCAGGCGAGACAGATGCTGTAGGAATACCCGATGGACAAGCACCTAATAAATAAGCGCCTATATCATTTGGTATTATACGCGTGTTACAATCTAAATCAACCGATAAATAAGCAGGTACAAGAGAGCCTGCCCCAGATAGTAATGCTAAATTGGTAGCATGTAAGTTTGCATAAATATTAAAAAAGCCCGGGTCACCGCTAATGTTTGGTGCTGTAACCTGTGTCGAATAATTCGTGTTTACTGTTGCAATTGGGTTGGTTCCTGTATTTGTACTCGAATTATATACAGGGAAACCCGTTACACCTGCATCATTAGCCACATACATATTATTTTGGTTGATGGTAGAACCGGTACCGCCTAATAAAGTATTGCTATTGGTAACATAACAAGCATGTCTTGCAACACCCGCTTGCGCAATGGTATAGTTAGCAAAAATATTATTTCTTACATCATAGTTAGGGCCTGTTGTACCGGCAACATCAAAACAATTGTTTGATGCCGTTGAAGCACCACTGCCATCTATACTTATACTATTATTGTAAATACTATATTTTGCAGCATTGTTTGTAGTACTTAAACCGCTCATCCCTCTAATCATCCTTGTAACTGAAGCTGCACCATTATAAGCTGTTGTTAAATTTGAAATAGCATTATTATAAACTCTGATTTCATGGGTACCTGTTGTTGCATTTGTAATTTTAATACCTGATACTACAGAAGTACCTGATCCCAAATTTTGTCGCAGATTTTTTATAATGTTATTATTGATTTCGCATATCCCTTGAAAAAGTGTAACATTAATACCATCAACTATGGTAGAACCTGTACTTGTGTTGGTCAGATTAGAAATTATATTATTTCTTAATGTGAAACCACTTTGATTAGACATAGTAATACCAAAAGGAGATGTTGCAGTTGATGGGTTACTTAAGTCGTTAGCAACAGCAGGGTCGCCTATCGTATTATAAGAAGTACATGCTGATGTAATTACCCTGTTGTTAATATCAGGGAAAGTTGCATTACCACTAATAATTATACCGCTTGTACCATTTTTAATGGTAAAATCTCTATAAGTGTTATTACTATTGGCACCAGCTGCCGATGTAGGTGTTGTTTGTGTAAAATGTCTGATTGCTTGTGTTGAAGCAGGGTTGGTGCGGTCGTTAGTACATACAAAATTTGAGAATGTATTATTGGTGGCGCCATCAGTTGCCGATGAGTTGATTAAGCCTATGGCACAATCAACTTTACCTGTTGTTGTTTGATAACTAACTCCTGTACCTTGTACTCCATTGTATGTAAAGTTCACGTTGTTCACCGACATAAAGTCGGTACCGATAACAGCCAAAATTGGTTCAAAGGTTGTTCCAATAATAGAAACAGATGCTTGATTACCTAAGTTACCCGCATCGGTACCACGATATCTTAAATCGGCTGGCAATCCGGTTCTGCTTACAGTAATTGTATTGGCAACTGAAGTACCTGCAATATTAGAAGTAACTAATGGGAAAATATTTAAACCACCAGCTACAGTTGTATCATAAACTGCATCCATTAGATCAAGGGTTACAGCACCTGCTATGCCCCTGTGGTTTAAATCGGCAAAAGCTTCAGATAATGAGGTGTACATCTGACCAACACCTACTGTGTAAGTACCTGCTGCCAAAGCCACAGGTGTACCGGGTGTAAAGCGTGTATTACGAATTTGCGAAAATTTATTTGAGGTAATTAAACTTGTATTGGCAGTTTTCGAACCTGTGATTGCATCAATATAATTGGTATTACCACCAGTGGCCGATTCAATACCAATCGAAGCTGTTTCACTTGTATTATAGGCACCCGCAACAGTTCCATTAATAACCGGGCCATAATGAAATTCAATTTCATTGGTAGTTTCATAAAACTTCACCTGGAAATTTAATGCTTTTACGCTTCCCGATGAAAAAGCCGGTACATTAGTATATTGAATGGTTAACACCTGACTACCGGCACTACCGGTAACCTGATAAAGCACCGTACCTGTATTTCCATTTATTGCCGTCCCAATTGACAAATCATCAAAGTAAGGTGCAATGGTTGCATGTGGTGATGTAGTAGTAAATAAGTTTGTATTTACGTTGGATATTAATTTCCCGGCATTTGTGCCACCAACAGCAGCTGTTACAGGATATACATAACCATTAGTACTAATACCTAAAAAGTCGCTGGCTGTGGTAAAACTTACACCATTATAAGTGAAGTTAAAAGGCCAAAGTATATGGGCCGAACCTTCGGTGCCACTGGCTACGCCACCCGTAGTTGAGAAATCACCTAAGCCGGTGCCTACATTAATTTGGGTTGCCCCTCCACCTACAGTTATAGGCGTATAGGCCGAGGTAAATGTGGTTCGTACATAGTTAATTTGAGCTAATGCTGTATTGGCTCCAATTAATAGCAATAGCATCACAAAAGATTTTAAAAACCTTTGTGATGTATTCAGCCAACTTGTTTTTGTTTGGGTAAATATGTTTGTCATAGGATAAGGGTTTACAACAATTCAGTTTAAAGTTTATTATTAGGGGTTTATTTAGTAAACGAATAGCTAACAGTAGCCGGAGGGTTTGTGTTAGTGTCAATAAAGGTTAGCTTCAATGTATTGCCTTGCTCTGCATCTAACTCTAAAGTTCCGTTTAAAAAACGAACCTGATTATTTAAAGTTAACGCACTACTATTAGCAGATGCTTGGGGTGTTATGTACAACAAAACATCCTGCTTGTAATCATCTTCAGAACCTAACCCTTTATTTGATGCAAATTTGTAACCCGTAATGTTGTATGTGTTTAGTCCATTTATTTTAAAACTGCATGACCAATCAGACTTCAATTTTAATGAAATGGAAGATCCCGGCCTATCAGTAGCTGTCCATTCACCTATGAATGGATTTTGGTTTTGAGCAAATAACACCTGCGCTGATAAAAAAAGCAGAAATGTTAAAATTAATGTGCTTAGTTTTCTCATAAGTAAATAGTTTTAAAGTGTCGGGGTTTATGTAATTTTTTAGTGTTGAATTTTAAAAAGCCAACTTGTTATAATTAATGGGAGAACGCGCATTGCTCAATTTTTCAACAACTGAAAAATGAGCATAAGCCAACATTAATTTGAAAATTAATGCGGCTTTTAATTGAATATGAATATGCACAAGAAGCCCAATAAATAAAGGGAAAAAAGGGCTAACAAAATCTTTAAAAAAGATTTTAAACATTGATAAAAACAGCTTTAGGGGTAATTCGAAATAATTAACTTTTTGATGATAAATACACAATTTGAAATGGGGGTTCATCAAAAAATCGTAGGCAATTTACAAACTGTTTACATTAAAACAACAAAACGCTAAATTTTTGCAAAAAAAAATCGTGTGAAGTTCTATCGTTCAAAAAAGCGGCCATTTTTAACTAAGCTCCAAACATTACTGATACCTGTTCGTAAATCAGTAAGTGGTTCAAAACCCAGACTTTTAAGCTTGCTAACATCCATTAATTTTCGTGGTGTGCCATCAGGTTTACTTGCATTGAACTTTAAATCCCCTGTAAATCCGGTTATTTCTTTTATAAGCAAGGCTAAGTCGGCTATAGAAATATCAGTGCCGGTTCCTACGTTAACAAACGCTTCGTCATTATAATTTTGCATTAGAAACAAACATGCATTTGCCAGGTCATCTACATACATAAACTCACGCAACGGTTTACCAGTGCCCCAAATCTCAACTTCAGAAAAATTATGCGTTTTTGCCTCATAAAATTTTCGCAAAAGAGCCGGTAACACATGTGAGTTTTGAAGACTGTAGTTATCGTTTGGCCCATACAAATTGGTTGGCATTGCCGAAATGAAATTACAGCCATATTGCCGCTTATAGGATTCGCAAAGTTTAATGCCTGCAATTTTAGCTACTGCATACGGTTCGTTAGTAGGCTCTAATAAACCGGTTAGGAGATAGGATTCCTTTAGCGGCTGTGGTGCCATTTTTGGGTAGATACAAGATGAGCCTAAAAAAAGTAATTTGGTAACATTATGTTTAAATGCGGAGTGAATTACATTACACTCAATCATCAGATTGTCGTATAAAAAATCGGCACGGTAGGTATTATTTGCAACTATACCACCAACCTTTGCAGCAGCTAAGAAAACATAATCCGGTTGGTGTTTTTCAAAAAATATGTTTACCGCTGCTTGATTTCTTAGATCGAGTTCATTAGAGTTTGCGGTGATGATATTGTTAAATCCACGCGCGTTTAGTGCACGGCAAATAGCTGAGCCTACCATACCCTTATGACCTGCTACATAAATGGAGTTATTGGGTTTCAAGATTTAAATCTTACTTTAAAATTAACTTTCGTAATAATTAGGCACTGTGTGGCCACCATCTTTTAAATATTTATCGCGTGTAAAAAGTTGCAAATCGCTTTGCATCATTTCGGCTACAATTGCTTTTAAATCATACTTAGGTTTCCAGTTTAATTCTCTATACGCTTTTTCAGCATCGCCAACTAAAATTTCCACTTCTGTTGGTCGGTAATATTGAGCATCTATACGCATTACCACTGTGCCTTTAGGAATTTGATATGCTTGCATCTGACATTGGATTACGGTTGCAATTTCGTTTTCTGCCGTGCCCGAAAACTCAACCTCTATTCCAACTTGTTCAAATGATAATTTAATAAATTCTCTAACCGTGGTGGTAACACCGGTGGCAATTACATAATCCTTAGGTTTATCTTGTTGAAGCATTAACCACATGGCTTCTACATAATCAGCGGCATGGCCCCAGTCACGTTTTGCATCTATATTACCCATATAAACCAATTCCTGTAAACCCAATGCAATTCGAGCAACTGCCCTTGTAATTTTTCGGGTAACAAAGGTTTCGCCACGAAGTGGCGATTCATGATTAAATAAAATACCATTAACAGCAAACATGTTATAAGCCTCCCGGTAATTTACCATTATCCAATATGCATAAAGCTTTGCCACAGCATAAGGTGAACGTGGGTAAAAAGGCGTAGTTTCTTTTTGTGGTATTTCCTGTACCAATCCATACAGTTCACTGGTGCTTGCTTGATAAATTTTGCAATGTTGTGTCATACCCAACATGCGTACTGCTTCTAATATGCGAAGTGCCCCTATACCATCGGCATTAGCCGTATATTCCGGTGTGTTGAAGCTAACCTTTACATGGCTCATTGCGCCCAGGTTATAAATTTCATCCGGTTGTACTTCTTGTATGATTCTGATAATGTTTGCTGAGTCGGTTAAATCGCCATAATGCAGTTTAAATTTCACATTTTTCTCGTGGCTGTCGCTGTATATATGATCAATACGTTCGGTATTAAATAATGAACTTCTGCGTTTTATACCATGTACCATATATCCTTTTGCTAACAAAAACTCAGCTAAATAGGCACCATCTTGTCCGGTTATTCCGGTAATAAGAGCAACTTTCATACTTATATCACTTAAAAATGTTTCAAATATTGGTTACAAATAAAATTAAATCTTAAAGTCATTTTTGTAATACTAAAAAAGCATAAAACCAAAAAAATCCCCCTGTTAGTTAAAACAGGGGGTTTATTAGTTTTTCAAACAACCGTTTTAATGATCATCAGGCCTATTGCTACCTGGTGTTGCCGAAAATGGCACCGTTTGAGGAATGAAGTCATCCTCATGGCCTGGTTTGCCATAATCATACGGCCAACGATGTACCGTTGGTATTTCACCAGGCCAGTTGCCGTGTACGTCACTAAGAGGTGCAGTCCATTCCAGCGTATTTGATTTCCAAGGGTTTTGTGGAGATTTTTTGCCTTTAAAAATGCTGTAGAAAAAGTTAAACGCAAAAACCAACTGTGCCACACCACTTAACAATGCAAAAACAGTAATAAGTTCGTTAATGCCAACTAAGTTGTCGAAACCTGCATAAGCTGTATTTGCATAATATCTGCGTGGCACACCGGCTAAACCGATAAAATGCATTGGAAAGAATACTCCATATACAGAAATCAAGGTCAACCAAAAATGTATGTACCCTAAATTCTTATTCATTAAGCGACCAAACATACGTGGAAACCAATGGTAAACTCCAGCTAACATTCCAAAAATTGCCGAAGCACCCATAACAATATGGAAGTGAGCTACCACAAAATAGGTGTCGTGTATATTAATATCTAATGCCGAGTCTCCTAAAATAATACCGGTTAATCCACCGCTAATAAAAAACGAAACCAAGCCAATGGCAAATAACATAGCAGGTGTTAGCACAATGTTTCCACGCCATAATGTAGCAATGTAATTAAATACCTTTACTGCAGATGGGATGGCAACCATTAAGGTTGTTACAACAAACACGGATCCTAAAAATGGATTCATCCCTGTAATAAACATGTGGTGCCCCCAAACAATACATGATAAAAAGGCTATTAAGCCCATAGATCCAATCATTGCTTTATAGCCAAAAATTGGCTTTCGCGAATTCACTGATATTACTTCTGATGCCAAGCCTAAGGCAGGAAGAATAACAATATAAACTTCGGGGTGGCCTAAGAACCAAAATAAATGTTCAAACAAAATGGGACTTCCACCAATATGTTCAAGTGGTGCGCCATCTATAAAAATATCGGTTAAATAAAAACTAGTTCCAAACGTGCGGTCGAAGAATAAAAGCAAGGCTGCAGCGAATAAAACCGGGAATGACAAAATACCTAATATAGCTGTTATTGTAAATGCCCAAATGGTTAACGGAAGTCGCGTCATGCTCATCCCTTTAGTGCGCAGATTAATTACAGTAGTTACGTAATTTATACCTCCTAATAAAGAGCTTACAATAAAGAAAATCATACTTACCAACCACAAATCCATACCTAAACCTGAGCCGGCTATGGCTTGTGGTAAGGCACTTAGCGGAGGATAAATTGTCCAGCCACCTGATGCAGGACCACTTTCAACAAAAAGTGAAATAAACATTACCAAACATGAGCCGGCAAAAAACCAATATGAAAGCATATTTAATAATCCGGAAGCCATATCACGTGCTCCAATTTGTAATGGAATGAGCAGGTTTGAAAAAGTACCGCTTAACCCGCCAGTTAACACAAAAAACACCATGATAGTGCCATGTATCGTTACAAGCGCCAAATAAAATCCCGGATCTAACTTACCGTCTTTACCCCATTGCCCCAATAAGCTTTCTAAGAACGGCATTTTCACGTCAGGCCAAGCTAATTGTAGCCTAAACAACATGGACATGCCCATTGCCAAAAAAGCCATGAAAACAGCCGTAATTAAAAATTGCTTCGATATTACTTTATGGTCAGTTGTAAATAAATATTTAGTCCAAAAAGTTTGTTCATGTTCATGATGATGAGTATGGTGTGCATCAGCAGCATGCGACTCGTGCAAGGTTTGTATTGTATCCATGTTTATTCTGATCGTGTATTTTTAAAAACTATTTTGATTGGATGCTATACAATCATTTTAATTGATTGTCAGCGGCTGTGTTGTTGCAGATCCTGAAGCCAATGTAGAGTCAGCAGCAAAAACATTTTTTTGACCAGCCAGCCAAACTTTAAATTCAGCAGGGCTTTCAACTACCACTTTCATATTCATCAGGTAATGAGAAACACCACAAATTTTATTACAAAGTAAAACATAATCAAATTTAGGGTTGTTTAGTTTCCGTCTCATTTCTGAAGTTGTGATTGTAGGAACAAAATAGAAAGTGGTTGTCATGCCGGGTACTGCATTCATTTGTGTACGGAAATGAGGCAGGTACATGGAGTGAATTACGTCTTGTGAGTTCATGTGTAACATTACCGGCTTGTTAACAACTAAATGCAACTCATTGGCAATTTTATCATCCATAGCTGCAGCCTCTTTCTTTACACCTAATGGATTATCATCACTAATATTCATAAAGTATGACTGCCCTAACGTATTATCTTTGCCTGAATATCTGGTAACAAAGTTAAATTGCTTGCTGTAAATCTGTACATTCATTCCATCCTTTCTTTGATTGTCGGTAATTTCATTCCAAGACTTTAAGCCTGTAATTAAAAGTCCTGCAAGTACAATAGTAGGTGCCACAGTCCAAATAACTTCAATGGTATTGTTGTGTGGATAGTAGTATGCCTTTTCGCCTTTACGGTATTTATATTTCCAAACAAACCAAAATAGCGCAATTTGTGTAAGTACAAAAACAGCAATTATGATTATAAAATTTACATCTAATAAGAAATCGGTTTGTTTACCATGTACTGAGGCTGCTTCGGGCAACATGTAAGGCATATATGCCTTAATAGTTACAAAAAATAATATTAGGCCAATACCTAAAAATATAAGCAAGCCCATAGCATTTATTGGTGTTTCGCGTGCAATTTGTTCATCAGGTGTTTCGCCTGATAGTTCTTCGCTCAGGTTAATTACATTCATTATCCGCACCATTACTACGATAAAGAATACAATGCCAAGTATGTATAACAAAGTCATTTGATTTCTATTTTATTGTGTTTTCTACTGATATTTCTTTTTGAAGTTACTCTAAAACTATATTGCATGATGCATAGACTCAACCGTCATTGGATGGTTCTTGCGTATAAGTACTGCTGACGCTAATTTACTATGTACCATGTAAAGGAAACCTCCAAGGAAACCTAATGTGGTACCTATTTCATATAATCCAATGTGCCAATGAAAACTATGGTTGTTTGATAATACACCGGGTATTATCATATTAAAGTTATCCAACCAGTGGCCAATTAAAATTATTGTACCACCAAATACCAGTATAAAGAACTTGCGTTTTGCATCTCTGGTCATTAAAATTAAAAAGGGGAAGACGAAGTTTAAAAATACGGCAATCCATAATGGCCAACGGTAATAATCAAGTCGTGTACGGAAATAAACTACTTCTTCGGGTATGTTTGAGTACCATTGTAATAAATATTGGGCAAACCATAGGTATGTCCAAAATATACTAAATGCGAACATAAATTTTCCAACATCATGTAAGTGATGTTCTGTTACTTCTTCTAAATGACCTTTGCTTTTCAAATAAACTATCCACATAGCCATACCTGTTAAAGCGGTTATAAACATACCGGCAAAGGTGTACCAGCCAAACATGGTTGAATACCAATGAACATCAATAGACATAATTATGTCCCATGCAGCAGTTGATGATGTAACAGCAAAAAGGATAACAAAAAAGGTAGCAACTTTAGTTGCTTTAAAGTAATTACTGTTACCGCCTTCGGTATCTTCAGCAATTGACAATTTACGAAGCATGTATGCACCCCAACACCAAATTGCTGTGTAAGCAATCAAACGCAAATAAAAGAATGGCATATTTAAGTAGGGCGATTTACCTGCTATAATGCTATCATAGTGGGGGTTAGCTTTATCGGTAATGCCATCATGCATCCAGTGGTATATATGATGACCACCTGCAATTAATATTATAATCATTACAGGCATGGCAACATATAGCCATGTCATCATGGCTTCGGGTATGCGCATAATATTTGCCGACCAACCTGCTCTTGCAACATATTGTACAGCTACAAAAAATGCTGCACACAAAGCCATGCCCATAAAAAAGAAATTGGCATGTAAAATATTGGCCCAAGCTTGCTCATAATGGGTAGCGAATTGTGCAATGATAGAAATGATGCCTATAGCCATCAAAATGAAACAAATCATTTTTGATCGTCCGCTAAAAACATAGGTTGCGTTTGTTGTTTCCACTTGTATATTTTTCAAAGGTTACTTTTAAACTTTTATCAATAAATTATTGCATTGCCACCGTTGAATCGGTGGTTGCCGGTACTGTACCATCATTTTGTAATGATCTGACAAACATTACAACACGCCATCTATCAGTTGGGGCAATTTGTGATGCATGAGAGCCCATCATATTAATGCCGTATGTTATCGTATGATATATTTTGCCATCCGTTAAATCTTTCATTAACCCACCTCTTGATGAATTTCCCTTTGAGTAGGATGGCGGGGGCGGAAATTTACCTGAAGCAACGATGCTTCCGTCACCTTGGCCACTTTCGCCATGGCATGTTGCACAATATATACCATACAAACGTTTCCCTTCTGCTAAATTAACCGAGTCACTTGTTAAAGGGTTTTGTGCATGAATACTTGCTAATTCATATCCTTCATTCGATGCCGGAAAATTAAAGTATGTAAATCCGCGAGGCATGGTTCCATCAACAGGTTTAAGTGCTGATGTTGAATCCCCATTTTCTAACGATTGGCCATAGGTTTCTATAGCAGGCCCTCTGTACATATCTGGCATGTATTCGTATCCCGGTGTGGTTTCAGGGTTGCGACATCCGTTAATAAGCAAAGTTGTACTTACTATAAATGCCGAAATACCATATATTGATTTAAACTTCATTATTTAATTGCTTGATTACAATTGATTATTTTAAGACACTTTAATTTCGACAGCACCGCTGTGTTTAAGCATTTCTTTAATTTTATTTTCGTCTTGATCTTCCCATACTCTAATTTTCATCACAAAATGATCATCACTACTCCGTGGGTCAATAACTTCAGGTTCAACACCCGGTAATATTTTACATCGTAATAAAAAAGTAATTACCATTCCATGTGCGGCACATAAAACCGTTGCTTCAAAAGTAACCGGAATAAATGCGGGTAAGTTTTTAAACATGGCAAAACTCGGTTTACCTCCAATATCCATTGGCCAGTCAAATATATTCATGTACCAAATCATGAGTAGCGCTAAACAAGTTCCGGTTACTCCAAACATAAAACTTGCTATTGAAATTCGTGTGCGCTCTAAACCTAAAGCAGTATCCATACCATGTACAGGGTAAGGAGAAACTACATCTTTAACATCAATGCCATCATGACGCAAGTGCGAAACAGCATGCAAAACAGTATGTTCATCATTGAAGATACCGTAAATAAATTTTTTGTGACTATCCATTAACAAGATCTCCTTTCTTTGATTCAGCTTGTTGTTTTTTAACTTGTGATGTTGATGAGTGGAATATGGTTTTTAGCTCACTCATAGCAATAACCGGGAAGAATCGGGTAAATAGTAAGAACGGTACAAAAAATAGTCCCAATGAACCAATAAAAATACCCATTTCAACCCAAGTTGGGCTAAACATTGCCCAGCTCGATGGAACATAATCACGGTGTAATGATGTAACGATAATTACAAACCGTTCGAACCACATTCCAATATTTACAATGATTGACATGAAGAAAGTAAAGGTTAAATTTCTTCGAAGTTTTGCCGACCAGAATAACTGCGGTGAGATAACATTACAAGTCATCATACTCCAGTATGCCCACCAATATGGCCCTGTGGCTCTGTTTATAAATGCATAGGATTCATACTCAACACCTGAGTACCATGCAATAAAAAACTCTGTTATATAAGCCACACCTACTATTGAACCGGTAACCACAATAATTCGATTCATCATGTCAATATGGTACATAGTAATGTAGTCTTCCATTCCTAATACCTTTCTAACAATTATTAAGAGCGTTTGAACCATTGCAAATCCTGAAAATATAGCTCCGGCAACAAAGTATGGTGGGAAAATGGTGGTATGCCATCCGGGTATTATTGAGGTAGCAAAGTCCATTGATACCACAGAGTGAACTGAAAGTACTAATGGGGTTGATAAGCCTGCAAGTACTAAGCTCATTTCTTCAAATCGTTGCCAGTTTTTTGCAGTACCCGACCATCCAAACGATAGTAAAGTGTACCAAAATTTCATTGACTTTGTTTTAGCTCTATCGCGTATAACAGCAAAATCAGGTAATAAGCCCGAATACCAAAAAACAAGCGATACAGAAAAGTATGTTGAAATGGCGAAAACGTCCCAAACCAAAGGTGAGTTGAAATTAACCCACAATGAACCAAATTGATTAGCTAAAGGTAATGGCCAATAAGCAACCCAGGGGCGGCCCATGTGCGCAACAATAAATGATGCTGCACAAATAACGGCAAATATGGTCATTGCCTCTGCCGATCTATTTATTGAAAGCCTCCATTTTTGACGGAACAAAAGTAAGATTGCAGAAATAAGTGTACCGGCATGGCCAATACCCACCCACCAAACAAAGTTGGTGATGTCCCATGCCCAACCCACAGTTTTGTTTAATCCCCATACTCCTAAGCCTGTTCCAACAGTATAGGATACACAGATAATCCACCATAATAAAGCAGCGCATGAAACAGAAAATGCCATCCACCAGTATTTATTTGCTTTCCCTTCAATGGGGCGGCAAATATCTTCGGTAATTTGATGCATTGTTTTATCACCTGTGATGAGGGCTGGCCTCAAAGCTGATTCAACGTTCGACATATTTAAATTTTGTTTATGTGTTATTTATAACCTTTTAAAGTTATATTCTATTTTATTATTAAGCCTTTTCAGTTTTGTTATCATGATTCCAGACCTTGGTTTGATAAAATACCGAAGGCTGAACGTTTATTTCTTCCAACAACCAATAGGTTCTGTCCTCTTTAAACATTACGGAGATTTGACTGTCTTTATCAGTAAAATCACCAAAAGTTATGGCATTGGTTGGGCATGTTTGCGCACAAGCCGTGTTTATTTCACCATCAACCGGTCTGCGGCTTTCCTTTTTAGCTGTGAGTTTTCCTGATTGGATACGTTGAATACACATTGAACACTTTTCCATAACACCGCGTGAGCGTACTGTAACATCAGGGTTTAAAACCATGCGTTCTGATTGATGATACTGTGTGTATGGGAACTTAGCGTTTTCGGCATAGTTAAACCAATTAAATCTTCTTACTTTATATGGGCAGTTATTTGCACAATATCTAGTTCCTACACAACGGTTGTATGCCATCATATTTAATCCATCGCTGCTGTGTGTTGTAGCTACAACAGGACATACAGTTTCGCAAGGTGCATGGTTACAATGTTGGCACATTACCGGTTGGAAAAACACTTTTGGATTCTCTACCGATGGCTTTTCCATTTCGCCATACATTGAAAGTGCACCCAAATTTTTGGAAGCTGCATTTTCTTTAGTTGTATCAGAACTATAATATCTGTCAATACGAATCCAGTGCATTTCGCGGGCACGGTTCACTTCATCCTTACCAACAACGGCCACATTATTTTCGGCATTACATGCAACAACGCATGCACCACATCCAATACAAGCATTTAAGTCAATTCCTAAACCCCATGAATGGTTGGGTCGGTCGAAACCAGGTTGTGTGGTTGTTGCCCATATATCAATGTCTTTGGGTCTTTGTTTTCCTTCCGGTGTTTCAATCAACACATCGGGGTTACCAGCCTTCGGGTTTTTGGCGTATTCGGCTAATGTAGTTTCTTTAACTATGGCACGACCCATCATGGTGTGATGGGTTTGTGTGGCTGCCAACACATAATTATCTTCTGTGGTTTTGTCTAATTTACCGGCAGCATAGTATTGCATACTTCCATCTACAAAACTAATTAATGGATATGCATTTTTACCAACATTATTGCCTGCATCACCCGCTTTTTGTCGGCCATATCCAAGTGCTATGGCTATGGTACCTTCGGCAATACCGGGTTGTACATATACAGGAAGTGTAAGCGATTGGCTACCAACAGAAACTTTTACAACATTACCTTGAGCCAATGATTTGGTTGCTGCCATTTTGGGTGAAATACAAACGTAATTATCCCAGCAAACTTTCGAAATCGGGTCGGGCAACTCCTGTAGCCAAGGGTTATTTGCTTGGTTACCATTGCCAATACCTGTTTTTTCGTAAAGCAGTACTTCGATTTCACCCGCACTTTTTTGTGTGGCTATTTTTGAAGCTGCATCGGCAACTGAACCAACAAAGTTTATTGTGGTTTTTGTAGGAATTCCGCTTTCGTAAACACCTGTTTGGATTATTTGAGTCCAAAATTGATTAGGTGTTGATGTTGCAGGTGCTAATCCCTGCCAATAAGTTGCTATATAATCATGGAACGATGCAATGGGTGCGCCCGACCATGCCAATAAACTTTCCTGTGCTTGACGCGTCTTGTAAAGTTTTTGAATAGTTGGTTGACAAAAACTATAAACACCATTAAATGGTTCAGCGTCATTCCACGATTCCAGATAATGACAATCAGGGGCTAAGTATTTACATAACGCTGCTGTTTCATCTTGTTTCTCGGCAAATGAAACTGAAAGCGAAACCTTTTTTATGCCTTCAATAAATTCTTTGGCATTTGGTGCAGTGTATGCCGGATTACAGTTATAAACTATTAATGCTGCAACATTGCCTCCATTCATATCGGTTACCAATTTTGCAAATGCTTCATCATTGCTTTTCTTTAGATTACAATGCTTATCTAAATCAATAATAGCATCGTAAGCTCCCAATAAAACATTAATACCATTAACAAGCGTTTGTTCAGCAACGCTGTTAGAACCACACATTAGCACTGCATTACCTTTATTTGCCCACAGTTCATCAGCCAATTTAGTAAGCATGGCATCGTAAGTGGCATTACCACCGGTAACAGTTGATGCCCCAGCCTTGCTTGCAACTTTATTATAAAGCGAAACTACTATACTGCCTTGTTCGCTCGGTTTTACGCGTATTCTATCATCAGCATTACTACCGGTTAAAGTAAGTGTTGATTCTATCTGAATGTGGCGCGACATTGATTTGTTGCCACCTTTTAGCTTACGGTTTTTTGCGTATTGAGCCGCAAGTGTAACCGGTGCAATCCAGTTTCCTATAAAATCGCAACCAATACCCACTATTACTTTAGCTTTATCAATATTATAGCTTGGCATTACCCGCTTACCAAATGATAATTCATTTGCTTTTAAAATTCCATTGAAACTTATAGCGTCATAAGTAACCACTTCAGTGGTTGGGTAAGCCGCTTTAAAATCAGCCAAAACTTTTAAAGTCGAAGGCGAATTTATTGATGCCGTAACTATTCTGATATTTCCATTGTTGGCATTAATTTCGGCTAACTTGGCTTTAACCTCTTTATCGAGCGTACTCCACGAAATTGAATTACCATTAGCAACCGGATTTTTTGCGCGATTGTTATCATACAAGCTTAAAACTGAGGCTTGTACTCTGGCTGAAGTACCCGTAGAATTTAAGGTTGATAAGTCATTTGGTTCGATTTTAATTGGCCGTCCTTCACGTGTTTTTACTAAAACACTTGCATAATCGTGCCCGTCATTAAAGGTAGAAGCATAATAGTTTGGCACACCAGGCATTATATCTTCGGGCTTAACTACATAGGGCAAGCTTTTACGGATAGGGGTTTCGCAAGCGGCAAGTGATGCAGCTGCCACACCAAATCCTAAGAATTTTAAAAAGTCACGTCTGGTACTTTCAGTTGGTGATGATGCTTTAATACCAAGCGCTTCTTCAATAGGTAAATGCTCCTGAAACTCATTGTTTCTTTGTTTTAAGAACTCCGGTGTTTGGTTTAGTTCCTCTATCCCTTTCCAGTATTTTTTTTCCATAACGATAAACTTTGACTTCTAAAAAGTTTTAGTTTGAATAATTTTAGTATTATAAAAACAAAAATCGGCTATTAATAATGGCAACGTGCACACTCTAACCCACCAATTTTATCAACGGTTAACTTACTCGATTCGCCATATTGCTTTTTAAGTGTTTCATGTAATTGCGTGTAGTAACCATTGCCCTCCATTTTAACTTCTGTAGTGCGATGGCATTCTATACACCAGCCCATTGTAAGTGGTTGATCTTGTTTTACCACATCCATTTTCTCAACATCACCATGACATTTTTGACATTCAATTTTACCAACCTTAACATGTTGTGAGTGATTGAAGTATGCCAAATCAGGTAAATTGTGTACTCTAACCCATTGCACCGGCTTTTGCTCGCCTGTGTAAGCCGAACCATCCCAACCAACGGCTGCATAAATTTTCGAAATCTCTTCTTTACCATATACAGGTCCTTCTTTCACGTATTTATGGCAATTCATACAAACATTTACTGATGGGATATTGGCATGTTTGCTTTTCTCGGCTCCCGAATGGCAGTACAAACATTGAATACCATTATCGCCTGCATGCAACTTATGTGAAAACTTAATGGGTTGCTCGGGCTTGTAACCTTGGGTAATACCAATTTTTGAAAGCGCATACCAACCACTAACACTACCCCAAACTGCCAACACAAGTAAACAAATTGCTAATAGTTTTTTGTTTCCTTTTGCCCACGACCATGCTGCATCAACACCTTTAAGCTCAACGGGCTGCGGGATGCCTTGCTTATCGCGCATTACTTTTCGTAAACCCTTTTGTACCCGGTTTAATGCAGCGGCTAAAACAATTAGCACAAAAACGCCTATGCATAAAAACCATGGAAACGATTCGTCCTTTTTCTCATCGCCTGTTGGTGCTGTTGGCGCTTTGGCAACAGGCGGTTTAAAGTCTTTGCAATAATCTAAGATTTGGCCAATTTCAGCATCACTCAAATTTTGAGCGGGCATAGCTGTTTTGTTGTACTCTTCGTATATTTTTACAGCATAAGCATCACCACTTTTAATTAATGCGCTTGAGTTTTTAATCCATTTGGTTAACCATGCTCTGTCTTTGCGTTTTTCAACGTCTTTCAAACCCGGGCCAACTACCTTATCGGCACCTGGACTATGACAAGCCTTACAATTTGCATTAAAAAGTGCTTCACCATTTTGACCATATGCAATTGAGCCGGTTAAAACCAAAACCCATAGTAACACAGTGCGTAAATTGAGGTGATTCTTAAGTAACAATTTCATACATTAACTTATTAATTTTCAATTACTTAGAAGTCTGTCAGAACTCTGTAATTTTTTAAACAATCGCGCAAATTTAAAATTTACATTTATGCCTCAAAAAAAAAGTTTGTAAATTTTAACATTTATGGTAATTGATGTGCCAGTTTCACAGTATTTCTAATTTAGATGCCTTATTCCATTACTGAAACTTTTCTAATATTGATTTCACTAAAAATGAATATACCATTATGAACATTTTAAAATCAGCAGTTTTAATTGGCTCAATATTACTGCTTAACTTGTTACTTATAACACATAATACTTTGGCGCAAGAGGTTGTCATCGACTCTAAACTTCAATCGTTGTTAAAAAAGAGTATAGAAGTAAACGAGCTTAACAAATCAATGACTGGCTACCGTATTCAAATTTATTCGGGTGCAAAACGTGATAAGGCTGTTGAAATGAAAACCGGTTTCGAGCAAATGGATAATTTAAATAAAGCTTATTTGTTGTATCAACAACCTAATTTTAAAGTTAGGGTTGGTGATTTTAAGACGCGTATAGAAGCAGCATCAGCGCTTGAAAAGATTAAAGGAACCTTTGAAATAGCTTTTATAGTTAGAGATGATGTGAGCTTGCCTCAAGATTAAGGTTGTTGCCCTATAGTATTATAAGCCAACTATTCAATTCCTCAAACGCATTTTAGGTACCGTGAATTGGTTTAAACTATGAAAGCGCTTGTGTAAATATTATTTTTAGCATTAACTGCCCTACTTGACCTAAAGTATTTTTATCAATTACAGAAATGTTATCGCCATGTGTATGGTGATAATGTGGGTAACCGGGTCTTTGTATGTCATAATGCACAATATCAATACAAGGAATTTTAGCAATCGTATTAACGTAGTAATGATCGTCCATGGTTGGATTTGTGGTTTGATTAATAAAGTTACTATATCCCATGCCTTGAGCCACTTGCCAAACATGGTTAACTACATGCGAAGCAAATTGCATTCCGGTTCCTTCTTTCGGAAAAACAGCATCCTTGCCGCCAACCATATCCAGCAAAATTCCATATTGGGCTGTGTAATTAGGTATATGCGGGTTGGCGGCCCAGTATTGAGAGCCTAAACACCACGTGTTTTCTTGCTGCGGAAACCGGTTGTCGGTTTGTTCCTGACCATAATCTTCCATATCAAACAAAACAATGTCAATACCTACTTGCGGCTTATGGATTGATAGCTGACGGGCAACTTCTAATAAGACAGCTACACCGCTTGCACCATCATTTGCACCATCAAATGGTTTATATTTATTAATACTATCAGCATCGGCAAAAGGGCGTGTATCCCAATGAGCTGATAGTATAATACGATTACCCAATTGCGGGTTAAACTGTGCTATGATATTTTTTATAGGAAATATGTTACCATCAAATGTTTTGGCACTTCCGTTTTGTACAATTACAGATGCTGTATATGATTTTAATTTTTGAGTAAGATATATCTCACAATTCTTATGAGCTTTTGAGCCCGGTACTCGTGGGCCAAAATTCAGTTGGTCGTTAACAAAAGCATAGGCCGAGTCGAAATTAAAAGCAGGTACCACTACTGTTGGCTCAGTTTGCTTTTGCGATTGTACATCCGTTTTGTTTGTAGGATTGCTGCATGCATTAATCAATATTAGAGAATTTATGGCTATGTAAAATAGTAGCCATAATGTGTACTTAGTCCTTAATCCAGCTAACGCCATTTTTTTCATCTTTAATTCTGATATTTAGTTGTGCTAATGCATCCCTGATTTTATCCGAAGTTGCGAAATCTTTTTTGTTGCGTGCTTCTGTTCTAATTGCAATTATCAAATCCATTAAGCCTGTAACGTCACTGCTGTCGCCTGTTTGATCGTTTCGTAATCCTAAAACGCCAAAAACAAAATCATGATATATTGAGGTAAACTCAGCAATCGTTTGTTCCGATAACTGCTCAATTCCTGCATAGGCTGCATTAATTAGCCTAACCATTTCAAAAACATGTGATAGGGCAATTGCTGTATTTAAATCGTCATTTAGTGCCGTGGTAATTTGTTTACGTATATCAGGTATGTTAGCCGTGTTGTTTGATGATGGTTTTAGTTTATGGAGCGTACCAAAAGCGTTCATAACTTTTTGATTGGCTTTTTCGGCCGCCTCTAAAGCCTGATTACTTATGTCTAACGTGCTTCTATAATGTGCTTGCAACATAAAGAAACGGATGGTCATGGGTGCATAAGCCTGTGTGAGCAGCGGATGATTACCGGTAAAAAATTGTTCTAAATGAATAAAATTTCCCAACGATTTACCCATCTTTTTGCCATCAATGGTTATCATATTATTGTGCATCCAATACTTAACCGGAGCCACATGATTGCATCCTTGACTTTGGGCAATTTCGGCTTCATGATGCGGGAACTGCAAATCCATGCCACCGCCATGTATATCAAAGGTTTCGCCTAAATATTTACTACTCATGGCTGAGCACTCAATATGCCAGCCCGGGAAACCTAAACCCCATGGACTTGGCCAACGCATAATGTGTTCGGGCATGGCTTTTTTCCATAATGCAAAATCGGCACGATTGCGCTTTTCTTCTTGCCCTTCTAAAACACGTTGCTCCTCACCGGCACCTGCAATTAAATCGTCCAACACTTTGCCCGATAGTGCTCCATAGTGATGCTGCTTGCTATATTGAGTCACATCAAAATAAACACTTCCGTTGCTTTCGTATGCTAAACCGTTGGCGATTATCTTTTCTATCATCGAAATTTGTTCGATGATGTGGCCTGATGCTGTTGGTTCGATGCTTGGCTTGTCGTTATTAAGTTGCTCCATAGCAAGGTGAAACAAATCGGTATATAGTTTCACAATTTCCATAGGCTCCAATTGCTCGAGCCTGGCCTTTTTTGCTATTTTATCTTCACCTTCATCGGCATCGCTTTCAAGGTGGCCCACATCCGTAATATTGCGCACATATCGTACCTTATATCCCAAATAAGTCAGATATTTTCTTAGAACATCGAAAGTGATATAGGGACGTGCATTACCTAAATGGGGTGGCCCATATACAGTAGGACCACATACATATAAACCAACATGTGGTGGATTTAACGGTATAAAATTTTCTTTTTGACGTGTAAGCGAATTGGTTATATATACTGGATGTTCCATAAAAATTACTTCAAAAATATATTAGTAGATGTAAGGCTTTGATTTGTGCTGTAAAGTATCAGCTGCTGAAAAACATCAACAACAATATGAAAGTGAAGTGGATATGGCCTTTATCATAACAATGCAAGTATAATTATTAATCAAAATCACATAAGTGAAACTACTATTAAGAAATACTAAAACTAACCAGCTTAAAAAACTCTTTTACACGGTCATCTATTTCACGTTTTTCGAGATTAATAATTCTTTGTGTTCCAAATTTTTCGACCGTGAACGAGGCCATTGCTGAGCCATGAATAATGGCACGTTTCATATTGTCGAAAGAGACATCACCAGTACGTGCTAAATAACCTATAAACCCACCTGCAAAGGTATCGCCCGCACCGGTTGGATCAAATACCTCTTCTAATGGTAAGGCTGGTGCAAAAAACACTTCGCCTGCTTTGTTAAACAATAAAGCACCATGCTCGCCTTTTTTAATTATTAAGTACTTTATACCCATTTGAAGTATTTTTTTGGCGGCTTTACGTAATGAGTATTCTTTACTCATTTGCCGCGCCTCCTCATCGTTTATACTTAAAACATCTACCATGGGAATTACTTCCATTAGTGCATCCCATTGCGTGTCCATCCAAAAATTCATGGTATCCATCACAACCATTTTGGGGCGGGTTATCATTTGCTCAAGTACTTGTTTTTGAACTTGTGGCATTAAGTTGCCTAACAGTAAAAAGTCAGCATTTTTACCAGACTCCGGTACTATCGGGTTAAAATTGGCTAATACATTTAATTGTGTTTCGAGGGTATCTCGTGTGTTCATGTCATTATGGTAGCGCCCGCTCCAAAAAAATGACTTTTCTCCATTTTTAATTTGTAACCCTTCAGTACTTATTCCATGTTGGTTTAATTCTTTGATGAAAGCTGCCGGAAAATCGTCTCCTACAACTGAAACAATGCCTGTTTTGCGTGCAAAATAACTTGCGGCAAGCGATGCATAAGTGGCAGCACCACCAACAATTTTATCCGTTTTACCAAATGGGGTTTCTAATGCGTCAAATGCTACAGTACCTACAATTAATAAGTTCATTTAAATTAGTATAAATCGTTTACTTTTAATCGTGCGAAACTAATAAAGTTTAACGGTTAAAAGCATGGATATTTAGTTGTATTTGGTTTACCGCTATATAAATTTTGTTGTTGATTAACAATAAACAAAAGCCATATAACAGGTTATAAGCTAGATTAACCTTGTTTTATTATTGATGATTTATCGAACAACCAGCTTATAAAATCTTTGTCGTTTTGCTTTTCTATTACCAGCGCTATAAATGCCTTTCGCTTCTGACTTTTTATATAACGCTCTACGCTTAATGCACTTTTAATGTCGGCTACTGTTATGGCAGCTTTTAAAACCCATGGCCGGTGTTTCGATGTATAGTTATTGGTGGCTGTTCCGTTATGTTGCAAAAGCCGTTGTGCCAAATCTGACGTTTGACCTACATAGTAGAGCTGCGATTTCTCTGAATATAAAATATAAACCTCAAAC
>JAEUTH010000007.1 GCA_016788165.1 Bacteroidia bacterium | reverse complement strand
GCTACAGGGTTGTTTCCGTTGCTATCCACTTTAAATAAAATAGGGTCGCCATCTCCTCCTAATTGCAAATGGCTGCCCGAATATAAAATGCTGCCATCAATAGCTTCGGCAATACTCCATACATTACTCTGAAACGGATTGATGTACCAATGGTGCCATACAACATTGCAGTTGGCATCTAACTTCATTAAAAAGGCAGTAAAAGCGCCATTAACGGCATTGTTCTGATGGCCGCCTATCAGGTAGCCTCCGCTCTGGCTGGGTATGATGCTATATGGGACTATGCTGCTGTCGCCCGGGCAATTGATGGTGTTGGTCCATAAGGTGTCCAAGTCGCTGTTAAACATTACCAACAGTATATCATGATCGTACATACTTACCGGGTTATAAATCTGAGTAATTCCAACTGCCAGCAGGTTGCTGTCGTTAACAATACAGCCATGCATTAACTGATCCTCACCCGGAAAACCGTAATGGGCCAGCATTAATGAGTCGTTACCGCTGTACTCCCACCTTTTTATGGTATCGCCATAATAATTAAAACGCATGGCGAGGGCCGTTCTGTTTTCAGTGCCGGTGCTGTCCACCCAATAGTTGTTACTTCCCATGACATAATAACCTTTGTTAGTGATCTCTAATGTCTTGCGGCCCATGGACCAGGTTGACATCGTATAATACCGGTCAAACTGCACGTTTTGGGCAAATGGCATGCTGTATAAGTAACACAAGACTATGGTTATAAAGAGCTGTTTTTTCATCGCAGTACCGTTAGTCGTTGGCTATGGCTTACACCTGTGTTGGTGTGTAAATGATAAAAGTACGTGCCGGGCTTTAAGGCTGTAAGCGCCAGTGTTATGCTGCCGTTATGCTGTTGGAGGGCTTGCTTTAAAACCTCTCTGCCCATTACATCAGTCATTATAAGCCAGATGTCTGCTGCCCCTTGTGGCAATGCATAAGCAACGGTTGTATAATCATGGGCAGGATTAGGTATGGCCGCTTCAAGTTGCACTGCATCATCGGCCACGGCTTCTTCAAATAACATACGGCCGCTTGCCGTATCGGATTCTATTTGCTGATAAGGTTCGTCAAATACCAGGTGTAAAATATTTTGTGCCGCAATGGCGCTTGAGCTATTGCTTAGTGCCACATTGCGTATGATGGCTTCTTCAGCGGCCGTCATATCAAAGGGTGAGGTACCCATTGCCGACCACTCAACCAATATGGTGTTAAGCGCTACATAATTTACACTTTCCTCATCGGTAAGTAAAGACATTTGCGCCAATAAATCAGTGGTTTCGGTATAGGCACCGTGTTCAGCATATAGGCTAAATAATAACCTTTCATCTAATCCAAGGTTGTTGGTATTGAGGTAGTCTATGGCTGCCGAGTCCATGTTATGGATAATATACCACTGTACCAATTCATTGGCATACTGCCGGGCCAGTATGCTATCGGTGGTATTGTCAATTATCAGCTTGGCTGTATCGGGGCTGTTATCGGCCAGTACCATTAACGTGATGCCTGTACAGGCAGTGAGTTGATCGTAAGCAATATTCTTGTTTACAAGTTGTATCCAATTTGCATTGTTAACGGTAGGCTTTACCTCGGGGTGTCCATTGGGACTGTGGTGGTAATATATAAAGTTTAAGCCGTTGGGGCCACTGCCTTGCTTAGAAACCAAATCAACCCGCGAGGCCGGTGCATGATAAAAACGGTTGCCCGCAGGGGATTGTGGATCACTTTGGTTATTAGAACCCTGATTGCACAATAAATCGTGTACATACCATGCTGCACTATACTGCGTAGATGCTTGATTGTTTTGAAAGTAGTTGCACTTAATTTGAAGGCTTGGGTTAGTACCTGTAGTATGGATACCCCGCCAACACGAAATAAACTGATTTCCGGTTCCGGTGTTGGTACTTATGCGGTTGTTAAGCAAGCCTGATTTGTGTACCATGATGCCGTATTTGTTTTTGTAGAATATATTGTCGGTCAACAAAAATCCATTGCAGGCCTGCAGGCTTATGCCAATATAGTTTTGTTCCTGTGTACCGTTATGGGTTGCCGGGTTAAATAAATTTGTTCCTATTTTATCGTTCAATCCGTTATCAATACGTATGGCAGTAAAATATTTATAAAATCTATTATTATGAAACTCATGGCCTGTAGTAACAGTAGGACTCATCACTTTAGATTCAATTCCAAAGTCCACCTCGGTAAACGTTGCATCGGAAAGGTTAAATCTGCAGTCCACAGCCTTTATGCCATAGCTACCTTTTGTAAAATGGTTTTCGTTAACAAAATCTATGTTTTGTATTCCGTTTAAATCCAAAAACACCTCCGGTTTTTTTCCGGCATGGGGAGCAATCAAAGGTGCATTGCTTTCAAAAGTGGTGGAGTTTAGTACATTTTGCAATTGTCCGCTGAATAAATTATTCGTTCCCATCGTTACTCCCTGCCAGTTGTTTCTAAAAATACCGTAGTAGGAAAGCAACTGACCTCCGTTGGGCAGGGCTGCAGCTGTAATGGCATTTTCAATAATGGATGGCTGAAAGCCTGCCCCCGTGGTAAGCGACAGCACTCCGTTTTGTACAAGGTCGGCACTGCCCGGGGTGCCTTGCACTGCAATGCCCTGCCACATATAATTGCAGGGTGGCAGGTTGGTTAGCTTGCTGCCTTTTAAGGTAAGGCTGGCACCTTTTTCAATGGTTATGCTTCCGTTGTATCCAAACTGCAAGGTCATATCCTGCAAAGTTACATGGGCACCGGTAGGTATAGTAAGTTTATCTTCTACGCGTATGGGTGTGGTTACATTCCAGGGATTGCTGCCGGTGGTCCAGGTATAAATTCCGGTGGGGGCTGTGTAATCGGTTTCCTGCTCAAAGTCGCTGTAATCCACACAACATTTTTCAAACGTAAGCGCACTGCTTTGCATAAAATCTTCGCCATCAATCTGATCGGGTACATAACGCAAGGCTCTTTCGGGCAATACACCCAGGTTCGCATAGGCCAGCGGAAAACCAGGTAAACCCAATACGTTAGCACCCAAGTTGGGAGCTGGGTCCACCCATACAGCCGTAACCGGATTTGCTGCATTTTGCAGGCAACCCATCCTGTCCTCCGCCACAGCATAGAGGTGGCCATTGGCGGCAAGTTCTATTTGCGAGTGTCTAAAATCGGGCGACACAGTGAAATTGGTAGTGGTGCCATTGCTCAGGTTTATGCAAATAAGATGGGGTGCATTTTCTTTGGTTACATACAGGTGGCTGCCTGTGGCATCAAACTCCAGCCCGCGCATGCGATCGAGGTTGGCCGCAGTGCCAATGGTGTAATTTATTTGCTGCGAGGTGATGACGCCACCTGCATTGAGGTTATATACTACGGTAATAAAATGTGCAGCGCTCACGGTGGTTTGTATCGGCAAAGCCAGCCTGTAGGTGCCGTTGGCAAGTTGTACGATCTCCATTTCGCTGCGCAGTTGGGAGCTGCCATTGGTGTTTATGCCGCCATTCACAGCCAGGTCGTAGGTGTATTGGTCATAGGCAATGCCGCTTGCCGTAATTTTGTAACGGTAAAGCTGCTGCGCATTTTGTATAAACAAAAACCGGTCGTTGGTGGCCGTGCGCAAAGGGGTTACACCCATGTGTATGGTGCCGGTATGCAAGGCATAGTTGTAGTAGCCATTGTTTACGGTGCCGGCCAATGAGGTGGCATCTGTTGTTGGCTGGTTGTTGGCATCGCGGCCCTCAATAAAATCACCGTCCACAAATACCTTTATATAATAAGGCAATGGGTTGGGGCCGGTGGTGTTGCCACTCACCTCGCTACTGATAATGTAAAAACTTTTGCAGTCGCCAGGCACCGGTACTATAAGTACTTCTGTGGCGCCATTAACCTGTTGTGCAGCAGGTGGCAAAGCGGTGCTGTAATCGGGATTGTTGATGCCAAAGCTATTGGTTCCGCTCCGGTTATAAACCGTGCCATCGCTTACGCTAAAAAGCAGATCGCCAAACGGATCGTTAACCGAGGCACTTGGGAACTGACTTTGATAGGTATTGTTTAATGCAGGATGTATAGAGGCGTTTACCGTTCCTCCGGTAAAGTTTAGTATGTACGGCACCATGCTCCAGGATTGGTTTTGTGCGCGAATACCCTGCCCATGAAATGTGAGAAATAATAGCATTACTGCAAGATGCAGTTTTGCAATTCCACAAATTTTCTTAGAGAGAGAGAGAGAGAGAGAGAGAGAGAGAGAGAGAGAGAGAGAATACTCACCGGGTGTAAGCTAAAGGAATTTTTCATATACAAAAGTTTATAAGGTTTAAAATGCATTACAGTGGTAAAAATAGAGAAAAGAATTTCCAATCTCCAAGTCTTTTTAAATAGATTCCACACCGCGTAGAGATTTCTTTCACCGCATTAATTTTCGAAAAGGTAGCGTGTTGGCAATTTCTGCAACAGCATGTAAACTTGCGCTCATTATTTGGAACATGGTCATCAAAAGAGTTCCTTACTTTAATGCCGAACAATATCTTTTCTCAGACCAAAAAAGAAAACTCGGAATCGTTAAACAAATCAAAAAGCAAATCAATAAATTCGCTTTGACTAATGATGATAATGGAATTGCAACTACTTAATTTTCAACAACAATTCTTTACGTTAGTCAGAACTTTATGGCGGTAGTGCTAACTTTGGAGTTTACTGCATTTAAAGAACAGACAAAAATAAAACGATGAAAAACACAATCTTCCTATCATTCATAATTGCTTTAACTACGGCTTGTTCAAACAATGTAGCAGGCAACTCTGGCCATTCAATGAGCAATGTTGTAGTCAGCAACGACACTTGTAAACTAATTGACAACTACCTTACAAAACTTTCAAATGAGAAAAATTTTTCGGGCGGACTTTTAATTGTAAAAGACGGACAAAAAATATTTAGCAAAGGTTACGGTTGGGCAGACAAAGACAAGAAAATTCCTTTTTCTCCAAGCACATTAGCATCTATTGGCAGTATCACCAAAGCATTTACAGCCACAGCAATTTTAAAGTTAGCAGAGCAAAATAAATTATCGCTTGATGACCAACTGAAAAAATATTTTCCAACCATTCCCGATGACAAGGCGAATATTACCATTCATCAATTATTAATACATTCATCGGGCTTTCACGAGTTTTTAAAGCAAGACGGTGGCGATTACGAAAAACTAAACACAGAAGAATTTTTAAAACGAGCTTTTGCCGAACCATTGGCATTTAAGTCAGGAGAAAAAGCGGTTTACACTAATGTTGGTTTCAGTATTTTAGGGTTAATCATTGAACAGGTTTCGGGGCTTGACTATGAACAGTTTCTTAAAAAAAATCTGTTTGAACCGATTGGAATAAAGAACATCGGCTACCGCTATCCTGTTGCAGCAAGCGATACCATTGCAATTGGTTATCAGAATGGAAAAATTTGGGGAACACATCAACAACATTTTGAACAAGCAGGCGGTGGACCTTATTGGAACATAAAAGCCAACGGTGGATTAGAAGCCTCATTAGACGAGATGTTTTTGTGGATAAACAGTTTTACAAACCATACTATCCTTAACGAACCCAATGTTCAAAATATGTTTACTGCACATATTCAGGAAGAAGGTTACAATGGCGAATCCTCTTTTGGTTATGGTTGCAATATTTCGCAAAGCAGAAGAAACACAAAAATGATAGACAACGGTGGAAGTAACGGAATTTACTTTGCACGACTAATTCGTTTGCCCGAAGAAGGGCTTGTTTTTTATATGATTACAAACGAAAGTTCTATTAATACAAATATGGTTTTGCCGAATGTAACTCAACTTTACTTTCAAGGGAAAATTGAACAAGACGCAATGACAATGCAACCAAAATTTGAAAACGAACTTTCAAAACAAATTTATGACATACTTGAAAAGTCAAATACGACTGACTTGGCAAGTGAACTTTCTAAAGAAAATATAAAGGTTGAAGATGATATGATATTATTAGAAGTTGGACAAATTCTAATGCAGGAAAAGAAAACTGAAAAAGCATTATTGCTTTATCAATACTACACAAAAACTTTCCCCAATATTGTAGTAGCTTGGAACGACTTGGGTGATATTTACGTATCGCAAAACAATAAAGCCGAAGCGATTAAATGTTACAAACAGGCATTGAAAATACGACCTGAAAATCCAAGGGCTAAAGAAGCTTTGGACAAGTTGAAAAATGAGAAGTAAACAAATATAGTGTGTGTAATATTCAAACATTTGCACTAATTGAAAACAGAAAAGAGCAGCAACTTGGTCAACGCAATAATTTGATTCGTTCACAAAAGCTTAAGCAAGTTGAATAGACAATCGGTGAAATGCCTTTGGATTACTGCGCTGAGCAAGCGGATAAATGAAATTATTTTTTTGTTGTTTGTTTTTTAATTCGGCAAAAAACTTCGTTAAGCCGTCACCTCGTTATGTGCCATTGATAGGAAGCTGCAAGCGCAAACTCAATCAGACATTTGCAGCCGCGTCAAACTATCTGCTTTGTTGTTGTATGTTTTTTGCGCATGAAAAAATGAATCTGCGAAATGGATTTGAGATGTTGACGATTAAAAAGTATTTGTTCGTTCTGAGTAATTGTGCAATGGGCACATGGGCTTAAACGCAATGGTGGGTGAAGTGGTTAATCAAATCCCGCAGCATTAAGGGTTGCTTCTAATCCCATCTGTAGTTTACTGCGTTAAGCCGTTTTTGTTATATGTATTTACGCAAGCATTTGCATCACAATAGCCGTCATTTTTACTTCGGCTTCGGCAGCTACCTTTAGTACCTCCTCATGCGTAATGGTTTCAACCAATTCCATACCGCCTAAGTCGGTAATAATACTCATGGCAAAACATGGTAAATCCATGTGGCGTGCTACCATAACTTCGGGTACGGTACTCATGCCTACGGCATCGGCACCAATGGTGCGCAAAAATTTATATTCGGCACGGGTTTCATAGGTAGGGCCGCTAACGGCTGCATACACACCGGTATGGCATCGGTAACCTTTTTTAGCAGCAATTTGTAAAGCTTGGTTTTGCAAATCTATATCATACGGTGCACTCATATCCGGAAAACGGGGGCCCAGTTCATCTATATTTTTTCCGATTAACGGATTGCCGGGCATCAGGTTTATATGGTCGTCAATTACCATTAAATCGCCCACTTTAAAGTTGGTATTCATACCGCCTGCTGCATTCGAAAGGAATAATTTTTTTATGCCCAAAAACTTTAAAACCCGTACCGGAAAAGTAAGTTGTTCAAATGTATAGCCTTCGTAAAAATGAAAGCGGCCTTGCATTACTACCACTTTTGTATTACCCAATGTACCCATAATTAAACGGCTGCCATGCCCCGCTACGGTTGATACCGGAAAGTTGGGCAATTCGCTGTATGGTAATGTGTGTTCAATTTGCATTTTAGCAACCAGGCCACCCAAGCCCGAGCCTAAAATAATGCCTACATCAGGCGTAAAACCGGTTTTGCTCTTAATAAAATCAGCCGTTTGTGTGAGTGCTGTTAACATAGGTATGTATTATTTGGTTAAAGGTTTCAATATTGTCAATTTGCATACTGATGGGTTGTACATAAACAGGCAAATCGTTTAAAACTATTTTTAAGTGGCCTTGTTGCAAACGCATCCAGTCTTTTTGTGTTGTAAGTATCAGCTTTTTACTGTTGGCAATGTTATCAAATATTTTGCGGCCTTGGCTTAAATCGTTTTCGTTAAACATGTAATGGTCGGCAAAGGTAAGTGTATGTACTTGGGCAAAATGTTTTTGGCAATAAACAATTAACGGTTGCGGATTTGCAATGCCTGTAATTAATAAGCAATCGTAATTAATTAAATCGGCAAAATGGTTGTTTAATGCCGGCAATGCATTCAGCACATTTAAAATGGGTGCGTATGCAATGCTGCTAAAAAATAAATGTTGGTGCTGTTGTAACTTTAAGGCTGTTGTAATTTTGTTTTTATCGGCCGGGCTTATATCAACCGGACATTTTGTTACCATAATTATTTGTGCACGATGGGCTGCACTGCGCCATTCGCGTAGGTTACCGGCCGGTAATAAGTAATCGTTACAATATAAATTATTGTAATCGGTAAGCAGTATGTAAAGTCCGGCTTTAACGGCTAAATGTTGGTAAGCATCGTCAAGCACTAGAGCTTGCATACCTTTTTGTATCAAGGCATCTACACCAGTTACCCGCTTTTCGGCCACAGCCACCAACACATTTCCATTACTTAAAAAGTTTTGATAATACATCATAGGTTCATCGCCTATTTTACTTGCTGTTGCATTGTTGTTGGCAATTAATAAACCTTTGCTTTTGCGGCCATAACCGCGACTTAAAATACCCGTTTTCATCCGGTTGCTTATCAGTGTGGCCAAATACAGCGTTAATGGCGATTTGCCCGTGCCGCCCACACTTAAATTACCAATAGCTACAATTGGAACCTTAAATACATGTCGTTTAAAAATGCCGGTTTCGTATAATGCATAACGTATGGTAATTATACATCCATACAGCCAGGCAAAGGGCAACAACAGCAACCTGAATTTCATCATAGGGCAAATAAATAAAAACTTTATCCGAACTAAGTTTTATTGTTTTATTAAGATAGGTATGCCAAGCATTGGCCTGCTTGCTTTTTCGATTAATATTGCACGTTTTTGAATCCATTAAATTTGTGTTGATTTAATTTCAACATCCCACATAAAATAAAACCATGTTACTACTAAAAAAACTACGCGACCATCGTGATGAAATTGTAGCCCTGCATCAAATAAAAAATTTTGACAGCAGTACCATTATTGATGAGATTTTAACCATAGATGATGAACGCAGAAAAAGCCAAAAAACATCTGACGATTTAAAAGCAAATCAAAATCAATTAGCCAAGCAGATAGGCGATTTAATGAAGCAAGGCAAAAAGGCCGAAGCCGAATTGTTGAAATCAGAAGTAGCACAGCTAAAAGAACAAAGCAAAAATATGGACGATGAAATTGCTGCATTAATGGCAAACATTGACAGGTTGGTACTAACCATGCCCAATATACCCGGCAGCAGCGTGCCAGCCGGCCGAACTGCACAGGATAATCTTACCGTATATAAAAACTATACCGACTTGCCGGTATTACCCGCACATGCAATGCCACATTGGGATTTAGCTGCTAAATACCGCTTAATTGATTGGGAATTGGGCGTAAAAATTACCGGTGCAGGTTTTCCGGTTTATATTGGCAAAGGTGCCCGGTTGCAACGTGCATTAATTAATTATTTTTTAGATAAGGCACTGGCTGCGGGCTACACAGAAATACAACCACCTATTGTGGTAAATGAACAATCGGGTTTTGGCACCGGTCAACTGCCCGATAAAGAAGGACAAATGTATTTTGTAAACGAAGATGGATTTTATTTGATACCAACGGCCGAAGTACCCATTACCAATATTTACCGCGACCATATTTTTAAAGCCGATGAATTACCCGTAAAAATGATGGGTTACACACCTTGTTTCAGACGCGAAGCGGGTAGCTATGGTAAAGATGTGCGCGGCCTTAACCGATTGCACCAATTTGATAAGGTAGAAATTGTACAATTTCAAACGCCCGAAAAATCGTGGGAAACGTTAGAAGAAATGCGCCACTACGTAGCAGGTTTACTGCATGAGTTGGGCTTGCCTTTTCGTACGTTGTTGTTATGCGGAGGCGATATGAGTTTTACATCGTCAATGACTTATGATATGGAAGTTTACGCAGCTGCACAGCAACGCTGGTTAGAGGTAAGCTCGGTTTCGAATTTCCAGTCGTTTCAGGCCATCAGATTAAACTGCCGCTTAAAAGCCGAAGATGGTACCAACTATGTGCATACACTTAATGGTAGTGCATTGGCCTTGCCGCGCATTGTGGCTTCTATTTTAGAAAACAATCAAACACCCGATGGTATTAAAATACCCGAAGTACTGGTGCCTTATACCGGCTTTGATTTCATAAATTAAAATGTTGTAAAAGCATCAGAAAAGAAAAGACTTGCCGTTACTTAAAATGCACCATGACTAAAAAAAATATCAGGTATATAGCTTTTTGTTTGCTGCTTATGCATCAAGCTTTTGCACAACCGGCAGCAAGCAACTATCAGTTGGCGCAACAGTATTTTAATACAGGCGAGTATGAAAAAGCTTTGGTGTATTTCGAAAAAAATTACGACTTCGACCCAATGGGTACCTATCCCGATTACCTAAAATGTTTGGAAGCACTAAAAGCCTGGGATAAAGCCGAAAAATTGATTAAGAAACAAATTAAGAAAACCAACGATGCCGGGCCTTTATATGTTGATTTAGGTGGCGTTTACGCAGCCACAGGCGATACGGTTAAAGCGGCCGAACAATACGATAAAGCCATTAAGGCCATCAGACCCGATGTAAGCCAGTATTTACAAACAGCCAATAAGTTTTTAGATATTGGTAATACCCAAAAAGCTATCGAAACCTATAAGCAAGGGCGACTGGCTTTGCCGGGTGTATATCCGTTTAGTTTCGAGTTGGCCGATGCCTATGCTACCCAATCGAACTTGCAGGCTATGGCCGATGAGTATTTAGATATTGTTGAAATTGCCCCGCAATACATACCCGGTTTGCAAGGTATTCTTCAAAATAAAATCGCTTTAGATTATACAGGTTCATTAGCCGATGTTATACGCCAATCGTTATTGCGCAGAATACAGAAAAGCAGCAGCCGTACCGAGTATAATGAACTATTGTATTGGTTGTTTTTGCAACAAAAGGATTTTGAAAGTGCAGCCATTCAAGCTAAGGCATTAGATAAGCGATTGGCCGAGCGTGGCGACAGGCTACTTACCTTAGGTCGCATGTGTGTTGCCAATCAGGATTATAAAACCGCTGAAATATGTTTTCAATATGTGATGGATAAAGGACGTGAACTAAACAATTATACCACTGCACGTATTGAGCTGATAAATGCCTTAAATAAACGTATTACCCTTCAAAGCAATTATACCGGCAACGATTTGCAAAAACTTAGTGCCGATTACAACCAGGCCATTAGCGAATTAGGCATTACTACTACTACAGCCCCACTTATTGCAGCTTATGCACATTTAAAGGCATTTTATTTAAACGATATTGATACGGCCATGCAAATGCTCGAATCGTTAATAGCCATGCCGCGCCTGTCGCCTATGTTTCAGGCCGAGTGTAAATTGGATTTGGGTGATATGTTGATTTTAAAAAATGAAGTATGGGATGCCCTACTATATTATGGCCAGGTTGATAAAGATTATAAGCATGATGAAATAGGACGCGAAGCAAAGTTTCGTACGGCACGTGCTTATTATTACCAGGGCGAATTTGAATGGGCTGCAGCACAACTCAATATTTTAAAAGCAGCAACTACACAGCTTATTTCGAACGATGCCATGAGTTTGGCGCTACTCATACAAGATAATTCAGGCTTTGAATCGGATAGCAATATAGCCCCCTTACTCATATATGCCCATGCCGATTTATTGGCATTTCAAAATCATAACGAAGCAGCCTTAATCACATTAGACAGCATTGTAAAGGAATACCCCGGCCATAGTTTAACCGATGAAGTGTGGTTTAAAAAAGCAAAAATATTTTTGGCTAAAGCGCAAATTGATTCGGCTGTTTTTTACCTGTCGGATATAGTTACCAACTATCCTGACGATATTTTAGCTGATGATGCATTATTTCAAATGGCCGATTTGCAAGAAAACCGATTGCAAAACAAAACACAGGCCATGCAACTGTATGAAACTTTATTGCAAAAGTACCCGGGCAGTTTGTTTGCTGTTGATGCGCGCAAGCGCTATCGCACCTTGCGTGGCGATTTGCTAAACTAATGCTTCAATACAATTTCTTCGAAATGGCGTGACACCCTAAACTTTATTGTGCCCAATGCATAATTTTTGGGCGATAGTTTATGCACCTTTCCATCAATGTAAAAAGCATTGGCTTCGAATGGTAAACCATGTATTACTATTTTATACCACTTATAACCGGGTTCGAAATGGCCTGTTATAGTTTGAAAAATATTGAATTGATTTTTACTTCCGTTTACTATAAACTTAACAATGTTATAGTCGCGTCTTTTATATCCATAACCTTCGCCTTCGTCTTCAAACATGTAACTGGTATGTTGTTGTTTCGAAAAGTAAACGTGTAACGTAAGTTCATCTACTTTCTTTTGACCCACAAATTGCATTTTAGGATAATTGGGTATTACGCTGCCTTCTAAAACAAAAAGTGGTATTTTTTCTAAAGGTGCATGCACGGTTAACTCATGTCCGCCATTAATAATGCTATCGTCCCAAAAGTTAAACCATCTGCCACGAGGCAAATACATTTTACGCGTATGGGTATCGGGCGATGAAACCGGACAAACCAAAAGTTTTTCGCCCACCATAAACTCTTCCATACGGTAATGTGTTTCGGTGTCGGCCTGATCAAACATTACTATTGGCTGAACCATGGGTGTGCCAAAATTGGTTTGTTGCCAAAATGTAGTATATAAATACGGTAACAGTTGATAACGTAAGGTAATAAACTTGCGTGCTAAAAATTCAACCTTATGACCAAAAGTCCAGGGTTCCTGCGGGTTTGCGCCTTTTTCTAATCCTGCATAATGTGTGCGGCAAAACGGATGAAATACAGCCATTTGTAACCACCTGATATATAACTCGCCATCAGGGTTATCAATAAAGCCGCCTATATCGCTGCCGGCAAATGATATGCCCGACATGTTTAAACGTTGTATCTGCACATTGGCTAACCACAAGTGTTCCCAGGTGGCAATGTTATCGCCCGTCCAAACACTGCTGTAGCGTTGCAAACCTGCATACCCCGACCGTGTAATAACAAAAGGGCGTTTGCCCAACAGGTATTTTTTTACACCGTGAAATGTTGCACGCGCCATTTGCATACCATACACATTATGTGCTTTGCGGTGCGAGCAAGGCTGGCCATCATAGTCATGCCTTACGTCTTCGGGTAAAGTGCCTATATCAAAAACGGCAGGCTCATTCATATCGTTCCAAATACCTTTTATACCTGTAGCCATTAAATCGGCAAACAAATTACTCCACCAGTTACGAACTTCGGGGTTGGTATAATCCGGAAAATGGCAAAGCCCCGGCCACACCCTGCCTGATGCAGGTTCGCCATCGGCACGGGTACAGAAATAACCTTTGCTTAATGCTTCTTTATATACAAAGTAGTCGTTATCTATTTTAATGCCCGGGTCAATAATGGCCACAACTTTAAACCCCTCGTCTGATAGTTCTTTAATCATTCGAGCGGGGTCAGGAAAGTGTTGGTTGTTCCAGGTAAAACACCGATAGCCATCCATGTAATCAATATCTAAATAAATTACATCGCATGGTATTTGGCGGCTACGAAATTCGGCAGCTATTTCTTTAACTTCTTTTTCGGGAAAATAGCTCCATTTACATTGGTGGTAACCCAATGCCCATAGGGGTGGTAAATCAGCAGTGCCTGTAAGCCGGGTGTATTGGCGCGTTACATCAACCATGGCCGGGCCATAAATAAAATAGTAATTCATTTCGCCACCGCGTGCTGCAAATGTTGTTACATGCGGGTTTTCATGCCCAAAGTCGAATATGGATCGAAATGTATTATCTAAAAAAATACCATAAGCAATGCCATGATGCAGGCCCATGTAAAACGGAATATTTTTATACAATGGGTCTTTGTCTTTATCAAACCCATAGGTATCGGCACCATAGTTTTCAAGTTTCTTGCCGCGTAAATCTAATTCAGTAGGCTTATCGCCCAAGCCGTAAAAACGCTCATCATGTTGAATGCGTTTACTGCAGTAATTTATTTTGCCGCCTTTTTGATGGTAATGTTGCCAATGAAATCCGTTTTCGTCCTGACAAACAACTTGCATATCGGCATTGTAAAAGGTAATGTTCAGATTGCTTTTTTCGAGACGGCATATCAAACTATCGGTTACTACATCGTAATAATGGGCAGCATCTTTTAGTTTAAAGTAAAATGGTTTTTTGGCAGTATCGGCTTTAATGGCATAACTAAAATCACGCTCAAAAAGCCCTTCGGCTGCATACCTTACTCTGAAAATGCATTCGGCTATAACATGTAGTTCGAGTATGGTATCGGCTGTATAAAAATAAAATTTATGGTTATGCTGTTTGTAGTGGGTAATGTTGGTGGGATGATATTGCTGACTGTATTTGTCTTTTAAACTTTCCATAAAATTTATAATTCAAAGTGTTTTTATTACACGAAGCGGGCTAATGTATAAAATGCTTAACACCTTGATGCCAAAAAATACATTTATAAGATATTAGAATTATAAGTGAATGATACTACAAACGGTGATAATTTACAAATAAACCATAGCAAAGGCATCCCACACACCACTAACCACTAACCACTAATCACTCCTTCACAAACCTGCCATAATATATTGTATCGCCTTGCTGCAAACACATTACGTATAAGCCAGGTGTTAGTGTGCTAATATCTAATGTTGAGGTATGGGTATTTTGTATTAGATGCGCTTTACCTAAAACATCATATATAGTAACTGTAAACGGTTTGTTTGTTAATT
>JAEUTH010000004.1 GCA_016788165.1 Bacteroidia bacterium | reverse complement strand
GGCACCGGTGCTGGCTGTGTAGCCGCATACGGCAAAGCCACTGTCGTAAGTTTGTATAATGCTGTAGCTGCCATCGTTAAGGGCACCACCGTAGGTGCGGTTCCACAGTTCGGTGCCTTGTGCATTGGTGCGTATAATGTACATATCGGTATTGCCTTGTGCTTTAAGTCCGGCAATAATGTAGCCGCTGTCGCGGCACTGGGCAACAGAAAAACTTTCTTCGCTGTAGCTGCTGCCGTAGGTATGTGTCCACAGGGTATCGCCTGCGGCATTGAGTTTAATCAGTAAAATGTCTTTGGTGTTGTTGTCGTTGGTGGTAATGCCGCCAACAATAAAACCACTGTCAAAAGTTTTTGAAACCGAAAAGCCTGCATCGTAAGCAGGTGTGCTGTATTGCTGTGTCCATAAAGGACTTTGGCCTTGCAGTTGCATTGCCATTAGCATTAAAATAAATAAGATTTTACTTGCACAACTGCTGATTTTTGTTGTGTGTGTGTGTGTGTGTGTGTGTGTGATTTTTTCATTACTACGTTTTACATAACAGATAAAATTAAAGGGTTAAGGGAAACTTGGTTTTGAAAGTGGTAAAGATAGCAAAGGAGTTGAGAGTTGAAAGGGGGGAGTTAAAAGGGAGGGTGAAACAGCAACGGCTGCCCTTGGGCAGCCGTTGCTGTTATTTTACATATTTGTTCAGCCAATCAAAAAACACACGTTGCCATAAAATGGAGTTTTGCGGTTTTTGAACCCAATGCCCTTCGTCAGGGAAGTATAAAAACCTACTGGGTATGCCACGCAATTGGGCCGCTGTAAAAGCTTCCATGCCTTGCGATAAGGGCACACGGAAATCTTTTTCATTATGGATAACCAGCATGGGGGTATCCCAGTTTTGCACAAAATTATGGGGCGAGAATTGTGTATAGCTTTTTGGTTTGGGGTTGTTCCAATACGGGCCACCCATGTCGGTGTTTGTAAACCAAATTTCTTCAGTGGTGCCATACATTGATTCTAAATTAAATACACCGCAATGGGCAATAAAAGCTTTAAACCTTTTGTTGTGATGACCAGCTAACCAAAATGCAGAATAACCACCAAAGCTTGCACCCACACAAGCCAACTTGTTTTTATCAACGTATGGTTCATTGGCCACATCATCAATAGCCGAAAGCAAATCGGTCATGGCTTGTCCGCCCCAGTCGTTTCTAATGGCATCATTCCAGGTTTCGCCAAAAGATGGCAATCCCCTGCGGTTAGGTGCCACTACAATATAACCATTAGCGGCCATAAGTTCAAAATTCCATCGGTAACTAAAAAATTGCGAAACGGTACTTTGCGGCCCGCCCTGGCAATAAAGTAATGCAGGGTATTTTTTTGCCGGGTCGAAATCGGGTGGGTATATTACCCACGTTAGCATGGCTTTGCCATCGCTGGTTTTAACCATACGTTTTTGCGACTTGCCCATTTTTATGTTGCTTAACAGTGCTTTGTTTACAGCAGAGATTTGTAATGTGTTTCCGGTTTTTAAATCAACATTAAAAATTTCAGTAGGTAAATCGTGGCGCATAAGGGCAACAATTATTTTATCTTCTTTATTTTTGGTGGCAATGCTCAAGTCGGTAATATCGGCTTCTACATTGGTAATTTTGCGTAAGGTGTTTTTGCTTTTTGATGCAACATCTAAACTAAAAAGCTGGTCGGTTGCTTCTACGCCTGCTATGAAATATATTTTGTTGCCCAAAGCATTAAAATCGAACTTGCCAATACTGTAATCAAAGTTGGAAAGCAACTCTTTGGTGTTTTTTGTAGCTAAATCGCATTGCATTAAACGAGTACGGTCGGCTTCGTAACCAGCCTCTGCCATGCTTAACCAAAGTATGGATTTGTTATCGGGAGCAAAAACAGGCATGTTGTCATATCCCGGCATATTGCTGCTAATATTGGTTGTGGTATTGGCAGTTAAATCGAATAAATAAATATCGGTGTTGGTGCTAACTGCGTAATCGGTTCCGCGTAATTTTTTACAGGCATAAGCCAGGTATTTTTCGTCTGCACTAAATGCCATTTGCTCATCACCATCGTTGGGCTTATTGGGTGCATCAAAACGCTCATTGCTCATAATGTCGTTGGTGCTTATCAGTTTCCCACCCACTTTACGTCCTACAAAAATGTGCGAGTAGGTATAATCACTCCAAACATTCCAATGACGGTAGTTTAATCCATCAATAATGCGCGCACCGTTAACTTTAGGTAAGTCAGGATAAATTTCGGCAGGGTTTTGTTCCAATTTAACATCGGCACTAAACCAAAAATAATTGCCTTGTTTCGAGTATCCGTAATTGGTTATGCCGCCTTTATGGGCCGTAACCTGTGTTTTATTGCCACCATCGGGTAACATCTCGAAAAGTTGTGTTTCGCCTCCGGTTTCGGTTAGGTAAGCAATTTTATTGCCTTGTTCAATCCATTTTGCCGAGGTTTCATTTGTAGCGGTGTTTGCCAATGGTTTTACATTTTTTCCATCGGCATCCATAATATAAATATCGGTATTGCCCGTATTTGCACCTACATCCATAGTACGAACCTGGTATAAAATTTTGCTGCCATCGGGCGATAAACGTGGTTCGTTAACCCGTTTAAGCGACATTAAAATTTCAGGGGTTAAAGTTTGCGCACATGCACTTCCTATTAGGAAAGGCAACATTATTACAAAGAATTGTTTTTTCATGCGGGTTGCATTTTTATTGTTTTACAAATTTGAATCGAAATTGCTCTTGGTATTTATTTATTGTTGCTATATAAAGACCGGGCTGTAGCGATTTTACATCAATTTTATAATCGTTTGATAAAGTTGCTTCTATACTAAGCTTTCCTTGCAAATTACTGATTTGAATTGAAGATCCATGCCAAATTGCATCTAAATTTATAAAATCAGTTGCCGGATTTGGATAGCCAACCAAATGCTTGTTTTTATTTTCTAATCCTGTACTGAAACACAACGTATTGAGTGTGATGGTTGGATTGTTGGCAACTAAATTTGCAGCCTGTGTGGCAAAAGTTACCAATAATTCAGTGGTTTGTGCATTATGGTTTGGAATATAGTTTGAAGTTAAAATTGTAGGATATAGTTCGTTACATGCTGCACTGTAAGCCAAATTGTTTTGCATCAGTAACCCTTCGAAGTTGGTATTGCCGGGTGCTTTGTATTTTCCACTTAATGCTATTTTACCTGTTGCGTTAACAACAGAAGATATGGGATTAAAAACCGCATTTGAATCACCCAAATAGGTAGCCTGATAGGGATTTAATAAGAAGTCAGTACGAAGTATGGTTCCAACTTCTTTATTACCGGCTGCACTGGTAATTTCCGAAACTCCGGTTATAGCCAACGATGTATTATCGTAATAGTGGATATTAAAAGCAGTTTCGCTTTTTTCAGTACCAATTACCGTACCGCCTAAAATATTACCTGCCAAACCTAATTGCATCACAAACATATCGCGACTACCGGCACCTGCCGATGCAGTATAACCGGTAACATAATAATATCCACCAACCTGTATTATATCATAAGCTTCTTCATCGCTTAAATCACCATAGGTATAGTTCCAAATTAATGTGCCTGCACTATCGGTATGCAAAACAACCCAATCGTAGTCGGTATTTCCGAAAGCAACTTGGCTACCCACAGCAATAAGACTTCCGTCACTTGCTTCGATAACTTTATTAAATGTTTGAGTGTGTATTTGTGTGTAAGCTTTCGACCATAAAAGGTTTCCGGCAGCATCGGTACGCATTAATAAACCTTTAGGATAAGCAATACCAACTGAGGTAGTATAACCTGCAATTATAAAATCGCCATTTGCTGCCAATTTTATACTGTTTGCAACATCTGTTTTGCCGGCATCATAATATTTTTGCCATAATAAACTACCGGAAGCATTAATGGCTGCCAGGTAAATAGCATTCGTATTGTTAATGGTAATGTTACCACAAATTATATAATCTCCGCTGTTTGTTTGAATAACGCCTTTTGCGTTTTCTAAGGTTGGGCTTGTTAAAGTGGTAGTAAACTGTACATTGCCAATAGCGTCAGTTTTAACTAAGCAAATATCATCATTGGAGTTATTAAATGAACCAATATTTGCAAAGCCTCCATCAGATGTATTGATAATCTGTGTGAATTCGGTGTTAATACCTTGCGTGTAAGTTTTTTGAAATACAGATTGCGCCATTGAACCTGTATAGGTAAGCATGCTGGTTAGCAGCATGGCAAGTTTTTTATTAATCATTATTGGCCTTGTTTACTTTCTTTTTAAAGGGCTGCAAAAGTAAAATTTAGTGGGTAGGCTGATGCTTTGGTTGCAACTATTTTATTATTTACGGGTTATTTGTTAGTGGTGCTTCATTAACATTTACGAACTTTAAAACATATAACTGTTGTTTTAGTTAATCATTTTAATACTTTTGCCGACCCAAAAAATGGTTCTTTAATTAAAACACAAAACTCATGTACGCAATTGTAAACATTGCAGGCCAACAATTTAAAGTGCAGAACAATCAAAGTTTGTTTGTTCACCGCCTGGATGCAGCAGCAGGAGCCAATGTTGAATTTAACGAGGTTTTACTTGTTGATAACGATGGTTCTGTTAAAGTTGGCGCGCCTACTGTAAGTGGTGCAAAAGTTATTGCCAAAGTGCTTAATCACGCCAAAGGCGATAAGGTATTGGTATTTAAAAAGAAACGCAGAAAAGGTTACCAAAAATTAAATGGTCACCGTCAGCAATTCACAAAAATTCAAATTGAAAGCATTTCAATTTAATTTTAATCAATCTCTAATTTTTAAAAACTCAGAAAATGGCTCATAAGAAAGGTGTCGGTAGTTCGAAAAACGGTCGCGAATCGCATAGTAAACGTTTAGGCGTTAAAATATATGGTGGTCAATTGGCAATAGCCGGTAATATCATTGTTCGTCAGCGTGGTACAAAACATTACCCAGGTCAAAATGTTGGTATCGGAAAAGACCATACTTTATTTGCTTTGGCAGATGGTAAAGTTGTGTTCCGCAAAAAGGCAGACGATCGCTCTTACGTTTCAATAGAAGCACAGGCGTAATCAATAAAAGATTTATAATAAAAGCCCCACTTGGTTATCCAAGTGGGGCTTTTTTATTGCGTTGTTTTATTAAAAATAAAACTGTAAAGGCATAAAAAAAACCGGTGGCAAAGGCCTTATCCGGTTTTCATGAAAATAATTATTACCCCTAATCCTTACTTTCTGATGCAAATAACGGTAACATTTTTATTTCATTGTAAGTGCTTCACATTTATTCACTAACAAATAACTGTTTATCATTAAAATTTCATTTTAATGGTGGTTCAGGGCCAGTTTTTGTTTCTTAGTAAAGCCTGCAACTACTTCATTGTAGGAATGATCAATCAAGGCGAGGACAATGTTGTTGGGCAATTCGCTATACACAATGGTGTTCCAATATTTTTTATTCATATGGTAACCGGGGGTTATGGCTTCATACGTATCTCTCAGCTCTATTGCATATTCAGGATTACATTTTGTATTAAAAGTGTTACCATTTAAGTCGAGCAGCAAAAACATTTTATCCATTACTTTAAAAACCAGGGTGTTTTCGTCAAAAGGCAAGCACTCTGTTACCGCTTGTTTTTGCAAACAATAAATGCGGATCCACTCAATATCCATGTGGGGTATTAGTACTTAATTAGTTTTTGATGGTATGGTTTGTTATTTACGTAAATAGAAAGTTGATATACACCGGCAAGCAGTTTGCTTAAATTTAAATGGTGATTAAAAACACCGGCCTTTTGATTGTTACTATAACTATACACCTGTTTACCGGTAATATCTGATACTATAATTTTAGCTTCGGTAAATTCATTTACTGCAAATGCAACTTGTACCATATTGTTTGTAGGGTTGGGAAATACCTGAATGGTTCGTTCAAAATCGAAGTCATTAATTCCTACTGGGCCAATAGTAACTTGGCCAACTGCAAGCGGACTGCTGCATTCAAAGTCGGGTTCTGATACTTGCCAGTTATAGAAGAAGTAATAATACGCACTGCCGGCTGATGAGCCTGTGATATCCAGTAAATTGTTTAATTGGTAGGGATATGTTATACCACTGCTGTTTCGATGCAAATCGGCAATAGAAGTAGCCGATAAACCCAATTGATAATTAACTCCGGGGTTAACCGTAAAATCAAGGTTTAAAAGGTTGGCACCAGTAGTAAGGCTAAAGGTTTTTGATTGAAGTACATTGCCATTTGCATCGCGTAACTCAATGGTTCTGTTGCCCGGGTTGCCTGCGTATGCGGTAACAAAATTTATCTTACATGGTTTATATGCCGAAAAAACCAGATAGCGTTGGTTACTATTGTTTAATGCCGATGCACCAACAGTATTATTTGCAGGCCCAACAAAGCCCGATTGGCCTGGTGCTAAAAATACATCGGCCGCATAATAGGCTGTATTATTGTTTAGAAATGGCGTAGTAAACGTGTTGCCAACATGCACTAAATTGGTCGCCATTGCATCATCATACCACTTTATAACGTGTTGGCCATTAGCCGTAAGTGTAGCTGTGCCCGGCACTGGCAAATTAACATTATTGACAGCAGGTGTTGCTAATGATAATGCTTGTAAATTATAAGAAGCTGTACTGGTATTGCCACAAGCGCTTGTATAACTTACGGTATATACCCCCGGTAAGTTAACTGAAATATTTTGTGTGGTTTGACCACTTGACCACATGTAACTGCTGCCGTTATCGCTAGCACTAAGCACTACACTATTGCCCGGGCACAAATAAGGTGTATTACCCAGGTTATTAATACTGGCTACACCGTCTTGTTTGGTAAGTGTGTATTGAATGGCAAAAACATTATTGTTTTCATTTTCTTCAATAAAATTGTTATTCGGATCGAGTTTACATACCAACCAATAAGTGCCATTTGGTAAGCAAGGCGGAATGTTAACATGCATACCTTCTAACGAAGTCCAATAAATATCTGTAAAACCCGATGAAATGCCTTGTACTTGCGGGTCGCAGGCAAAAATACCACCACCTAATCCAAAGTTTGGAAAGTCAATATTGTTTAAGGTTATGCCTTGGTCGTTTTGGCAATGATTGGGATAATCATCACAAGTGCCGTAATCCATTACACAAAAAGCCAGCTTGGCACCAGCGCCAACAATGGGCCAAGTCATAGGGTCGGGGTTGCTTGTAGCAGTTCGTAAAGTATAGGTGCCCCAATCGTCAACATGCATGTGGCCATGCGTAGGGTGGTACGTCATGGTGCCAGCCGGTACATCATAAAACGACATCGTATTGTTGTTTTTATGATAAATGCGTTGATTAATTAGGATGCGTGGAAAAGTTCCATTAGCACATTGAGCAGGTGGTGTACCAAAAAAAGTATCCGTATCACAAACAAAAATCTGTGTTGCATGTATCTCCAAAGCGCCATGTCCGATATTAGGTGTACTTACGGTAACTTTAAGTTTTCCATTGTCTGCCGGATCAATATTTCCACTTTGCGCGTATTCTATGATACCAAATGTGCCGCTATCATAAAATGGTGGCGGCCCTATTTTTAAGTCCGGCAACAAATCGCATTGTTGCGAGCCATCCTTACAAACACAACCTGTAGCCGAAGAGTTGCCCGGGCTGGTGTTGGTATTACATTGCGAATAACTATTGAAAAACAGAAGCAATAAGTAAGCTGTAAAAATCAGTTTTTTCATCTTAAGGGTAATAGTATAATTAGGATGCACAATATATAAAGGTTTTACCACGGTACAATCGAGTGGCAGCACAATGAATAGAATGAGGCAATAACATTTATAAGAGATAGGTGGATTGTTGATGCTTTTAATATTTGATAATATGCATAGTAATAATTTATAGCTGATTTTTTTACTGATGAACCAACGAAATACAAGCCATTGACAATATTGCTTAAATACATAGGCTGACACTAAATTTTCGTTTTAATTTTTTCATATTTGCCGCCTCAAAAAATAAATACACCCATAAAAAGGTACTATTAGCATGGAATTAAAGAGTTTGCTTCAAACAGCAATTACAGCATCAATTGCTGCCGGAAAAGAAATATTAGACGTATATGCACAGCCCATTACAGTTGAAGTTAAAGACGATAAATCGCCCTTAACACTGGCAGACAAACGCTCGCACCTGAAAATTATGGAGTACCTAAAAAATACGGGTGTTCAAGTGTTGAGCGAAGAAGGCAAACACATGGATTATAGTGAACGAGCCGCCTGGAAACAATATTGGTTGGTAGATCCGCTTGATGGTACCAAAGAGTTTATAAAACGTAATGGAGAGTTTACGGTTAACATTGCATTGATAAAAGATCAGGTGGCAATATTGGGAGTGATTTATGTACCTGTTTTAAATCAATTATATTTTGCTGCACAAGGTATAGGGTCATATAAATGTGAAGATGTAAATCTTATGGATAATCTGAATGCTGGATCTGATTTTTTAGAATCGCTGCAAGCAGCATCACGCATGTTAAGTGCTGCAAATAAGCCAACAACCTTTACGGCTGTAGCCAGCCGCTCGCATAACACACCTGAAACTGATGAACTGATTGATGCTTTGCGCAAACAACATGGCACCGTAGATTTAATATCAAAAGGAAGCTCATTGAAATTATGTTTGGTGGCTGAAGGTGCAGCAAATATTTATCCACGTTTAGCACCCACAATGGAGTGGGATACAGCAGCAGGCCAGGCTATTGCAGAGGTAGCCGGATGTACGGTTATTGATTATCACACTAAAAAACCAATGGTTTACAATAAGGAAAATCTGTTAAATCCCTGGTTTGTGGTTTCGAGTAATTAAAACCTAAAAATCCGTATAACTTTTCCATAGCTGTATTCAAGTTAGCATGTTAGATTTAATTCAAAAAAAGTTTCAGCGTCAGTTTAAAGATAAGAGTTTTCGAGAGCTGGCTACTGGTAGTGCTGCTTCTTTTTTTATGCGTGTGTTGGGCATGTTTGTTAGCTATGCTTACACATTTATTATTTCACACATGTATGGTGCAGTGGTGTTAGGTAAATTTGCATTATCGCAAGTGGTGCTCAATATGTTTACCATTTTCAGCCGTTTGGGCATGGATACATCCATTGTTAAACTATTTGCATCAAACATTGCATTAAATAAATGGCCAACAGTTTTAAATGTATATCGAAAGGTTTTAAGCGTTTCTATACCAATTGGTATTGTAACAACAGCCATATTGTTTTTTGGTGCCGACTGGTTTGCATTAAACGTTTTTAAAAAACCGCATTTAGCTACCGAGTTCAGAATTATTTCGTTTGCCATTGTGCCTATGAGCATTCGTTTTATTAACTCCGAAAGTTACCGCGGTTTTAAACAATTAAAACTTTACAACTATAGCAGAAATGTTTCTTACTTTTTATATGCATGTGTAATACTGTCAATCCTTACCTTATTTAAAGATACAGCGCTATTACAGCCTATCAGCGATTATTTGCCTAATATAGCTTTTGGATTGAGTTTGGCCATTTTAGCCGTAAGCAGTACCTATTTAATATTTAAGTATATAAAGCGTAATACCGATACCGAAGCTACCGACTACAGCAAGCGCGATATTGTAATGCATTCATTGCCCATGATGTTAAGCAGTTCGCTGATACTGATGTCGGGCTGGATAAATACTTTGTTTTTAGGAAGGTATGGTTCCGAAGTGGATGTAGGAATTTATAAAGTGGTAGTTCAAATTACAACGGTTTGCGGGTTTATACTGTTATCGGTTAATGGTGTTGCTGCACCCAAGTTTGCCGAATTATGGGCACAGGGTAATTTGAAAGAATTAGGCAAAGCCGCGCGGCAAACTTCAAAAATTAATTTCCTGGCTTCGTTACCACTATTTTTTGTAATTATTGTTTTTCGTAAATTTATTTTAGGGCTTTTTGGCGAGGAATTTGAACAGGCTGCCGACATTTTATTGTTTAATATGATTGGACAGTTTTTTAATATTTTTAGTGGCTCCTGTGGCAGTTTCTTAAATATGACGGGCCATCACAAGTCGTTTCAAAATATTTTATTGGTTTCTACACTTCTAAACGTTGTTGCATGCTTTGTGTTTATTCCCATGTTTGGGTTAATGGGCTCAGCAATTTGTTCTATGATATTTATGTCATCATGGAATATTATTTCACTTATCTACATTCAAAAGAAGTTTAACATCAAAACCTACTATTGGCCCTTTAAATGATACCCACTCCCACCCCCCAACCTGTATCAATAATGATAGGCGGTGTTCAAAAGGCAGCTACCTCATCACTTTTGCGTTATATGAGCGAACACCCTGACGTGATTTCGAATCCGGTAAAGGAGTTTACTTATTTTATATTAGATGATGAATGGCAAAGTGGTTATAACCACCAATATGAATTACATTTTGGCAACAATTACGATGTGGCCAAAAAAGTATTAGCTAAAAGTGCCGGTATAATCTATTTTGAAGAAAGTATGAAACGGCTAAAGGAACACAATCCGGCCGTAAAAATGATTTTGGTTTTTCGGAACCCTATTGATAGAGCCTATTCAGCTTACTGGTTTGCAAAATTGCAAGGACATGAAACAATGACTACTTTCGAAGATGCCATTGATAGCGATATTAACCGTGCCGATAATTATTTAACCCGAGGTATAATTGATTATAAAGGACGCGGGCATTATGCCGAGCAGTTACAGTTACTGTATAGGTACTTTGATAAAAGCCAGGTAAAAGTTTTATTGCAAGAAGATTTGCAAAACAATATGGCCGCGGTTATAAAGGAACTGTTTGAGTTTTCAGGCTTGGATAACAGCTTTGTGCCAAATTTAGGAAAGCGTTACCGCGAATCGGCCAAGTCGAAAATACCTATGTTGTCCAACTATTTATCGGGCGATAATTTTATTAAACGAACCTTACGAACCATATTACCCTTATCAATGCTATCATCTGCCCGTATTAAATTGCGTAATTTAAATACACAAAATTTTACACCACCTAAAATGGAAGCTGTTACCAGGGCAAGTTTGGTAACATATTATAAAAAGCATAATGAAGCTTTTGCTCGAATGATAAACCGCGATTTATCATCATGGGATAAGTAAAAAGGAAAAGAGGCTGTAATTTTTTTACAGCCTCTTTTCCTTTTAGTCAATCACATTTAGTTTTACTGTGTTCGAACGGCCTCTTTCATGTAAGGGGGTACTAAATACATGTATAATACAGTCGCCCGGTTTTACGATACCTTCTTTTTTTATTATGTCTTTTACATCATTAATATTTACATCGGTATTTTCATACTTATCGTAAAAAAAGCCACGCACACCCCATACTAAATTAAGCTGGGTTAAAAGAGTTTTATTATCGGTAAATACAATAATGTCGGCTTCGGGGCGCTGGCTTGCAATTTTTAAAGCACTGTAGCCCGAATGTGTCATGGTAATAATTGCTTTGGCATCGGTTTGTTTAACCATCTGACATGCATTATAAATAGTTGATTCGGTTACAAATGCCGAAGAGTGCTTATCGGGTAATTGCATGCGGTTATAAATGCTTGCACTGTTTTGTACGGCATGCACAATTTTCCACATACTTTGCACCACATTGGCAGGGTCTTTTCCGACACTGGTTTCGGCACTAAGCATTACTGCATCAGCGCCATCCATTACCGAGTTAGCAACATCATTTACTTCGGCACGCGTAGGTCGTTGGCTGGTAATCATACTTTCCATCATTTGCGTTGCAATAATTACCGGTTTTGATTTGGCAATACATTTATTCAAAATGGTTTTTTGAATCAGCGGTACTTGCTCCATCGGAATTTCAACACCTAAATCGCCTCGTGCAACCATTACACCATCTGCCGATGAAATTATATTATCCAGGTCTTTTAACGCTTCGGGTTTTTCAATTTTCGCAACCACGCGCATGGGACTGTTTTTATATTTGATAATACTTTTTAGTGCTTCTATATCTTTTGCCGACCTAACAAAAGACAGTCCAATCCAATCAATATTGTTAGCCAATGCAAACTCTAAATCAGCTTTATCTTTTTCGGTAAGCGATGGAAGTGTAATACGTGTATTGGGTAGGTTAACGCCCTTGCGTGATGATAACATACCACCAAATTTTACTTTGGTTACAACTTCATCAATGCCATTGCTTTGTATAGCTTCTAATTCTATTTTACCATCATCTACTAAAATGGTATCATGTTTTTTTACATCTTTAACAAAGGATGCATACTTAATAAAAACACGTTTTTCATCACCAATACAATCGTTGGTTGTTAATATTATCTCATCACCTTCTTTTATAATTACACCACCATCGCGCATATCGCCAATACGTAATTTGGGGCCTTGCAAATCATAAAGCAATGCAGTATGTACATTTTTTTTTGCGTTTAAATTCCGCAGCGTGTCTATTATTAATTGTTGCTGTTCATGACTGCCGTGCGAAGCATTTATGCGGCAAACATTCATACCGGCATCAATCATGTTTTCAAGTACTTCGGCACTTTGCGATGCAGGGCCGATGGTGGCCACTATTTTGGTTCTATTAAATTTCATGTTTTTTAATTGATTGATTTCTGATAGTATTTATCAGCTCTTGTTTTTTAGTCAGCGGTTTCGCTCAATAAATTTTGACGTGATTTTAAATCCTTAATTTCAAATTTAAATACGGCTTGTATGGTCTTTATTTTTTTTAGTGATATGATTATTTCTTTGGCTGTGTTTTCGTCAGGTGGTTCTAATAGCAATAAGTAGTCTATCATCTGCAATTCAGGTAACATCAAGCTGCTTTGATTTTTATTGCTGATTAAAGTGTAAGTTAAACCTATTGAATCAAAATACTGAAACCGATTGTATCGAATTTGCGAATTGTTTTTACCTACAATTAAAATATGGTCGGCTGCACGTTGTAAATCAATTTCCAAGGCTTTATTCATTTCAAAAGCAAGCCGATAGTCTTTAAGCCCGGTAGCCATACCCATTAATGAAAAATTTAATTCATCATCGTAATTGATTTTTAAAATTTTGCGGGGCATTAATTAAATGTATGGTATTAATTAAGTGTCAAAAGTACACTAAGGGTTGTAAAAGCAAAACATATCTTTTACATAATGTAATAGGGGCGTAATGGTTCTTGTATCTTATTACGAACGGCATCGCGCAATTCGGGTAACCGGTTTAATGCAATTGTTTGTGTGCTTATTGGTTTATGAATATGTACGGTTACCGTACCGGGCCTGCCACCGAATTTACGGTTAACATCGGGCAATATTTTCCAGGTGTTTACAAATGTAACGGGTACAATGGCCACCTCATTTTCGATGGCAAGTTTAAATGCTCCATTTTTAAAACCGCCTAAACGTGGTGTACATGCAGGTATGGTACCTTCAGCAAAAATACCCAGACTAATACCTTTTTTTAAATCGGACTCTGCCCTTGCATACGCCCCATAGGATGCCTTTATACTATCGCGATCAACGGCAATATTCATGTCCTTAAAAAAAATACGAAAAAATGGTATCCGTTTTAATTCGGCCTTTCCCATAAAATGAAAATATTGTGGTATTGCTTTATATGAAATAAAAATATCAAGCACGCTTGCATGATTGGGACAAAAAATATATGCGAGGTTTTTATCCAATTTAACCGGTTGCACCACTATACAATTAATACCTGAAACAAACAAAGTATAACCGGCCCAAATTTTTTTAAGTTTAAAAACCATCGGGTAACCTGTCGGTTTTCTGATATAAAAAACTACGAATGGATATAGCAGAAAAAAAATCAGCACGGCATTAAAAAAAAACCAACAACGCCAAATATTACCGGCTATGATTTTAATTGTTTGCATAAAAGTTGTTGCTGTTAAGTAGTTTCAAATGAACAAATAATTGCCTTAGGTAATTATAAAATATCCAAAGCACATTGGTTTATTATTGATGCATAATTATATTTTCGCCTCGCAGATTTTAAATAAAATATTGTAATAGCATGAAAGATATAGTAGTTAGTGGTATAAGAAGTACGGGCAATTTACATCTTGGTAATTACTTTGGTGCTGTTGCAAATTTTATAAAAATGCAACACCAGCATCCATGCTTTTTCTTTGTTGCCGATTATCATTCGCTTACTACACATCCAAACCCTGTTGATTTATTGGCTAATGAAAGGCAGGTTATAATCGAATATCTTGCATGTGGTTTAGACCCCGAAATATGTACACTTTATTTGCAAAGTGATATACCACAAACGGCTGAATTATATTTGTTCTTAAACATGCTTGCTTATTTAGGCGAGTTAGAGCGTGTAACAACTTTTAAAGACAAAGCGCGCAAACACCCTGATAATATAAATGCCGGCTTACTTACCTATCCTACATTAATGGCAGCCGATGTTTTAATTCATAAAGGTGCTAAAGTGCCCGTGGGCAAAGATCAGGAGCAGCATTTAGAAATGATGCGCACTTTTGGAAATCGTTTTAACCGATTGTATAATGTTGATTATTTTCCGGAGCCCCAGGCTTTTAATTTCGGTACGGAGTTGGTTAAAGTACCCGGTTTAGATGGTAGCGGTAAAATGGGCAAATCAGAAGGTGAGGGCAATGCATTGTTTTTATGTGATGATGATAAAACCATTCGCAAAAAAATTATGCGGGCTGTAACGGATAGCGGGCCTACGCAATTGAATCAACCTAAACCGGATGCCATAAAAAATATTTTTGCTTTAATGAACCTGGTGTCGGCTAAGGATACGGTAAACTACTTTGATGAACAGTATAACAATATGACCATACGTTATGGCGATTTGAAAAAGCAACTGGCTGAAGATATGGTGCTGTTTATTAATCCGCTTGCACAAAAAATTAGCGACCTAAAACAGAATGATGATTATGTAACAAAAGTAATAGCAATGGGTAAGGAGAAGGCTGCGGCAAGTGCCAATAAAACTATTACCGAAGTGCGTAAGATAATAGGCTTCAAGTAATTTTTTAGCGCTTAATCTGCAACAGACTTCCGCAACTTTTTTTTGTGGCTTAATAGCTTTTTATCATCACTTCGTTTTGCTGCCGATGCCCTGGTTGGTTTTGTGGCAATACGTTTGTTTTTTGGTGTGATAGCCTTTTGTAGAAAGTTTAAAAATTTTTCGATAGCTTTTGTTTTGTTTCCAAGTTGGCTGCGTTCTGTTTGTGATGTGATTCGTAAAATGCCAGTTGCATTTATCTTCGACTTGGCTTTTATTCTTATTGCCTCTTTTTATTCTGTTGTAAACAAAACTGTTTGCGCCACATTAAAACAAAGTGTAACCTTGGTAGCTACCTTGTTTACGTTTTGGCCACCGGCCCTGCTGCTATGCGAAATTTCGTAATAAACCTCTTTTAATATTGCATGCCTGTCCATAGGTTTATTTATTATAATCCGACTTTTTAAGTAGCATTAAATTATTATCGCCATGCAACCAAATACCACAATTGTATTTTACCAGCATTACCGGATAAGCACTATCATAGCGTTTAAAACCCATTGCTTTTAAAAAACCGGCATTGTTTTCATATTGTGTTTGTGTAATGCTTAATAAGCAATTGCTTTTGGTTTGCAGCGCCATGTCAGCCATTTGATTGATTTTAATTTTTTGCACTCCACTGTTTGCATAAAATTGCATAGGCAAACTTTCAAACGGATTGTATGGATTGCAGTAGGGCAGATATAGCAAATGTTGCGGCATGGTTTGCTTGTTAATCATATTTATTAATGCTACCGGGCTGCATGCAGGTAAAAAACAATTGCAGATTAAAAGTGCCAGATTAAATATAGCGATGGTGAAAATTAAAAAGGCAAATACTTTTTTTGTTAAATAGAAATAAGCTTTATAAAAGAGATGCCACAACATATACGGTAATAGTAAAATTAATGGAAATAAAAATCGAATTTCCTTATGAGGCATAACAGTATGTACCAATAAAAAAACAACCGTAATCCAACTGATTAAATCTTTAGGTTTGGTAATTATATAATATGCGCATGCAATCCAAATGGTTATACCTAAAGGATATCCGGCCAGTTTACAAACGTTTGTTATATAAAAGTAAAAAGGTTGTTCGCCAAAATTTGGTCCGGTTCCGCCAATAGTCATTAATGCATAATTAAAAAAGGGGCAAATAGCTTTGTGATATAAAAAATAGCCTGCAATTACATCCACAATCAAAGCGGCAAACACACCGGCTATGAGTGGCCAAACGTTTTTTCTTACGATAAGCCAACTGTGTAACCATATTGTTAGCACAACAATTATTGTTTGATAACGAATGCAGATTAATACTGCTGTTACAGTTAATATATACCATCTTGTTTTTTTATTCTCAAGCAAAGTGACTAAAATAACCAATAGACATGCGGCAAAATTTTCGGAACTAAAACGGGCAAGCATGGGCATAAACCAAAGCAACCACGTTAGCCCCATAATACCAATGGTTTGTGTTTTGTTGGCAGGGCTGTAATTTTTAACAGCCACATATATAGTAGTAGTTACAAATACAATTGCGCCTATGGCTCTAAGCAACAAAGCTTGGCTAAATGGGTTGTCAATACCGGCCACCTCACACAAATATATCAGGCCCGATGCTATTAAAGGCAGAACCCCGTTACGTAAGCCATACTTATACTCCCATGCTAACAATTGGTCGGGGACTTTGCCCAATATGTGCAATGCGAACTCAATAATTTGGTAATGCTCATCAGCATAAAAATATCCGATGTTGTTTAGCACCGTTAAAATATAAACCGGCAGCGCTAATAAAATTAACCAACTAAAAAGTGGTTGTTTGTAAACCTTGGTAATAGACATGCTTTTAATTACTGCAAACATGCTTTACCAGCATACGCTTTACAATGGGCAGGTAAGTGGGTTCTAAGGGTATGTTTAAATCAGATTCAAATACGTACGTAGCCGGATTGGGCATTTCAGTATGCTGTTTTATTATATCACGCTTTATGCTTTCGTAGGTGTTTGCAAAATGCTTGTGGTAGCTGCTAACAAATGTAGTATGAATGCTTCTGTATTTTTCGTCAGCCGATTCGAAAATGGTTATTTGATAATTGTAAACACGCATTTCGGTTTCGCGGCCATTGCGTAAAAAAATATAACCTTCGCTCATGTGCAACGGAATAATACCTACGGGTAAAAATTTAATTTGCGCTTCAATAAAGTCGTAAACTTTTTTGCCGGCTTGCATATGTTTTTCAAATTGAGGTATCGAAAAATCAATTATGCTTTCAAGCTCTTTCATTAAAGGCTCATCGTGTAAAATTTTTTCATACAACAATTTAAACTCTTTAATATCGGCACCCAGCAGCCGTTCTGAAAAACTTTCATACAGGGCATTTTTATTGTCTTTTAGCTCGACCACATTTTTGTAATGCATTATCAACTCGCTTAAATGCGGGTATAATTTTATGGCATCAAAATGTTTGCTAACGTGTTGTAAATAACCTAACAGCATGTATTTTTTTAATTCAAAATCCACATACTTTTCGGTAATCCAGTTTTTGCTTAAACTTTCCATACGATTGGTATTTATTAAATAGGTTATACCATAAATAGAACTACTTTATACAATTTAAATGTGTTTATTATGTAAGGTTTGCGTGCTTCCAAATTTCGGACAATCACATTTTTTCTTAAAAACAGCACACTTTGTGCAGCTTAGTAAAGTGCCAAAAATAATTACTCTAACTATTTTATATTTAATTGACATGCCAATTTTTTTTCAAAAATATAAATTACAAAATTGTAAATGTACTTTAGCCCGCTTACCTGGTAAGCATATAAACTTAAACAGCAAGTATAAATTGTGAAACACATATTTGAAATAGGCCGGTATTGGCTTTTTGTAAAAGACTTATTTACACGGCCCGAAAAGTGGCCTGTGTTTTGGCAACAGGTGTTGGTCGAAATGGAATCAATGGGTTTCGGTTCATTGGTAATAGTGGCCATAAACTCCATTTTTATGGGTGCTGTTATTACCATACAAAGTGCTTATAATTTGGTTAGCCCCGCTGTACCATTAAGCGCTATTGGCATTGTAGCCCGCGATTCAATTATTATTGAATTTAGCCCTACTATTATTATGATGGTACTTGCAGGTAAAATTGGCTCAAGCATTTCGGGCGAGATTGGTACCATGCGTGTAACCGAGCAAATTGATGCATTAGAGATTATGGGTATTAATTCGGCAAGTTTTTTAGTGTTTCCAAAAATTTTTGCCGCTATTTTTATATTACCATTTGTTGTAATACTCAGTATGTTTATGGGTGTGTTTGGTGGTTGGATAGCAGGCGATTTAACAGGCGTTGTTCCTTCGGCCGATTATTTAAAAGGAATACAGGATTCGTTTTTACCTTTCAACGTATTTTTTGCTTTGGTAAAAACAGTAACTTTTGCTTATATCATAACTTCAGTGTCGGCCTATCATGGTTATTTTACTGATGGTGGTTCTTTAGAGGTGGGCAAAGCAAGCACTAAAGCAGTTGTGTACAGCAATATTTTAATTTTATTGTTCGACTATATACTTACCATGCTATTTCTGGCTTAAAACAAGCAATATGATAGAAGTAAAAAATCTGATAAAAAGTTTTGAGCATAAAACGGTACTACAAGGTGTAAGTTGCGTTTTCGAAAAGGGAAAAGTAAACTTAATTATTGGTGGTAGTGGCAGTGGTAAAACTGTTTTCCAAAAATGTATTGTAGGTTTATTTAAACCTGATAGCGGATCGGTTATGTATGATGGGCGCGATTTTATTGCCATGAATAAAGAAGAAAAAAAGGAAGTGCGTCAGGATATTGGCATGTTGTTTCAAGGCAGTGCATTATTCGACTCGCTTACGGTCGAACAAAATGTGGCTTTCCCATTAAAGATGTTTACCGATATGACAGCAGCGCAACGCCTGCATCGTGCCAACGAATGTATTAAAAGAGTTAAGCTCGAAAATGCAAACAAGCTTTATCCAAGCGAAATTAGTGGTGGCATGAAAAAACGCGTAGCCATTGCACGTGCAATAGCAAACAATCCCAAATATTTGTTTTGTGATGAGCCCAACTCAGGGCTCGACCCGGTAACCTCTATCGTAATTGATAAGCTTATAGTTGAAATTACGCAAGAGTATAATATGACTACCATAATCAATACACATGATATGAACTCTGTTATCGAAATGGGCGAACGTATTGTGTTTTTACATAAAGGTAAATTACAATGGCAAGGCACCAACACTGAATTGCTCAGCGTGAAAGATAAAACTGTTATTGACTTTGTTTTTGCTACACAAATAATGCAAGCCTTAAGAAACGACAGCAAGTAAGTTATGTACTTTTCATACTGTCGCTATTAAAAGTAAAGGGCAGTAATTGTTTTACACTCTCCAATACGATAATTTGATTTGGGCTTGCCATCATTATCATTTTTACGGGCTTGCCATACCTGTGTTCAAATTCGCTCATTACTTGCCGGCAGGCACCACATGGGCTTACGGGATGCTGGTTATCTAAATTACCCATAAATGCCGTAACAGCAATAGCTACAACAGGGATATCAGGATGCTGCGCACCAACAGAAAACAGAGCTACACGCTCAGCACATAAGCTGCTTGGATAGGCAGCGTTTTCCTGGTTACTACCCAAAACAATTGTTCCGTTTTCTAATTGCGCTGCCGCACCCACAAAAAAACTACTGTATGGTGCATAAGCCGATTGGGCAGCTTGCATGGCAGCCAACATCAAGTTTTTTTCTAATGCAGGTAAACTGTCAATGCCGTGATAGCTTTTATAAATTATTTCAGTTTTAATCACATCCATGTAAAAATGTATTATGAGGAAACGATAATGTATTAATTTATTAACATTGCGCTAATGTACGATAGCCTTTTTTTTCAATTCAAAAAGTTTTTCGTACAAATAATTTCCCCAAAAAACTCAAAATAATAATGAAAAAAAACCACTACTTAATTTTATTTATTTTCATTTTGATTGGTTATGCCAATCAAGTAAAAAGCCAGCTTTTCATAAACGAAGTATCCTGTTCTAACCTTTCGCAATTTGCCGATAACCACAGCGATTATGGCGATTGGTTTGAAATATACAATGCAGGTGCTTCAGCAGTAAACTTACAAGGATATTATTTAAGTGACGACTCGCTAAACAATTTGAAATGGCAATTTCCGTCATCCATAAACATTGCAGCCAACGGATTTATGCGCATTTGGGCTTCGGGCCGCAACGAAATAGTTGGCAACAGCGTACACACCAATTTTAAACTTACACAAACCAAAAGCAATAAAGAAGAAGTTACACTATCAGATCCATCGGGTATAATCATCAGTCAGGTAAAACTTACCGAAAAAACCCAATTGGGTCACTCATATGGTCGCACAACCAATGGGGCAGCCACATGGAGTGTATTTGTTACACCCACATTAGCAAGTTCTAATAACACAGCCACTTCCTATAGTCGCTACGCCATGCGCCCCGACTTTGATATTGCGCCCGGCTTTTATAACAGCACACAAACCGTAAGCATAACTACCACCGAACCGGTTGCAACAATACGTTACACTACAGACGGAACATTACCAACAGCAACATCAACAATTTATACAGGGCCCGTTACCATCGCATCAACTAAAGTTTTAAAAGCAATTGTGTTTACCACAACACCGGGCGTTTTGCCAAGCTTTATACAATATGGCACCTATTTTATTAATGTATCGCATACCGTACCCGTTGTTTCCATTACAGGTACAAACCTTACGCAACTTGCAAATGGTAATGGCAACCTGGAGCCTTTCGGATCGTTCGAATTTTTTGACACATTAAAGCTAAGTAAAGCACGCACTTATGGTGAGTTTAACCAACATGGACAAGACTCATGGGCTAACAGCCACCGCAGTTTAGATTTTGTATCGCGCGATGAAATGGGTTATAACTCGGCAATCAAAGAGCAATTGTTCAGCATGTCGAACCGCGATGAATTTCAGCGCATTATTTTACGTGCTGCAGGCGATGATAATTACCCTGCCGACTTTAGTCCGCAAAATGCCGGTAGTGCGCACATGCGCGATGCCTACATTCAAAACTTAGCCAAAAAAGGAAAGATGAATTTAGATGTACGCGAAGGCGCGAAGTGTGTGGTTTATTTAAATGGTGCATACTGGGGTGTTTACGATTTACGCGAAAATCCGGATGACCATGATTATACCAAGCTACATTATGGGCAGGATAAATTTCATTTACAATATATTAAAACATGGGGTAGCACCTGGGCTCAATATGGTGGCGGTCAGGCTTTAACCGATTGGACTAACTTCAGAAACTTTATTATGAATAATAATATGGCCGATTCGGCTAATTACAAATTTGTTACCGATCGTTTAGAGGTGTTGAGTCTGATTGATTATGTAATCGTTAATACGTTTACCGTTTGTACCGATTGGCTTAATTACAATACCGGATGGTGGCGTGGTATGGATAGTACCGGTACCAAATTAAAATGGAGTTATATTTTATGGGATAACGATGCTACATTCGACTTTTATATCAACTACACCGGTTTGCCATCAACGCTTTATACAGCCAGCCCTTGCGATCCATTAGGCTTAACCGGAAACTCAGACCCGAAGGGACATATCACCATGCTTAATAAATTGCGCACCAATCCTGATTTTGATCAACTATTTATTACCCGTGAAATTGATGTATGGAACACCGTTTTTAGTTGCGATAATATGCTGTCGCAGTTTGACAGTACACGCAATGTAATAGACCCCGAAATGACTATGCAAGCCACAAAATGGGGTGGTACCAAAGCCGGCTGGTTAGCTAATACCAATACCATGCGCAATTTTATCAGTAACCGTTGCAATCATTTAGGTACCAATGGTTTTGCAAATTGTTTTGGCGTTACAGGCCCTTATGACGTTATAGTTACTGCCGACCCTGTAAATGCAGGCACTATAAAGTTTAATACATTGGAACTTACACAATTTCCATGGCAGGGTAAATATTATAACGGAGTGGCCACTAAGGTAGAAGCCATTGCCGACACCAATTATGTATTTAATAACTGGAGCTCGACCAATCAAACATTTAGCCCGGCACCAACAGCAAGCAATGCTACTTTTTCGCTTACTGGTAACGACAGTATTATTGCACATTTTACATACTCGCCAACCGGTATAGCTATGCCCACTAATATTGGCATTGGCTTGTATCCCATGCCAAGTACATTTAATGCACAAACAAAACTGGTTTTCGAACTGCCTGATAATATGCAGGTATCTTTACGCATATTTAATATTAATGGCAGCGAAGCAATTAGTTTAATTAATGACCATGATAAAACCATGAAAGGCAAATATGCTGTTAATGTAAATTTCGAAAAAGCCAAACTATCGGCCGGTGTTTACATTGCCGAGTTAATTGCAAATGGTGTTAAAAAAACTACCAAGCTTATTTATTCGCCTCAATAATTATTTCTGATTTTTATAACACACCGTTTTGAAATTTTTAAAAATACAAGTAGCGGTAGTATTAATTACCGCTGCTTTTTTTTCGAATGCATGCAAGTCGAAAAAAGAAATGAAATCGACTTATACAACTACTTCAAACACCAATCAAACAATTAAGTTGAACAGTTTTTGGGTAATAGCGGCATTTTATGAAAACGGTAATGTAAGTTACCCACAAACCAAATTAGCCACTATCAGCATTGCCAACGATTTAAAATCGTTTACAGGCGAAACAGGTTGTAATAGTATGCGCGGTCCGTTAACCATTACTGGCGACTCAATTAAGTTTGGCCACATTGCCCACACACGCAGGTCATGTGAGCACAGTGCCACAGAACAAAAGGTACTTCAAGCATTACAACAAGTAAACCGTTATGAAATTAAAAGTGCTGAACTAACATTGTTTCAAAATCAAACACCCATCATACAATTCGAAAGTTATCGCAATTAGAAAAACTTTAATCAGCATCAAACATTGAATAAACAATCCTCTAAAAATAAAATCATTTACATACTCCCAATGAAAAATATTATAACAGCAGCCCTTGTTTTAACTGCTATTTTATGGCAATCGTGCGAAAAGGAAGAAGGCGAGGGCGGCACATCTTCCATAAAAGGCACCATTATTACCCGCGATTTTAACGGCTCATTTCCGGTTCAGGATTATAGCGATTATGGCGCCCCCGAAGAAGACGTGTACATAATTTATGGATCAGAAGGTAATGCAATAGGCGATAGAGTGCGTACCAGTTTTGACGGTACTTTCGAATTTAAATATTTACGCAAAGGCGTTTACACCATTTTTGTGTATAGCGAAGATACCAACCTGGTTGCACCGGTACCCAGTGGTAAAGTTGTTATAAAGCAAACCGTTGAAATAACAAAAAACAAGTCAACAGTAACAGCTCCAACTATAACCAGAGTTGAATTGTAATTCATAATTGTTACTCAATATTATGGAAACGTTACAAAGTGCCATTGATGCCTTTATACCCATTGACTTAAAGGAAATGGATGCCGTAGCATTACTGGATCGTACGGATACCAAATACCTTTTTCATATTTCCAAGTTACCGCTTTTGTTGCAAGGCTTGCAACCATTGTATCGCATGCTTGAAGTAAAAGGTATCAGGCAAAATAAATATGAGTCGCATTATTTTGATGACGACAACTGTACTTTTTATCACATGCATCATAATAAATTTGGCAAAAGATTTAAAGTACGCTACCGAAAATATGTTGACTCAGCTATCAGTTTTTTCGAAATCAAAAAGAAAATTAATACCAATCGCACCATAAAAAAACGCATACCTACGCAAGAAATTGGTTGTGCAGTTACAGGAGAAGAGAAAGCATTTTTCGAAAAGATAACACACTTAAATGCCGATGTATTACACCCAACCGTACGCGTTGACTATACCAGATTAACACTGGTAAGTAATGATTTAACCGAGCGCGCAACTTTTGATTTGCACATAGCATTTAAAAACAATGGCCATACCAAATCGTTTGATGAGTTGGTAATCGTAGAAGTAAAGCAGAATAAAATTGATCACAGTTCGCCTGTAATCCGCCAATTAAAAAACATGCATATAACCGAAGCCTCGCTTAGTAAATATTGCATGGGTGTTTATCAACTGTACGACAATGTAAAAAAGAACAACTTTAAACCGCAAGCACACAACCTTTCAAAAATTTTAAAGAATAAAACATGGAGTTAGAAATATTTGACAAGCTGGGCGATAAATTTTTTATGCGCCTTTTAATTGATATAATCTCAGTAACGGTACTGGTTCGTTTGGTGTATTATAAAATTTATAGAAAGAAGGATTTCTTCTTTACCTTCTTTATGTTTAACATCATTATTTTTATTATTACCTATCTGCTTAATAAAGTAGAAATGAGTATGGGTGCTGCTTTTGGTTTGTTTGCCGTTTTCTCATTGCTGCGATATCGAACCGAAAACATTTCGGAAAAAGACATGACCTATCTGTTTATTGTAATTGCTTTAGGTTTGATTACCGCTTCTATTAAAGGCAGTTATTTCGAAAGCGCATTTATAAATGCCGTAATTATTGCTTTCGCATTTTTTCTGGATGGTAATCTGTTGGTTAAAAACGAAATGGTACAAACCGTTTATTATGAAAACATAGAAAACATAAAATCGCAAAACAGCGAAATTTTAATGGAGGATTTAAGGCAACGTACCGGACTTGATATACATAAAGTAAGTATTCAATATATAGATTTTTTAAAGGACACAGCCGAGCTTAAAGTTTATTATTACGACCAAATAGAAAAATGATGCAGCTAAAAAAACCCTTTTTTAAATTCTTGTTTTTTTATTTGTGTATGCTGCCATTTGCACAAGCACAAGTTAACGATGCAGGTATGTGGCTAACCTTATCAGCCGAAAAAAAACTTAATAAGAAATTTAAATTAGGTCTTACGCAGGAAATCAGACTGCGCGAAAACTACACCATGATAGGCACCATACTAACCGATGTGTCGTTAACATATAAACTCAATAAATCATTTGCGGTTTCGGGTAATTACCGGCTGGCATTTAAACAAACACTCAATTTGGAGTATATGCCCCGCCACCGCTTTTATGGTGATTTTACCTATCGTCAGAAACACAATAAATTAACTGTAAGCTTGCGAAGCCGCGTACAAAATCAAGCACGCTATTTAAGTTTTGGCGATGAGTTGGATGTGAATCGTATTTATTGGCGCAATAAGTTAACAGCAAAGTACGATGTAAAAAAATATACACCCTATCTGTCATTTGAAGTTTACTATCCGATGAATAAACCCAGTGGTAACCATGTTGATGGTGTTAGATTGGCTGCTGGTACGGATTACAACATCAGTAAGCGTAAAACCATTACAGGTTATTTTTTAATTGATAAGGAAGTACAGGTAGCTAATCCGCTTACTTCTTATATTATTGGAGTTGAGTATAACTACAGTTTTTAAGCTTTATCAAGTTACACTTGTTTTTTTATCAGTCATGTGTAACTATGCATGTATAAAATTTTAATACATGCAAAAATTTAGAATAGGCTTTGGGTATGATGTACACCAACTAACCGAAAATCGTAAATTAATTATTGGCGGTGTTGATATTCCGCATCATGTTGGTTTACTGGGTCACTCAGATGCCGATGTGCTGATACATGCCATTTGCGATGCTTTATTAGGCGCGGCTAACCTACGCGATATTGGTTTCCATTTTCCAAACAATGCTCAGACATATAAAGATGCAAGCAGTGTAACGCTACTCCAAGAAGTTGTGCAGTTGTTAGCAAAACATCAGTATGCAATTGGAAATATTGATGCAACATTAGCTTTAGAGGCACCTAAAATTAACCCATACATACCGGCTATGCAACAAGTATTATCGCAAGCCATGAACATTGAAGCTGATGCTGTTTCGATTAAAGCTACAACCAATGAAACAATGGGATATGTTGGCAGGCACCAAGGTGCTAATGCATACGCAGTTGCATTAATATATAAGCTTAACCAATAAAATTTTATACATGAGCCAGCAAATTATCAAGGCAAATTTTGTTTCGATAACGGAACGAAAAATTTATCCGGCAGCTATTGAGATAGCCGAAAATAAAATTGCAAGCATCACACCAATAAACCAAGACGTAACCGGTTATGTTATGCCGGGCTTTATTGATGCCCATGTGCATATCGAAAGTAGTATGCTAACACCTTATGAGTTTGCACGCATAGCATTAACGCATGGCACCGTAGCTACCATTAGCGACCCACATGAAATTGCCAATGTTTGTGGTATGGATGGTATTAATTACATGCTTGAAAATGCAAAAGATGCCCTGTTGAAATTTCATTTTGGCGCGCCCAGTTGTGTGCCTGCAACTAATTTCGAAACAGCAGGTGCAACCATTGATGAAAATGATATAGAAGCACTTTTGAAAAATGATGCTATTTTTTATTTAAGCGAAATGATGAATTACCCGGGCGTGTTGTATAACGATGCCGTAGTTATGAAAAAAATTGAAAGCGCCTTAAAATTTCAAAAACCAATTGACGGGCATGCTCCCGGCTTAAGAGGCAATGCAGCTAAACAATATATAGAAGCCGGACAAGGCAAGCCCACCATCAGTACCGACCACGAATGTTTTACTTTAGAAGAAGCACTTGATAAGTTGCAGCATGGTATGCATATTTTAATTCGCGAGGGAAGTGCAGCCAAAAATTTTAATGAATTGCATTCACTTATAGCTTCGCATACAGGTAAGGTTATGTTTTGTATGGACGATGCACATCCTGATGATTTAATAAAAGGACATATAAACCTGATAGTAGCACGTGCTATTGCATTGGGCTATAATTTATTTGATGTTTTACAATGCGCATGTATAAATCCACACCTGCATTATAAAACCAAATCAGGTGTGCTGCAAACCGGGCATCCAGCCGATTTTATTATCGTTGATGACTTAATTAATTTTAAAGTACATGCAACTTTTATTAATGGCACAAAGGTAGTTTCGAATTGCGTATGTAATTTACCGGATAGAAAGCACCTGCATATTAACAGGTTTAATATCCCTGCAATTGACTTACAAAGTTTGCAACTAAAAACAGAGGCAACACAACAAGTTAATGTACGTGTTATTGAAGCATTAGAAGGCCAACTTATAACTAATGAAACCGAAGCTTACTTAATGCCACAAAATGGTTTGTTACAAAGCGATGTTAAGCAGGATGTATTAAAAATGGTAGTTGTTAACCGATACCAAACTGCATCGGTGGCACATGCATTTATTAAAAACTTTAACCTAACTGTAGGTGCAATTGCATCAACGGTTGCGCACGATTCGCATAATATAATTTGTGTAGGTGTTACCGATGATGCCATACAGCAAGCTATTAATGCAGTAATTAATCATAAAGGCGCTTTATCGGTTTATGATGGCAAGCATGTTAGCAGTTTGCCATTACCTATTGGCGGTTTAATGAGTGATGCTAATGCTACAGATACTGCATATATTTATTCAAAACTTAATAGCATTATAAAAACAATGGGGTGTACGCTACATGCACCTTTTATGACGTTATCATTTATGGCGCTTTTAGTAATTCCCGATTTAAAATTAAGTGACAAAGGTTTGTTTTCGGGCAAGTCGTTTACATACACTCCATTAATAATTAACGACTAAAATTAAAATGGATTGAAATTAAAAGAGCTGCATTTTGCAGCTCTTTTCTATTTGTTTATAATAATGCGGGTAGGTGTAGGGCCTGCAATATTATTGTTTTCAAATGCGGTTTTAAGATCTTCCTGCACACTAAAAAAAACGTCCCAATAATTTTCAGGCGTACAAAAAGGTCGGATAGCCAAAGTAATCATGCCGTCACCAATTTTTAAAACATTTACACTGGCTTCAGGTGTTTTTAAAACTTTGTCATTTGCAGCCATGGTATCTAATGCAACTTTGCGTACATGGGTTAGGTTAGCATCAGTAGTAACGGCTAAAGTTAAATCAACGCGCATATTACCGTGTTTACTGTAATTAACTATGGTACCGTTTGATACGGCACCATTAGCCAGTATAACGGTTTTGTTTTCAGGTGTAAGCAGTATGGTATTAAAAATCTGAATTTCCTGCACATGGCCGGTTTGTCCGTTGCTTTCAATTAAGTCGCCTACTTTAAAGGGTTTAAAAACTAAAATTAGAACGCCACCGGCAAAATTCGATAGCGAACCTTGCAACGCTAAACCTACGGCCAAGCCCAATGCACCTATAACAGCAACAAATGATGTGGTTTGTAAACCCAACATGCCGGCAACCGTAATTAGCAAAAGCACTTTTAAACCACCACTTACCAAACTTGCCAAAAACGATTGCAGCGAAACCTCAATGCCCTTGTTTGACAAGGTGCGCGAAAACATACGTGTAATAAAATTGGTAACATAAATACCGATTACAAAAACTATTAAAGCGCCTAAAAGTTTAGGTCCAAAATTGTTAAGCCAAACCATAAAACGGTCGCCATAAGTTGTGAGTTGATTTAGTTCTTTCATGATTTTTTGAGAGGATTAAATAATTTTTGAAAAGTGTTATTTGGAGAAAAGATTTTATTTCATCAGATGGAACTTTGTCCCAAAAGTATAACCGGGTTTTCAAGTAACCCTTTAAGTGTTTGTAAAAACCTGGAGCCAACAACACCATCAACCACACGGTGATCGCAGCTAAGCGTTAAACGCATTACATGGCCTGCAACAACAGATCCGTTTTTTACAACAGGTATATTTTTTATGGCGCCAACTGCCAGTATACAGGCATCGGGTGGATTAATTATGGCTGTAAATTCTTCAATATCAAACATGCCCAAATTACTAATGGTAAAGGTATTGCCTTCCCAATCGGCAGGTTGTAATTTTTTATCCTTAGCACGTTGTGCAAAATCCTTTACTTCTGAATTTATTTGACTTAATTTTTTACTGTCGGCAAAACGAACCACAGGTACTAAAAGGCCTTCGTCAACAGCAACAGCTACTCCAATGTGTATGTGATTATTGTACCTGATAAAATCATTATACCATGATGCATTTACTTTGGGATGTTGGCGCAATGATGCTGCAGTAGCTTTAATAACCAGGTCGTTAAACGATATTTTTTTGCCGGTTATACTATTTATGCTTTCACGTGCTTGCATGGCTGCTTCCATATCAACATCCATGGTTAGGTAAAAGTGTGGGGCAGTAAATTTGCTTTCGCTTAAACGTTTGGCTATTGTTTTGCGCATTTGTGATACCGGCACATCTTCGGCACTTTCGCTTGTAACAGCTTGTGTGTAATAATTGGTTTCAACCATATTGCCCGGTTTGTACCATTCAATATCCCGTTTGATTACGCGGCCATTGTCGCCACTACCTTTTAGTAGGCGTACGTCTAAACCTTTATCGGCTGCTAATTTTTTTGCCAAAGGTGATGCCTTAATTCTTCCGTCATCCGAACTGCCTGTAAGATTTATTGTAGTCTTAATTGCTGGTGTAGCAATAGGCTTAGGTGCAATAGGTGCAGCTTCGCTGGTTGGTGGTGCTTTAGCAGGTTCGGGTTCTTTTGTTATAATTTGTGTTTCAGATATTGCATTGGTTTTTTCTGCAGCTAACAATTCGTCAAACGATTCGCCTGCATTACCTAATATTGCTAATATGCCATTTACGGATGCGGCTTTACCTTCTTCAACACCTCTATATAAAAGCACACCTGTTTGATATGATTCAAACTCCATGGTTGCTTTATCGGTTTCTATTTCGGCAACCAGGTCGCCCGACTTTATAACATCTCCCACTTTTTTATGCCATTTAGCTACCACACCTTCTGTCATGGTATCGCTCATTTTAGGCATTCGTACAATTTCGGCCATATTTTAAAAGTTGATAAAAATTTTTATTTAATAATTAGTCCATAATGTAAGGATAGTCATCCTGTACATAAACATCTTTGTAAAGTTCTGAAGGATCGGGGTATGGCGACTCTTCGGCAAAAGTTACACTATCCTCAACCACATCGTTTACGCGTTTAATAATTACATCAATGTCGGCTTGGGTAGCATATTTTTTATCCAATAGTGTTTTCAAAACTTTTTCAATTGGGTCTTCGGCTTTATAACGTTCAACTTCTTCTTTGGTGCGGTACTTTGCCGGGTCGCTCATGCTATGTCCTTTATAGCGATAGGTATTTATTTCTAACAAAGATGGGCCATTTCCTGCACGTGCATGTTTTACAGCTTTATCCATGGCTTCGTGTACATCTTCGCAAGTCATGCCATCAACTGGTTGGCTGGGCATATCGTAAGCCAAACCCAATTTCCAAAGTTCTGTAACATTACTTGTACGTTCAACCGATGTACCCATTGCGTAATTGTTGTTTTCAATTATAAAAACAACGGGTAGTTTCCAAGTCATGGCCATATTAAATGCTTCGTGTAAAGCGCCTTGTCGTGTGGCACCATCGCCCATATAACAAACACAAACATTATCAGTACCCTTATATTTTTCGGCAAAAGCAATACCTGCACCTAATGGTATTTGACCGCCCACTATACCATGGCCACCATAAAAATGATGTTCCTTACTAAATAAATGCATGCTACCACCTTTGCCTTTACTGCAACCGGTTGCTTTAGCAAAAAGTTCGGCCATAACGGCACGGGCGCTAACACCTTTTGCCAATGCATGTGCATGATCGCGATAGGCAGTAATCATTGGGTCTTCGGGCCTTAATACGCTCATTGCGCCAGCCATTAATGCTTCCTGGCCGATATACAAATGGCAAAAACCTTTTATTTTTTGCATACCATAAAGTTGCCCGGCACGCTCTTCAAATCTGCGCATAAGCAGCATTTGTTCATACCACATCAGGTAGGTTTCTTTTGTAAATTTTGTTTTCGACATATAAGAATTAGGTTCAATCAAAATGGGTTATTCAATGCGCATGGTGTAAGTGTAGTTTGTACACTTATTACGGTGGCAACAAATGTAATCTTTACAATAAGCTGGTCAATACTTAATATTGAAAGTATTGTAGTTGACTAAGTGATTTAGCATAATGTAAAAGTATGTTTTAATATACGTCAGGTAATTTTATTAACCCAATGGTTACTTGTTTAAATGTAACAAAGGTTATAACGGCTTAGTAAGAACAATTTAAATCCATCTTTTAGTTTTGTGCAAATTGAAATTTATCATAAACAACAAAACCAAAAAACAATGAAAAAAACAATCACTCATTTAGCAGTAGGTGCATTGCTTTGTACTGCCGGTACAGCACAAGCACAATGGTTGGTAGGCGGTAATGCCTTAGGAGCCAACGGTAACTTTGGAACTACCACCAACGTTGGTGTTAACTTTATTACAAACAACTTAAGCCGCATGACACTTACAAATGGCGGTTTACTTGGTATTGGAACAACAGCGCCCACCTTTTTATTAGATGTGCAATCGGCAGGCAATGCCTCGGCTTCATTTAAGTCAACAGGCGGTACGGCCAATTTAATCATTGACCGTGGTAATGCAGCAGCTACATCTTCGGTTAGTTACCGTACCGGTGGTAGCCCCACATGGCAAACGGGTACCTTAGGTACCAATAATTTTGCAATCAGAAACATTGCATTAGGAGCTGCAAGTATTTCGATAAATGCTGCTGATAACTTTGTGGGTATTGGTACCAATGCACCCACAGCGCGCTTACATGTTTTGGGCAACGTTAATGCAAGTGGTGGTGTAACCACAGTTGATACTGTGTTAAATGTAAATGGTAATTTAAATGTATCAGGTGCAATAAGGATAGGCACAATTGAAACTTTAACGGATGAAGGTGGATTTACTATGGGTTGTAATTCGGATTTTGTGTCGGTAACTGATGGATTAAATAATCTAGGAAATAGTGGGGCAAGATGGCGTAATTTAATGTTGCGCGACCAAGCTACTATTGGTACTGCAAGCAGCCGTAATATTGCAACTGATAGTGTTTCGATACGTGCATTAAATAATGGCGTAGCCAGCAATTTAGCAGTTACAGCATCTAACTTTACATTGGATAATGCAGGAGGAACCCAGTTTATAAATAGCGGTAGCGGTAATAACATGACTATATCTGGTGTTGGTGGCGGCAGTGTTGGGTTAAAGTTAAACCGAGTAGGAACCGGATCGTTTGACTTTAATCTGGTAAATAATTTTGGCATACTTGAGTATAGGGGCAGTACCGATGAATTTGCCACAGTTAATAACCTTTTTATGAGTATGAGTTTAAGCAGTGGTAACATAGGTATGGGAGTTGCCGCAAGTGGCACTTATAAGCTATCGGTATGCGGTACCGTTAGAGCCACTGAGTTGCGCTTAGAAACAGGCTGGTGCGATTATGTTTTTGCTGATGATTATCGTTTAAAATCATTAGAAGAAGTATCTGATTTCATAAAGATTAACAAACATTTACCCGGCATTGAAAAAGCCACTGTAGTAGAAAACGAGGGTTTACATGTTGCTGCCATGAGTAAAGCCATGATGGAAAAAATTGAAGAGCTAACACTTTATGCAATTAAACAAAACGAAGAATTGAAAGCTTTAAAAGCATCAAACGAAAAATTGCAACAACAAATTAATAATCTTAAAAAATAATGAAAGCAACCATGAACAACACTAAAAAATTAGGGTCATGGCTGTTAGCATTTAGTTTGGCAATTACGCTCCAGGTAAAAGCACAAGATGTTGTGCCACATCATATCGAAATGATTGATGAAACACTTGGACCACTAAGTGGCAACTATGTGCCCGATTTAAAAATAGCTAATCCCGATCCGGGCTTTGTTCAAACATTTGATGAAAGCCAGTTTGTAGTAACATCAAAAGCAATTTATACAGGTGCTCCGGCTGCCTGGTTTCAATTACGTTTTGATGAAGTAAATATGGGTACTAACAGTTATTTCACTATAACTTCCGGTGCCGATGGCGATGTACAAATGTTTACGGCAAAATCGTTAGCCGAATGGGGTAATCATTCCGCCATGTTTAATGGTGGCATGGTAACCATACAACTGCACGTTGCACCTAATGAAAAAGAAATTGGTTTTCATATTTACAAACTTATTGTTGCCGATGATTTAAGTAATGGTGTGCAAGCCGTGCCCGAATCGCAATGCGGACCCAATGATGATCGAACCGCATTAAGTGATCAGGCAATTGGACGTATGATGCCATTAGGTTGTACAGGTTGGTTGATTACAAATGGAACTTATGTATCGGCCGGCCACTGTTGTGATGCACCAGCAAGTTTAAATATTTTAGAATTTAATGTACCTGCATCATTATCAAACGGTACTACTGTAGCTGCTGCAGTTGTTGATCAATATCCGGTAAACGATGCAAGTATTGTATTTCAAAACGTAACTATTGGTGACGATTGGTGTGTATTTAATGTAGGTGTTAATTCTAATACCGGCAAAACCGCATTCGATTCGTATGACACTAAAAATAGTTTTACTGATAATAAGTTTTTTAGGGTTACACACGATAATTTACCTGCAACTACGCGTATAACAGGTTATGGAGTTGATCAGGTTCCGCTGGGTTCATCGGGTGGCCGTAATGCACAAAACCAAACGGAACAAACACATACAGGCCCATTTGTTACAGAAGTAAATACATCAGCAGTAAGAGTATCGTTACAATATACGGTTGATACCGAAGGCGGTAACTCAGGCAGTCCGGTTGCATTAAACGGCACACGCAATTCATGCGGCATACATACCAATGCAGGTTGTAATACATCAGCATCGCCCGGAGCTAATCAGGGTTGCAGTTTCGAAGCCGATGATACAGAAACCGGTATCGTAAATAAAACAACCGGTGTAACTTTTGTTGATGAAAACCACCCATCCGGCTTTGCAGCAACCGGCACGGTTTTCAGGCCTTACAAAACTGTTAATGCAGGTATTACAGGCGTTACTGCCGGTAACGTAGTTGATATTGCCGAAGGTAGTTATACTGAAACTGTTATCACCAGCAAGGCATTAACGCTACGTGCAACATCAGGTATGGCTGTTATCGGGCCATCGGCTCCTCCTGTTGCAAATGGTGGCAGTACAGCTGAACTTGCTGTTCGCAATACAGTTGACCATAATAGTATGACAGATGATATTAAAGTGTCGCCTAATCCGGTATTAAACTCATGTATAGTTGAGTTTAGTATTGAAGCCGCAAGCGATGTAGAAATATACATTTACAATGCTGTTGGACAATTAGAAAAAGTGGTGTTGCGTAATAATTTTATGCAACCTGGTAAGTTACGTGTTGACGCTGATTTAAGCGATTTACGTACCGGAGTTTATTATATGCAAATAAAAACCGGTGAAAAATTGGCCACCAAAAAAATCACCAAAATTTAAAACCCTTAAACCTGCTTGTAAAATGCTGTTGCCAAAAGCAACAGCATTTTTTTTTATAAACACCTATATTGGATTAAGGCCGTGCTACCATTTCAAATGTGCTACATTAGCCCCCGTTACAATAAAATTTTTTGTATAAAAACTTGTGATTTCGAAAACCAAACTGCTTAACCTTTTACAAGTACGCCAAACAGAATGGTGGTTAGTAAGACAATTGTTTTTTCAGCAATTTTTTTCGGGCGCAGGCATTGCTTTGTTTTTTACGGCAGCGTTTAGCTGGTTTTTGCAAAAGTTTTCAATTGTCGAATTACCTAAGGTGCTTATAGCTTCGGCTTTTGTGTTATGGATTACCGGCTTTATTTATAGCAAGTTGGAGCATGCCTTTCGAATTAAATATTTAATACTCTACATCAATTTATTTATTGCATTAAGCATTTTAGCATTCAGGGCCATGTTGCCTTTTACCGGAAGTGTTTGGTTTTACTTTGCCATGTTGGTTTGGTATAATGTACTATACCTTTTAAACAGTTTAGATTTTTGGGGCCTTGCATCCTTGCTTTTTGATGTTAGGCAAAGCAAACGCCTGTTTGGTTTAATAAGTGCAGGCGATATACCAGCAAAATTTATCGGCTATTCATCGGCAGTTATAATTGTTCCTTTTTTAGGTGCACAAAACTTATTGGTAGTAGGCGCCATATTAGTATTGATATCACTACGATACTGGTACCGGCTTAACAAGTACGGCCATCTGAATGTAGTGGTAGCGCATGCACACCGGAACAACAAAGCGGTACCTGGCGAGAGCTTAAAACAAATAGTAAAAAACTTTTTCCAAAATAACCTTGTTTTTCACATGGCTATTTTATCGTTTTTAATAATGAGCACTTTTACTGTAATTAATTTTACGTTTTATGCCGAAGTAAAAAACAGGCTCACCAATAATGCAATGTTGGCTACATATATTGGTTGGTTTCTGGCATTTAGCCGGGGTGTTGCTATTGTGGTTAAATTGTTTTTTACAAATCGGATTATTAATTACTTAGGTATTACAAAGGCATTACTAATAACTCCTGTTTTATTGTCGCTGTTGTTTATACCCGTATTTTTAATGCAATTGTCAGGTGTAGGTACTTTAAAAGTACTATTGGTTTTTGGGCTTCTGTCAATATTAAACGATGTATTAAGGTCGGCAATACAAACTCCCGTTTTTTTAGCAATAATGCAACCATTGCAAGCAAATGTACGCCTTAGGGCGCATAACATACTGAAAGGCATTATGGATCCGTTTGCATTTTTTTTCTGCGGAGTGTTTTTATATCTGATGATAGATTTGGAACATTTTGTTGACTTGCAATTGCTATGTTACCTGTTAACAGCTTTGTTGTTTCTTTCTATTTGTTGGATTTTAATAATAGATAAGGCATACATAAAGGCTTTAATTATTGCTGTACACAACAGGTATTTAAATAATAAGGACGCCAACATCAATGATGCAACAACCCTATCGTTTTTAACGCAGCGCATGCCGCAAAGCAGCGAAAATGATGCATTGGTTATTTTAAGTTTAATTAAGGAGTTACAGCCATCAACGTATAAAATTTTAAAACAGGCATTAAATCATACTGCGATGCCTGTTCAGTTTGAAGCGGTTAAATTAAGCCAGCGTTTGCATGCCCACGAATTGTTGGCTGATATAAGCCAAGTTGCAGCAACAACCCAAAGTATTGCCCTTAAGCAACGATGTATAACAGCCATTTATGCTTTGTCGAGGAACAACATAACCCAACTCAGCTGGCATAAAGAACAGCAGTGGCAAATTGCAAGTTTAAAAGGCATGCTTGGTAATGAACTTTTACAACATGAGGCACATAAACAGTTGCATGTTTTATTTACTCAAGGTAAGCAATCTTTAATAGCTGCATTAACTATTGTACAACAATCGGGCAACACACATTTTAGTAATGAAGTTATGGAAGCCTTGCAAAGCACCGATGAAGAAATTTTAGCTTTAGCTATAAATGCAGCGGGAGTTTGTCACCGGGCCGAAATTGTACACAAACTTATTAGCTTATCCGAACAAACTAAGTACACGGCCTCCGTTATGAAAAGCTTAAGTATGCAAGGTGGTGCTGCCGTAAAACTTATTGCCGAGGCTATTTCAAGCAAAACACTATCGCTACCAACGCAAAAAAAATTAATTGCCGTTATTGCAAAAGCTAACCATACTTATAGTGTACCGGTACTTACAACATTGGCAAATGAACGAACACCATTATTGCACGACATCGTTTTTTCATTATACGTATTAGGTTACAAATCAGCCCAAACCGATAAGCAGTTTTTGCAAATAATTGATAACAAATTTTTATTTGCATCAATGTTGATTTCTCAGATACAGCAGGTAGCAATGCAGCAAAACAAACTATTACATAATGCACTAACCATTGAGCTTAACGATGTACGATCGCAGTTGCTTTATATGTTTACATTTTTTTACAACACTGAAAATATATTACGAGTAAAGCATGCTTATGTAATTGATAAGCCTAACGTAATAGCCAATGCAATGGAGGTAATTGATGTAACATTAAATAAAAGTCATGCACAAAAGTTTATTGCATTGTTTGATAATGTTAGCATAGAAACTAAACTTAACGAAATGCAAAAATATTTTCACGTTCAATTACAACCACAAACGGTAATCAAACAAATACTGAACGCCCCGGAAGATACATTCAATAGCTGGACAAAAGCAGTTGCAGTTTATACACTTAGTAAAGATCAAACAACACACTATAATTTACGCTTGAAGCAAATAATGACTCATGCCGATAGATTGCTGCAACAAACAATTGTACATAAGTTGCAGGCTATAGCCCATTAAATTCGTATGATGGAAAACGGAAATTTATTATTGATTGAAAAAGTACTGCTACTAAAATCTATTAGTATATTTTCAGATACACCTGAAAATATACTGGCCCAGGTTGCGCATTTACTACACGAAATTGAATTGGATGAAAATGTATTGATATTTAATGAAGGTGATATCGGTAATTGCATGTACATAATTTATCATGGTACAGTTCAAATTAATAAAGGCAATCAAACACTGGCTGTACTTAACGATAAAGAATTTTTTGGCGAGCTATCGCTGCTCGATACCGAAACACGCTCAGCTTCTGCAACTACATCTAAACCCTGTTTTTTATTACGTATCGACCAGGATCCTTTTTTTGAACTATTAGATACACAACCCGAAATTGCACGTGGCGTTATACGGATTTTGAGTAAACGCTTGCGTAACCTGAATGAGAAAATGTTAAGCAAATAGCTTAATAAGCAGCAACAATCTTTTCAATTTGTTCCAAATGTGTTTGCTTTAATTGTTGCCGTTTTGCGCGCGAATAGTTCGTATGGTAAAAATGTTGTCTTAAAAAACTTAGTTGAATATTATTCCACTCCTCTTCCGACTGAATGTTTAAAAACTGTTTCCACTCTTCAAAAAGTGTTAAACCAATTGGGTAAAAATCATTACGCCCTAAATAATCTAAATCAGCATCACAAATAATTTGCTGTAAAACATTGCTTGCTTGTTGTGGTATTTTTGTTGACATAATCATACCACATATCAACTCAATTTGCTCCGGTGTAAATTCAAAGTCAGGCAAATGCTTGCGAACTAAAGCACAACCTAATTCTTCATGGTCTTTATAAGTATGTAAAAAGCCTGAGTCGTGAAACATTATAGCTACACGTAACAGAGCCAGTGGCTCACCAGTAACATTTTCGTTTTCGGCTATACGTAGGGCTGCTTCTAATACATCAATTGAATGATAATAACTGTGGTAGGTAAGTTTAGGTGAGAGTTCGTTTTTTAACTTGTTACTGATAAACGATTCTGCTTCTGCGAATTGGGCCATAGTCTTTTTTGATACGCTGAACCAATGTTGGGGAATTACAAACATTGGTTTGCATTATGGGGTTGTTTTTTTGATGGGTAAAATAATCGCTTTAGGTGGTTAACAAATGAAATAAATAAAACTTATAATTAACAACGATGCGAAAAATATTGTATCGTATTAAAATAAACAACCATATTCTCAATTTATATTATTTACTTTAGCACCACGCACCACTACCCTTTTCACCACCTACCAGCATGCAGCCACAAATCAACGAAGTTGAAATTGTAAACTATTACGACAACTGTCAAATTGATTATGAAATAGTATGGCACCTAAATACACACATGTGTATGCATTATGGTTATTGGGATAGCAACACCAAAAATCTGAGGGCAGCATTAAATAACATGAATGTACAAGTAGCCAAACTTGTAAACCCGATGCCCGATATGCATGTGTTGGATGCTGGTTGCGGTGTGGGAGGCTCTTCTGTTTTTTTAGCAAAAAATTTCGGTTGCAAAACTACAGGCATTACGCTTAGCGATAAGCAAGTACAAACCTGTTTTAGTAATGCAATAAAATGCGGTGTAGCACACCTATCACATTTCGAAAAACAAAACTATTTAAACACACATTTTGCCGATAATACTTTTGATGTAGTGTGGGCTATCGAAAGCGTTTGTTATGCTTTTGACAAAGCCGATTTTATAAAAGAGGCCTATCGTATTTTAAAACCCGGTGGTAAGTTGGTGGTAGCCGATTTTTTTAATTATAAGGTACAGCCCAACACCCGGCAACATCTATTAATGCAAAAATGGACAAGCACCTGGGCTATAAAACAATATGCCGATGTTGATGAGTTTTATAAGAAACTAAGCAATTGTGGATTTGTAAATTGTACACAAAAAGATGTAACAGCACAGGTTATAAAAAGTATAAAACGCCTGTATTATTCATTTTTTCCGGGCTTACCCATAACCTATATAAGCCAATGGCTGGGATTTAGAAACCGAACCCAAACAGCAAACACCTGGTCAACCTATTATCAGTATAAAGCCTATAAACAAAACTTATGGCGGTATATGTTTTATACCGGCACTAAACCTAAAAACAATTAATTAATCTTTAGCCTGCATTAACACAACCGTTAAAATAAACCAACGCTTTTTGAAACACGTACTGCCTACCATTACAATAATACCCCTATTGTTTAAAAACCAATAATTGTAAGCATCTATGACTAATCCAACCCCCATATTATCACACCCTGATTTCGATAAATGGTTTGCAACATTCAGGCAAATGCAAGACCCTGAGGCCGATAAAGTAGCATTGGCTTTGGTTGCATCTCCTTATGGACATCAAGCCTACCAAATTTTAGCTTCTATAAGCAAAAACAGCGATACAATTGATGAAAGAAAGTTTGCAGATTTAACACAAAGAATGCAAAAAAGCACGGATAGCGGTGAGCATGCAAACATTGTAACCATTTTGAATAATTATTTTGCCGATACCAGTCATTTTAATTTTACGGATGCGCAAAAACAACGGATAAAAAATGCATGTTTTTTTTTTAATAATTATGCCATAGAGGGTACCATGATTTTGGCTGTACGCTCATTGCTAAAACAATATGCAGCATACAACAGTACACAGGTTTTAGGTAGCACACGTATGTTGCCTCAATACCCACACAGGCGCATATTAGCTACTATGGATTTTGTTTTAGATGTAATGGATCCAAATGCATTTGAGCCCAATGGCAGCGCCATAAAAAGTATTCAGAAATTACGATTGGTGCATGCTATGATAAGAGCACGTATAAATTTAAAATCGGCTGTAGAAGAAAAAAAAATCAGTATAAAAGAGGACGTAGAAATAAGCACAGATTTTTGGAACAGCAATGTTTGGCAAAAGGAAAAATGGGGCGCACCAATTAATCAACAAGATATGTTGTTTGCCATAAATACGTTTAGTCAGGAAGTTATAGACGGCATTATCAGTTCGGGCGAAAAGCCGGATGATGAAGTATTAAACGATTATTATTATACCTGGCATTTATACGGACGCGCCTTAGGTTTGCATGATGAAATTAATCCAACAACTTATGCCGAAGGCAAAGCTTTGCAGGAAAAAATATATCAAGTACAGTTTTACCCAAAAAATGCCGATGGTACACCATTTATAAACCCAATTGCACCGGCATTATCGGCACCGTTGGTTAGTTTTATAAAAGAGTTTTCGGGCTTGCCCAAAATAAGTTATGTATATGCCATCATACGCAGATATAACAGCGACATTGATGAAACTTTTTTCGAAAACGTACACAAAGTACCCATGCAGGAAAAGAGCAAGTTCTTTTTAATATTGATGGTAATTGCTGATAATTTAATTGATTTTGTTTTTGCAACCTGGTCCTATATACGTTATCAAAAATCACGTGCCAATTGCCCCGAACTTGCTGCACGTATGCATGCGCTTATGGTAAAGGTAGTAAGCTCGCAAGCAACATGGGGTACTGAGCATTTTACCATTGCCGATGGTTTTGGTGATGCCGAAGCCAAAAAAGATTTAGAAGCGCTACGCGCCAAAGGCCGGCCTTCTATTTTTAAAATTGTAATCGACACTTTTTTACGTGGTAAATAATTAATCCATGAGCGAAAAACAAACGATAATATACGAAAGCGAAGAATCATCCATTTATGATGTTACTGATAGCAAAGGTAACCGTCACGTATTAAAGGTTTTACGTACGCTTACACCAAACCCCGATCAGATTTTAAGTTTTAATAATGAATACGATTTTACTAAAGACTTAAAAATATCAGGCGTACGAAAAGCCTTGTTTACAACTAAGTTTGAAAACAAACTGGCCATTGGGTTCGAATTTATTGAAGGCGATACACTTGAAAATAAAATTTTAAGTCAGCAAATTTCAGTGCTTGAGCAATTAAAAATTTATGTAACAATAGCCGATATATTAACGCAAATTCACAATCAGGGCATTATACATAAAGATATTAATGGACGAAATATATTATGGGATTCGCAAACACAACAACCCGTACTAATTGATTTTGGTATTAGCACACATATTGATTTAATAAATACAAATTTAGGAAATCCCGATAGGGTTAAGGGCACACTATCGCACATGTCGCCCGAACAAACAGGCAGGGTAAACCGTAAAATAGACAGCCGCAGCGATTTATATTCATTGGGTGTTACCATGTACAAATCGCTAACCGGTCAATTGCCATTTATAGCCAGCGACTCGTTAGAACTGGTACATTATCAACTTGCCAAGTCAATACCGCAGGCACACCTGGTCAATGCAAAAATACCCGTTGCTGTTTCAAATATTATTATCAAGTTGATGGCAAAAAATGCCGAAGACCGCTATCAAAGTGCAGTAGGTCTGAAGCACGATTTAGCCTATTGCATCCGTCAAATAGAAAACGGTGAAACGCATATAGATTTTAAAATTGGCCAGCACGATGTTTCCGGAAAATTTCAAATTCCACAAAAACTTTATGGCCGCGATAAAGAAATAGATGTCTTACTAAAATCGTTTGATGCAGTTAGTCAAGGTAGTACAGAGTGGTTTTTAGTTTCAGGTTACTCAGGCATAGGTAAATCAGTTCTCATTGGCGAGTTGTATAAGCCCATAACTGAGCGAAGGGGCCATTTTGCCGAAGGCAAATTTGACCAGTATCAACGCAATATCCCATACTATGCATTTACACTTGCTATAAATGAATTTTGCAGATTGTTGCTAACAGAAAGCAAGGCTAAACTACAGTACTGGCAAAACCTGATTCAACAAGGTGTAGGCGAAAACGGCAGCATTTTAATTGAATTAGCACCTGCCTTGGCTGATATTATTGGCGAGCAAGAGGAAGCACCCAAGTTAGATGCTATGGAGGCACTCAATCGTTTCAATATAACATTTGTAAATTTTATTCGCGCAATAGCGCAACCCGAGCATCCATTTGTTTTTTTTATTGATGATTTGCAATGGGCCGATGTGGGTTCGCTAAATCTTATTAAAACCATGGTATGTGATTTAAGTTTGCCGCACCTGATGGTAATTGGCGCATACCGCGATAACGAAGTTACACCGGGCCACCCGTTGTTACATACAATTGATGCTGCTATTAAGGATAAAGCAATTGTAAAGTCAATTCAATTAAAACCATTATTAGCCGAACACATTTTTCAACTTGTAAAAGATGTACTGCACACTGAAGATAAAATTACATTAAGCTTAACAGAATTAATATTTTCGAAAACACAGGGTAATGCATTTTTTACAATAGAGTTTTTAAAATCGCTCTATCATTTCGATTTAATCGTGTTTAACCAAGAAAAAAATTTATGGGATGTAAACATTGATGAAATTAAAAAGCGAAAAATTACCGATAACGTAATTGATTTTTTAATTGCAAAAATTAGCGAACTACCCTTGCCAACCCAACATGTATTACAATTAGCCAGCTGCATTGGTGGGTTGTTTGATATAAATCTGTTGTCAACATTATATGATAAGCCTGCTGCCGATACACTTAATGACTTATGGCCGGCAGTGTTAGAGGGTTTGGTATTGCCGTTAAACGAAAATTATAAACTGATTGAACATATTGAGGTAAGCCAACAAGCCAAATTCGAATTTGCACATGACAGAATACAACAAGCAAGTTTTACATTAATGCCAGCTACCAGGCAAGCGGCCGTACATCTGCAAATAGGACGGTTGCTTTTAAGCAATCATCCCGATACGGACGATGTTATATTCGATATCGTAAACCATTGTAACGAAGGCATAACATTAATTAATATCCAAACCGAAAAAGACAAGTTGGCGCAGCTTAATTTGCAAGCAGCCATACAAGCAAAAAACAGCAGTGCCTACAAATCAGCATCGGTATATATTGATGCAGCACAAAAATTAGCAGGCGATGCTATTTGGCAAAGCGATTATGACTTTGCATTAAAACTGTTTACCAACCATGCCGAAATTGATTACCTGAATGGTAATTTAGAGCAATCGCAAAACAGTTTATTAAATTGCATAGAGCGTGCACAAACAGCAGCCGAAAAAAGCAGCATATATTTTATGCTGATGCAAAATCAAAACAACAGCACGCAATACTATGAAGCTATCGAATCGGCACGGCAAGGGTTGCAGTTGCTTAACTTTACATTTCCGCAAAAAGACGATTGCCCTGCATTAATACCTGACGAAATGGGCAAAATAATTTCCTATTTCGAAGCCCATGGTGTTGAGTCGGTTTTCGATAAGCAAACCATACAAGATCAAGGTATTTTAAGTACCATAAACATTTTGGATAATCTATCGCCACCAACCTATGTAACAGGCGAAACCAATATGTGGATTTTGCAAGTGTTATTAAAAATAAACTTAACCATTACGCATGGGTTATCACCGCAAGGTGGCTATGCATTTTCTGAATTGGGCCTGTTGTTTTTTATAATGGGCAATTACAAATATGCTTACCCGGCTGCCACACTTAGTAAACGTTTGGCCGAAAAATTTAAAAAGGAATCGCCACGTAACCTCAGCCGTTCAGGCCATTTATTTACAAATTATAATACGCCTTGGGTTAAACACATTTCAGAAACTGCAAAACTAAACCCCGAGTATTATCAGGTTAGTATTGACTGTGGCGAACTTATTTTTGCAGGCTATACCAGTTTTCATCCATTTTTTAACTCCTATTTTCAAGGTAACGAATCGCTGCAAACGTTGCTCTTGCGCATACCCGATGCGTTGGAGTTTACTAAAAAAATAAAGCACGATTTAGCACACGACTCGTTGCAAGCATTGCAATTAGTAATGTCAAATCTAGCAGGTGCAACCAATGCCGAAACCAGTTTCGATTTACCCAATAAATCAGGAGCTGCCTTGTTGCAATATTGCAAAGATGCCAAAGATGCTTACGGCTCTACCATATTTCATTTATACAAAGCGCAAGCGTATTATTTATACGGCAACTTAGCCGAAGCTTCATACTGCTTGCAGGTTGTTGCAGGGTTGCCCGGTGTAATAGCTGGCAATGTACCTTCGCATGCTACATTTAATATGCTTTACGCGCTTACTCTTTTAGGTATGATTGAAAGCGCTGCCGAAAGTGAAACTGAAACCTACTGGAACAACATTAATACTTTTAAAGAACAGCTACAAAACTGGAGTACACATAATGCTTCTAATTTTGAGCACAAATACTTTTTAGTTGAAGCAGAATACATGCGCGTAAAAGGCGATATTTTAAAAGCAATTGAATTTTATGGTAAGGCAATTGAATCGGCCGAGTTATATGATTTCGACAGGGAGGTAGCATTAGCGCATCAAAAGGCCGGAGCGTTTTGGATTAGCATGAGTAATAAAATTTATGCACAACCCCATTTAGAACGTGCCCGATATATTTATGATAAATTAGGCTATCAGCGTTTAGCGAAAGCTATTGATAATAAATATCCGTTCGTAAATAAAAACACGGTATCAACAAAACGTACCGATATATTCAGTACGCTTTACAGCAGTATCAACACAGCCGACCTGGCAGGCTTTGATATGAAAAGTGTTATGAAAGCTTCGCATGCATTAAGCGAAGAAATTGTGTATGAGAAACTGCTTTCAAAAATTTTGCGTATCGTAATTGAAAATGCCGGTGGACAAAGGGCTGTATTGGTTTTAAATTACAATAATAAATGGCGCATCGAAGCCGATTTTAACGTTGAAGATGCAGACATACACACCATGGAATCGGCTGACATTGATATGGCTACCAATATACCCGTATCGGTAATAAATTATGTAATTCGAACACGTACGCAAGTGCTTTCATTTGTAAACAGTTCGATTAAAATATTCGAACGTGACGAATATTTTAAATCTTATAATCCGGCAAGTTATATGTGCCTGCCCTTATCGCACAAAGGCGCCACTAACGGAATTATTTATGTTGAACATCGTTCAAATGCCGATGCGTTTTCAAGCGAGCGATTGGGTATTTTAGAATTGCTTACCAGCCAAATGTCCGTCTCAATCGAAAATGCAACACTATATAAAAAGCAATTTGAATTAAATCAGGCTTACCAACGTTTTGTTCCCCACGATTTTATAAATGCTATTGGCCGCCAAAGCATTTTAGAGGTAAAACTGGGCGATCATATTAAACGCGATATGATTGTGATGTTTTGCGATATACGTGCATACTCGGCAATGAGCGAAGGCATGACTACTGAAGAAAATTTTGCATTTATCAATGCCTACCTGCAACGTGTTGGGCCGGTAATACAAAGCCACAACGGTTTTATAAATCATTATTTTGGAGATGGTTTTATTGCACTCTTTCAGGGCGAACCCGAAAGCGCATTACAAGCCGCAGTTGCTATTTTAAAGGAAATTGAATCGTACAATAAGGAGCGTGTTAGCAACCAGCAACAGCCTATTGCTGTGGGCATTGGTTTGCACAAAGGCCCAATAATGATGGGTATTATTGGTGATAATCAAAGGCACGATGCCAATGTATTAAGCGATGCTGTAAACATTGCTTCGAGGTTAGAAGGGCTAACAAAAATATTTGGAGCCAATGTGGTATTAAGCGAAAACCTATACCAGGCTTTGGGGAATTTAGAATTGTTTCAGTTCCGTTATTTAGGTCGTATTAAAGTAAAAGGTAAGCAGGAGGTAATGTCGGTTTTCGAAATGTTTAGTGCCGATGATGATCAGGTGTTACAACTTAAACAGCAAACATTAGATGTTTTTAATCGTGGCATTACCGATTACTTTAATAAACGTTTTGCCGAAGCAGCGCTTTCATTACGTCAGTTGTTAGATATAAATCCTGACGATAAATCGGCAAAAAGGTACTTGCAAAATGCAGCGCGTTTTATGGTTGAAGGTGTTGGTAACGATTGGGATGGTGTGGAACACATGAGTGAAAAATAAAACCGTAACTATTAAAACTATATCCAAAAAACAAAGGCCGATGTTTTACATCAGCCTTTGTTTTTGCATTGTAAAATTAATGAGTATAAATTTTAAAAAGTCATGCTAACTCCCAATGCCGGTAATATAGGGAGCTGATCAACGCGTTGAAAGGTAACACGGTTGAAGTAAAAAATATTTTGCCGGTTTAATAAGTTAATTACACTGGCAGTAGCCTCTAAATTGCTTCTACTGCTTAATACAAAGGTGCGTTTAAGTGTTAGGTCTAAGCGTGCATAATCGGGTAAACGGTTGGCATTTAACTCACCATAAATAATACCTAACTGGCCATTACTGCTGTTGTAATTTGTATTAACACCTTGCGAAAAATTTTGGTAAGGATAAAAACCTTGCGTAGGTGTAAAAGGAAACCCCGAACCGTAATTAAGGCGCGAGTTAAGCTCCCAAAGTAAATCTTTACCAAAGGTGTAACTGGCAACAATATTTACATTGTGGCGTCTGTCAAAACTGGGCATATACTCATCGTTACCATCAAACCTATCAACAAAACCGATAGAGTAAACAAACCACAGATATACTTTTTTGTATTCATATTTTAAATTAAAGTCAATGCCTTTGGCAATTCCATTTTCAACAATAAAATCCTTTTTTAGCTCATCCGGTTTATCGCTATTAGCGCCAACATCATCATAAATTTTATTGCGGTTTACATTTATTACCTGAGCAAAATCTTTAATATATCCTTCAATATTAACCGAAAAATGATGTGGTAAATCAATCTCAGTACCTAAAATAAAATGGTTTGCTTGTTGCAAACGCGAGTCAACCTTACTGCCGTTAAAATTAGCGGGTAAGTTTTCGGGAGCCGATAAAAATCCATAAAAGAAATTTACTACATCTCTATCGCTTGTGGCACTTAAAAAGTTTTGCTTGTAAATACCGGCAGCCAATTTAAAGCGTAAAAAATCAGTAGCGTTATATTTAGCACTAAAGCGTGGCTCTATAGCCAACTCGGTTAATGAAGAGTAATAGTGTAAACGCAAACCTGGCTGAATTACAAACTTGCCTGCAACTTTCCGGTAGTTTAAATAAGTGCCAAACTCTGTAGTGTTTTCTTCTTGCCCTAAACGATTGCCGGCTGCATTATAAAATTCGAAATCGGTTTTAAATCCCAATACCTCTAAACCGTACTTCAATTCATCCTGCCCAAAAAAGTAGGTAAAATTTAACCCCATATTAAAGCCACCAATTTCGCTGGTGCGTGGTTTATCATCAGCTTCTTTTAATTGCATTTTATATTTTGAATATGCAAACACGCCATCCATCAATGTACTCGAACCATTTGGCACAACAATAAACTTTGTTCCAAAACCGGTGCTCTTCCAGTTAAATTCGCTGATGGGCGTAAAGTCAACTTTATCATTAAAGTTAAAACCAAAAACATTTAGCTTGCTCCCATTGGTGCCATTAATGCTAACCTTAGCATAAATATCGTTAAAACTGTAAGGTAAGCCTGCCTCGTCATTTACATATTTATACAGCACATCAGATGTTTTGTTTAAGTAAGAGTTTTTATAACTCACCACAAATGATGTTGACGAACCACCTGTTTCTTTTTGTTTAATAAGCGGCCCTTCTAAAGTAAGTTTGCTGGCAAATGGATTAACGGAAAGCTTTCCGGCTAACCGTTTTTTATTTCCATCGCGTGTGGTTACATCCATTACAGCCGAAATGCGGCCGCCATATTGTGCCGGAAAACCACCCGTAAATACATCGGCATTAGCAATAATATCCGTATCAAAAACCGAAAACAAACCAATACTGTGAAATGGATTATATATTACCATACCATCTAACAGCACTTTGTTTTGAATGGGCGTACCACCACGTATGTATAACTGACCACCTTGGTCGCCACTAAATATTACACCGGGTACCACTTGCAGGTATTGCGCCAAATCGGGTTCGCCTCCTACCGATGGTATTTTACTGATTTCTTTTGGCGTTACTTTGGTTACCGACATTTTTACATCGGTTTTATACTCGGTACGCTCGGCCGATATATCTACCGTTTTTAAATTAATAGCGGTTTTATTTAAATAATATTTTTTACTCACAATTTCATTGGCGCTCACGGTTATGTTTTCTTCTAACGAATCGTAACCCATACTATATACTACAATTTTGTAATTGCCTGCCGGTATTTTGGTTATGCTAAAATATCCGTTTACATCGGTAGCAGCACCCAATTGGGTCCCCTTTAAAAAAATAGTGGTAAAAATTACCGGTTCGCCTGTAGCTTTTTCATACAAGAAACCACGCACATTGGCATACTGTGCCCAAATTTGTGTGGTGTAAAAAGTGATAAAAAGTAAGGCAAGTAAAAATCTAAGTTTCATAAGCGCAACTAACGTGTAACTGATAAAGTAAAATGTGAAGCAAATTTTGGGGGCTGCGAATATGTAAATATTTGAACAGCCACAAATCAAACTTTTGTAAAATCAAATTTGGCCCAAATACATTGCGCCCGAAGATGTGTTGCGCATAGCACCGGTTACATCTTTAAGTGTATTGTATTCATTTCTAAATCGCAACACACCTAAAAACGCAAAAATCAACGCTTCTTTAAATTCAACAATTTGTTTGTCAGGTATAATAAGGTTAAAGCCTTTTGCTTGCAAACATTGCATTAAAAAATGGTTGTATGCCCCACCACCTGTTACCAACACCTGATGTTTGGCAGGCAATAACGGTTGCAAGCTGCTTACCGTATCGGCAATATGATGGCAAAACGTATGAAGCTTATCATTTACACTTATGTTTTCAGTTTCTATCAAGGGTAAAACAAAATGATCAAAATATTCTTTACCTAATGATTTTGGAAAAGGTTGTTGCCAAAAAGGTAATGACTGTAGTTGATTAAATAATTGGTCGTTAAAAACACCATCGGCAGCCATTTGGCCATTTTCATCAAAAGCTTTATTGTTTTTATGTGCCAGATAATTTAAAGCCATATTCGCAAAACAAACATCAGATGCCAAACAGGGTTTTGCATGCATACACGAAAAGTTGATAATGCCGCCAATGTTCAGACACATATCATAATTGTTAAACAAATGCAAATCGCCCATCGGTACAAGTGGCGCTCCTTGCCCTCCCAAAGACACATCGGCCGTACGAAAATCGCAAACTACATTATAACCGGTAACCGCTGCTAATATGCCTCCATTACCTATTTGTGTAGTAAATGGTGTACTAAAGCCAGCGTTTTTTGGTTGATGAAAAACGGTATGACCATGACTGCTGATAAAATCAACTTCTAAGGGCCATTTTTTTAAAAAAGTAATCACCTCTTTGGCAAATAAATGAGCCAGCTTACTATCAAGCTGCTGCAATGCCATTGCTGGTAGCTGATGCGCCTGTTTAAGCGTGTCTATTAATGTTTGATTGTACGGTACTGTTACAGCCTGGTTAATAAGGTATTGCCATGTGCCGTTAAAGGTAAAAGTGCAATGTGCAATGTCAAGCCCATCGAGCGATGTGCCCGACATGAGTCCGATAACATGATAGGTTTTCAATTAACGATTTCTTAAAATTTAAAAATTGTTTAGGCTAATGCCTGTTTATAAAATTGTTATCAAAAGGGGCGATATTTTATTTTCTGCCGGGGCGAAAAGTACTATTAACATTGAGCCGAGGCATTTTAAATGCAATTAAGTCAAAAATTTTTTTGTCAGCCTTAAAGCATTACTTTTGCGCGAATTTTTAAAAGCCTAAATTTATTCAATTATGCAAATACAACTTACCGAGGAACATGAAATGATACGGCAAGCCGCACGCGATTTTGCCGTTAATGATTTACTGCCGGGTGTAATTGAGCGAGACGAGCATCAGAAATTTCCGGCCGAGCAAATAAAGAAAATGGGCGAGCTGGGTTTTATGGGCATGATGGTAAGTCCGCAATACGGTGGTGGTGGTATGGATACCATAAGCTATGTATTGGCAATGACTGAAATAAGTAAGATTGATGCATCGGCATCGGTGGTAATGTCGGTAAACAATAGTTTGGTTTGTTGGGGATTAGAAACGTATGGTACCGAGGCTCAAAAACAAAAATATTTAGTGCCACTGGCAACCGGCCAAATAATAGGCGGCTTTTGCTTATCCGAACCCGAAGCCGGTAGCGATGCCACATCGCAAAGCACAACAGCTATTGATGCAGGCGATCATTACATTTTAAATGGAACAAAAAACTGGATAACCAACGGAAGCACAGCATCTGTTTTTTTAGTAATAGCACAAACCGATATAAAAAAGGGACATAAAGGCATTAATGCTTTTATAGTTGAAAAAGCATGGGACGGATTTCAGGTAGGCCCCAAAGAAAACAAATTAGGTATCAGGGGTAGCGATACACATTCGCTCATGTTTACCGATGTAAAAGTGCCTAAAGAAAACCGCATTGGCGAAGATGGTTTCGGATTTAAATTTGCTATGAAAGTTTTGTCGGGCGGCCGTATTGGTATTGCCTCGCAAGCATTGGGTATTGCTGCAGGTGCATTAGAACTTGCAACCAACTACGCACGCGAGCGTAAAGCATTTGGCAAAGAAATTATGAATCACCAAGCCATACAATTTAAAATAGCCGATATGGCCACACAAATTGAAGCAGCACGCAACCTTTGCTTAAAAGCTGCCTGGCTTAAAGATCAGCATCTTGATTATGCATTAACCAGTAGTATGGCCAAACTATATGCCTCAAAAATAGCTATGGAAGCAACGGTAGAAGCCGTTCAAATACATGGCGGTTATGGATTTGTAAAAGAGTTTCATGTTGAGCGCTTAATGCGTGATGCAAAAATTACACAGATATATGAGGGCACCAGTGAGGTGCAAAAAATTGTAATCAGTCGATCGTTATTGTCTGACAAGTAACCACATTAAAAAATATATGAAGTTTTTCAACTCCCTATCGTTGGCGCTCATCAGCATTGTCTTTTTAATAATGGCAGGCTGTATCCCTCAAAAAAAGATAGTTTATTTTCAAGATAAGACTGAAGGCAAAAGCAAAGACAAAACCAGTTTGGCTACGCCTATCAGGCCCGATATGATTATCTATAAAAAAGATATCGTAAACGTTTTGGTTTATACCGAAAACCCTGACGCCTTACCCGGCATTGGTTCAAAGTTAGAAGATAGAACCATGGATAACCGCCCTGCTTACGAGCGCGGTTTTACAGTTGAAGATAATGGCGATTTGGTACTGCCACTCATCGGCCCGGTGCCAGTTGCGGGTTTAACGGTTGATCAGGCAAAACAAGAAATATCAAAACGATACAAAAAGTATGTAGCCAATCCAGTAGTGGTGGTAAAAAAACTAAGCTTTAAAATATCCGTTTTAGGCGAAGTGGCAAAACCCGGTATGTACTTTATTAACTACGAATCTATATCACTGTTAGAGGCGCTATCATTGGCCGGTGATTTAACCAAATACGGTAGTCGTACCGATGTAAAAGTAATTCGTGTTATTGATGGCCGTCAAGAAGAATTTGTTATTGACCTTACCGATAATAAAACACTTTATTCGAAGTTGTTTTATTTGAAACAAGATGATGTAATATATGTGCGCCAATTAAAAAACAAGCGTTGGGCCGATGCTGCACCACAAGTTAGTATAGTTACCTCAGTTACAACTGTACTTATTGCACTGGGTACCCTTTTAATAGTACGTGCCAAATAACCATTTAAGTTTAGATATATTATATTTTAAGATACAACAAAATGCCAACAAATCCGGTAATTAATAAAAGAGTTAGTAATGATGAGTTAGACCTGGGCAAAATTTTTACAGCCTTAGCAGCTAAGTGGTATTACTTTTTAATTGCAGTGATATTATTTGTTTCGGCAGCTTTATTTTATCTGTCGGTTGCAGTACCCACCTTTGAAGCAACAAGCAGTATTATTGTAAAAGAAACATTGGCAGGTGGCCAGGGCGCAAGTTTAGATTTGATAAGTGGCGATATGTTTGTTAAACAAACCAATGTAGCCAACGTTAAGTCAATACTTACATCAAACACTACCATAAGCGAAGTTATTAAGCGATTACAATTGCTTAATACCGTGTATGATAACTCTGGTTTTGTTGGTCGTCCGCTATACAAAACATCGCCCATTAAAGTGGATAGTGCCAATTTAAACAAGTGGTACTACAACTCACAAAAGTTTTACATCACCGTTTTAGACGAAAACAGCTACAAGCTTAGCTTTAAGTATGACGGATCGGTATTACCTTACTTCGAACATAATAAGGTTTATCGCTTTGGCGATGTTGTAAAAACAGAGTATTTCAGTTTCCGGGTAATGCGCAATCAGGCCGTGCCTTTGCAACTCGAAACGCAAAAAGAGTTTTATGTGGTTTGTAAAGATATAGTTACACGCACCGGTGATATTATCAGCAATATTACTACAACCAGTCCGGATAAAACCAGTACCATCATTGGCCTGACGTATAAAGACCATTCAACCCAATTATGTGTAGATGTTTTAAATACGATTTCACAGGTTTTTTTAGAAAACGAACTTAATTTAAAACGTGGCGAAGCTTTTGAATCATTAAAGTTTGTTGATAAGCAATTAGAAGAATCCAATACCAAGTTGCAGCAAATAGAAGAGCAACTACGTAAGTACAAATCAGAAAACGGCATTATAGACTTAACCTCACAAGGCAAAAGCATATCTGATAACATTGGCAGTATCGACCGTCAGAAATATGATAACGACAGTAAAATTAAAAACCTGGATGCCTTATATAATTCGGTAAAAAACAATGCCGATGTAAATAAGATATCACCCAGCGGTATGGGCATTAACGACCCAAGCATGGAAGCGCTCATACGCGACTACCAGGAGTTGGTTACAAAAATTCAAGGGTTAGAAACTGCCGTTTTATCGCCAACACCACAACTGAAAGCCTATAAACAGCAATTAGAAACCAAACGCAGTTCGCTTTTAGAAACCATCAGCTCTATTAAAGAACAGTTGGTTGTAACCGGCCGGGGATATCAGGATCAGATAGGCCGCTTGCAAGGTTCGATAAGCGCAATGCCTGAAAAGGAAAAGGGCTTAATTGAAATCCAACGTCAGCGCGATGTAACGCAGCAGCTTTATGAGTACCTGTTGCAGAAAAAGCAGGAAACCATGATTGCAACACAAACTGCATCTGCATCTAACCGTGTGCAAGATCCTGCAGTGGTAGGCGAAAAGCCCGTTGCACCGGTTAAACCATTAATACTGGCAATAGCCATTTTAATGTCGTTTATACTTCCATCAATTATTGTATTTATTCAAAACGTTGCACGTAAAACTGTTTCGAACCGCGATGATATTGATAATGCTACAACCATACCGGTTTTAGGTGTGATAGGTAAAATGCGTGGCAGCAACAATAATTATGTTTACGAAAACCCAAAGAGCATTGTTGCAGAGTGTTTCCGCTCATTACGAACCAACATACAGCTTGCCGAAATAAACAACGAAAAGCAGGTAATAATGATTACCAGTACGGTGGCTGGCGAGGGTAAGTCGTTTACGGCACTAAACCTTGCCGTTATGTTTGCCATGCAAAGCAATAAAACATTGTTGTTAGGATTCGATTTTCGTAAACCACGTTTATACCGTGAGTTAGGTATGCATAATGATACCGGATTAAGTACCTATTTGAATGGTAAAGCCAATATCGAAACCATTACACAAAAGACCAATGTAGAAGGGTTAGACTTAATTACGGCAGGTCCAATTCCCGAAAATCCAAGTGAGCTGTTAGCCAAGGATTCGATGAAAGATTTTTTTGCACATGTACGTGGTAAGTATGATTACATTATTGTAGATACACCGCCTATTGGCGTATTAAGCGATGCTTATGTAATAATGAAATATGCCGATTTAAACCTGTACGTAATACGCGAAGGCTATAGTAACCGAGCTTTTATAAAATCGTTAGACGAATTAAACTTAGAGGGCAAAGTTTGGAATATGCAAATTGTATTAAATGCTGCCGGTTTAGGCAAAAAGTTTAATGCTAACTATGGTCATTATCATGGTTATGCCGGCAAGTACAGGTACTATGCTGATAATGAAGAAAAGCCTGGTTTTTTTAAACGGATGTTTGGCCGCGAATAATACCTTAGTAATATTTTAGTAGTTTGAAAGCACGCCTGATTAGGTGTGGAGGCGTTTTACTTTTTCTCCAATAATTCCATTAGCGCATCTAAATTCGGTTTTAAAATAATTTCAATTCTTCGGTTTTTCTTTTTGTTATCGGCATTGTCGTTTTTAGCAATTGCAACATACTCGCTACGGCCGCTTGGCACTATACGTTTAGGGTTTATCAACTTATTGTTTAGCAAAATTTTAGTAACAGAAGTAGCGCGTAATACGCTTAAATCCCAATTATCTTTTATTGCACCACCACTAATAGGAACATTATCGGTATGGCCTTCAACTTCCACATTTATATCAGGGTTTTCGGCTAAAACCTGTGCCAAATTTTTTAATGCCACTTCGCCATTTTTATCAACCACGGTACTGCCACTTGCAAACAATAATTTTTCATCCATACTTACATAAACATTTCCGTTGCGTTGTTCTACCTTTAGGCCATTATTTATAAAACCACCTAATGCCTGTGCTACTTTATTTTTTAGTGCCAGCGTTATGCTGTCTTTCTCGGCTAACAATCGCTGAAGCTCTGATACTTTTTGTTCGCGTTTTTGCAGTTCGAGTTCGGTATTGTTTAAAGCTTTTTTCTGCTCGGCTAAGGCTGCATTAAGTTGCTGTAATTCATCCTGCCGTTTAAACAGTTCTTCTTGTGTGCTTTGCAGTTTATTTAATGCTTTTTTAGTTTCTGTATCCTTACTGTTAAGCGCCTGCTTATTATCTTCAACCAGGTTATTATAACTGGTATTTAATTTATCATAATCGGCTTTTAGCAAATCGCAACTGGCCTGCATTTGGCTAACAGTTTTTTCGGCTGTATTTACTTGCTGTTTGGCTTCAGCTAACTGCAATTCTAAATCTTTATTACGCGTAGTGTATGCCAGATTATCAGCACTTAAGCGTGCAATATCGGCTTTGCAGTTATCGTATTGATATTTTAAATCTTTGTATTGCTTTGAAGGTACACATGCATTTAGTAACAATGCTACTGTTATCAACCAAAATAATTTCATTGTATTTTATTTTTTGATAAATGTATTGGGCTTTTCTGCGTTTTAAATAGGCGCATTAATAAACTATCAACAAATAAATTGTGCAAACCAATTAATGGGTTTGTATTAGCGAGGTAATGGCCATTGATAAATGTTTGCTAAGGCCTTGTGTCCAACCCTAATTTATGTACGTTCGTGCATTATTAATAATGGTTCTAAACAAATGCACTTGCCACGGTTTTTGAAGCATTATAGTTTAATCAAACATTTAAAGAGGTGGAATCCGCTATTATAAAGCTAACTGAACTTAAGCCGGGGCAAACAGGCATTATCCATGCAATTATGAATGCCGATATTAAACTAAAGCTTTACGAAATGGGATGTTTACCCGGTGAACCGGTTCAGGTTTTAATACATGCTCCATTGGGATGTCCGGTTGCAATAAAAGTAGCCAATTATGTTTTGAGTTTACGCCTTAGCGAAGCCGATAACGTATTGGTTTTAATGGAAACATAGTTTTATAATTTAAACAATAATTTTTCAAAAGTGCTATGTCAAACAAAACGCTTAAGGTTGCATTAATTGGTAATCCGAACAGCGGCAAATCAACCATATTTAATTTGCTTACCGGTTTACATCAAAAGGTGGCTAATTTTCCGGGCGTTACAGTGGAAAAAAAAACCGGAACATTTTCTTTAAAAAATACCGAAGGTGCTGTTTTGCAAATAGCGTTAACTGATTTGCCGGGTACTTACAGCTTGTATCCAAAAGCGTTGGATGAGCGTGTAACTTTTCAGGTACTGTGCGATAAAATGCATAGCAACTATCCCGATGTGGCTGTAGTTGTTGCCGATGGAACCAATTTAAAACGTGCCTTGTTTTTATGTTCTCAGGTGGTAGATTTAAGCATACCGGTATTGCTGGTTATTAATATGATTGACCTGGTAAATGCCGCACAAACAACAATTGATACAAAAGCCATTTCAGATGTTTTTGGTATTGATGTTATCTGCATGGATGCAAGAAATAATGATGGCATACCTGCATTAAAAAAAGCATTAGCTAATTACCCAACCAAGGCCGGCAAAACAATTTTCAACCAACAGTTATTTATGCCTGAACTTAATGAGGCATTAGCCAAACGCTACCAATTGAGTAGTGATTATGCTTCATTTTTAATAGCAAACAATTACAAATACATTTCTGTTTTTAAGGAAGAAAATGAAGCAGGGTTTATGAAAGACTTATTGCTTCAATATAACTTCGAACAATCGCTGCAAGGCAATGAAACGCTTGAACGCTACAAATTTATTAGCAGTTATATGCCGTCATTTGTACATAACCAAGCATTAGAAAATAAAAAGAGTTACAGCTATAAAATTGATAAAATACTTACGCATAAAATTGGTGGCTATGCTATTTTTTTATTCGTGCTGTTTATATTGTTTCAAACCATTTTTACACTTGCCCAATATCCAATGGATTTTTTTGACAATTGGTTTTCGGCATTTAGCATTTGGGTTGCCGATAATTTGCCGGCAGGTTTATTAAACAATTTATTGGTTGATGGTGTACTTGCAGGCCTGGGCGGCATACTCATTTTTATTCCGCAAATAGCTTTGCTATTTGCTTTTATAGCCTTACTCGAAGATAGTGGGTATATGGCCCGCGTTAGCTTTATAATGGATAAACTGATGCGCGGTATTGGATTAAATGGCCGTAGTGTAATACCACTTATTGGAGGTGTTGCCTGTGCTGTGCCGGCAATAATGGGCACACGCACCATACAAAACTGGCGCGAGCGCATGGTTACTATTTTTGTTTTGCCTCTGATAAGTTGCTCGGCAAGGTTGCCGGTTTATGCATTGTTAATTGCATTAGTAATTCCACCTGTTAAATGGTTTGGCTTTTTTAATCTGCAGGGTTTGGTGCTTTTGGTTATGTATCTTATCGGATTTGCTGCTGTTGTTATATCAGCTCTTGTTATTAAGCTTTTTATTAAAGATAAACAGCCAAGTTATTTTATAATGGAGTTGCCTGTTTACCGTGTGCCACAATGGTCGAATGTGCTATATATGGTATGGGATAAGGTTAAAGTGTTTGTATTTGATGCCGGTAAAATAATTATAGCAATTTCAATTATACTTTGGGTTTTGTCATCGTTTGGGCCTTCATTAAAAATGGAAAACATTGATAAGCAATTTGCATTGCAATTGGCACAACCACAAGCCGATACAGCCGCTGTTACCAATACAATGCATGCGCATAAACTCGAACATTCTTATGCAGGCATTATGGGCAAAAAGTTAGAACCACTTATTGCACCTTTAGGTTTCGATTGGAAAATTGGTATTGCATTAATTACATCGTTTGCCGCACGCGAAGTTTTTGTTGGTACCATGTCAACTATTTACAGCGTTGGTACCGATAATATGCTGAGTGTAAAAGCAAAAATGCAAGCCGAAAAAAACCGGCATACACAACAACCTTTTTATAATATGGCTGTAGGTGTTTCGCTCATGTTGTTTTATGTATTTGCCATGCAGTGTATGAGCACATTAGCCATTGTTAAGCGTGAAACCGGCAGTTGGCTGCTGCCCGTTTTGCAATTTGTTTACATGGGTTTGCTGGCTTACGGTAGTAGTTTTATTGCTTATCAATGGCTTAGTTAATATCATTATGCCTGGTTTTAGTTTTCAATAAATGATAGGTAAATTTAAAAGCAAATCGTTTGTATCGGTTTTTGCCGTAGCTATAATTTGGCTGTGCATTATTTTAAATTTAGGCTATTATAAAAAGCAAAATGTTATTGTAAGCGATGCTGTAAGTTACTATTCCTATTTGCCGGCTTTTTTTATTCAGCATGATTTGGGGTTGCAATTTTTATCCGACACAAATTTTATAGTACCTGCCAACGCTTATTGGCATCATAAATCGCATACTAATAAACCGGTATTTAAAATGACTATGGGATGGGCCATTATGTATTTGCCCGCATTCATTGTTGCCGATACCTATATGAAAGTAGTGCAACCCAACCGAACCGGCTTTGAAACACCGTATCATCTTGCCATCGCTTTATTTACATTGCTTTATGCTGTAATGGCCTTGTGTATTTTACGTATGGTTTTGTTATCATTTTTTGATGAAAGCGTTACGGCACTTACACTTTTAATTGTTGCATTAACAACCAATGTTACTTGTTATGTTACAGTTGAAGGCGGCAGTGTACACATGCTTAATTTTTGCCTGGCATGCGCTTTAATTTATTACACCATACAATGGCACCGCAGGCCCTTGTATAAGTATATGGTTGCTATTGGATTTACTATTGCCATACTTGCATTAATCAGGCCCACTAATTTAATATGGATTTTGTTTCCACTATTATATAACGTAACCGATTTAAAAAGTTTCGCTCAAAAAATAAAACACCTGGTTTTGCAGCAGCGGCATTGGATAACATTAGTAGTTTGTTGTATGCTTATTGTGTTGCCACAGGTTTTATATTGGCATCAGCAAACGGGTAAATGGATTTATTATTCCTATACCGATGAAGGGTTTTTTTGGCTAAGCCCTAAACTTTACCAAATCCTGTTCAGCTTTCGCAAAGGCTGGTTTATTTATACTCCTGTAATGTTTTTAGCTGTTATGGGTTTGACATTAATGCCGCGGAGGCTTAATAACTTATTTGTGCCGGTAACGGTTGTGTTTTTTTTAGCGCTTTACATTACTGCATGTTGGTGGTGTTGGTGGTATGGCGGCAGTTATGGTATGCGGCCACTCATTGATTTTTATCCCTTACTTGCTTTGCCGTTAGCTTGTATTTTACAGCAGGCTTTACAAGTTAATCGCAAATTTTTACTCCTGCTGTTAATGGTATTAACCGTTTGGAATTTATATACCACCTATCAATATAAACGTAATGTTTTACACTACGACAGCATGACTGCAAAAGCATACAAACAATTGTTTTTACATTTTAGTGCGCCTGTGGGATATGATAAATTATTAAATCCACCCAATTACGAAGCAGCCAAAAAAAATGCCGAGTTGCAGTAGCAATTATGTTTAATCATAATTATGATATCATTTTATTTGCGAAATGAGTTACCTGCCCGCATCAGTTTTTTTTAATCAGGATGTAAAGTACCTTAAAGGTGCCGGGCCACAACGTGCTGAGTTGTTACAGTCCGAATATGGCATTAAAACTTATGGCGATTTAATTCTGCATTTCCCTTACCGGTGGGTTGATCGGAGCAGATTCTATAAAATTAACGAACTTACCGAAGAAGCTCCTTTTGTACAATTACGAGGTAAAATCAAAACCATATCAACTGCAGGCGACAAACGTGCTACACGATTAATTGCAACATTAAGTGACGATACAGGCAGCATTGATTTGGTGTGGTTTCAACAAATAAAATACCTGCGCGAAACATTAAAAGCCGGTTCTGATTACGTGGTGTTTGGAAAACCAACTGCCTTTAATGGCAAAATTAATTTGGTGCATCCCGATGTAGAATTGCTGGCCACTTTTAATGAAACCTTAAGTGGCAACATGCAAAGCATGTATCCAACAACAGAAAAAAGCAAAGGACGTGGATTAGACAGTAAAGCATTTTGGCGCATGCAAAAAAATTTAATTGCCCAACTACCACCCGAACTTGACGAGTGTTTGCCTACAACAATAATAAATCAAACAAAGTTAATTTCGCTACGGCAGGCATTAATTCAAATACATTTTCCTGATGATGAAAGATCGTTAATAACAGCGCGTTACCGTTTAAAATTTGATGAGTTGTTTTACTTGCAAATACAACTGCTGCAACAAAAGTTAGTGCGTACACATAAAAGCAGAGGAAGGGTGTTTTCGAAAGTGGGCGATTTGTTTAATACTTTTTATAAACAACATCTGCCGTTCGATTTAACCCAGGCACAAAAACGTGTACTAAAAGAAATCAGACAAAATACATTAACAGGCCATCAAATGAACAGGCTTTTGCAAGGCGATGTAGGCAGTGGTAAAACCATAGTAGCACTTATGTGTATGTTGTTATGCATCGATAATGGCATGCAGGCTTGCATTATGGCGCCTACCGAAATTTTAGCACAACAACATTATACAAGTATTACGGCTTTATTAAGAAACATGCCTGTTTCTATTGCATTGCTCACAGGTAGTACCAAAAGCAAAGAGCGTAAACACATTTTAGAAGCATTGGAAAACAATGATTTAAACTTAATAATTGGTACACATGCATTAATTGAAGATCAGGTTGTTTTTGCCGATTTGGGTTTAGCTGTAATTGATGAGCAACATCGTTTTGGTGTGCAACAGCGCTATAAACTTTGGAGCAAAAGCAAAACGGTGTTGCCGCACGTTTTGGTTATGACAGCAACACCCATACCACGCACCTTAGCCATGACACTGTATGGCGATTTAGATGTAAGTATTATTGATGAATTGCCACCCGGGCGTCAGCCAATAGTTACGCATTTAAGGTTTGAGAATAACCGTTTGCGCGTTTTCGGATTTTTAAAAGAAGAAATTAAAAAGGGCCGCCAAGTGTATATAGTATATCCATTGATTGATGAAAGCGAGAAAATGGATTACATGAATCTTATGCAAGGCTACGAAGCTGTGGTGCAATATTTTCAGCAACCCGAATACAAAGTTTCAATTGTACATGGTAAAATGAAGCCGGCTGATAAAGATTTTGAAATGCAACTTTTTGTAAGCGGCAAAACGCAAATTATGGTTGCAACAACCGTTATCGAAGTAGGTGTTAATGTTCCTAATGCATCCATAATGGTTATTGAAAGTGCGCAGCGCTTTGGTTTATCGCAATTGCATCAGCTACGGGGCAGAGTAGGGCGCGGGGCGTATCAATCGTATTGCATTTTAATGGCCGATTATAAGTTGAGTGTTGATGCCCGTCAACGTTTGCAAACTATGTGCAATACCAACGATGGTTTTGTTATAAGCGAAGTTGACTTAAAATTGCGCGGTATGGGCGATATACAAGGCACACAACAAAGTGGTAACATGAGTTTGCGTTTAGCCGATTTGCCTAAAGATAAAGCCATATTAGAACAGGCAAGGCAGGCAGCAATAAACCTGCTCGAAACGGATGCCACGCTTACCCAGCCCGAAAATAAAGTAGTAAGAAATACATTGAATAACCTAGCTGCACAAAAAGGCAATTGGGGTAAAATATCCTGATTAAAAGTTGGCTGTTGCTGAAAAAAGCTTCAACAAAGTAAGGTGCATTTATAGTAACAGTTACTTTTTTGCATTGCTGCGCGATACCACCAAAGCGGCTATGCCAATCGAAATTTCATACAATGCATATAATGGCAAGGCAACCAATATTTGCGATGTAACATCGGGCGATGGTGTAATTACGGCTGCAATTATCAAAATTACAACTAAGGCATGCTTGCGGTAAGCCCGCATAAAACCGGGGGTTAACAATCCAATCTTTGCCAGAAAAAAAACCAAAATGGGTAATTGAAATACGACACCGGTTGCAAGCGTAAGCATGGTAATTATGGAGATGAATGAATCAATGGTAAAAATGTTTTGTACTTCGGTACTCACACTATAACTACCCAAAAAATTAATAGACAGAGGTGCTATTACATAGTAACCAAATAAAACACCTAAAAAAAACAACAGGCTCGATACAAACACCACACCGGTGGTATATTGTTTTTCCTTTACACTTAAAGCAGGTTTTATAAAACGCCACAACTCCCACAACACATACGGAAACGACATAACCAGGCCGGCATAAAATGCCACCCACATGTGCAAGGTAAATTGTTGCGACATTTCTGTTGATTGCAACTTAAAGCTTATCTCCGAAATACATAAATCATCAATGGATAGTTTTTCGGCAAGCCAGCACATAAATTTATAGGTAGGAAAATCGGCTTTCTTAGGGCCAAATAAAACCGTGTCGAACAACCATTCCTTTTGAAAAAATGCGGCAATTGAAATTAGAATAACCACAATTGAAGCGCGCATTAAATGCCAACGCAATGCTTCCAGATGCTGTAAAAAGGTCATGTCATCAGAAGCGGCAACCGGGTTTTTTCTAAACAAATTAAAAAACATAAGAGGTTATAAATAAAAGGGTTACACAATGCCTTCGCGCATAAAATCGTGCATGTGTACCATGCCTGCATATTTTTTATTTTCAAGCACTACCAATTGGCTGATGTTGTTTTGTTTCATTATTTCAAACGCTTGTGCCGCTAATAAAGATGCATCAACACATTTGGGTTTTTTATTCATTATGGCCGCTGCATTTAACTGTGCAGTTCCTTTGCCGCTTTGCAACATCCTGCGCAAATCTCCATCGGTAATTATGCCCACCAACTTGTTGTTTTTCATTACTGCAGTTGCGCCTAAACGGCCTCCTGTAATCTGAATTATAACATCATTAATTGTGTCGCTAAATAAAACTTGCGGCTTGGCATTATCGCGGCACATATCACCTACTTTTAAATACAAGCGTTTGCCCAAAGCACCACCCGGATGATAACGGGCAAAATCTTTTTTCGAAAACCCCCTTAACTCCAACACGCAAACCGCTAATGCATCGCCCATTACCAATTGCGCTGTTGTGCTGCTGGTTGGCGCCAAATTAAGCGGACATGCTTCTTTTTCAACCGAAGTGTTTAAGGTATAATGTGCATGCTGTGCCAGTGCCGAATCTTTATTTCCCGTAAATGCAATCAAAGTATTACCACCGGCTATTAACAAAGGTGCCAGTACCTTAATTTCAGGTGTATTACCCGAATTTGAAATGCAAATAACTACATCACCATCTTGTATAATACCCAAATCGCCATGTATGGCATCGGCTGCATGCATAAATACTGCTGCTGTACCGGTCGAATTAAAGGTGGCAACAATTTTCTGTCCTATTAATGCGCTTTTACCAATGCCCGTAACAATAACGCGGCCTTTTAAATCAGCTATCAGATTTACGCAAGCAGCAAATGATGCATTTAATGATTTTTTAAGATTTAAAATGGCCGAAGCTTCAATATCAAATGTTTTTTGAGCCTGTGCCAATATATTTTTGTGTGATGCCAATTTGTTGCTAAATTTAGTCTTGCAATTTTTTCGGATTCCGCTACTTTCGCGACCCCTAAAAGATGAAGCGACAAAAGTAATTTTAATTTTAATTGAACTAAGTAATGGCAAAGAAAGCGGCAAGTGTAAAATCAACTGCCAAAAAAGTGTCGGTGTCGGCCCCTAAGGCCAAGGCAAAAGCGATGATTGACGATGACGATGTAATGATTGATGAGAGTAATGAACTATTGGTTGCATTACACAAATATTTTGGTTTCGATAAATTTAAAGGTGCACAGGAACCTGTTATCCGAAACCTTATGGCAGGTAACGATACCTTTGTAATTATGCCCACCGGTGGGGGGAAAAGTATGTGCTATCAATTGCCTGCATTAATAAGCGAAGGTACGGCCATTATTGTGTCGCCACTTATTGCCTTAATGAAAAATCAGGTAGATGCCATCAGGGGATTTAGTACCGATGATTGTGTGGCACATTTCCTAAACTCATCTCTTTCGAAAACTGAAATAACCAAGGTTAAAAGCGATATTGTAAATGGTAAAACCAAATTGTTATACGTAGCACCCGAATCGCTTAACAAAGAGGAAAATGTGGCTTTCTTTAAAGAAATAAACATTTCGTTTTTTGCTATTGACGAAGCGCACTGTATAAGCGAATGGGGCCATGACTTTAGGCCCGAGTACAGACGCTTACGCCCTATAATGGAAGAAATACAACGTGTACCCGTTATTGCACTTACGGCAACAGCAACACCAAAGGTGCAACAGGACATTCAAAAGAATTTGGATATTTTAAATGCAACCGTATTTAAAGCATCATTTAACCGGCCAAACCTATACTATGAAGTACGCGAGAAACGCGATATACTAAAAGAGATAATTAAGTACATCAAACAAAATATGGGCAAAAGCGGAATCATATACTGCCTTAGCCGTAAGAAAACAGAGGAAGTAGCTTCAACGCTTAACGTAAATGGTATAAAAGCTTTACCGTACCATGCCGGTTTAGAAGCTGCTGTTCGTGCACGTACACAAGACGATTTTTTGATGGAACGCACCGATGTAATTGTTGCAACCATTGCATTTGGTATGGGCATAGATAAACCCGATGTGCGTTTTGTAATGCATCACGATATTCCCAAATCGCTCGAAGGTTACTACCAGGAAACCGGACGCGCAGGCCGCGATGGCCGCGAAGGACGTTGTATAGCTTTTTATGCTTACAAGGATATTGAGAAACTCGAAAAGTTTATGAAAGGCAAACCCATTGCCGAGCAGGAAATAGGTAAACAATTATTAAACGAAACCGTTGGTTTTGCCGAAACATCGGTATGCCGCAGAAAAGTTTTATTACATTATTTTGGTGAAGAATACACAGAAGAAAATTGCAACAACTGCGATAACTGCCTGCACCCCAAAACCAAAATCGAAGCACAGGATGAAGTATGCACTTTGTTAGAAACTGTTATTGCGATTAAAGAAAAATTTAATGCCGACCATACCATTCATGTACTGATGGGCCATGGCGAAAAGGCTGTTAAAGACCACGAACACGATCAACTGGATATTTTTGGCGATGGTGCCGACCAAGATCAAAAGTTTTGGATGGCTGTTATCAGACAAGCACTTTTAGCAGGATTTTTATCAAAGGATATTGATAACTACGGCTTATTAAAAGTTACCGATAAGGGACATGAGTTTTTGAAAAAACCACATTCATTTATGGTTACCAAAGATCATGAATATACCGATGAAGACGATGATGATGATGATAGCGAAGGTGCCGGACCCGGTGGTGGAGGCGGTGGTGGTGCCGACCCCGAGCTTTATAATATGCTTAAAGACTTACGTAAAAAAGTTGCCAAGCAAAAAAATCTGCCGCCATTTGTTATTTTCCAAGACCCGTCATTGGAAGAAATGTCAATTCAATACCCAATTACCCTGGATGAGTTAAAAAACATTACAGGTGTTGGTACGGGCAAAGCGTCAAAATACGGTGCTCCTTTTATTGATTTAATTAATAAGTATGTAGAAGAAAATGAAATTGAGCGCGCTGTTGATTTGGTTGTAAAAAGTGTAGTAAACAAATCGGTATTAAAAGTGTATATCATCCAGAATATTGACAGGAAGATTTCATTGGATGATATGGCCGAAGCCAAAGGCATTACACTTTCAGCTATGATAAATGAAATTGAAAGCATTGTAGCATCGGGCACGCGTATTGATTTGAATTATTATTTAAACGAAGTAATTGACCCCGACAGACAGCAAGAAGTTTTTGATTATTTCAGAGCAGCCGAAACCGATTCGCTTACCGATGCGCATAAGTATTTAGGTGAAAACGAATACAGTATTGATGAGTTAAGGTTAATGCGCATTAAATTTATGAGTGAGCTGGGTAATTAAGCTCAAGCCAAAATTATTTTTTAAGCAGCCACAAATGAAAGTTTGTGGCTGCTTTGTTTTATAAATTAACTAGTAAATTGATTTTCAGAATACAACATGCCAACGATTTGATTTTTGCGATTGGAGGCTCAGACGATAAAAAATCATCATAAATATATTTACATAAAATGCGGTTTGCAGTACAATTTCATTCAAAACATTGCTTTGTGTCAGCAGGCAAATAACAGCAGCACCCAACGCCATTGCCAACGCTATGCCTGTAGCACAAAAAATAACAGCAAACACAAGTTTTTAAACTATCCTTAGTCAAGCCATCTTATATTACACTACCCACCATAAACTAACAACTATTAACTAACCACTGACCACTAATCACTAACCACTAATCACTCTTTCACAAACCTGCCATAGTATATTTTATCGCCTTGCTGCAAACACATTACGTATAAGCCAGGTGTTAGTGTGCTAATATCTAATGTTGAGGTATGGGTATTTTGTATTAGATGCGCTTTACCTAAAACATCATATATAGTAACTGTAAACGGTTTGTTTGTTAATT
>JAEUTH010000003.1 GCA_016788165.1 Bacteroidia bacterium | reverse complement strand
TTAATGGGTGCAATCATTGCATATCTGTATTTGAAAAAGGGTATTAAAAACTTTTTCGTTTTAGCACCTAACCTGACCATTTACGATAAACTGATTGAAGACTTTGGCAACCCGGCTTACCACAAATATGTATTCAACGGCATTGCAGAGTTTGTACATAACCGCCCTGTTATCATTACAGGCGATAACTATGCACAGCAAGGCAGTTTGTATCAGGATACTGAAATCAGAATCAATGTATTCAATATTTCAAAGTTCAACTCCGATAACAGAGGAACTACTCAAGGAGGTGTAAGTTTAGCTCCCAAAATCAAAAGGCTGTCAGAATACTTAGGGCAATCGTATTGGGATTATTTATCAGGTCTAAACGACTTGGTAATTTTAATGGACGAAGCACACCGTTATCACGCTGATGCTTCTAAAAATGCCATCAACGAACTAAAACCAATATTAGGCATTGAACTAACAGCCACACCATTTGATGAAAAGGGAAAGCAATTCAAAAATGTGGTGTATGAATATTCATTAGCCCAAGCCCTGGCAGATGGTAAGTATGTAAAAAATCCTGCCATTGCCACCCGTAAGAATTTTCAAAAAGGCTCTTTGTCTGATAGAGAAGTAGAAATCATCAAGTTGGAAGATGCTATCAGTATTCATCAAGACACCAAAAACGAACTGGAGATTTATTCCAAAAACAACGAAGTAAAACTCGTTAAGCCATTCATTCTGGTAGTTTGTAAAGACATAGCCCACGCAAAAGAGATATACGAACTCATCAATTCCGATACATTCTATGATGGTCAATACAAAGGCAAGGTGTTGCAGATAGATTCTTCGACCAAAAAAGAAGAAGACATCGAAAAGCAATTCATTTCCTTAGAGAGTCCCGATAATGAAATTGAGATTGTAATTCACGTAAATATGCTCAAAGAGGGTTGGGATGTAACCAACCTATACACCATTGTACCGCTACGTGCTGCAAATGCAGGAGTTTTGGTAGAACAAACAATTGGTAGAGGATTACGCTTACCCTATGAAGGTAAACGCACCGGAGAAGATAAAATAGATAAACTTACCGTAGTAGCACACGAGAACTTTAATGCAGTAATTGAGGCAGCACAAAATCCCAATTCTGTATTAAACAAAATGAGCTTTGTAGAAATACCCGAAGAAGACCTAAACACCAAAACACAGGTAGTTACTTCTAAACCTGTTACAGAGCAAAACTTTGAGAAAGAGCAGGAAAAGGTAAATACAATTACCAATGTAGAGCAAAAGCAGAAGGCACAAAACACATTAGATGCCAAGAAAGCCATTATCAATGTATTGCCTGATTTTAGTAGCCTGCCCGAAGTACGCAGAGTTGAAGATCTAAACAAAGAAGAAGTTAAACGGAAGGTAATTCGCCAGGTTGAGCAGGATTTATCCAAAGGCCAACAAAACTTATTCAAAGAACAAATACTGCAAGAAGCGGAAACTGTATATGAGAAATTAGTAACAGAGTACAAAAAGAACATCATTGAAATTCCACGTATGGACTTGGTGCAAGGTGAAACCCGTGCTGAGTTCAAGTCGTTTGATTTAGATGTTACAGGCTTCAATTTTCAAGCATTAGAGCAGGAAATTATCCGTATGGGTTTAAAGGATAAACAAGTGGAAACACTAAAAGCAAAATCCAGTGGCTCTTATGGGAATCCAATAAAACTCATTGTTGCAGAACTCATCGACTACCCTGAAATTGATTATGATGAAAATGCAGAACTGCTTTATCACCTTGCTTCGCAAGCCTACGAAGCCATAAAAGCCAATATCACCAAAGAAGAAGAATTGCCTTCGGCAATCTTCCAATTCAAAGCAGCTATTGCAGAGAAGATTTATACCCAGATGAAATCATCTGAAAACTTCAAGCTACATCATACTGGTTATGAAGCTAAGAGGGTTTTGCCTTTTCAGCGTATTGAACAATGGAATTTTTCAGCCTTAATAAATGCTGGTTACAAGGATTATCGGGATATAGTTACACCAGTTAGTATGATTCCAAAATATGTGTTTCGTGGTTTTGAAAAAGCCTGTCATTTTGAATATAAATTTGACAGTAAATCTGAGCAAGATTTAGCCTTTGTCTGCGAAACCGATAACTCAGTGGAAAAATGGATGCGGCCTGCTCCTAATCAGTTCCGTATCTATTGGGATAACAATTCTAAAAAATACGAACCTGATTTTATTGTTGAAACACAAGACGGTATTTATATAGTTGAAACAAAAGCAGAATCAAGTCTTCAGGATGATGATGTTTTACAAAAGATGACAGCAGCAAAGAAATTTTGCCATTATGCATCAGAGTTTACTTCTGCTAATGGTGGTAAAAAGTGGACATACGTTTTAGTTCCGCATAGTGCAGTAAACCGTACCGTTTCTTTCAAATTTTTAATTGCTCAATATTCACATTAATGGTAGTTGAAGGTTACCAAACTTTAGAGGATAAAGACAATATAGATGAGGTTGAATTAGATGGCCCATTTCCTTGCCGGCATAAAGGTGCTTGGCTTGGTTTTGGTTGTTACCTATGGGATACTCGTTTTGATTGGGCTATTGAATGGGGTGAATTTGCTTATACGAGAAAAAACAAGGATTTCATTATTGGTCGGATTTTAGTAGACCTAACAACAGGTTGTTTCGACCTCTTCGGTAACGTTAAACATCAGTTTGATTTTCAGGAGGTTATAAAGGTGATGCTTGAAAGTAAAAAAATAAAGAACCAGGAAGAAGCAATAGTTGCCAACGTTATTGAGTTTATGAAGAATCAGGGCATTTTTAATTATAAATCAATTAGAGCTGCCGATATGAAAAACGTAAAAAAATACTACTTTAGGATTGACAGGGAGACAGGTAAGCCCAAAGAGTATATGATGATAAACCAAAGGGTACAAATTTGCGTTATTGAAAAAAAAGGCGTACTTTTGCGTCCCTTTGAGGTGGTTTATCCCGACAAATACATAGAACAATGAATCCGAAGTCAGAATTAGCAAGCAAACTCAAAGACGTTCTGAGTAAAATGTCCCAAGAGGAGTTTGACAAAGAATGGTCTAAAGTTACTTCATTAAACCTCGAAAGTCCCTCTTTTGAAGAGGCAATGGAATTTTTTAGTTTAATGCAATCACAGTTAAGTCATTTTGAGTTGGTTTCTAACCAACCTGCCACTTACACAGGTGAGTCAAACTATGCATTAGCAGCGTGAGTGTAGAAACATCAAATATTCAGTTTTTAAACACTATTGTCAAAGAAAGTCATATAGTATTCAACCGTCCTGGTAACTACAAGATTGACATAAACTTTGAACCTAAAGGTGTTGTGATAAAATCCTTAAATCAATTTATTCTATTGATTAAGGTTAATATTCGTGATGTAGAGAATGGTTTTCACATTGAAATATCTACAGAATCTACTTTCACTTATCCCGAAAATGCAGATATAGAGGAATACAAAAAATCTCTTTTTGTTGCCAATGCTCCTGCAATTGTTTTTCCTTACATCAGAGCCTACATTTCAAGTCTTACAGCACTTTCCGGTCTTCCGGTTCTAACACTGCCAACTTTAATTCTCACCGAAGTTGGTAAGAACCTTTCAGATAACATTACCATACAAGATTAAAAGCGGTGTGGCAGAGCATAGCGTTCATGTTTTCCCGACCCACCCCACAGTAAAGACGGCTTAGTGCTTTGCAACCCCCAAGGCAAACCCTTCAAAGCACTCTATGGTATTGCAGTCAGTTTTTAACTGTCATATTTTTTGTGGCTATGCTCCCCAAGCATTTGGCACATTGCCTGTTCCGCTTTGCTCCACAGCCAAAGAGCCAAGCCAAAACACAGCATAGCAACAAAAAAACGCTACACTCCAACCACCACCACCGTTCCGCTTATGCCAGTATAAAAACTGCCTGAAGCTAAATAACATAATGTGGCATTATGTGTTCGCTACGCACAGCCATTTGCCATCGCTTATGCAAGCATCCAACCGCACAGGCTGTCACATAATAACATTATGTTAAATAGCCAATACCATAGCCATTTTGATAAAATGGAAGCCGTATTTCTTGCCGACCCACACCCCCCAAAACCACGCACCCCAACCACCCTTTTCAGCGGTGCAGTAAAAAATAAAGCATTAGTTGTTTTATTGCCAATGTGCATTCGGTAGCTTCATTCATTCGTGTCCATTCCGTTTCAGCGTTTCGTTCATTTCGCTTTGCTCCAATCTCTACACTACCTTCCACTTCATTACCTCTCATTTCATTTCAGCCACCTCGATGCACCGCACAGCAAGAGTGGCTCATTCACTTCACTTCACAATACCCAAGCAGTATTCCATTCCGCAACTTCGGCTACTTGCCATCCCACAATGGAACTTTGCAAGGTTTGCAATTGTAGCAAAGTTCAGCCTTCGCTATAAGTAGCCGAAAGCTGCTCCATTCCATACCCAACGCAATTGTTTCGTTCCGTTCAATCACCACACTTGCTTTTTCCAACCGCACTTAAATTTTGGTATGCTTTATTTTTTACTGCGTCTTGTTAGCCCCAATCCAACGCACTGAATACATCTTGATTATCACTATAAGAGTGAAAAATGCAACAATCATTTTGAATACAATTATTGATTAGAATTTGAAAGACTAAATACATTTTGAAATAACGAAAAGGAAAAAAATAAAAATAAAAAGTGCAGCAAAATTAGGTGGCTTACACAAGCCCACGCTGATTTAAAAACCAAAAGACTACGGCATAATGAAAGGCAAATAATTTATTTATTTTTTAATAGGTATTTGCCTTTCACCCTTCGGGACTTATTCCGTTTCCTTTTGGTTTTTTAGCCACGCCACCTACACAAGGGCTTTCTTTTTTTTTCTGTTTTTTTTCTTTGTCAAAAAATTTTATGGTGTTGTGCGAAGCGTAGCGAAGCACAGCACAGGCAAGGGACAGAAGCAGATACAAACTTTAAAGCTCGTATTATGCAAAGTCCAAAAATTCACACATTCAACTCAAAAAATCCAGTAAACGATTTTAGCGTTTTCATTCTCTGTAAAGGATTAAACAGTGGAAAACCACTTGAAAAGCCTTGCCCCAATTGCTTTGTTATTGCCTGTAAAAATTCAGATGAAAAGGACTTTTACAAAACCCTTGCTTTTGGCTTATGGAAAGCGAAGCATTTTCATCAATTCCTTGTGGGTTCCGTTATTCCGTTTATCCGTATTGATGATTTTAAAAATACCATCAAAACCCAAGCGGAAGAAGTCAGTAAAAACAAATTGGCTTTTGCTACCGATGTGCAAAAAGTGAAGCTGATTGAACGCAAAGAAAAACAGATGTACGAAACATTAGCATTATTAGCCGATGTAAAAAGAGCAATGATGCACCGGTATTTCAAAAGGTAGCCGTAAGAGGCTGCCAATAAATGGATGATTGCTTTTGCTCCATGAAAAATTTATATGCAAAGATAGCAAGGGGGGCAAAAGCACAAAGCCAACACTAAAAAACCAAAAGACTACGGCATAAACACAGACCCACCGCACAAGGCTTTCATTTATTCCGTTTCCTTTTGGTTTTTTAATCCCCCTTGCAGAGAGAGGCATATAAATTATTTCATTATGCAAAATCATCCACGTATTTCAGCAGGCAGCCAGTTAGGCAGTTGCCATATCTCTCAGCAGGTCATCCATCAGCACTTGCAGCTTTCACCTTTTGCTTATCAGCGTTATATCCGCAGGTCATCATTAGCCCATCAGCCAGTTTTTGGCATCAAGGTTTATCGGCTTCCTTGTGGCTGTTTCGTTTGGTGCTATCCATCAGGTGTTCGTGAGCTTTCAGCATTGCCCTTTTAGGGCTTTGCTGCTCTCATTTCGACCATAAACCCACCATAAGGATAGGGTAAAGGCAATATGATTGCCATCATAGTGAAAATTGATGCAAAAAGAAAAACCCCACCGATTTGGTGAGGCTTCCTTTTTTCGATAACCCTGTAAAGTTATTAGAAAATGTCTTGTACTTTCAAAGCATTACCTGAATTGAACAAGTAATAGTTTACACCAACTTGTTGATAGAACTCAATACCAATGCAATTCAAAACACTCACATCAGCAGTCAACACAGGAGAACCTGGAAGTGTACTTGTGATGGTGGTTGGCAATGCAACTGGAGCACCTAAATCAATGTAGTTTGAATAAGCAACATTTGAAACTTCATTTAGTGAAGGATCAATAGGCTCATAAATTCCAGAAGTAGAGTTGTACTCAAAATCCGAAATAACTGAGATTGCACTAATCAATCTGAAATGAGTTGCACCAGCAGGAGCATTTACAAAATTAACTGGATTGAAAGCAGGTACAGTTAAAGTTGCACTATCACGAGCAGGAGTATTTGTAAGAGTGAAAGGAGAAAAGAAAATGCTATCAAAACTCACATTCTTGTCAAAGTTCAGCCCTTTTAAATACTGTTGTTGTGTTGAAATCAAAATGGCTCTGTAACCCCTTGCTTCGGTTAAATCTTCCAAGTTGATTTTTTTCATGATAGCCGTTAAACGGCCTGTAAGCTGCGGGTCACTCATTTGTTTCATCAATTGAGCTAATCCAACACGAACTGATTTTCCAGCTGCTGCACAGCCTCCAAACTCATTCATGTTTTCCCTTGTTCTTTCAAACTCAGGTGCAGTTTTTACTTGTTCACCAGTTGGTCCCCCAACTAAGCCAGCGAAGTGACCTTGTAAACCTTTGATTTTAAAATGACGAATATCGCCAAGTGTACCTTTGTACTTTAGAGGACCTGATTGCCTAGCCATAATATTATTTTTTTAGTTAATAAATTTTAGTGTAAATTTACGCCACAACTTATTGATTATCAACTATTAATGTAGTGTAAAGCAATGCAATTCAATGTAAAAGAACAGACAATTATAAAAACACACTTAAAAGTGTCCAAAGTGGTGGATGGAGATGGAATAATTGTGTCCAATTTATTCAACAAACAAGAAGAAGAAATAAGGCTTTTAGGTATTGATGCACCGGAATTGAGAAGGTGCAGGAAACTCAATCAGGATGAACGAGAAACACATGTTGCAGGTCAACTATTGATGGAGCTTGGAAGAATGTCACAAAAATTTCTTTCTAAATTAGCACCGCCAGAAACCAATATAACAATAGTAATGGAAAAAGAAAATCAAACGGACAGCTACGGTCGTACATTGGCGTATGTGTTTTTACCCGATGGAAGATGTCTAAATGAGTTGATGATTACTAACGGTTATGCAAGAACGTTCGATTTGATTTATTGCACAGAGTTGAACAAGTATCAAACCCTTAACAGCATTGCCCGAAACAAAAAATTAGGATTGTATTCTATCGTTGAAAGGTTTTGAGCAATTGTTTACCCTATGTTTACCCCGAACCGCTTTAAAACACGAAAACCCCTGATTATCAAGGGTTTTCATTTGCTTTTTGTGATCCCGCTGGGATTCGAACCCAGGACCACTACATTAAAAGTGTAATGCTCTACCAGCTGAGCTACGGAATCAGAACCGATGTTTAAATCGGGCTGCAAAAATAGAATTTATACTTACAAACAAAACATTTAAAACATTTTTTTAAAAATGTATTTGTATTTGTTGTTTGATAGTTATCAAATGCAATGAAATTAAGCATTTGCGTTCAATGAAGTATTTAAAAAAAATCAATTACCTATTAAAAAGCATTGCAATTCTTTGATTTCTGTGCAGCTATGCCGTAAACTTTGCATCACAATTCCCAAAAAATCGGCAGATATTAAAATTTAAATTATGTTGCCTGCCTTAATTCATTTTTGTTGCAACATTTAAATACAATTCAGGTATGATGAAATCAAAACATCCGGCAGCATTGCCGTTTTTATTTTTCTCAGAAATGTGGGAACGTTTTGGCTATTATTTAATGATAGGCATCTTTTTTCTTTACATGACCGATACGAAAACAGGCGGCTTAGGCTTTGAACGTAAAGAGGCCAGCGATGTTTTTGGAACGTTTATAGCCTTGGTATTTCTAACACCTTTTGTTGGTGGCTTATTAGCCGACAGGGTTTTGGGTTATCGCTTGTCAATAACCATTGGTGGTATTTTAATGGGGCTTGGTTATTGCGGTTTGGCACTTGAAGGGATGACGTCATTTTATGTTTCATTGGCTTGCATTATTGTAGGCAATGGTTTTTTTAAACCGAATATAAGTACGCTTTTAGGTAACCTGTATAACACCCCTGAGTTTAAAGAAAATAAAGATGCCGGGTATAATATATTTTACATGGGTATTAACATTGGTGCATTTATATGCAACTTTTTTGCAGCTTATTTACGCAATAACTTTGGTTGGGGATACGCTTTTATTGCAGCGGGTGTTGGTATGTTTTTAGGTGTAATTATTTTTTGGTTAGGAGCCCGGCATTATGCCAGTGGCGATGTGCGTAAACCTACACAACCTGAAGATATGAGCTTACCTAAAATATTTTCAGTAGTGCTATTGCCTGCATTTGTTGCAGGGTATTTGGGGTGGATTATACCCGGAAATATATTTGGCAGTGATAGTACCGATGCTTTTCTTTTTGGCGCATTACCTATTACTGTATTTTATGTATCGGTTTTAATTAAAGCACGTGCCGAAGATAAAAGGCCCATTGCTGCATTATTAGCCATATTTGGTGTTGTTATTGTGTTTTGGGCTATATTTAAGCAAAATGGTACTGCCCTTACTATCTGGGCCGAAAGTTACACCGACAGGCAAGTGCCCGAGGTTTTTTATAAACCGACCAAAGCTATTGGCATGACACAGGAAATTGTTTATGTAAAAGACTCGGTGCAGGTTTTGGATAACCAGTTTAGGGTTGCTAAAGATGCAGCCGGTAACGCTGTTAAAGAACTTAACTACCCGGCTTATTATAAAAATCAAAATCCAAAATCAATTCCGGCCGAAGGGCAAAGTATAACAGTAATTTCAACCGAACTTTTTCAAAGTATTAATCCGTTTTGGGTAGTAGTTTTAACACCGGTGGTGGTGTGGTTTTTTGCATTGCTTCGCAAGCGAAATTGCGAACCATCAACACCCAGTAAAATATTTTGGGGTTTATTTATAACAGCCCTATCAACACTGGTAATGATTTCGGCAACTATTGTTTGCCATAACGGATTAGAAAAAAGCTCGGCATGGTGGCTTATTGGATGTTATGCTGTGGTAACTTTTGGCGAGTTGTGTTTATCGCCAATGGGTTTATCGTTGGTAAGTAAATTATCGCCACCAAGGTTAACTGCATTAATGATGGGTGGTTGGTTCTTATCAACTTCTATCGGAAATAAATTAAGTGGCGTATTGGCTTCGATGTGGGATTTGTACGAACACAAAGCCTGGTTTTTTTCCGTTAATTGTATTGTGGCCTTAATTGCTGCATTAAGCATACTGGCTATGCTAAAATGGCTAAAGGCAATTGCTAAAGAATATGGCGCTTAGTAATTTCATAGTTAATCTTTAACTCCGATTACAAGCCTGTTTGCTGCTATTTTTATTTTCTATTGATTAAATATTTCAAACCAATGTTTGGTATTAACCAATGCATATAGCTTATATTTACTTGCTATAAACATTAACCAACCATACTTTGAAAACAGAAAAATCAACTGCCAAAAACTGGATACCTTATGTAGCTGGGGTATTAATTGCAGCCTTAGCTATATTTTTATTAAACAGGTTAAGTAACAGCACTTCGTTAAACTATTATATAACCTTATTAATTGTAGCCTTTGGTGCTGCACTGGCATTATTTACAATTCAAAAATCGTTTGCTTCGTTCGAAAACACATCACAATACGGCACACTAAAATTAGGTGGGCCCGTAGTTGTTTTTTTTATGGTAATAGTTGGTGGATATGTATTGCCACAAAATAATTTCGACCTTACTATAAATATGTATGATGCAAATTCGGGCGCTATTACCAGTGGTGCCATTGTGCTTAATTTAGATGATAAAAAAGAAGAACGCTTACTTGATATAAATGGCCAGGCTACATTTAAAAAGCTCCTAAGTCAATATCGTAATACCAAAGCAAGTATCGAACCCAAAATAAAAAACTACCCAAACAAAGCTATTGAAGTTGTAATACCTGCCAATGAAAATGTATTAAACATCACCATTGAAAAAAATAACGATTCAACTGCTATTCATGGTATGGTGATTGGGCGCGACAATAAGTTACAAAAAAATGCACAACTGAGTTTTTTAGGCGGCAAAGTAAAAACACAATCAGATGATGCAGGCAACTACACTGCCGTATTACCGATTGCCGATGGGCAGGAAGCCGGTATAATTATTATTATTAACGACAGCATTGTTTATAACGAAAGGTTTAATGTAAGCACAACCGGTGAAACCAATTTCTACCTAAAATAAATGAAAGTTGCTATAAGTATATTTTGGGTAATGCTGGTTACGATGCTGCATGCGCAGGAAACTACCACGCTTAAATTACAAATGCATAATTTAAAAAACGAAATTGTAAGTAATAATATTCCGCTTAAGGTTGATGATAAAAATCCGGTAAATAAATTCGGAAACAATATACTTGAGTTTAAAATACCGGCACATAAAACCGAAGTAAAACTTATAATAGAAAACAGCGACTATAAAATTTTTTATCCGTTAAATAATAAACTGTTAGTACCCAAAGATGTTAGTGGTGTAATTGAAATAATTGTTTCAACTGATAAAGATTACAGCACCCTAATTTCAATTTATCCGCTAATAAAAAAACTGCAAGCCGAAAACACGCAAAGCGATCAGTATTGCAAAACAGCCACAAAACTTATCGAAGAAATAAAAAGCCTTAAAGCCGATTCGGTTTTAAGGCGAGTTAAACAAGATTCAGTATTTAATATACTATCGCCCACGTTATATAACTACGTAAATGCAGCCTTCGATTTAAAAAAATTTTTAAATGGTTTTGATACACTTTACTTTCAAAACATGAAAGCAACTAATTTGCTCGATTCGCAAATTGTAAATTACAGTAATGCCTGGAAAAATATTTATTTCCGTAAAGATGAATTTGCAAAAGCCATTGAATTTTATTGGGATGATAATGTGGTAGCAAAATCAAAACTCGGCAATGTGATGCGGGATATTGAACGTATTCATAAAATTTATTTTTATGCACAACTGAATGATTTGTTCGAATACTTTAATAAAATTCCAACAACAACTAACGATAAAGTTGCGCAAGATAAAATGTATAAAACTTCGCTCATTAACTTTAAAAACTATAGCAACAATACTACATTAACCGAGGAGTTAAATTTACTTGAGAAGCATATAAACGAACTGAAATTTTGAGTTATATTTGAATACTTGATAAAGTAAAGCCATGAGGCATAACTTAATAAGCGGCTTAATATTTTTTACAGCATTGGTAGCTTGTAATACATCTAAACATAATAGCAAATTATTACCGCAGCCTCCGTCTGATTTTATAGCCAACATATCGCAAGTTTGGATTGATACCGTGGATAATAAACGTAAATTGGTATTGGCCAATATCGAAGGTTCAAATACGTTTATGGGTACCGATGCGTTTTATGGCGATGAAGGCATCATCAATTTAAATGGTACTTTAAAAGGTTTCAAAGCTTATTGGACCGTAATGATTAAAAACAAGCCAAAAGATTTTCCAAGGCGCTACATAAGTTATCAAGCAACCATAACCGACACGGCAGAAACCCATAAACGTATGATCGCCTTTTCGGTTTTAGATACATTGTATTTGAAAGCATTGCCATTGCCTCCACTAAAAAAATAAAGTCATGAAAATTCACTTAAATATTGCCTTCTTATTTGTTAGTTGTTTAGCAATTAGCTGTAGTACTAATGATGATGATCCGGCTACACCGGGTACTAACGAAACCGGTTTCATTACTCCAATCAGTCAAGCGTGGATAGATACAGCAGGCACCAACACTTATTTTTTTGGCAATGCCGATAGTACAGGCAGGTTTACCGGTAATGAAACCGACAACAATGGCAATCAGAATTTTTTGCTTGGCAAAACATATCGTTTTGATGTATCTTTTACGGTTATAAAAGATCAGTTTAGTAATTACGTTGATTATACCGGTAAGCTTACCGATACTTCGGCAACACATAAGCGCATAGTAGTTTATTCGAAAACGGATACATTATACTTAAAGCCACAATAAAAAAATAGCTATAGCAGGGTTATATTAAAACCATTTTATAGCCAAAGGGCTTTTTATAAATTCGCATCAAAATATTTTTTATATGCAAGATGCCCTACCCTACCAGCCTAAAAATAAAATACGTATTGTAACAGCAGCCAGCTTATTTGATGGCCATGATGCAGCCATTAATATTATGCGTAGAATTATTCAAACGAGTGGTGCCGAAGTAATTCATTTGGGCCATGACCGCAGCGCGCAAGAATTGGTTGACTGTGCCATACAGGAAGATGCCAATGCCATTGCACTTACCAGTTACCAGGGAGGCCACAACGAGTATTTTAAATACATGTACGACTTGCTTAAAGAACGCAACTGTGCACACATTAAAATTTTTGGTGGCGGTGGCGGTGTAATTTTACCTACTGAAATTGATGCATTAGAACAATACGGAATTACACGTATTTACTCGCCCGATGATGGACGCGCTATGGGCTTGCAAGGCATGATAAACGACTTAATGCAAAAAAGTGATTTTGCTACAGGTCAAAATTTAAATGGCGAGGTTAAACAGTTAAAAAACAACAACCATAAAGATATCGCACGCTTAATATCCTGTGCCGAAAATTTTCCGGATGAGTTTGCAACATTTTACCCTGAAATTTTAAAAGCAGCAACTACTGCCCAAACACCGGTGCTGGGAATAACCGGTACGGGTGGCTCGGGTAAATCATCGTTGGTTGATGAACTGGTGCGCAGGTTTTTAATTGAATTCAAAACAAAAACCGTAGCCATCATTTCTGTTGACCCCAGCAAACGCAAAACCGGTGGCGCTTTATTAGGCGATAGAATTAGGATGAATGCCATAAACAACCCACGTGTGTATATGCGTTCCTTAGCCACCCGGCAAAGCAATTTGGCTTTAAGTAAATATGTAAAAGAAGCTATTGATATAGTAAAGGCCGCCAACTTCGATTTAATAATACTCGAAACTTCGGGCATCGGCCAAAGCGATACTGAAATAACCGAACACAGTAACGTTGCTTTGTATGTAATGACACCTGAATATGGTGCAGCCACACAGCTCGAAAAAATAGATATGCTCGATTTTGCTGATGTAATTGCCCTTAATAAATTTGATAAACGTGGTGCCTTAGATGCATTACGCGATGTGCGAAAACAATACAAACGCAACCATCAGCTTTGGGACGCTGCTGACGAAAAGCTTCCGGTGTTTGGCACCATAGCTTCGCAATTTAACGACCCCGGTATGAATAATTTATACCGCACACTGATGAATACCATTGCTACTAAAACGCAAGCCGATTTAAAATCGAGCTATGCAGCAACGGATGAAATGAGCGAAAAAATTTACATCATCCCACCTAACCGCACCCGTTACTTAAGCGAAATTTCTGACAACAACCGCAACTACGACCAATGGGCCAACGAGCAGGCATCGGTTGCGCAAAAAATGTATGCGCTCGATCAAAGCATTGCATTATTAAAAAAACAACCTAATGCATCTGAAACGGTTGCTGTATTGCAACAAACCTTAAGCGAGCAAGAAATTTTATTAGACGGCCATAATAAAAAAATGCTAACCGACTGGCCGGCCAAATCAGCAAATTATCGCAACGAATTTTATGAATTTCAGGTACGTCAAAAAACATTAAAAATTCAAACTTATACTACCTCATTATCGCATCAACGTATTCCCAAAGTTTCGTTGCCTGCGTATCAGGCATGGGGCGATTTATTAAAATGGATGTTGGCCGAAAATGTGCCCGGTGAGTTTCCGTTTGCCGCAGGTGTATTCAGGTTTAAACGCGAAGGCGAAGACCCTACCCGCATGTTTGCAGGCGAAGGCGGCCCCGAGCGTACCAATAAACGTTTTCATTATGTAAGCCAGGGCTTGCCTGCCAAACGTTTAAGTACTGCTTTTGATAGTGTTACTTTATATGGCCGCGACCCCGATTACCGCCCCGATATTTATGGTAAAATTGGCAACAGTGGTGTTAGCGTTTGTTGTTTAGATGATGCAAAAAAATTATACAGTGGATTTAATTTATCCGACCCGGCTACGTCAGTATCTATGACCATTAATGGTCCATCGGCCATAATTGCTGCATTTTTTATGAATGCTGCAATTGACCAGCAATGCGAAATATATATTAAACAACAAGGCTTAGAAGCTGACGTAAATCAAAAAATAAATGAACTGTACAGTAAACTAAACTTACCACGGCCTGTTTATAATGCTGCTATACCCGATGGTAATGATGGACTTGGTTTAATGCTTTTAGGCATAACCGGTGATCAGGTTTTACCAACAGAAATTTATAATCAGATAAAAACACAAACACTTGCACAAGTGCGTGGCACCGTACAAGCCGATATTTTAAAAGAAGATCAGGCACAGAACACCTGCATATTCAGTACAGAGTTTTCGCTGAGGTTAATGGGCGATATGCAACAATATTTTATACAAAATAACATACGCAATTTTTACTCGGTTTCCATCAGCGGTTACCACATTGCCGAAGCCGGGGCCAATCCCATTTCGCAATTGGCATTTACGTTGGCTAATGGTTTCACTTTTGTTGAATACTATGTAAGCCGCGGCATGGATGTTAATGATTTTGCACCCAATTTATCATTCTTCTTTAGTAATGGTATTGACCCCGAATATTCGGTAATTGGTCGGGTAGCACGTAGAATTTGGGCTAAGGCTATGAAGTATAAATATAAAGCCAACGAACGATCGCAAATGCTTAAGTACCATATCCAAACTTCGGGACGGTCGCTACATGCACAGGAAATTGACTTTAATGATATCCGTACAACATTACAAGCATTGTATGCCATTTATGATAACTGCAACTCATTACACACCAATGCTTATGACGAAGCCATAACCACACCTACCGAAGGCAGTGTACGCAGAGCTATGGCCATTCAGTTAATAATAAACCGCGAATTGGGCCTGGCAAAAAATGAAAACCCGTTGCAAGGCTCTTTTATTATAGAAGAACTTACCGACCTGGTTGAAGAAGCAGTATTAAAAGAGTTTGATGCCATTACCGAACGTGGTGGCGTTTTGGGTGCCATGGAAACCATGTATCAGCGTGGCAAAATTCAAGAAGAGAGTTTATACTATGAAACCCTGAAACATACAGGCGCCTATCCTATAATTGGTGTAAATACATTTTTATCATCACAAGGCTCGCCTACTATAGTACCGGCAGAAGTAATCAGGGCCACAGAAGAGGAAAAAGAAAGTCAAATTCAAACCTTACAAAATTTGCATAGCCGTAATAAGAACACTCGCGAAAAATTATTGCATGATTTGCAGTTGGCAGCAGTACAAAATAAAAACACCTTCGAACAAATTATGGAAGTAGCCAAACATTGCTCATTAGGTCAAATTACTGCGGCTCTATTTGAAGTTGGTGGCCAATACAGACGTAATATGTAAAACTATCAAAAGGAATTATTTTTTGACGTTACATAAAATCAGGATGCAAATTAACTGATACCATGCGCTACGCATACCTGAATTTATTAAAATGTGTAAATCGTAAGATCAAGTTTATAAACCGCTGAAACCTTTTTAAAGCTATTAAAACATGAAACAAACCACTAGTGTTTTAGCTATCTTTTTTGCACTTCATTCAAATGTAACTGCACAAAGCACTGCTATAAATTCGATGCATAAAATGTGTATTGCTTATAATATTCATTTACCCGACTCTACTAAAGATGATTGGGAAATTATAAAAATGAACCTGGATGGTTCGGGTAAAAAAAATATTCTGAACAACGATGATGTTGCATGGACTTATACTTCATACTTGGACCGTTTATTTTTTATAAGCGATCGCGATACTTGTTATCGTTGTTTTTTTCTATATGAAACAAATGCAAATGGCAGTACGATTAAAAAAGTAAGTAATCTGCAATTAGAGGATAGTTGGATGAGCTGCCGTAATAATGGTGAAGAAATGATTGTTGCCGGTCGTATAGGTAAAACTGTCAGGTTTCAGTTTTTTATTATTAATACAAAAACAGGTACTTACAAACAAATTACCAATGACACGGCAGCATTGTACCGTGACCCATGCTTTTCGCCTGATGGGAAAAAAATAGTTTTCAGTTACCAAAAAAATAAAAGAGATAAATCTACTCACGAAGAATTGTTTTTAATGGATGATTCAGGTAAGAACATGACACAACTTACGCATTATCCCGAAAGTAATCCATCAGCTAAGGATTATGGCTATCGTGCCGGATCAGCACGCTGGCATCCTACTGAAAATTTTATTTCCTATGTTTCGTTGCAAGATGGACGACATAGTATTTATGCTGTTACGCCTGATGCCAAGAAACACTGGAAACTAATTGACAATCCGGAATCAGAAAGCTGGCATCAATGGAGTTCAGATGGTAAGTGGCTTGTATTTAACAGCAGTGATAAGGCCGAAACGCAATACCATATTGAACTAATGAATTGGGCAACCAAAGAGAAAAAGCAACTAACTGACGCAACTTACAAATCACAATTATCGCCTGTATTTATTGAAGAATAATTACACATAATGCAGTACAAAAGTCAGCGTAAAAATTTATGGTTTAGGTATGCATTGCATCATATCAGCTTTAGGTACTTGCTTTTACAATCCGTTACAATTACAGTGCTTGCCAAAAACTTTAATGCATAAACTGCATAACAAAAAGTGTAAGGTTAAATACTGTTTGTACTTTAATTTAATTTTTAAAAACAGCTAAAAAAATATTACAAACTCATAGCTGAGGCAAATATGGGTGCGCTACTTTTTTTTTTGAAATAATCAGCAACTCTTAATTCTTTACTTCCGTCAGTATATTTATAAAAGCCGCTGCCTGTCTTTTTGCCTAAATTGTTAGAAGTAACCATATTTACCAGCAGCGGACATGGTGCATATTTTGGATTTTTAAACCCATCGTGCAGTACATTTAAAATAGAAAGCACCACATCCAACCCAATAAAATCGGCCAATTGCAAGGGCCCCATCGGATGGGCCATACCCAAGCGCATTACCGTATCAATTTCATCAACACCAGCTACACCTTCGTATAATGAATAAATTGCCTCATTAATCATTGGTATTAAAATACGGTTGCTAATAAAACCCGGATAATCGTTTACCTCTGTAGGAATTTTACCAATTTTTATACTGAGTGCTTTAATTGCATTGGTAACTTCATCAGACGTCATATAGCCACAAATAACTTCAACCAGTTTCATCATAGGCACCGGATTCATAAAATGCATACCAATTACTTTATCGCCCCGTTTGGTAACCGATGCAATTTTGGTAATACTTATTGATGAGGTGTTAGAGGCCAGAATACAATTAGGCTTACACAGTGCATCCAGTTCTTTAAAAATATTTAGCTTAACGTTTAGGTTTTCGCTGGCAGCTTCTATAACTAAGTCTGCATCTTTTACACCATCGGCAAGTATGGTATAGGTTTGAATTCTGTTTAGTGCGTTTACTTTATCATCTTCAGTAATTATACTTTTTGCAACTTGCCTATCCATATTACCGGCAATTGTTTTTAAAGCACGTTTTAATGCTTCTTCTGCAATATCTACTAAGCTTACTGAATAACCATGTTGTGCAAATACATGGGCTATGCCGTTGCCCATGGTTCCCGAACCAATTACGGTAATGTTTTTCATACGAGTTTCAAAAGATGTTTCTGATAATTAAAGCCGCTTTTCATTTATAGGTTCGAAAATATATGGTTTTAACTGTCAAAGTTTGGGGATGGCAAACGTATAGTAATACTTCTAATAACAAAATATTTATTTAACAACATGCATCATTTTACTTACACTATTCAAACAAAAGTTTTAATTTGGCCAATGCACAAAATTGAATTTTATAAATTAAACGTTGCTTTAATATTTTAATTTTTATATGTGCAAACACAAAACTTCCTGTTGTTTAATGAAAAAACAACGTATATTAGTTTAAAGCACATCAACACCACTTCGTATTACTTACTGCCTTTAAAAAGCAGCATAAAAAAAGCCTCCGTATTAAGGAGGCTTTAAAGTTTAATACTTGGCACTGGATAAGTTTATTTTAATTATGCCTATTGCGTCCAATGCTCTAATAATTGGATAGGTTGGGTCGAACTCCCACCATTTATTGGCAAAGTTGGGTCGTGCACCGTAATGATGGTGATTGTTTTGAAATAATTCGCCCATCATTAAGAAATCCCAAAACAAACTATTGCGCGAGTGGTCGTCTTCATCCCAATTTCGGTAACCATATTTATGACCACTCCAGTTAACAATTGCTCCATGCACCGGACCCATTAGGTAATGAATTGGAAGTAACAAATAAAGCAACCAATACCATCCACCTGCGGGTACAAAATAAATGTAGAATAAAGTATAAAGTACGCCAAAACCAATACGCGAAAACCAGCTATCGCCAAACTTATCGAGCTTATCCCAAACCGGATAATTTTTATAAAATTTTTCTTCGGCCTTAAACTCACCAGATATTATGCCGTAATATATACGTTTGGTTTCCATCATCATAGTAAACACTTCTTTGAAGAAATGAGGCGAGTGTGGGTCCTTTTCTGTATCGCTGTAAGCATGGTGCATACGGTGCATTACGGCATAGCCACGCGGTAAAAGGTATGACGAACCCTGGGTTATGTATAAAAACAGGTACCAAAATCTTTCCCAAAAAGGTGTCATTGTAAACATTTTATGGGCTGCATAACGGTGCAAAAAAAATGTTTGTGAAAACAACGATAGATACCAATGTGCCACAAAAAATATAAGAATGTAAATCATGTGTTTTGATTAATAATAATTATGTATTGTAGTGTTGTTTGTTAGCCATAAAACCATTTTGCCAACTAACTTTTTGCGGGCGCAAATGTACAAAAGCATTTGGCTGTAATAACATGATTTACATCATATCAATATCTTAACTAAACGGTTGCTAATGGGTTTTGAAAAATTACGCTGAAGCTACTTGTTTATCAAAACACAAAATAAGTGTATGCAAGATGGTAAAAAGTATAAGTCTATCATTCTCGGTATATACACCCCGTCCACGCGCTACTTCATGCATTACATAAGCGAGTAAAAACGATTGCCGGTTTTTTTGAAAAATGGTTTGATCAGCCGCATCGCTGTTTTGTTGTTTTAATGCTTCGGCTTGTATTTGAGTTATTGCTTGTTGCTGCGCATCGTCTAAGTCAGTTTTAGTTGCGGTTTGGAGTTGTTTGTACTTAATAACAAACGATTGGTAAATTACCCCGCATAAAAAAAGCGTTTCATGCCTGATAAGGTCAGTTGATAAATCTTCGCTTAAGGTCATTAAATAAACAAATGGATTCACCTGATTTTTGGCAAAATCTTCAAAATATTGTTGTGTGGCAGCAGGCTCTAATTGTTTAAAAAAGTCTTCGGCCTGCATTACTTCAAATTCTGTAATCATTAGCGTTTAATATTTCTGCGGTTAAGTTCGGCTTGGTATTTTCGGGCATTGACTAAATGTTGGGCATAGGTTTGCGCAAAATTGCTGTAGCCCGATAAGTCTTCGCGTGCGCAAAAAAACAGGTAATTGTGTTTGGTGTAATTAAGTACGGCATCAATATAAGGTATTGCAGGTAAGTTAATAGGCCCGGGCGGTAAACCCGCATATTTATAAGTATTGTAAGGCGATTCAACTTTTTTATCCTCGTTAAGTAATCGTTTAATTGCAAAATTATTTAATGCAAACTTTAGTGTAGGATCGGCTTCTAATGGCATATTTTTTTTGATGCGATTAATGTAAACACCTGCTATAACAGGTCTGTCGGCAGGCATTTGTGTTTCTTCTTGTACTATGCTTGCAAGAGTTATAACGTCAACAGGTTTTAAGCCGGCATTTGCCGCTTGTTGCATTCGCATGGGATTCCAAAAACTATCATACTCTTTGTGCATGCGGCTTATAAATTTATCGGCACTTGTATTCCAGTAAAATTCATAAGTGTTAGGTATAAACAGGGCCATAATGTTATAGCGGTTAAATCCTTGCAATGAAATAAAAGCCGAATCATTTAAAAGTTGAAGCAACTTAGTACTATCGGCTTCTATTTTTTGTGAAACAATACCAGCAAGTTGTTGTTTGGTACGGATATTATTAAAAGCCAACTTAACCGGGCTTTGATTACCGGAACGCAGCATATTTATAATATCCTGGTTGTTTTGTTTGCTGTTGAATGCATATCGGCCGGGTTTAACTTTATTATCGTACTTCTTAAACCTGGCAAGCCAATCAAATGTTTTTGTTGACTTTAATAAGTGTTGGGAATTAAGCTGTTGTATTACATCGGCATAAGTGCTGCCGGTTTTAATGTATAGGAAACCTTCTTCGTTTGCATGCAAATTTACGTTAGGTTTTAATGCCAACATGTAAACTGTATAACAACCTGCTAAACCAATTAGTAATACAATAATAAAAATCCACTTTAAAACTTTACTTATCATACGTTTAAAAATCAGGTAATTTGGCTTATCACTTTTTGCAGAATTTCAAACGTGTTTTCGGCCATTAAGTTTTCGCGGTCTAAAGTTGGGTTTACCTCTGTAATTTCGAAACAGCAAACTTTTTCGTTTTGAATTAATCGCACACATAAACTACCTGCTTCTTTTTCTGTGATACCGTTTCGAACGGGGGTGCCCGTGCCTTTACTTATACTGCTGTCCATGCTATCTACATCAAACGAAACATAAATATGTGTACAATGGTTTAAGTGTGCCAAAGCATCACGGGCAATTTTTTCGACACCATTACGCTTTACTTCATTGGTAGTAAACGTTTTAATTTTATTTTTTTTAATCAAATAGCTTTCTTCCGGCTCAATATCGCGTACGGCAATATAAACCAGGTCTTTATAAGTTATTTTAGGGCCCATGCCACCCACTTTCTTTAGTTTATTCCAAAGGTCAATGGTTTCCTTATCAGGCTTGTTAATTTTACAGGCCATATTGTCTTCATTCAAAATTGCCGACAAAGGCATACCATGCATATTGCCCGAAGGCGTGGTGTAGGGACTATGCAAGTCGGCATGGGCATCAATCCAAATAATGCCCAGCTTCGATTTAGGAAAAGCAGCTTTAATGCCTGCAACCGATCCGGCTGCAGAGCTATGGTCGCCAGCTAATACAATCGGAAACTGTTTGGCCTTAAATATGGCACCTAACTCTGTTACCAAACGCTCTTGAATTTTAATTACCCCTTTAATCCGTTTTGCATAAAGTGAGCCCACTTGCTCATATAACATTTTGTTTTCATTGGGTATTTCTACCGATGGTATCTGCGAAAACAAGTTGCTTCCATAGTCTAAAGCAGCTACTTTAATGGCATCAATGCCCATGCTTGCACCACGGGTACCGGCACCAATTTCGCTTTTAACCTCTACAAACTTTATGTTTTTTATCATAATTAATTTTGTTTTTTTGCTTAAAATTAAACATCCAGTCTAATTACATTGCTATTTATTTATCAATCTAAGTTAGTTACATTTCGTTAAACAATTCAACTTAAGCTTACATCAGTCAAATTCACGGTATGAAAAACAAATATGTTGACCTAATAAAACAAACATTCGAATTTCCACAGGACGGATTTCAAGTAGTTGATGACCAACTACATTGGAACGACATTCCTTTATTAGACATCATTGCTCAATATGGCACTCCATTAAAACTCAGCTATTTACCAAAAATAAGTTCGCAAATACAACGTGCAAAACGTATTTTTAATGTAGCAATGGCCCGTGCCGATTACAAAGGTAATTATACTTACTGCTATTGCACTAAAAGTTCGCATTTTTCTTTTGTTTTGGACGAAGCACTTAAAAATGAAATTCATATTGAAACATCATCAGGCTTCGATATAAACATAATACGGGCTTTGATTGATGAGGGAAAAGTAAATAAGGACGTTTTTATACTTTGTAATGGCTTCAAAAAAGAAACTTACACGCAAGGGATTATTGACTTAATTAATGATGATTTTACCAATGTAATTCCGATTTTAGATAACATGAATGAGCTTAGTGCTTATGAAGCTGAATTGAAGAAACCCTATAAAGTTGGCCTTCGTATTGCTGCCGATGAAGAACCCAATTTTGAGTTTTATACTTCACGTTTGGGAATCAGATATAAAGATATTGTGCCATTTGTTAAAGATAAAATACTAAAAAGCCCTAATGCCGAACTTAAGTTATTACACTTTTTTATTAATAACGGCATAAAGGACAATGCCTACTATTGGAGTGAGTTAAGCAAGGGCATTGATATGTATTGCCATCTTAAACAGATTTGTCCGAGCTTAGATAGTCTGGATATTGGTGGCGGGTGGCCCATACGTACTAATTTAAATTTCGATTACGATTACGATTATATGGCCGATGAGATAATAAATATCATTAAAACCACTTGCGAAAAAAATGGCGTTAAAGAACCTAACATTTTTACCGAGTTTGGCAGTTTTACTGTTGGCGAAAGTGGTGCAATTTTATTTTCGGTAATTGATCAGAAAACGCAAAATGATAAGGAAACCTGGAATATGATTGATTCATCGTTTATTACTACCCTGCCAGATACCTGGGGCATTAATCAAAAGTTTATTCTGCTGGCCATTAATCATTGGGATAATGAGTACCAGCGTGTAAACCTGGGCGGTTTAACTTGTGATAGCGAGGATTACTACAGTTTCGAGTCGCAAACAAACCGTGTATTTATGCCACGCATAAACCCAGCCGAAGGGCCGCTATACTTAGGTTTCTTTCATACCGGGGCATATCAGGAATCGCTGGGCGGTTATGGTGGCATTCAACACTGCCTTTTACCTGCACCAAAACACGTACTTATTGACCGTAATGCCGAAGGCGAATATACTACGCGCTTATTTGCTAAAGAGCAAAGCGCTAAGAGTATGCTTAAGATATTAGGTTATTAATGTTGAATGAGGAATGTGTTTACAAAGACTTTACCCTGATACAGTATCGTAGCTGAATATAAACCTGCCGGCCATTTACTTGTGTCGAAGTTATAATGATTTTGATTTTGTTGCATGGCATATTTACGGCCCATTGCATCGGCAATAACAATACTGCTTATTAAATTTGCAGCTTTAACTTGTAACCAATTGTGTGTAGGGTTGGGATATAACTGAATACCTGCCGCTGCAAAATCATTGATGCCCATACCGGATATATAAACTGAGTCGCTAAATGTTTTACAACCATAACTATTGGTAACGGCAACCATATACCAACCTGTAGCCAATGCTGTAATTGCTTGCATGGTATCGTTCAAACTGCTTCCATTAAAATACCACATATTGCTGTAAATTGCACTGCTGCTTAACGCACTTCCTGCAATTGTTATATTGGGTTTAATGGGTAGCGGCCACACATTAATTGTAGTATCTTTTTGCACGCTACATACACTGTTAGCAGCAACCATACTTAGTGTATAAAGGCCATCGGTATTTGGAGCAGCAATACAACTGTTACCTGTATTTATATTTGTTTGATTTAATAACCAGGTAACAGGCATATCAAACAACAGTTGTGCTTGTGCTACTGCCGAATCGTTAAGGCAAAACTGTGTTTGATTGATAGACATTGATGCCATGGAAGCACAATCGAAAATGGTGTTTGTAACTGTATTGGTAGTTATAGGTGCATTAAAGTCGAAATAAATATGTGCTGTGTTTTTAATAGTGGTACCCGGTGCATTATTAGCTGCTTGCATAATACGATACACTATAAAACCATTGCTTGCTATATGGTTTGTGCCGCTATCGGGTAGTAAAATATTATCGAAATGAAATTGCAGAACCCGGCCCTTAATTTCTAAACGATATGGATGTGACGCTTGTAAAACCTGTACCGACAATCTGTTTAACTCCATTGCTAAAGTATCGGCCACTACAATATTAAAAGCAGTATCGGTACCCGTATTCTGAAACCGGATTTGATAATTTAAATCTTGATAGGCTGTTACATACCCTGCCGAACCAAACCCTACTGGTGTTACAGTTATATCATTTGGGTCATAGGAGCCAGTAATAATTCTAATTTGCTGGCTGCTGTTGTTTAATGAGTCAACTTCGTTAAGCACTACCGGTACATTGGCCATATAACTTAACGTATCGCCCAGCACAGCCGTAGCAGGTGTGTGAAGTACTAATACAAAATCGGCTTTGCCAAAGGCAGATAAAGCAGGCAAATTGAAACTTACTAAACCTGTTGTTGTAGTATAAGTTCCGCCTGTAAAGCTTACAAAAGTTTGCAGCGTATCATATTGAAACTGCCCCTGACCTACGCCAATATTATGAGGCGTATTGTTTGCATATCTGATAAATATATTTTGACTAAATCCCGGACGGGCTGCACCGGCAGCGCAACTTATATACACATCAGGCTGTGCTGTAATTGTATCGGCTACCGGTACATTTACAATATTACCCGTACCAATATTTATTACAAAAGTATTGGTATCGGGGCATACTTGTTTAAATGCAGCAGGCGCATATTGCTTTAAGGTATAACTGCCCGGTGTTACAGGTATAAAGAAATTACCGGTGGCATCGGTAACACCTACCATACCACCGGGGTTTAATTCAATAATGGTATTTGGTATCGCTAAATCAGTTGCTTCATAACTACAGTTACTATTATAATCCGCAAAAACACGACCTTTAACCAAACTACATAAGGTATCATCGGTAATTTGTAAGGTACCGGTATAAATTAAAGTAGAGTCTAATCCAAAGCCCGGGCTATTTGGAGTCATTGAATCGCCAACATAAATCAATAAATCATACATACCCGGTGCAATGCCCGTTATATTTAGCATGGAGTCGCGCGTTTGGCGGTAGTGTGTAATAGTTGGACCGTTTTTTAAATGAACTTTATATTTAGAAATTGTATAGTCTGTTGTACTTAAAGGCGATTGTGGATTACTGAAGAAGGTATTAGATGTAATAGCAGGATTTGGATGCAGGTTAATGTAAGCAGCACCCGATGCCGAACCGTTGCAAGCCGGTAATGGATTATATGTAGGGCTAACATTTGGAATTTCGGTAATGGTAAACGTTATATTAGTTGGACAACCGCCACCAAAGGTAGCCCTCGCTGTGTAGTTACCGGCAGCCAAACCACTAAATGTAAAGTAGGGCGTAAATGGATTTGGCACCGTTATACTTTGGCTTTGAATTACCTGGCTTCCACTATTCAACAGATCGAATTGAAAACTTCCATTAGGTAAGTAAGTGCTGCCCATATCGGGGAATATAGCCGTGGTTATACGTCCATTATTTGCACCGGTTGTGGCCATACTTACTTCCACTAGAGCATAATTAACATAATTCACAAAATTAATATACCCTGTGGCCATTGCTGTATTACCAACACCATCAATTACCGAAACATCGTATTGGCCGGCCGTTAAACCTGATATAGTAGGCATATTGGCACCAATATTCCATTGATAAGCATAAGGTGGCGTACCACCAAAAACCATACACTCTAAAGTACCCGTTCCGATACCACAATAATCGTTGCATTTGGTACTAACAGAAACTGATAACTGTGCCGAAGCACCATGAAAAATTAAAACATGAATTAGTATTGTAATTATTTTTTTCATAGGTTGTAATAGTTAAAGTTGATTCAAAACTAACAAACCGTTCGAAAAAAAAATCAAACAACAGCTGTTGGCGAAAATTTTTGAATTACATTATACAAAGTATCACGCTCAACAGGTATAAAACCTGCTTCGGATATTAATTGAACCAATTCTGCTGTGGATAATGTTGGGTTCTGCTCTTCGCTGCCGGCCATGCTGTAAATTTTGGTACTATCGTCAATGGTACCATCCATATCATCCACCCCAAATGATAAACTCATTTGTGCTGTTTGTCTGCCAATCATGGGCCAGTATGCCTTTATATGGTTAAAATTATCCATATAAATCCTGCTTATAGCATAGTTCTTTAAATCTTCAACGGTGGTAGTTTCGTTGATATGACTCATTTCATTATCCTTATTACGGAATTTAAGCGGAATAAAAGTGTTGAAACCTTTTGTTTCGTCTTGAACGTTTCGTAAACGGTTCATGTGGTCAATACGGTGTTCGTATTTTTCAATATGGCCATAAAGCATGGTTGCATTGCTATGCATACCTAAGTTGTGTGCCGTACGATGAATTTCTAACCATTGTTTACTGCTGCATTTATCACCGGCAATTTGCTGCCTGATAGTTTCATCAAAAATTTCGGCACCGCCACCGGGTAACGATTGTAAACCGGCTTCTTTTAAGTATGTCAGTCCTTCAGCGGTTGTCATATTTGCTTTACGAAACATATAGTCCAATTCTACCGAAGTAAAACCTTTTATATGCAAATCGGGCCTATGCGTTTTTATGCTACGCAATACATCAGCAAAAAAATGAATATCCATTTTGGGATGCACACCACCTACGATGTGAACTTCGGTAACGGGCTTTCCGTCATAAGCTTTTACCAAGTCAAGCATTTGTGATGCGCTTAACTCCCAGCCTTCTTCACGGTTTTTATACAAGCGCGAATAGGAACAAAATTTACAGGCAAACACACATACGTTAGTAGGTTCGATATGAAAATTGCGATTAAAATAAGTGTGGCTTCCATTTTTTTTATATCGGACAAAATGTGCCAAAGCGCCTAAAAAACCTAACTCAGCTTCGTAAAATAATTGTACTCCTTCGTTAAATGAAATGCGCTCGCTGTTTTGTACCTTTTCGGCAATGTGTTTAAAAAATTTATTGGCGGTATTATTAATTAATATTTCTAAACTTATAGGTGCTATCATCTGAATTAAAATTAAAACAGCAAATGTATTTATCGAGTTAATATAATAAGTATGCTTTTTACAACTGATTACGAACTGATTACTATAAGGTAATTAAACAACGTATGACATGCTATTACGGTAGCTAATTTATTTTTTCAGCAGTTTGGTAAAATGGGATTGATTCCTGATACCTATAAGATATAAACCTGCCGGCAGATTTTCGACATTTATGTAATTGCGTTCATCGCTATCTATCGGAATAATATTACCAAGTACATCAGTTAATACAACATCGGCAATAGTGAACCCAACGGGTAATTTTAAATGCACTTTACTACTAGCCGGATTAGGCCATACCGCTAAAGCATTTTCATCTAACTCGTTTATGATAGCTGTAGAACCGGTTGTAAAACTCCATACCACCGACCAAGGCGAGTAACCGGAACCGTTACCTGCCCGTACACTCCAATAGTAAGTAGTAGATGATTGCAACAAAGGCAACATTTCGTTTAATTGTAATGATGTAGCGGTTTGAGCCGTAACGAATAAATTGGTAGTATCAAATTGATATTCGTAAAATGTTGCATTAGGTACCGATGTCCATTGAATACTTGTAGTTGAAATGGATAAATTAATAGCATTATCAAATGGACTAACCAACGATGGTGCACTTGCAATTTGATAAATGGTAGTAAAGTTCCAAGGGGCACTCCAGGCCGAAGTATCGGCAGTATGGCAGGCTCGCACTTGCCAGTAATACGTAGTACCATAAGATAAATTAATCAAATTTGCTTGTGATGTTGTGCCTAATGTAAACAGCATGGCATTGCTAAAATTAGGGTTGGTACTAAACTGATATTGATAGCCTGTTATGCCACTTAATGGTGCCCAATCAATGGTTGGGTTTAAACTGATGTTTAATGCACCATTTGCAGGCGAAACGTGATAAAGAGAATCAATGGTTGTAAAGTTTCGTATTTCCGACCATTGTGTGGTATCGGCAACATGGCGGGCACGTACATGCCAGTAGTATTGGGTGCCAAACTGTAAGTTAAAGGTATATGCCTGCGATGCCGTGGTTGAACTGTAAAACTTTAATGCCGAATTAAATGCCGGTGTGGTGTCCCATTCGAAATCGTAATTACTTATGCCACTTATCGGGCTCCAGTCTAACAACACATCGGGTGTTACGTTTAATGCTTGGTTTGCAGGCGAAACCAAATACAAAGTATCTAACGTTGTAAAACTTCGTATTTCAGACCATTGTGTGGTATCGGCAGCATGGCGGGCACGTACATGCCAGTAATATTTGGTGCCAAACTGTAGGTTAAATGTATAGGCTTGCGATGCCGTAGTTGAACTGTAAAACTTTAATGCCGAATTAAATGCTGGTGTGGTATCCCATTCGAAATCGTAATTACTTATGCCACTTATGGGGCTCCAGTCTAACAACACATCGGGTGTTACGTTTAATGCTTGGTTTGCAGGCGCAACCAAATACAATGTATCTAACGTTGTAAAACTTCGTATTTCCGACCATAGTGTGGTATCGGCAGCATGGCGGGCACGTACATGCCAGTAGTATTTGGTACCAAACTGTAAGTTGAAAGTATAAGCCTGCGATGCCGTGGTTGAACTGTAAAACTTTAATGCCGAATTAAATGCCGGTGTGGTGTCCCATTCGAAATCGTAATTACTTATGCCACTTATGGGGCTCCAGTCTAACAACACATCGGGCGTTACATTTAATGCATTGTTTGCAGGCGAAACCAAATACAATGTATCTAACGTTGTAAAACTTCGTATTTCAGACCATTGTGTGGTATCGGCAACATGGCGGGCACGTACATGCCAGTAGTATTTGGTGCCAAACTGTAAGTTAAATGTATATGCCTGCGATGCAGTGGTTGAACTGTAAAACTTTAATGCCGAATTAAATGCTGGTGTGGTATCCCATTCGAAATCGTAATTACTTATGCCACTTATCGGGCTCCAGTCTAACAACACATCGGGCGTTACATTTAATGCATTGTTTGCAGGCGAAACCAAATACAAAGTATCTAACGTTGTAAAGCTTCGTATTTCAGACCATTGTGTGGTATCGGCTGCATGGTGGGCACGTACATGCCAGTAGTATTTGGTGCCAAACTGTAAGTTGAAAGTATAGGCTTGCGATGCCGTGGTTGAACTGTAAAACTTTAATGCCGAATTAAATGCAGGTGTGGTATCCCATTCGAAATCGTAATTACTTATACCGCTTATGGGGCTCCAGTCTAACAACACATCGGGCGTTACATTTAATGCATTGTTTGCAGGCGCAACCAAATACAAGGTGTCTAACGTTGTGAAATTCCAGATGGGCGACCAAGCTGACGAGTCAATAGGAACCGTAGTTTTTAAGGCCCTTACCTGCCAATAATACGTTGTGCCAAAAAGTAAATTTGCCGTTGTAGCCTGGCTTCCGGTTATGCTTTGTGCCTGCACACCGGCAAGGTTAGCAATGGTACCCAATTTATATTCATAAGTGGTAGCACCGGTTACAGCAGCCCAATCCAACGTTTCGTTAGGGCTGATAAAAATAGCATTGTTAGCCGGAAGTATTAAATTAGGTGTATTCAATTGTGCCATTGCAAATGATAATTGCAAGCACAATAAAACATTTAGTAGCAGTAATTTTTTCATTCCTTAAAATTTTAAAGCCGCCAAAAATAAAATCAGCGTGCAAATATTTATGTAAAAAAAATAACACCATGTTTTCTGCAAAATCTATGAATTAATTATCACGCCAATTACCCAGCTATGGGTTATCCTATAACAAAGTAGGCAACTGTAAGGAAAAAAATTACTTTCGCAGCCCGCTTAAAAGCCCGCTTTAATTTGGTGGTTGCGCATCATCAAAATGGGTATTTACTGAACCGTAATTATTTAAAAACACAAACATCATGAGTGACGACAAGAAGATTATTTTTTCGATGGTAGGCCTTAATAAAGTTTACCCCAACGGTAAACAGGTATTAAAAAATATTTATTTATCGTTTTATTATGGTGCAAAAATTGGCATCTTAGGGTTAAACGGTGCCGGTAAATCAACACTGTTGCGCATAATTGCAGGTACCGAAAAATCGTATCAGGGCGAAGTAGTTTTTGCACAGGGATATACCGTAGGGATGTTGGAACAAGAACCTTTATTGGATGATACCAAAACGGCAAAGGAAATTGTACTCGAAGGTGTTGAACGCATTACAGCCATACTTAAAGAGTATGAGGCCGTTAACGAAAAATTTAGCGACCCCGATTTAGATGGCGATGCTATGGATAAACTTATTGCACGGCAAGGTCAGCTTATGGACGAAATAGAAGCAGCAGGCGCTTGGGAATTAGATACAAAAATAGAATATGCAATGGATGCATTGCGTTGTCCCGAACCCGATACTCCGGTAAAAAACCTGTCGGGTGGCGAGCGCAGGCGTTTGGCACTGTGCCGCTTATTATTGCAAGAACCGGATATCTTATTGTTAGATGAACCTACCAACCATTTAGATGCCGAAAGCGTTGATTGGTTAGAACAACATTTGCAACGCTATAAAGGAACCGTAATTGCAGTAACACATGATCGCTACTTCTTAGACAATGTTGCCGGATGGATTTTAGAATTAGACCGTGGCGAAGGCATTCCATGGAAAGGAAATTACTCAAGCTGGTTAGAGCAAAAAGGCAAACGCTTAGCCCAAGAAGAAAAAACAGAAAGCAAACGCCAAAAAACTTTAGCACGCGAATTAGAATGGGTGCGCATGAGCCCCAAAGCCCGACATGCAAAATCAAAAGCACGTTTGCAGGCTTATGAAAACATGTTAAGCGAAGATGTAAAACAAAAAGAAGAAAAATTGGAGTTATTTATTCCTAATGGCCCACGTTTAGGTAGTGAGGTAATCGAATTTACCAACGTATCGAAAGCCTATGGCGATAAATTACTTTACGAAAATCTATCATTTAAATTACCACCAGCCGGTATAGTTGGTATTATTGGCCCCAACGGAGCGGGTAAAACCACTTTGTTCCGCATGATTATGGGCCAGGAAACACCCAATGCAGGCACTATTAATATTGGAAGTACGGTTAAAATTGCTTATGTTGATCAGCAACATGCAGGCATAAATGCCGAGCATACCATTTGGGAAGCTATTACAGGCGGAAATGAAGTATTAACTTTCGATGGCAAAACGATTAACTCACGCGCTTATGTAGGCCGTTTTAATTTTTCGGGTGCCGACCAGGGTAAAAAAGTGAATGTGCTTTCAGGTGGCGAACGTAACCGCTTACATTTGGCGCTTACCTTAAGAAGCGAAGCCAACGTACTGCTACTTGACGAACCCAGTAACGATATTGATGTAAACACTTTGCGTGCATTGGAAGAAGCTTTAGAAGATTTTGCTGGTTGTGCAGTAATTATCAGCCACGACCGTTGGTTTTTAGACCGTATTTGTACACATATACTTGCTTTCGAAGGCGACTCACAAGTATATTATTTCGAAGGCGGCTACAGCGACTATGAAGAGAATAAGAAAAAACGATTGGGCGATACCGGGCCGCATCGTATTAAATATAAAAGCTTGGTTAAGTAATGAATTCAAACAGCAACGGCTGCCCAAGGGCAGCCGTTGCTGTTTCACACCTTTCAACTAACCCCTTTCAACTCTCAACTCCTTTTATATCTTTACCACTTTCAAAACCAAGTTTCCCTTAACCCTTTAATTTATACTATTATGAAAAACGTAGTAATTATGAAAAAATCACACACACACACACACACACACAACAAAAATCAGCAGTTGTGCAAGTAAAATTTTATTTATTTTAATACTTATGGCAATGCAACTGCAAGGCCAAACTCCTTTATGGACACAGCAATTCGGCACACCTGCTTACGATGCCGGCTTTTCGGTTTCAAAAACTTTTGACGGTGGTTTTATAGTTGGCGGCATTACCACCAACGACAACAATACCAAGGACATTTTACTGATTAAACTCAATGCCGCAGGCGATACCCTGTGGACACAGACCTACGGCAGCAGCTACAGCGAAGAAAGTTTTGCTGTTGCCCAGTGCCGGGACAGCGGCTACATCATTGCCGGACTTAAAGCACAAGGCAATACCGATATATACATTATACGCACCAATGCACAGGGCACCGAACTGTGGAACCGAACCTACGGTGGTGCCCTTAACGAAGGCAGCTACAGCATTATACAAACTTACGACAGCGGCTTTGCCGTATGCGGCTACACTGCCAGCACCGGTGCCGGCCTTAAAGATATGCAACTGCTAAAGTACGATGCCAATGGCAACCTGCTTTGGCAAAAAACCTACGGTGGTGCCCTTGACGAAACCGCTTACGCATTAATACAAACTGCCGATAGCGGCTTTGTACTTACCGGTACTACCAAAAGTTACAGCGGCAATGGCAATAGCGATATTTACCTGCTTAAAACCACATCCGCAGGCGATACCCTGTGGACAAAAACATACCCCATGCCCGGCACCGAAACCGCCTATAGTGTAACTGTTACAAATGGAAACTACTACTTAATTACAGGCAAAACCAATACCGATAGCGCACAACAAGTTACTACCGATTACAATGCCTTTGCCCTGAAGGTAAATACCTTAGGCCATGTAATTTTTTACCAAACTTATGGCAGCCCTGCTGCTGACGAATGTACTTACAGCGTTAACCAAATGCCCGACCTCAGTTATGTATTGGTTGGCAGCCGTACCGAAAGCGGCATTACCTATCCGCTTATTATAAAAACAGGCGAATGGGGCGAAACCATTGACTACCTAAGCAGCGATACCCCATCAGAACCACGTAACTTTTGTGTAGTTGATAACGAAACCATTGTTACCGTTGGTAAAATATTTTATACCGGCAACTGGGATTTATACCTTACTGCCGATGCACTTTGCAAAGTATATTACCCACGTTATATTTGGGTAAACAATGTGTATAATGCTGCACTTGTTAACGACAGTGTAAATATTTTAAACCCCGATAGCAGTACCCTATACCAAAGCAGGTTAAACAATTTGGTAAATTACTTGGCCACATTGCAATATTCAGGAGTGGTTATTACACATCTCGAAGATATTTTTATTGACTCGGCCAGCATAACCCTGCAATCCCAATTACATTTGGTAAATGCTGTATTGCATAAACGGGGCATACCGATAATACTTAATCAGTTTAGAGCCAATGAAATTAAGCGCAAACCAACAGTAAGCAAAAATAATCATTTGGATTATTTAAACCAGAGTAACCTGTATAACCAAACTGCCCCTGTTTTATCCCGTTTTGATGGCTTGGAGTTAGACTATGAGTTTTGGCAAAAAGAATATGGCAAAGCCAACAGTTGGGATAGCGCTGTTGTGCCACCGGTATTTATTCCACCCTTTGCACATATTTATACGGGCTATCAAAATTACTTAACCATTGCCCATGCCTTTAAAACAGCCAAAGCCGATACTGCAAACCATTATAAATTATTGGCACAATGGATTGGATTGGTTTTTGACTGCGATACTTTTGATGTTAATGCTAACAATACAGCACCCGAAGCTGCAGACAATGCAGCTTTAATGTACACCTTTGATAGCTTGCAGTTTGATAGAAATGTACTTTCATTCTTCTTAGATGACAAACTCAACGATTCTTCAGGCTATGCTATTTTTAAAGACCCTTTAACTTTCCTGCAACGATCGGCCATTGGCGTTAAAATCAACCATTATTTTGCTAGATTGTATTGGCTTGGCCAAAACAATTATCCCACCAATGTAGTGCCGCAGTTTCATGCAGGTACGGGCGTAAACGGCAATCCAAACTTAGAACTTTATCTTTCAGGTTCAGGTACCTGGGCTGGTACGCCACATGCTAATAATATCCCACATTACCTTAACGAAGTAGAGCAAGAATTTGCCTCCCAATATTTTGACCCGAATATTTTTGCATCTCAAAACCAAGGACCTACTATTTTAATTACTAATACCACTTGGGGCACAACCACCATTATGCAAGGCTTCGAATGGTTTAAATATCAAATAGGCCCCTTAGATTTTGATTCATTGCCCGCCAGGCATAACGATAAAACCAAATCAATGTATTGGGCTTGTGCCAGTACTCAACGTTTGCATAGCCAAACGCCCGTACCGGTTGCATTAAATTTTCAAACTACTCATAATGTACTTTTACGTATAACCCCCAAACCGGTTACGGATATTGCAACGCTTTATATTGATAACTTTACTTGCGATAATCCCCAAGCCGTTACCTTGCAATGTTACGATGCCATAGGCAAACCCTTAAACAATGTTTTGGTAATAAACCATGCCGATGCTACCGAATTTGGCATTCAGTTACAATTGGTCAAAAAGATTGACTATAGTGGGCTGTTGTTTATAAAGGTAAACTACAACCAAACCTGTTTGGGTACTCTAAAAACAATAAGCATTAGCAATAAATAAAGCCATGAAAAAAATCATTTTGGCTTTGCTAATTGCTTGCAATTGCATGGCCCAGCCCCAAATTACTTGGCAGAAATATTTTTATACCTCAACCGGAAACAATGTGATGAATTACATTGTTGAAATGGAAGATAGTGGTTTTGTTACAGGAACTGTTATGCCACAATTTAACCCTAGTTGTAGAATAATTAGAACCGATAAATCTGGG
>JAEUTH010000006.1 GCA_016788165.1 Bacteroidia bacterium | reverse complement strand
ACTACTTAATTACAGGCAAAACCAATACCGATAGCGCACAACAAGTTACTACCGATTACAATGCCTTTGCCCTGAAGGTAAATACCTTAGGCCATGTAATTTTTTACCAAACTTATGGCAGCCCTGCTGCTGACGAATGTGCCTACAGCGTTAACGAAATGCCCGACCTCAGTTATGTATTGGTTGGCAGCCGCACCGAAAGCGGCATTACCTATCCGCTTATTATAAAAACAGGCGAATGGGGCGAAACCATTGACTACTTAAGCAGCGATACCCCATCAGAACCACGCAACTTTTGTGTAGTTGATAACGAAACCATTGTTACCGTTGGCAAAATATTTAATACCGGCAACTGGGATTTATACCTTACTGCGCCTCCTATTTGTAAAGTATATTACCCACGTTATATTTGGGTAAACAATGTGTATAATGTGGCCGATAGCGCCATACAGTATAACGTTATTGTTTACGACTCGTTAAACAGTGTTTGGATGGTTGACAATCAAAAACTTGCCGACCTTAGCAACTACCTAACCACATTAAAATACTCAGGAATTGTAGTTACACACCTCGAAGATGTTTTTAAAAGTGCCGACTCTGTGCAGTTAAAATATTGGATGGCTCAGGTAGTTGAAGCTTTACATCTGGCGGGTATTCCGGTTATATTAAATCAGTTTCGTGTTGATGAGGAAGATATGGATGCTCTCGATAGTAGAGACTTAATGATAAAACTATTGTCAAGCAGCATTTTGTACAATCAAAATGTAACAGCCTTACAAAGGTTTGATGGCCTATTGCTTGATTATGAATTTTGGGGTAAAGACTATGCGCTAACAACCAATTTTGCACAAATAAATGATGGCTTGATATACTTTAACGAGATAGCTACTGAATTTACCGCAGCCAAAGCAAATCCCAATAATCACTTTAAAATGTTGGCCATGTGGATAGGCAATACCGTTTTTGCCTGCGATACCTGCGATTTTAATGGCGATGGCTTATTTGGCGACACAACCATACATGCCCGCCCCGATGACGAAGCCTTAATGAATATGTTTGATAGCCACGGTTTTGACAGAATTGTACTTTCATTCTTCTTAGATGATTTATTAGATTCTGCCAACACCACTAAGTTTGACGACCCGCTAACATTTTTAACACGTCAGGCCAGTGGTAATAAAATCAATAATTTTTTTGCCCGTTTATATTACTTGGGCGAAAACGCATACCCTACCTATGTAATACCACAATTTCATTCGGGTAAGGGCAATGGTACATTAAGTAATACGAAATTAGAAAACTACCTTAATGGCACCGGCCCTTATTGGGGCCCACCTTATGGCAGTGGCGCACCCCATTACCTGCACGAAGTGGAACAAACTTTTGTGGGCCAGTATTTCGACCCTAATATTTTTGATGATCAAAACCCTAACCCTCAAAATCCAAACATAATTATAAAAAACTGGGGAACAACTACCATAAGCAAAGGTTTCGAATGGTTTAGGTATCAGTTAGGCCCTTTAGATTATGCTAATTTACCGGCAAGGTTTAACGATGGTATAAAATCTTATTATTGGACATGCGGCAGCACATTGCGTATGGCTGCTGTTAATCAACCTATCCAAATTATTTCGCAAAATGCTACCGGTAATGTATTGTTAACCCTAACACCACAACCCATAACACAAACAGCAACTATTAGCCTTAATAACTTTAACTGCGATAACCCACAAGCCGTTACTTTGCAATGTTACGATGCTACAGGCAGGGCAATGGATATACTGGCTGTAACTAAAGCAGATAGTACTGAATATGGCACCTTGCTTTATTTAGAAAAAACCAATCCTGCTTACGATGGTTTGCTTTTGGTAAAAGTAATGTACCAGGGTTATACCTTGGGTACTATTAAGGCATTAACTTTAAAAAATAAGTAAGAACATGAAACGCATACTTATTTTGGCTTTGTTGTTTACATTAAACAGTGTAGCACAGCCGCAAATTACCTGGCAGAAATACTTAATTACATCGTCATTATATAACTCATGTGATGGGATACTTCAATTAGAAGATAGTGGATTTCTTGTAACATGTCGATGGCCTCCTCAGAATGGGTTAATAGGCCGTATTTATAAAACTGATAAATTTGGTGACACAATTCAAAGTATAAAA
>JAEUTH010000041.1 GCA_016788165.1 Bacteroidia bacterium | reverse complement strand
CAGTACGTATAAGCCCGGTGTTAGTGTGCTTATATCAATTGTGGAGGCATTGGTGTTTTGTGTTAAATGCGCTTTACCCAAAACATCATATACAGTAACTGTAAACGGCTTAGTAATTATTAATTGTAAATTATCAATTGTTAATTGATTACTTGCCGGGTTGGGGTACACACTTACTAATTGGGGTTGTATATACGGTATGCCTTGGTAATTATAAATATTGCCCAAGCTGTCTAATTTGGCGTATTCTATCCTACTCAAGTTTGTAAACTGAAACACTTTACCACCTGTAGTCACATATCCATTATCAAATGTTTGTTTAACAGAAATCAATCCAAACGGTAATTTTTTTTTCCAAATGCTAACAAATGATGTAGTTGTTTTATTGATGTAGCCCATTGTTCGAATTAACATGTTGCCATCATTAAGCATCAATAGCTTGCAGTAATCGTATTGATAAATGTTATTTAGTATTACAGAGTCGGTAATAGTACCATCAAAATATTTTACCTTTAGTAAACTATATTGGCCAGCGGTAGCGGTGTCAATACTGCAGCCCAAAATAAAACTGCTATCGGGCAATTGTATGGCACTTACAACGCTCTCTAAATCGGCAGCTATAAAGGTTACATTGCCATAAGTTTTAGCCCACTTAACATTACCTGCTGAATCGAGCAATGCAACGCCATAACAATGTGGATTGAAACCTGTATTACCATAAACTAAATATTCTTTATTAAAACATTCAATTTGACCTTGCACATGTAAACCAATGTTTCCACTACCTAGCCATTGAAGCGTACCCAAACTATCTGTTTTAAGCATATCCCAACCTCCTTGGTAACTGCCTATGGCATACCCGCCATCACTTGTTTGGATTAAACAACGGGGGTCTGATAGTTGCGGGTAAGGCTTACTCCATAAGGTATCGCCCATACTATCGGTTTTTATAAGCCGCCAATCGTTTATAAAACCCAGCATGGCATAGCCACCATCATTGGTTTTTATAAAGCTGCGCAAGAATAAATTCGTGTTAAAAATTTTTGTCCAAAGCGTATCACCAAAGCTACTTAAATGAACAATAGTATATTTACTTTTATAATATGATAGTAGGGTGTAGCTACTATCCTCAATTTGAACGATTTCAATGCCATAACTATCTGTTGTGTATAAACTATCAAAATATTTATGCCATGTAATTTGCGGTTGCGCAAAGCTGCAGCTTGCTGCTAAGCAAGATAAAAGGAGTAATTTTTTCATGGCCGTGCTTATTTAAGGGTTACACATTTTACATTGCCCACACATTGTCCATCAACCATAATCTTACACCAATATACACCGGTTAAGGGTGTTGTCATTTCGAAATAAATTGTGCTGTTATGGTCGCTTACCTCTGTATCAATAATTTTAAAGTGTTGGCTTACATTTTGACCAATGGCATTGGTAAATTGTAAGGTAGCACGTTGCAAGGGCAGGTTTGTTGCTATATGTAAGGTGCCATTTTTAATAAGTGGTTGCGGTGCAATAGTAACACTAGCTTCATAAAAAGTATTGGTTGTAGTAACCGGAATTATGGTTTGATTGCTTAACCGGTTAGGTAAATAACATGGGTTGTAAAATGGATGCATGGCATCAGCAGGCCGTGTGGTAATGCTGGCCACATCCATAGGGCCTATTTCATAACGGAACCACTCAAAACCTTGTTGTAGGTTTATACTATTCCAAGCTGGGCCGGTATTGTTGTAATTGGTAAAAATAGCTGGGTTATTAAATTGTGCTAAAAAAATAGCCTCGGCATCGCCCAAGTAATTAGGTGTGGAATAATAGCCTTGTCCTAAAAGGTAATTAACCAATTTAGGGTTTGCTGAT
>JAEUTH010000040.1 GCA_016788165.1 Bacteroidia bacterium | reverse complement strand
TATTACTGCCGGCACCGCCACCAATAAAAACATTGTGCAACCCTGTAGTATTTGCCCTGCCCGAAACCGGCCCAAAAAAGGCGTTGTTAATGCCTGTTGTATTTTGGTATCCACTACGGTATCCTGCAAAGGCATTGTTGCCACCCGTAGTTATATTGGCCCCGGCCTCTGAGCCAATAAAAGTATTGCAACCCGCAACTGCATTGGTGGCACCGGCATTCCAACCAAAAAAGGCATTATCGGCACCTAAGGTAAGTGCTGCACCGGCACCTGCACCGGTAAATATGTTGCGGGCGCCCCAATTTTGCAATACTGTAACTCCGTTAAGGCGGTATGCGTTGTTGATGGCGTTTACTTGTATGTTTATATCGTTGAGTACGTCTAATTGGAAATTGGGTGTGTGATTATAACCAATTCCAACAAACCCGCCCGTGGCGGAATTGCCTCCCATTATGCGCATACGTGTCGAGGCAAAACTGCCAAAGTTAGTGTAGAAGTTTATAGCATCAGAGTTGGTGGTTCTGATGTTTAATTGCGGACTGCCTGCAGTGGCATCCCAGCCGAGATAGTCAGTAGTTAAACCCCAAGTATTTGGTGTTCTCGTGGATTGACTAAAAATCATTTTAGGACATAATGCGATGGATACGCACAATAAAATTACTTTTTTCATGATGTTATAATTTAAACAGTTTAGAATATGAAAATTCTTTTTTGCCATTTGTAAATTTTAATACATACATATTTTTAGAATATGGTGTTAGGTCTATTTGAATCTCATTTTTATTTTTAGGGATAATATATTGATCAATTAATTTCCCATCCATTGCGTACAGATAAACCATGCTGAATTTATTAATATTTTTTAAGTAAACACTATTGTAACAAGGATTAGGTGATATTATGATCTCATTCAAATTATCATTGTTATCAAAACCTGATGTTGTGTCTTCTACAACACTAACATCATCTACATAATAGTATGCATCCGCAGATGGGAAACCTGGCATTATAGTATCCGTATTAAAGTCATCAAAAAAATTACCAATTGATAAAAACAAATAGTTTGAGTCTGCAACGAAACTTCCCTGTATTTTAAACCACCCTGATGAATCTTGGACAATCGAATCAGTATAAATGTGCGAGTAATTTAAAATTGGTTGAGGGTTAATTGATGACGAATAGCTTGTCATACTAAAATTAGCTCCTAATTTATTGCACGCAATTAAATCGCTTACTCCCGCTGACCAACTAACATAAAGTGAAACAACATATTTATGTCCAATTTGTAAAGGGGAATTTAATTGGCTATAAAAAAATTCACGCCCATTTTGAAATGGGTAGTAAAACGCTATAAATCCTGCATAAGCAACACCACTACGTGCATATTGAAATCCAGTAAAGTTTCCCGGCACTGAAGTGTTACCCGTAATAAAATCACACTCATTAAAATAATCAGGAGATTCGCGACTTGCATGCCAGCCAACGGCTTTGTCTATTTGGTTGGCTGTGGTTGGACAACTCACTGTATCCTCAAAACTCGGGTTAGGTACTAAATTTATTTGTGCAAATATTAAACTGTGAAATACCAGAGCAGATACTAAAAGGACTAATTTTTTCATTACTGCAATTATTTATCAATAAAAGTAAAAAAAAGGTCTGAACTGCTAATTTGTTAGCTATAGCTGATTGCTGCATTGGTATTGGCATATTACAACATACGACAGTAGCAAAAAATTATCATCAAAGAGGTAGTATGACTTACGTGTAAAAGCGAAAGCTTAACCCCAAAAAAATATTGATCTATTCAAGTCCGGTTTATTTCAGGGGTTTGATTCTGAAACAAGAAAAATGTATTAAAAAAAGCAAAAAACGTAACCCCTGCCTGCGTTTCGAGCGTATCTTCTGTTAGAAACGAGCAAATGGCTGTAATAAAAAATGTAACATATAAGAATTGACTCCAACGATTTAGCTTGGTTGCCGGCCATAGCAACATGGTTATAAAAATTAGTAAACCTGTTAAGCCAAACGATACTGCAATTGCCAAAAACTGATTATGCGAGCGCAACCAAAATTGCTTAAACAGTTGCGGAGTGTTAGAAGCATAATATTTGTCTAACTCCAGTTTATTATCACCTGTACCTACACCAAAAAGCAAATGATTGCTGATAATATGCAGTGATGCTTTCCAGAATAGCAGCCTCATGGTTAATGAATGACCACTTGGGTTACCACCTTGCCACGCATTGTTTAGCTCGTATAAGGTTGCATGGTAACGGGCTGAAATACTATTGCCTTGCAATTGATTAACGGATGCAATACCGGCCTCAATATTTTTAATATCCGTTTCGCTTAACTGCATAAGCCCATTAGCATCCTTTAATAAGCCCTTTGATGTCATGTATCTTAGCAAAGTATATTTTATCCATTGCCCGCGTGCATCCACACTATCAAAATCAATACTGCTGCGGGTTTGCCAGGCACTGTCTAACTCGCTATAAGCCACATTAACAAAAATGGGGTAACCGTTTTCGAGATCGCCATTAAAACGTTCGTGGGTATATAGGTTGCCCAAAGCAGTATAAACAGGGAGGGGCTGTGTGGTTTGTTTGGTAGTATTTAAGTTGTCTAAATCATTTTTAATTTTTATTCCTAAACCTATGAGTACGGTTATTATCGCTAAAAAAATCGTGGCTGTGTACATCCACCTTTTTTGATGTATTAAAAAACAAATTACATATATACCAAGTGTAACACTTAAAATTATAAGCCCTGTAAACGATTGAAGTATGCACAGAAAAAAAACAAACCATATTATTAAAACCGCATACATATAATTGTAAAACACTTTTGTATTTGAATAAATTATAAAGTAAATACATGCGTAAATGCTCATACAAATTAGCAGAGCAAAGCGTATGTGCGAAATAAATATCGAAATCTGGCGTGCATCGGTAATAACTTTAGTACCAAAGCCAGCCCATATATATGTGCATATGAATGTACCCATTAAACATGCGGCAACAAAAAAGCTAAGTACGCTTTGCCATTTTGTTTTTGACAGTGGTGGCATTGTAGCCATAAAAAAAGGTAAGAGTAAAAGTGGCAGCTTAATCCTTATATCATTAAAAGCATATTTAAAATCGGTAGTATAACTTAAGCCAACCAGGTGCATCACAAAAAACATAGTAAAAACCAAACCAACCGTACCGGTAAAATAGCCGGCTAATCTTTGCTTATAATTTCCTGCCAGCAGCCAACTTACAGCCAAACCAAATTGCGAAAGGCTGATCAGGAAAATAGAAAGTGGCATGCCTATAACCAAGGCAATTATGGAGAAATAAAATATCTGTTGCGACCACTGTAATCGTTTTTCCATACACAAATAAAAAAGCAGCTAATAAAGTATTAACTGCTTTTTTAAAAAATTATTATTACCAACACTACTTGGTATGATTGGTCTTTATTAAGGTATTATACAAATTGTTATCGGCCAATGCCGCTAATGCTTTTTTAACTTCTGCATCATAGTTAAACTCATTTTCGGCACGTCCTTTCTGATAGTAATAACGTGATACAATTTCGTTTTCCAACATTTCGGAAATTTCTTGTTTATGCTTAACTAAATCAGAAGTTTTGCTATGACTTAATTTGGTTTTAAGCGCTTCGAATTCAGCTTTGGCATCATCGTAATTTTTATCGCGTATGGATGCTTGCTTTAAGTCTTCAATAATTTTTTCGCTGCGTGTGGTATAGTCATAATCTTTGTCCTTTAACCAGCTAACAAAACTATTATATGTTTCATCGTTTAATTTAAAGGCCTTTGCATTATCAATCGTGTTATGCGTATTACGATACGTTGTTGCATAATCAAACACTAAAAATTTAGATGCCAAACTAACGGCAATACTGCTGGCTGTATCAACAGTAGTAGTAAAGTCGGGCAATACGCCACCACCATCATATACCGTACGTCCTAATTTGGTTTTAAAAGGAGTCATTAACGAGTCGGGCACGTGGCCAACGCTGCCATCGGCATTGCGGTTGCTGTAATCAAGTGCCTGGATGCATCGTCCGCTGGGAATATAGTATTTGGCTGTAGTTACTTTTAACTGCGCATTGTAACTGATAGGCCGTGTGGTTTGTACCAACCCCTTGCCAAACGAACGTTGTCCTATTAAAATACCTCTGTCTAAATCCTGAATGCAACCTGCAACAATCTCTGATGCCGATGCCGAACCACTGTTAATTAAAACAGCCAAGGGCATTTCAGTATCAACAGGGTTGTTTAAAGCTTTGTACTCTTTATCCCACTCTTTATTCTTGCCATGTGTTTTAACCACCATGGTACCTTTGGGCACAAACAGATTAACAATGTTAACGGCTTCGTTAAGCAGTCCTCCGGGGTTTTCGCGCAAATCGAGTACTAAAGATTTGATGTTGTTTTCGGTTTTTAATTTTACAAATGCATCTTTCACCTCCTGACCACAATTTTCGGTAAAGCTTGTAAGCCTGATATAACCTACACTACCATCGCCCATAACACCACTATAAGAAACAGCCGGTATTTTTATCTCTTCACGCAGCAGTGTTTTTTCGAATGGCTTTAGAGTGCCATCGCGTTTAATGGTTAACCGCACTGATGTGCCCGGTTGGCCTTTAAGTGCTTTGCTTACATCATCACTGTTTTTGCCGTTTAATTCTTTGCCATCTACTTCTAACACAACATCACCGGCTAATAGCCCGGCTTTTTGTGCCGGATAGTTTTCATAAGGATCGGTAATAACTATTTGATCGCCTTTTTTTGCAATTAATGCACCAATACCACCATATTGACCTGTAGTCATAAACCGATAGTCTTCAATATCGCTTTCGGGTATGTAGTTCGTATATGGGTCGAGTGATTTAAGCATGGCATCAATGCCGGTTTTCATAAGCGACCCCGGTTTGGTTTCGTCAACGTAATACACGTTCAGTTCGCGGTAAAGTGATGTAAAAATGTCGAGGTTGCGCGATACCTCAAAATAATCGTCACTAAAACTAAACCAGGCAAAACTGCTAACCGACAGGGCAATTGCCACTAAACTAATCTTCCATTTTTTTGACATAGTATTCTTTATTGATTAAATTTTACTGAACCGGATCGTAGCCACTGCCACCCCAGGGATGGCAGGTTGCCAATCGTTTAATGGTAAGCCACAATCCTTTAAACGGGCCATATTTTTGTATTGATTGTATGCCATAGGTTGAACATGTAGGTTGATAACGGCACGACCTGCCAATATGTGGCGAAATTGCATTTTTGTAAAACGTTATGCACCCTATAAAAAGTGTTGCCAAAATTTTTTTCATGGTGTAAAGAAGTACTTTCTATGTGTTTGGGCTTAGCGTTGAATGGTTTGTAAGCTAATAAATACAATGCTTTAGGGTAGTTGTTGTAAAAGTAGTACTATTTTTTTTTTGATGTCGTTAAAGTTAGGTGAATCGGCAACAGCATAAACAAACATCAGGTTATATGCATTTTGCTTTTGCTCCAATTGTTTATAAAACTCAGGCTTATTAATTCTGTAGGCTTCGCGCATAAGTCGTTTTATATAGTTGCGCTGATTTGCTTTTTTAAATAAACGCTTGGGTACAACAAAGGCCACTTGTGCTCGCTCTTTTGCATCATTTTGCTGGTTTAATGCATACATCAATTTAAGCGGGTGGCTAAACTTATGCTGCTTGGTTTGTATAAGCTGTTCAATTTGTTTACGGCTGCACAAACGCTCGGTTTTTTTAAATGTATAACGTGTAGCAGTAGTGGACATCGTGTAAAACTTATATCTTAAAAGCAAATAACTTGTTTTTTATCAGTAAAGCTGCTTTACTTTGACTTAAACTAAATTACTTAACGATTAAAAGCGATAACATGTTAGATATGATTCAAAAATTGGGCGAGCTCAAACAAAAAATGGAAGAGAGCAAGCAGCGTTTAGAGGCCGTTACTGTAAGTGGCAGTGCCGGTGATGGAGCGGTTACAGTAACCCTTACCGGAAATAAAAAATTTAAAAGCATTTTTATTGAAGATGCCATGTGTTTGCCTGAGCGTAAAGAAGAACTTACCGATTATATTGAAATAGCTTTTGCCAAAGCATTAGATGCTGCACAAGATATTTCTGACAAGGAAATGATGGCACAGGGACAAGGTTTGTTACCCAATTTACCGGGCTTGTTTTAATAGCGCGGCCAATTACTAAAACAAGGCCATCGAATTTAAAATGCTATCAAATATGCCCCGGCCATCGGTATTTGCCAGATAAGGGTCGCAGGCCCTTTCGGGATGCGGCATCATACCAAATACATTTTTAGTTTTATTAGTAATTCCGGCAATGTTATCAATGGATCCATTGGGGTTCGACTCGGCTGTTACATTACCAAGCGCATCACAATATTTGAATAGTATCTGACCGTTATCATAAATAGCTTTCATTTCGCTATCGGGGGCATAAAACTTACCCTCGCCATGTGCTATCGGAATTTTAAGCGCTTTATTGGTATTTAATTTTGAAGTAATATATGTTTCGTCTGTTACAGGTTTAATATATACATTTTTGCAAATAAACTTGCGTGAGTTATTGTGCAAGAGCGCACCCGGCAGCAAACCTGCTTCGCATAATATTTGAAAACCATTACATACACCCATTACCAACCCACCTTTACCGGCAAAAGCTATTACTTCTTGCATGATAGGCGAAAAACGTGCTATGGCACCTGAACGTAAATAATCGCCATAGCTAAATCCGCCCGGTAAAATAACCATATCACAGTTTTGAAGATCGTGTTCTTTATGCCACAGCTTAACAACATTTACCTGATGTTTTACTTTAAGCGATTCTAAAACATCTACCATATCCTGATCGCAATTGGAGCCCGGAAATACTACTACACCAAATTTCATTTGAATTATATTTAAAAATAGCGGAACAAAAGTAACGCTTTTTACACCCTAAAAAAGCAGAAAACAATATTGTTACCTCGCTGTAGCTATTATTAAGTGGTTAAAAAACACAGCCGCAATGAGCATCCAAAAAATGCATTCACCAATCCAATAGCGTTTGATATTTATAAGATAAAAGGTTATTAAAAATGAAAAAGCCGGACAGAATAATGTAAACGGATACAGGGTTTGTGGTGTATTGACTAATAAAACCAGTATTGCAACTATACCTGTTGCCAAAGTTACCTGACGTGTGCTGCGTATTTTTATTACACTTTTATTAAATTGGTTAACTACCATAAAGGCCGACAATACTAACAGTATTGCTAAAAATCCTCCGCTTATACCAAAGTTAGTTGGTATTACTTGCTGCCAGTTAATTGCAGGCTTAAATTCATTGCCTTTTATGATTATAAGCGACTCATTATTTGTAAGAAAAAAATAAACAAACAGCAGAAAAAACGGAAGTAGTAATCCCAATAAAAAAACTACCCAATCGCGCCAGGAAAAGGGTTTTAAAATTAAAATGCCTATTGCAAACAATATACTCTTTAAAACCATTGGCAGGTAAAACAACGATGCAACACCTATTATTAAACCAATATCGAAATCTAATGCTAAAGTATGATTGCTCTTATACGATTTCAGAATTTTATCAAATGCCCAAATTATAAATGAACCTGAAACCAAAACCGGGTTAAAAGTTACAAACTGTGGAATAAAACACAAAAGCAATGCATAAACAGGTGCAAACAACCATGTGTTTTTAGGCAATACTTCATTACTTACTAAAATATAGTTGAGAAATAAAGCCTGATATATTATTAAAAAGTATGTAATACATACATATACATTTGAAAAATGTACCGGTAAAATTTGTAGCAATGCATTGTAAAGTGGCATGCCTCCATTGGTTTCTATATTAAAACCGTTTATGTAACGAATATAAAAAAGTACACCGGTTAGCCCAATGGTTGCAATAAAAGCCAGTACCACATTGTTTTTTAATAATTTAATCATACCGGCTTATCTATACTACAAATTGAAATTTTAAGTTGACAGAAATAAAGTATTGTTTACTTTCGCAACAAAATTAGAAAAACTATGTGGTCAACAATATTTAATGCAATAGGCGATGCTTCATTATGGTTGTTTCAGTTTTTACCAATGATTGGTATGGCTGTAGCTGTTATATTTTGGTGTTTAATTGCCATTGGTTGTTTTTACTGGTTGTTTTATGGTATGCGTTTAGAAAAGGGTGGCGATAATTATTTAGCTGTTCGTGGCGATGCTGAAGACAAAAAGTAAGTAACCATTTTAAGAATTATTGGAAGCGAAGATTTGACTTCGCTTTTTTTGTTTTTCAGGGTACTAAATCATTCCCAATATCCGTACGGTAATATTGATTTTCAAAATCAATCATGCTGATGGTTTTATAGCTTTTTGCCGCGGCCCCAGCAATATCATTATCCATTGAAGTTATTACCAATACGCGTCCACCATTTGTAACTACTGTATCATGACTACTGGTAGTTCCGGCATGGAAAACAATGCTCTCTGTAACATTATCTAAGCCTGAGATGGGCTTGTTTTTTTGATACGCATCAGGATATCCGCCACTAACCATAACAACGGTTACAGCGGTTTTAGGGCTTATTTGCAAGTCAGTTTTTTCTAAGTTTTTTGTGCCTGCTGCCCATAACATTTCCAATAAATCATTTTGGATACGGGGCAAAACCACTTCGGTTTCGGGGTCGCCCATTCGCACATTGTACTCAACCACACGCGGATTGCCACCATCATTCATTAACCCTATAAATAAGAAACCGCAATAATTAATCGCTTCGTTTTTAAGACCGGCAAAGGTAGGTTCGATAATTTGCTGCGTTACTTTTTGCATAAAGGCATCATCACAAAACGGCACCGGACTAACTGCACCCATACCACCTGTATTTGGTCCGGTATCGTTATCTCCAATGCGTTTGTAGTCTTTAGCCGTTGGCAATATTTTATAACTGATGCCATCGGTTAGCACAAAAACCGAACATTCGATGCCATGCATAAACTCTTCAATTACCACCGTAGTGCTGGCTGTTCCAAACTTTTTATCCATTATCATTTGTTGCAACATTTGCTTAGCCTCAGATAAATCATTTAAAATTAAAACGCCTTTACCTGCTGCCAAACCATCGGCCTTTAAAACATAAGGTGGTAAAAGTGATTCTAAGAACTTATAACCTAACTCTAAATTACTTGCATTAAAACTTTGATATGCAGCAGTTGGAATACCATATTTGATCATAAATTTTTTCGAATATTCTTTGCTGCCTTCTAACCGGGCCCCTGCTTTAACCGGCCCAACAACAGGCACGTGTTGTAGTGCAGGTGTTTGCAAAAAATAATCGGCAATGCCTGATACCAAAGGATCTTCGGGCCCTACTACTACCAATTTTATTTGGTTGTCTATCACAAATCTATGAATGGTTTCAAAGTCGGTAACCGATATGTTTACGTTTGTGCCACATTGTAATGTGCCGGCATTACCCGGTGCAACAAACAATTGTGTAAGCATTTTGCTTTGCGCTATTTTATATGCAAAAGCGTGCTCGCGTCCGCCTGAACCTAATAGTAAAACATTCATTATATAATTCGTTTATAAGGCGGCAAATAAAAACATAAAAGCCTTATTGCTTGCTTAAATATTGCAATGCAAGTGCATATATATTTTGTTGTTTGTTCTGATTTATAAATTGTTGCAATGCATCCATTGTTATACCACTCATTTTATGTAGTTGTATGAGGTTATACAATTGCTGTGCTTGCAAATTTGATAAGCTGGTTTTTGTATAGGATTGATGCTTATGAATTGCATCAATAAGTTGGGCAACCCCCTCGTTTTTAGTTGCAATAGTTTTAATTACGGGAATCTGCCAAGGCAATGGTTTGCGTTCGTGTAATGCCGATGTTATATTTTTAGCCATGATAGCGGCACCGTCTCTGTCGGCTTTATTTACTACAAACACATCGGCAATTTCAACAATTCCGCTTTTAATCATCTGCACATCATCGCCACTTTCGGGCACCCATACAACTACGGTAGTGTGCGCTAATGATGCAATATCTATTTCGCTTTGTCCAACGCCAACGGTTTCAATAAAAATATAATCGTATTGTGCAGCTTGTAACACATGTACCACTTCAAAAGTTTTGGCGCTTAGGCCACCTAAAGCGCCACGTGTGGCTAACGACCTTATAAAAACATTACTGCTATTAAAATGCGATGCCATGCGCAATCTATCGCCCAATAAAGCACCATGATTGAAAGGGCTTGTTGGGTCAACCGCTACTACGGCAATTTTTTTTGTGGCAGGTAATAAAGTTATCAATGCATTAATAAGCGAACTTTTGCCTGCGCCCGGAGGGCCGGTTATACCTACAATTACCGATGGGTAACTTAAATCTAACGAAGCTAAAAAGGTATCGTAGCCCGGGGTTTGATTTTCGACATGGGATATGACTCTTGCCAAGCTACGTACGTTGCCTTGCTGTATTTTAAAAACATCTCCTTGCATTAGCTGTATAAATAATGCATGTTAACTTTGGGTTGTTCCTTGCATAATATTACGCGCTTCGGTTATGCCATCCATCATAGCACTTTCCATACTGAAGTTGAATAGCTTTTGATTGGCACGGCCAACGGCACTAAAGCCTTCAAATGTTTTCATAAAATCACTGAGCATATTTTTTCTTTCACTCAATTTTAAATCCGGAACCGGATATGCATTTTTCATGTGCAATACATGGTGATTTTTTACGCGCAATTTTTCGGCTCCGCTAAATATTTTCACATCGTTTAATGCCAAGGCAAGCATTTCATCATCGCTCATAGTCCACATGTTTTCGGTATCGCTGGTCCAGTATTCGCACATAATAATATGGTTGCCTTCTAAATTTTTAAATCGGTTATAGTTGGTTATACGTGCAGCCTTAACTTGTGTGCTATAAATATATACGGTGTTATCGGTAATTAAATTTATGGGGTCAACCTGCATATACACCAATATTACACGTCTGAATTTAATTTGTTTCAATTCATTAACCAGCGTAGCCGGTACATCGGGCATCAAACGCAAAATTGCTGCTTCGGGTACACTTGAAAACACATAATCATATAATCGTTCGGTACCATCGGGCATAACCAAGCCGGCAATTCTTTTGCCTTGCATAACAGCGCCTTTTACCGAAGTGTTTAATAAAATATTACCGCCTTGTTGTTGTACTTTTTGGCTAAGGCGTTGCCAAATCATACCCATACCTTCTTTGGGATAAATACATTGTTTGTGGTGGGCAGCATTTTTATCGGCAAATATTTTTTTGGCTATACTACCTACACTTAGTTTATCAAACCCTATTAACGATTTTGCATATTCTTCGGTTATGCTATTGCACGGTATGCCCCATAGTTTTTCAGTATATCCTTTAAAAAAATTTTCGTACAGGTAATTGCCAATGCTACTTTGCACATACGATTCAACCGTGCCATTGTTTTTAGTGGGCACCATCATTTCGACCATAGCCGAACCAGCAGCAGCCATAGTTTTAACCGAGCCCATATTTTTAATAATATTAAAAGGCTTTGGCGGATAATCGTAATACTTGCCATTTAAATAAATACGCGAAAGCCTGTTGTACTTATAAACATCATCGCCCAATATGTTTTCTAAAAGTGTTTTAACTGCGTTTTGTGTATGAAGTAATAAAAAGTGTGGCCCCATTTCAACTTGCTCGCCCCACAGGTTTATGCACTTGGCCAAACCGCCAACGGTTTGCTCGTTTTCGAAAACATCAACACCAACACCATTGCTTGTTAGTTCATTGGCTGCTGCCAATCCACTGGGGCCAGCGCCTATTACAGCTACTTTCATGAGATATTTAACTATTATGGAGTTTAAAAAAGTAAATCAATAAAAAACAAAATTGAATAGGATAAGCAACTCACTATTGTTTTATAAACTTACGCACATGTAAATGGTCGTTTTTATCAATAAGCCAAATGGCATAAATACCGCTACGCATATACTTAGTGCCAAATGAAATTTTATTTTTTTCAAACCGTAAGGTGCCGCCATCAACCCAAACCTCCTGACCTGTTTCATCAAATATCCGTATGGTATCTAACACTTCATTGTTTAAATTATAAGTAATCTGAAGATTTGTTTGAGCAGGGTTAGGAAACAGTGTTATGCTTTTGTCTTCGGCCAGATTTTGTACTTGCGTTACCATGTTGTTGCTAAATAACCAACGGTGGGCTGTACCATACTCTAAACGCCAAAAACTTTCGCTATGCGAACCATATACGCGTACTACCGTTTGAATTGTGTTGCCGGGCAAACCTGCGCTGATCAACGAATCGCGCATGCGGTTCATGTTATAAACCACCGATGCGCCTTCGTTTTGGCTGCATACCTGATAAATGCGCATGGGTTGCGTTACGCCTGTATTTAAAACGTATGTATAAATACTATCGTCAAACCAATATGCTGGCGAAAACGAACCTATTTTGCTATACACTTGCTGATATTTTAAACCTGCATACAATGCAATGTAAGCGCCCATTGAGCTGCCGGCAATGGCCGTATGTTGCCTATCGGCATACGTACGGTAGTTGGTATCAATAAAAGGTTTTAGTGTATTTACCATAAAGTCGGCATAGGCATCGCCCTGGCCTCCACCATAGCTTGAGTTATTGTATGGGCTGTATTCGTTTAACCTTTGTTGGCCACCATTATCAACAGCCACAACAATGGCACCACTATCGCCTGCCAATTGCATATTTCGCAACGTATCGTCCACACACCACTCGCCCGCAAACGATGTAAAAGCATCAAATACATTTTGGCCATCGTGCATGTACACTACCGGATAGTAACGATTTGAAGTATAATAGTCGTTTGGCAAATAGGTCCAAACCCTGCGCCACCTGTTAAGCTGTGGCATAAACATATTGCTGGCAACAACATATACATTAGGTGTTGCAGTGTGCGTACCGGGTGCATAATCGCTCCAGTTTGCAACGTTACAGTGCAATGTATCAATACCACCATTGTAGGTATAGTTCCGGTTGGCTAATTGGTTGCCATTTAGCTGTGTTTCGTTATTAGCCCAGGCTCCACGTGTAAATTTAAACTGCAATGCACCTGTTGTTGTAACATTTACTGTATAGGTACCATTACTTTGTTTTTGCATACGAAAGTTTGCATCTGCCGGGCTCCAGTTATTAAAAGTTCCGGCAACATAAAGCGTGTCATTAATGGGTGTAAAATAGCGTGGTACACTATCAATAATTAATGTTAGTTGGGCATGTGCTACGTTTATGCAGCAATACAAAAACATATATGCAGTGGTAATAAACTTATACATTTTGGAAAATATTTAGCGCCTGCAATGTAAGCGTCTTCTGCTTAAAATATGTTTATAATAATACGAACCCACTTTTATTTAAACACATTAACTTAACATGCCTTTATTATTTTGCGGGCTATACCTGATTTAAAAAAGGCATGAAAACAAGCACAAAAAATATGACCCCGGCTTTACGAACTTTGCTTAAGGAATGTGTAGCCACTATTTTTAAACAACATGGCAATCAACCATTAAACAGCAAGCAACTAACCAAAATTGTAAAACACAATGAAAGCTTTGCACCTGCATTATGGCAAAATGATATTGATGATATTGAATTACGCGATGAGATAATGAAAGCTTGTTATACTTTGGTAGCTGATGAAATTATTACAGAAAATCAACCGGGGCGTTTTAAACTTATACCCGAAACACGCATTGTTGAAGGTGTAATTGAAATTACATCAACCGGTGCAGCTTATGTGGTAAATCAATTGCATGAAAAAGATATTTATATAGCACCCAATAATACAGGCACTGCACTAAACCGCGATACAGTGCGCGTTTCATTGTATGCACATCGTGCCGGCAGGCGTGCCGAAGGCGAAGTGATAGAAATTATAAAACGCTTTAAAACCGAGTTTGCCGGTACGCTACAAGTTAGCAGCCGGCATGCATTTTTTATTGCCGATGGCAACAGAATGAACGTTGATATTTTTATTCCGTTACAGGCATTGCAAGGTGCTGGCAATGGAGATAAAGTGGTGGTACGATTAACACATTGGCCCGAAGACTCGAAAAACCCAGAAGGTGAGGTTATAAATATTTTAGGCAAACCCGGTGAGAATAATGCTGAGATGGATGCCATATTAATTGAGTATGGCTTTCCGCTTTCGTTTCCGGATGTGGTTGAAAAAGAAGCCGCAAAAATCCCATTCGAAATACCTGCTGCCGTAACTAAAGCCCGCAAAGACTTTAGAAAAACCACCACGTTTACTATTGACCCAGCCGATGCCAAGGATTTTGATGATGCTTTAAGTTTCAAAAAACTAAAGAACGGCCACTATGAAATCGGTATTCATATTGCTGACGTATCGCATTATCTGACAGAAAAAATGGCTATGGAGAAAGAAGCTTATGAACGTGCTACCTCCGTTTATTTAGTTGACAGGGTTATACCCATGTTACCCGAAAAATTATCAAATCATGTTTGCTCATTAAGGCCCTACGAAGATAAACTTTGCTTTAGCGCTGTGTTTGAAATAGATGCCAAAGCCAACGTAATTACAGAATGGTATGGCCGAACTGTAATACATTCGATTAAACGTTTTACCTACGAAGAGGCGCAAACCGTTATCGAAACCGGTGTGGGTGATTTAGTGGATGAGGTCCATACACTAAACAAGTTGGCACAAATGATGCGTGCCAATCGTTTTAAAAATGGCGCCATTAATTTCGACAGGCTGGAGGTAAAATTTAATTTAGACGAGGCTGGTAACCCAACCGGTGTATATACCAAACAAATGAAAGAAAGCAATCAGTTAATAGAGGAATTTATGCTGCTTGCCAACAGAAGTGTTGCTACCTTTATAGGCAAACAACATGCTACGTATAATACCAAAGTTAGCGTTACGCAAAAACAGTTGCCATTTGTTTACAGAGTTCATGACTTGCCCGACCCCGAAAAAGTAAAACAGCTGTTACAGTTTGCCGGAAAGTTTGGTTATCGCATGAAAGCAAATACAGAAACAGAACTGGCACATTCGATCAATAAATTAGTAAAAGAAATTAAAGGCAAAGGCGAACAAAATTTATTAGAGGTACTTGCTATCAGAACCATGTCGAAAGCAAAGTACAGCACTGAAAATTTAGGGCATTATGGTTTGGCTTTTGAATACTACACCCATTTTACATCACCTATCAGACGCTATCCTGATGTTATGGTACACAGGCTTTTACAGCATTACTTAGATGGGAATAAAGCCCCTGAAATTAAACCGCTTGAAGAAAAATGTGTACACAGCAGCGCTATGGAAGCGCAAGCTGCCGAAGCCGAACGTGCCAGTATTAAATTTAAGCAGGTGCAATATTTACAAGATAAAACCGGCATGCGCTTTAATGGCATTATAAGCGGGGTTACCGATTGGGGAATTTTTGTTGAATTAAATGATAGTAAATGCGAAGGCATGATACGGTTACGCGATTTAAATGATGATTATTACGAGTACGATGAAAAAACGATAACACTAAAAGGTAAGCGTACAGGCCGTAAATTTCAATTAGGTGATACGATGCAGGTAATTGTAAAAAGTACAGACTTACAACGCAAACAAATTGATTTTATACCTGAAGATATGTACACTTCAGGTACACCAATTCGATTAAACAAGACAACTCAAAAACCCACTAAAAATGGTTTCAGGCAAATGCCAAAAAACAAAAACAAATTTGGCCGCAAACGTTAATGCAAGTTGCTTGAGTTGGTTGCCAAATTTTTAAAGCCCGCGGTTTTATTTTATTCAAACACACATCCTGCAATGCAAAATATTTTTCGTTCGATAAAACTTAATTTTTACACGTACACCTAATAAGTTGTGTCTTACACAAAAAAAAAATCCCCTGCCAAAAGCAAGGGATTTTTTTTGTGCAATGCAGTAAGCAATTACTTGTTTACCACTTTAGCTAACTCAGCACCGGCTTTAAACTTAGCTACTTTCTTAGCCTTAATCTGGATAGTTTTACCAGTTTGAGGGTTACGGCCTGTACGGGCAGCACGCTTAGTTACACTGAATGTACCAAAGCCTACTAAAGTAATTTTGTCGCCTTTTTTAAGCACTTTACCAACGCTTTCGGTAAAAGCTTCTAAAGCACGGCCAGCATCAGCCTTACTGATTTTTGCACTCGATGCCATTGCATCAATTAATTCACCTTTGTTCATTTTGTTATATGTTTTTAAATTGTTTGAACGTTCCGAAAGTATCTACAATAGTATATGCGCCAACATGCAAGCGCTCAAATGTTGATAAATAGGGGGCTTTGTTAATAAATAGGGCTGCAAACGTAGGATATTAGGGCGTTTCAGTACCTAATAAAACATTTTTTCTTTTAAAAGTGCCATAAAACAAGGGTTTACAACATGTATTTTTTTTTCATCGCTGTAAATCCTTTGGAGCAGCTATTAAAATGCAAATTACAAAGCCAAGTGTTTTGTATCAATATGCCAACAATGCTTTTATAGATTCGGCTACTTTTTGTGCATTGGGAATCATAGAAAATTCTAACGTGCTGTTAAGCGGAATAGCAGGCAAGTTTTCGGAACCAACTACCATTACAGGCGCATCTAATTTTTTAAAGCAATGTTGTTGTATGCGCCCTGCTAATGCTTGTGCAAAACTGTTGTTATAAGGCTCTTCGGTTACAACCAAACATTTGCCATGCTTGCTTACTGTTTCAAATATCAAATCAGTATCTAACGGATATAATGTACGTAAATCAATAATCTCAACTTGTCCGCTAAACAATTGTGCTGCATTTTTTGCCCAATACACGCCCATGCCATAAGTAATAATAGCACAGGATTGTCCGCTATTTATAAACTTGGCATCAGCCTCAACCACAATGCGTCCTTTACCAAATGGAATCATGTAATCTTCGTCAGGCTCAATAGTTTTGGCATCTTCGGTACCTTTAATTTTGCTCCAGTATAAACCTTTATGCTCCAGCATCACAACCGGATTAGGGTCGTAGTATGCAGCTTTAAGCAAGCCTTTTAAATCGGCACCGGTGCTGGGGTAAGCAATTTTAATTCCGCGTATATTAGTTAATACACTTTCGACACTGGATGAGTGGTAAGGGCCACCACTTCCATAAGCCCCAATGGGTACACGTAATATACAGCTTACCGGCCATTTACCATTGGTAAGGTAGCAGCTACGTGCAACTTCGGTAAATAATTGATTTAAGCCCGGCCATATATAATCGGCAAACTGAACTTCAACAATGGGTTTTAAACCTACAGCACTCATACCTACCGTACTGCCCACAATAAATGCTTCAACAATTGGTGTATTAAACACGCGGTGGTCGCCAAACTGTTCGGCTAATGTTGCAGCTTCTCTAAATACACCACCAAGCCTGCGGCCAACATCTTGGCCATACAACAAACATTCGGGGTGTTTGGCCATTAACTCTCTGATTGCAAATAAGGCACTATCAACCATTACGGTTTTTTCCTTACCGGCCGGTTGTCTGTTACCTTGTTCATGTGTTACGGGCGTAGGCGCAAAATCATGCGTAAATAAATCGGATGGTTGCGGGTCGGGTGCAATACGCGCCTTTTCAAAATCAGTTAACACACATTGCTGTGCTTCTTGTTGCAAATTGCTTAACGATTCGGCATCAACACCATAATTAATAAGCGCCAAAGTAAATTTCGGAAATGGGTCGCGTTGTTGTGCTTCGTCTAAATCATCCCGATACCACTCCTTACGCACACCTGATGTATGATGGTTTAATAACGGCACTTGCGCATGCAGTAATACAGGTTTACGTTCTGTACGGATGTAATTTAAAATCTCGGCAACGGTATTGTAGCAGGTTTCAAAATCGGTACCGTCAATGCTATATACTTTCATGCCTTTAAACCCTTGTGCATATTCTGCAGCATTCATGTTACGTGTTTCATTGGCATTGGCTGATATATCCCAACCATTATCCTGTACCACATATAATATAGGCAACGATTTAAGTACAGACATTTGAAATGCTTCGGCTACTTCGCCTTCGGTAACTGATGCATCGCCTAAGGAACATACGGCAACCGGTAATGGTTTTGTGGCATCGTGTAATTGCATTTGCTCCTGGTACCACATACCCATAGCTACTCCGGTGCATGGTATTGCCTGCATCCCTGTGGCCGATGATTGATGGGGTATTTTTGGCATATCATCTCTACGTAAACTGGGATGGCAGTAATAGGTGCGGCCACCACTAAAAGGGTCGTCACGTTTGGCCATTAATTGCAACATCAGTTCATACGGTTGCAAGCCAATAGCCAGTAACATACTATCATCACGATAATAAGGACTTACATAATCCTGCGGCAACAATTGCATACCCACAGCAATTTGAATGGCTTCGTGCCCACGCGATGTGGCGTGTACGTATTTTGAAACAAAAGAAAAATTTTCCTCATACAAATCGGTTAGCGCTTTGGCTGTACATAAGGTACTATACGCCTTTAGTAATACCGGTAAGGATATGGTATGACCTTGTTGCTTTTTTTGTTGTTCGGTTAACATGGGGCAAACCTATGGCTTACCATCAATAAATAAAAGCTATAAATGTTACAATTACTACAACATGCGGCTTTAACATGTGTAAAAAGCAGATGTGGTTATTGCAAGTTTGTGCATTTATTTATCAAAAAGCTGAATGTGATTTTTGTCTGCTTTAAAACTAACTTTGTGAGAGCGGAAATACTTCGGCCTTCGGTTAGCGGTAATATTTACAAAAGACAAGTACACCATCCAAATATTTTGTATATGACAGTGTATTGTATTTATAACATGCATAACAAATTACCTTTAAATTAAACTTTTCTATATTCGTATGAATCGATTTAATAAGTTACTAATCTCGATATTCATGAAAATCAAAATTACTTTATTATTCATATTATTTTTAATCCAAAGCAATGCCCAACAAATAACATGGAATAAAAAATATTTTCAACCTATAAAGCATTTTAACGCTGCCATTAGTATTAATCAGTTACCTGATAGTGGATTTATCATACTTGCCAATAAATATAATGTGGGTTCGTACGGTAAAGTAATACGCACCAATAAATATGGCGATAGTATATGGGTAAAAATAATTGAGGTTACACAAAAGCTTATTACAACTTATGATAACGGCTTCATGTTATCGGGATATGACGGCAACGGTAGCTTTTTAAAAAAGTTAAATAGCAATGGCGATACTATTTAGAAAAAGTATTATCCTTATATCAGCGCATGTTATGTTACACAAAGCAATGACAGTGGCTATATATTATGTGGGTCTAATTTTGTGCTAAAAACTGACTCGTTAGGCAATACTGTTTGGACTACACCCTGTACTGGAAATTTTAATAATCTGGTTATTGGTTATAATGAAAATATTTTAGCTGTTGGAGGTATTAACAATAGTTATTTGGCCATGTTACTTGATAAAAATGGCTCAATAATTTGGACTAAAAACTACGGGACGCTTAGTACTATTCAGGGCATTGACATGAGAATTCTAAATGCAGTGCAATTGGCCGATTCAAACTTTGCTACTATAAATTCTACTTGTCAATTTACGCCCATTGTAGGATGGAATTATATGACAATTGATAGAAATAATGGCGATAGTTTATTTAGCAAATCGTTTCCAGGTAGCTGTTTTGATTACAACTTTGCCAGTATTACCAACAGCAACGATTCGAATTTGTTTATATGTCTGGAATCAGAAATTATAAAAATGAGTCCATCAGGCAATATACTTTGGTCTAATTATAATGCCCACAATTTTTATTTTTCAATTGTCCGTTGTAATGATAATAGTGCCGCTGCGGGCGGTAACTATTGGTGGTATGATCAACCGGGTGAGCCCTATTTCGAAGAATCTGTTGTTGTTAAATTGGACAGTTTAGGTAAACTAAACCCCACATCGGGCATGTATTCGCATGAGAACACCGGCAATTATTTATACCCCAATCCGGTTAAAACTGCTTTCTCGTTAAATCATTTGCTTCCATCTGAAAAAATTGTTACAGTTACAATATATGATGCTTTTGGAAAAGAAAAAATGAAACACACCAATGTTTCAGGTATTGACAATACCTACCAATTTGATGTAAGCCATTTTGAACAAGGAATTTATTTTTTAGAAATACTTGCCCCAACCGAGGTTTTTAGATACAAGTTTATAAAGGAATAGGGCGCACCAAATAAATCGTACTGTTTCGAAATAATCATGTAACGAAACCAATGTTTATTTGATATCTGATAGCAGTCGGGTTGTAACAGTTTATTTACTTTAAGTTACCTGCTGCTACCCAACAACTATTTTTAATTTAATGTGCGTTTGTTTTTTCGCATCAATGCATCTGAAATCTTTTTCATTTCCTTATGCAGGTTGCTAACACTGGTGGATAAATTATCGGTTGTGGTTTCGGGCTGCGGCAACTGGCTGCTGATGTAGTTTATAAATTTCCATATTTCTTTAACCTCATTGATGTTAATTTCATACGGTTCATAAACGGCATTAAGCGATTTGAGCAGCAGTTTTTTGCCACTGCGCATTTGATTATACAATACTTTAAATACAATGCCATCATCTTTAGTAAGTACTATATATGCATTGCCATCTTTTACATCGTTCCAGTTTTCAACGTACTCGGCAGTAACGTAGGCCTTATCGGGTATGGGCAGCATACTATCGCCACTTATCTGAAAGGTGCGGTACTTACGTTCGGCCGATAAAAAAGGCAATTGAAATGTAGGCAGTGTACGTATATACTCAGGGTCGTTATAGCCAGCTGTGTAACCGGCCTTAGCCCTTACACTTACCATTTCAATATTTTCTATGTTATTACTATCAACCGTTGTTGCCAGCACGCGCAATTTTGTGCCTTTTACAAAATCATCGTGCCCCATTTCCAACTCCAGCAATTTGCGTTCTGATAGCTTGCCCATGTCAACACGCAGCAGCGTATCAATAGCAATTTTAAAATAATCGCTAAAAGCTATAAGCGCTTCTATGGTAGGGTTAACAATAAGCGCATTTTCGTAACTGTTAAGGGTAGAGCGACTAAAGCCCATGGCCTGTGCTACTACATCTTGCGTGCGTTTTTTGCGAGCACGCAATAGTTTTATGTTTTGTGCGAAGTGCATTTGGCTAACGGTTTAAATTTTACCACAAATAAAACAACGATTGTATTACAATCAAATAAAAGATTGTAAAAATATCATAATATATTTGTCGAAACCAAACAACAATTATATTACAGCCAACAATATGACTGCAATACAAACAATAACCCGGATTTGTAGGATTGAGTCAACACAAAACAACTAGGATTTTTAGGATTATAAGATTTTAGGATTAAGACAACAAAACAAAAATCCTGTAATGCTGCAATCCTAAAAATCTTAGTTCAGACAATATGAAGACGATAGGATTAAAAACAACTCAACAAAAATCCTGTAATCCTGTAATCCTAAAAATCTTAGTTCAGACAATATGAAGACGATAGGATTAAAAACAACTCAACAAAAATCCTGCAATCCTGCAATCCTAAAAATCTTAGTTCAGACAATATTAAAAAAACTCAAAAATGAAACACGAAGAAATTACACACAAAATTATTGGTTGCGCTATGAAAGTTCACACGGTACTCGGAAGTGGTTTTCAGGAAGTAATTTATCAAAGAGCGCTGGCTATTGAAATGGAGAAACAAGGGTTGCGGTTTCTCAGAGAAATGGAGATGACAATTTATTACGAGGGCACTGAAATCGGAACAAGGCGTGTTGATTTTTTCGTAGCGGACAACATCATGGTTGAACTAAAAGCCCGATCACTGTTGGATGATTTGAATCTTGCTCAATCCATAAATTACCTTGAAGCTTATAATCTGCCCGTTGGACTGCTTATAAATTTTGGTGGCAAAAGTTTAGAATTTAAAAGAACTTACAATATCAAACACCCCGATAACAAAGAGTACAACAAATAACTAGGATTTGTAGGATTATAAGATTTTAGGATTAAGACAGCAAAACAAAAATCCTGTAATCCTGTAATCCTAAAAATCTTAGTTCAGACAATATGAAGACGATAGGATTAAGACAACACAAAAATCCTGCAATCCTGTAATCCTAAAAATCTTAGTTCAGACAATATGAAGACGATAGGATTAAGACAACACAAAAATCCTGCAATCCTGCAATCCTAAAAATCTTAGTTCAGACAAATTAAGATTCCAGGATTAAGACAGCAAAACAAAAATCCTGTAATCCTGCAATCCTAAAAATCTTAGTTCAGACAAATTAAGATTCCAGGATTAAGACAGTAAAACAAAAATCCTGTAATCCTGTAATCCTAAAAATCTTAGTTCAGACAATATGAAAAACCATCAAACACTTACTACTACACCTAATCAAATAAGCGGACGCGGGGCACAGTTAAATACAGCCAACCGTTTTCTGAAACATGCCCTGGTTACCGAGCATGTTGAAGGTTTAGATGAAGTACTTTATAGCAACACAAAAACACAGGTGTTTATTGAAAACTCCAAAACCATAGTCAATAAAATGACCAGCCCCGATATTAATATGCTTAACACCATAAATCCCTATCAGGGTTGCGAGCATGGCTGCATTTATTGTTATGCGCGCAATACACATAATTATTATGGCTTTAGTGCCGGCTTAGATTTTGAGCAAAAAATAATTGCCAAACCCCATGCAGCAACCCTGTTGCGCAAGCATTTCGAAAACAAAAACTATACCTGCCAACCCATTACCTTATCGGGCAATACCGATTGTTACCAACCCCTCGAACGTAAATACAAAATAACACGCGCCTTATTAGAAGTAATGCTGGCATATAAAAACCCTGTAGGCATAATAACCAAAAACAGTTTAATGCTGCGCGATATTGATATACTTACACAACTTGCCCAATACAATTTAGTACATGTAATGGTATCGGTAACCAGCTTGCGCGAAGAGCTGCGCTTACTGATGGAGCCGCGCACAGCTACAGCAAAAAAACGATTGCAACTTATTGAGGAGCTTGCCAAAAACAATATACCCGTAGGTGTTATGACGGCCCCTATTATACCGGGATTAAACAGTGATGAAATTCCTGAACTTATTAAAGCTGCCGCACATGCAGGCGCATGTACAGCAGGCTATACCATAGTTAGGCTTAACGGTGATATAAAAACCATTTTTAACGACTGGCTGTACAAAACACTGCCCCATGCTGCCTATAAAATATGGAACCAGATTAAAGCCTGCCACAACGGACAGGTAAACGACTCGCGCTGGGGCAAACGTATGAGTGGCGATGGCCCCATGGCCGAAAGTATTAAGCAATTATTTAAGATGGCAAAAAACAAATACATGAACGGGCGTACTATGCCTGCTTATGATATTACACTATTTAAACGCCCTATATACACCGGCCAACAGTTAGAATTATTTTAAACCATTACGTTGATGATTCTTTTACACAACAACCCTTCAAACAGTATTGTGCACATGGATTTAGATTCATTCTTTGTTTCCGTATCCTGCCTAATGCACCCCGAACTTAAAGGCAAGCCTGTAATTGTAGGTGGCACCAGCGACCGTGGTGTAGTAGCATCGTGCAGTTATGAAGCGCGTAAGTTTGGCATACATGCAGCCATGCCCACTAAATTGGTAAAACGCCTATGCCCCGAAGCCATTTTTATACGTGGCGATTATGATAAATATACTGAGTATAGCGATATAGTTAGCCAAATTATTAAAGAGCAAGTGCCGCTATATGAAAAAGCTTCTATTGACGAGTTTTATATTGACCTTACCGGCATGGATAAGTTTTTTGGCTGTTACAAATGGGCTACAGAACTACGCCAACGCATTATACGCGAAACAGGCTTGCCCATATCGTTTGGCTTATCAAAAAATAAAACCGTAAGCAAAGTAGCCACTGGCGAGGCCAAGCCCAACAATCAGATGTATGTAAACTACGGCACCGAAAAATCATTTTTGGCTCCCATGCCCGTAAGTAAAATACCTATGGTAGGCGAAAAAACTACTGCACTGTTGCGCAGCATGGGTGTAGAAAAAGTAAAAACCATACAAGATATGCCTGTAGAGCTGATGCAAAATGTACTGGGCGAAAACGGTTTGATTATTTGGCGCAAAGCCAATGGCATTGATAACACAGCCGTTGAACCTTATAACGAACGCAAAAGCATATCTACCGAAGAAACATTTGACAGCGATACCATTGACGTACAAATGCTGAAAGCACTATTGGTAAAAATGACTGAAAAATTAGCGTTTCAGTTGCGGTGCGAAAAAAAACTTACCGCATGCATTGCCGTAAAAATACGCTATGCCAACTTCGATACGCACACCACACAAGTACGTATTGCCCACACCTGTGCCGACCATTTACTTATTAGTGGTGTAAAACAATTGTTTGATAAACTGTATCAAAGGCGCATGCTGGTTAGGCTTATTGGCGTACGCTTTTCGCACTTGCTAAATGGTGCACATCAGATAAACCTGTTCGAAGACAGTGCACACCTGCTTGCCCTGTATCAAACCATGGACAACCTGCGTAAAAACTATGGCAGCCACGCCATAATGCGTGCTGTAGGCAGTGCAAAATCATTACGCACCTTTAACCCGTTTAATGGCATAAGCAACAGCTTATCATCGGCTGCACCCGATGCAGCACAACCGCAGTTTGTGCTGGCCATTAACCCACCCAAACACGTACACAACGAAATAAAAAAACAACAGCAAAATGCCATTAACATACACCCATACTTAGCCAGTCAGAAAAACTATGGCCACCTAATGCTTATGCAATTTAAAGCACCACAACAGCAGCAACAAGCCATTATTGATGCTGTGCAACAAGTGTGTGCCTTGCAAACACCCATACCCATTATCCTGCAAACATACATGCATCACAACAAACAAAATATTTATCTGCCTGTGCAAAAAGTAAATACACTTACACAGTTGGTTAAATCACTGCAAGCTCAGTTACAATTGCCACATCACCAAACTTATGTAGCATACAACCCATGCATTAATGTTATATCGGGGCTTACACAAAATGTGTTCGATACCGTGTTTCAGCATTTTGAACACGTTAACTATAATACCACCTTTATTGCCGATACCTTAATGCTGCTTACCCGTACATCGGCCTACGAACCTTACACCCTTATACATGAGTTTGATTTTAATAATATGCAAACCGTACCTGTAATAAATTAATAAAACATATATAGTATGTGTTACAATATATCCTACATGGAAAAACGCGCCCAGCGCATAGCCCAACATTATGCTGCTGCATTTAGTAATGATGCACAGTTTGAAATACAATACCAGGTAAGCGGTTTTACACATCCGCTACTGCCTGTTATTACCATGCAACAGCCACAAACCATACAGGCATTTACCTGGGGCCTTATACCGTACTGGTGCAAACAGCCACAGCAAGCCAAAGAAATAGCAGCACAAACACTTAATGCCAAATGCGAAACCATTTTCGAAAAACCATCGTACCGAAAGGCCATTGCCGGCCAGCGTTGCCTGCTTATTGTAAACGGATTTTATGAATGGCAAACCGCCAATAAAATAAAATACCCTTACTACATACAACTTAAAAACAGTCCGTTTTTTTCATTAGGTGCCGTGTATGATACTTGGCTTAATACCGAAACACAAAGTACACATCACACTTTTTCTGTTGTTACCGTACCGGCCAATACGCTGATGCAACAAATACACAATACCATGAAACGCATGCCCCTGATACTTACACCCGATACCGAAAAAAAATGGCTGCAACCTAATTTAGACAAACCCGCCATTGCGCAACTAATGCTGCCCTTTGACCCCAACCAAATGCAGGCACATACCATAGCCCGTTATAACAACAGCCACAACCACGCAAATATACAACAGCCTTACACCTACCCCGAACTGGATTTATATAATGCCTGACGGCTATTTAAATACCTAGCCTGATAAGCGTCTTCACAAATAAACTTTTACAAATTGTTTTACTAAATACAGTTGTTGCATTAAGCTGCACTCCGTTTCATTACCTCCCATTTTTAATCTGGGTTAATGTATTATCTGTTTTACTACCATGTATATATGCCACAGTTATTATAGTCTAAAATATGGTACCATAAGTCCACGTCAATTGTTAGAAATAGGGCATAACCACGGTGTGCAGTATATGGCTCTGGCCGATATCAACACCACATCGGGCATACTCGATTTTTTCAGACTGGCACCACAATACAACATAGTGCCCATTGCCGCAGTTGATTTTAGATTACAATGGCCATCAGGCGCAACACTACAATTTACGGCAATGGCCATTAATGCACAAGGCTTTTTCGAAATAAACAATTACCTAACCGCTTACCTCACTCAGCAAACCGAAGCTACAGCTTTGGCGCCACCCTTTAATCACGTATTTGTTTTTTATCCGTTTAGCTACACCTGCCTAAAACCGGCACAATTACGCAGGCATGAATTTATTGCCGTTAGCGCAGCCGATGTAAACAAACTTGCATTTAACGCCTGGCAAAAACATCTTCACAAATTAGTGGCATGGCCGGCATTTACATTTCGCAACAAAACCGATTTTAATACACATCGTTTGTTACGCGCCATACATTACAACACACTGCTTAGCAAATTAGATGTGCAGCAGCAAAGCAACTTACAGGCTTGCTTTGCAAATCCGGCTGCATGGCAGCAAACCTTTACCAATTACAGGCTACTGCTTAAAAACATGCAACAACTTATGGAGCAGTGCTATATTGATTTTGAATTTGGTATTAATAAAAACAAAAAAACGTTTTCAGCTTCGGCAAGGCAAGATTATCATCAACTGCTAAGCCTTTGTTATGATGGCTTAAAATACCGGTACCCAAACCCTACCGATGCCATTACCGATAGGTTTGAAAAAGAAATTAAAATGATAACGGAGTTAGGCTTCTCGTCTTACTTTCTGATAAATCATGATATAATAAACTACGCACGCCACAAGGGGTATTTTTACATTGGCCGCGGCAGCGGTGCTAACAGTATGGTTGCTTACCTGCTACGCATTACCGATGTTGATCCCATTGATTTAGATTTATACTTCGAGCGGTTTATAAATGCATCGCGTACAAGCCCACCCGATTTTGATATTGATTTTAGCTGGAACGAACGCGATGATGTAATACGTTACATATTTGAAAAACACGGCACCACACATACAGCTTTACTTGCAACATACAATACATTTCAAAGCAGGGCCGTGTTACGCGAATTAGGCAAAGTGTTTGGCTTGCCTAAAACCGAAATTGATGTTTTGGTAGAAAACCGAAAACACCCCGACACGCCCGACCACATTACACAACTTATTCAAAGCTATGCCTTGCGCATACATGATATGCCAGCGCATTTAAGCATACATGCAGGCGGCATTTTAATTTCCGAAAAACCCATACATTATTACACAGCCACACAACTGCCACCCAAAGATTTTCCGATTACACAATTTAGCATGCTCGAAGCCGAAGATGTAGGCCTCTATAAATTTGACATACTAAGCCAGCGTGGCTTAGGCAAAATAAAAGATGCTGTTGCACTTATTGCGCAAAACAAAAATGTAACTGTTGATATACATGAGGTAAAAAAATTTAAAACCGATAGCGCTGTGCGCCAAAATTTAAAAACTGCCAATCTGATGGGGTGTTATTATGTTGAGTCGCCAGCAATGCGCATGTTGCTTACCAAACTTAAGGCTCAAACGTATTTAGATTTGGTGGCGGCAAGTTCTATCATCAGGCCGGGCGTTTCGGCATCGGGTATGATGCGCGAGTATATTTTACGTTTTCACGATGCCAGCCGCAGAACCTATGCCCACCCCTTACTTAAAAACCTGATGGCCGAAACCTTTGGTGTAATGGTGTATCAGGAGGATGTAATAAAGGTAGCACATCATTTTGCCGGCCTTACCCTTACCGAAGCCGATATGCTGCGCAGAGGCATGAGTGGTAAATACCGCGGCCGCGATGAATTTAAAAAAGTTGAAAAACGGTTTTTCGAAAACTGTAATGCCAAGGGCTATCCGCCACACATTACTGCCGAAGTTTGGCGGCAAATAGAAAGTTTTGCAGGTTACGCTTTTAGCAAAGGACATAGTGCTTCGTATGCAGTTGAAAGCTACCAGTGCATGTATTTAAAAACCTATTATCCGCTTGAGTTTATGGTGGCCGTTATCAATAATGGCGGTGGGTTTTTCAGCACACAGTTTTACGTACACGAAGCGCGCCAATGTGGTGCTACTATAGAAGCACCACATATTAATATCAGCTATATCGAAACTTCTATCAGTGGCAACACCATAACCTTAGGTTTCAATATGATTGCCGAACTTACACAACAGGTAATGTTTGATTTATTGGTACAACGCAAACAAGGCCACTTTAAATCGTTGGCCGACTTTGTAAACCGTGTAAGCATCAGTATTGATCAACTGCGTTTACTTATACGCTCAGGCGCTTTCAGGTTTACAGGCCGCACAAAAAAACAATTGCTTTGGGATGTGCATACACTGATAGGCCACACGCATAAAAACCATGTACAGCCACAACTATTTAATACAGGCCTTAAAAATTATATACTACCGGCATTACACCATCATCGGTTAGACGATGCTTTAGACGAAATTGAATTGTTGGGCTTTCCATTATGCAATCCGTTTTTATTACTCAAACATAAAACCAACTTATCATTTACGGCTGCACATTTTGCAGCGCATTATGGCCAGGTAATTACCATTGTGGGCTATCTGGTAACAACTAAACCATCGCGTACCAAACAAGGGCAGGCCATGTTTTTTGCAACCTGGTTAGATAGTGCCGGCCGCTTTTTCGATACCACACATTTTCCGCTTGTAGCACAGCAATACCCGGCACGCAACCGGGGTTGTTACACCATTACCGGTCGTGTGGCACATGAGTTTGGATTTTACAGCATAGATGCCATAAGCATGCAACGCTTAGATTTTATTACTTACAACGACCTGGCTTCTGATGAAACAACTGCGCATACAACATAGGTTAGCAATAAAAAACACTCAGCTGTTTTGTTGCTGTTGTTGTGCACAATTACTGACACAGGAATGCTTTGATAAGCTTTAAACAGCAACCTACAGTATGCTAATACAGCTCATTAAAACCGCATACGTTGCTACCAAAATTTTCAATGCAATAGAACAGCATTGCATTTGTTGCATTGCAAAACAATAAAAATGTACTTATCAGATATCTTTAGCCGGTTACAAATTACTATGCATTACGCAAACTGCTACTGAAACAGCTTAACCGAAGTCATACTTAAACTGCCGGCCAGTAGCGTATCGTTAAACAAAAGCATCTGATCTTTTTTATCCTGCAAAGCCAAAGCGTAAATCAATGGCAGGTAATGATCGGGAGTTGGAATGGCTAATTGCCAGGCTTTGTTTTGTTTTTTATAATCAATCAACACATCATAATTACCATTTTGTAAATGTTTGTTTAATGCCTGATGCGCTTCAATAGCCCAATCGTAACCATACTTTTTATTAAGATTTGCAAAATCGGCCATGGCCAAATTATGTATGATGTTACCGCTGCTAATTATTAAAACACCATGTTGGCGCAATTGCTTTAACTGTGTTGCCAAATCATAGTGATACGAAGCAGGCTTTGTATAATCAATACTAAGTTGTACTACCGGTATATTGGCTTTTGGGTACAAGTGTTTAATTACCGACCAGGCACCGTGGTCGAGGCCCCACGATTCATCTAAACCAACCTTGATGGGTTCGGCCAGTTTCTTGGTTTCGATTGCTAACGTTACACTACCTTTAGCCGGATATTGCACCTGATATAATTGGGGCGGAAACCCACCAAAATCGTGTATGGTACGTGGTTGTTCCATAGCAGTAACAAATGTACCATCCGTGTACCAATGTGCCGATATACAAAGTATAGCAACCGGAGTTGGCAATAGCATTGCTTGTTGTCTGAAACCGGTTACAAACTCATTCTCTTCAATAGCATTCATGGGGCTACCGTGCCCTAAAAATAATACGGGCATTAATGGCGTAAGTGGCCACTGTTGCTGTTGTGCATATAGGGTTTGCAAATTACTCATAGCGCCTAAGGTTAATAGGGTTGATTTTATAAACTGTTTGCGTTGCATGTTGTAAAAAACGGAACAAATTGAAAATTAATACGACCGAAATTTTTTACGGTATTTGGCATTAATAATAAGTAGCATACAATTTAAAAATATTGTATTTGATATGAGAAAATAACATTTACACTACGCTTAACAGACCAATTTTATTTCTTTGCCTCATGGGCAAAGATAAATTAAGACGTTGGGCCGAGTTGCTAACCTTTAAAAATGTTTTTCAACCTGAATTGAGTTACCCCATGCAAAGCCATGCACTGCAAGGGCATTGGCATGAAGTATTTGGGAATAAAAATCCAATTGTAATTGAATTGGGTTGCGGCCGTGGCGAGTACACCATTGGCTTAGCAAAAGCAAATCCTGATAAAAATTTTATTGGTATTGATATTAAAGGTGCGCGTTTGTGGCGTGGTGCAAAAACAGCAAATGATGCTGGCATGGCCAATGTGGCATTTTTGCGTATCCGTATTGAGTTTATTCATGCATTTTTTGCTGCAAGCGAAATTGCTGAAATCTGGATAACGTTTCCCGACCCGCAGCTTAAAGATAATCGCGAACACAGGCGTTTAACACATCAGCGTTTTTTAGAAGTATATAAACAAATGTTAATGCCTAAAGGTATCATTCATTTAAAAAGCGACAGTGCCGAGTTGTATGATTTTACTATACAAAATTTACAAACCCAAGCCGGTAAACTACTTGTATGCACACCCGATTTATACAACGAAAAAAAACTGAATGAACTGCAACAAATACGAACCACTTATGAAAACATATTTTTAAAAGCCGGTAAAAAAATTACGTACATTCAGTTTCAGTTTGATAATTTATAACACCACAATACTTTAAGGTATAACTAAAAAACCGTGATTAAGTCGTATCCTAAAAAATATTATGCTTTTTTAATTGCCGCTTGTTTGCTAATGGTGGCTGCATTTGTTTATGAAGCTGTTTACTTAAAAAAACTTAATAACCGTATTGCAATACAACAACGTGTGCAAGGTGTAATGGATGCTAAAGCGCAACGCATAAACACCTTTATGAAACAAGTTGCCATGCAATTAGAAAACAACAACACCACAACCCTAAACAAACAATTGCAACAACTAAAATCGCCTATGAGCGATTTTGTTTTTTTTATATATAAAAACGGCCAAACTATTTATTGGAGTAACAACAGTGTTGAGCTTGGTTTTAATGATAAGGCACATATTGTGAATGAACAAATAGGCTATTGGGCATCTACCTACTATGAGTTTTTTAAACAAAAAACAAACAACTATCAGATTACCGGTTTGTTATTTATAAAACGTAGTCAGGCAGGTTTCGAAAACAAGTACATCGTAAATCAGTTTAACAGCGATTTCGAACTAACCGACAATGTAATTTTTGCATCCAATAAATCCACCAAACAAAATTTCGAAATTGTAAACTCGCGTAAGCAAACACTTTTTTCATTGCTTTTCGAAGGCGAAGCCATTACACCTGTCAGTATTGCAATTCCTTATTTATTCTTTTTAAGTTTGGCTTGTTTGGCAATATGGCTTTACACTTTTGTAAACTATTATATCCGAACCGAATGGGTTTTTGCATTTGTATGCTTGCTGGCCGTTATGGTAACCTATTATCTGACTTTTGTTGTTTTTAAATTACCTCGCAGCCTTTTTGAGCTAACGCTGTTTTCGCCTCTGCTTTATGCAAGTGGTAACTTATTGGGCTCTATGGGTCATTTAATAATGATAACGATGTGGTTATTATTTATTGCCTTAATCATCTACCGAAACATTAGTTTGATAAATTACAATGGCCTTGTTCTAGAAAATCAAAAAATAAAATTATTAAGTGTATTTGCTGTATTTTTTTGTATGCCACTGTATGGCACATTAATACATTATTTGATACGCGGCTTAATATTAAACTCTAAACTTTCGTATGATTTAACCAATATATTAGGCTTAACACATTACAGTTTTATAGGTATGGCTATAATTTTAGTTTTAATGTGGAGCGTGTACTTATTGTGTGCATCAACAGCCAAATTCATAGAAAAAACCCAATTCACTCAGAAGCAAACAGCACTATATTTTATTTCGTCTCAATTGCTTTTTATAGCTATAAAACTAATTTTTAATGACTGGCCATTTTTTGCCGGGTTTGAAATACCTGATTATATCTTTTGTTTGGCTGTAATATTAATTACCTACTTTATTTTAATAAGCAATCATTTAAAACATTCATTTTATAGCACACTGGTACTGGTTATACTATACGCACTCTTTTCATCAAAAACAATAAGTGGATTTAATCATATCAAAGAAAACAATGAGCGCAAATCATTTGCCGACCGTATTGAAAATCAGCAAGACCTGTTAGCTGAATTTTTGTTTGAAGACCTGGCAAGTAAAATTGCTAACGACAAGGTTATACTTAGTTATGCTTTCGAAAGTAACAAATCGACTTACATTGATATTGATGCTAAGTTTAATATCGAAAACCGTCTGAAACAAAATTACTTTAACGGCTATTGGTCTGCTTATGCCATTGAGTCGAATATTTTTGACAACAAGGGCAATGCTTTGGCCGGATTTTTAAACGATGCGTTTAGCCTTGCCTATTATGATGAGATAATTGAAACCGAATGCGAACCAACCGAAGCCGGCAATTTATTTGCATTAAAAAACAAAGCATCGGGCACGGCATATATTGCAAAAATAGCCATTAATAATCCGGCCGATACCGCAAAACCATTGGGTCATATTGTATTAGAACTAAATTCAAAAATTACCAAAAGCGAATCGGGTTACCCCGACTTTTTAATTAGCCAAAAACAAGCCAATAAACTTGGTAAAACTGATTATGCTTACGCTATTTATAAAAACGGCATTATGGTAAATCAAAGTGGAAACTTCCCATTTGCTGTAAACGACCATATCTATATTCAGAAATTACGTAACCAACGCGAAACATTTTATACCGATGCCGGTGTATCCTTTTATGTACTTAAACCTAATGCAAACAACACCATATTGGTTAGCCGAAAACAAAGCTTGTTCGAAAATTTTGTTACGCTATCAAGTTATGTATTTGTTTTGTTTTTTTCAACTGCATGCATCCTTTACTTTATTTATAAACTGATAAACAATCAGTTTAAAATCAATTTTAATTTTAAAAACCGCATCCAGCTTACAGTAACATCATTAATTATGTTGATGATGTTTAGTGCTGGTACTATTACAACCATTAACCTGATTAATAGTTACAACAACTCACAAAATCAAAAAATTATAGAAAAAATAAATTCGGTTTTACTGATTATTGAAAACGAAACCCGCAGTCGCCCATTTAACCGCAATCAAATTGAAACCAATTATCAATACAAATTTGCCGAAATAAGCAGTTCGCTCAATGCCGACTTTAACATTTACGATACATTGGGTATGCTTATTTATACCACACAGCCTAAAGTTTTTGAATTGGATATTTTGGGGCAACACATGCATAGAAATGCATACAATGAACTGGCTGTAAATCCGAAATTAAATTTAGTACAACATGAAAATATTGGCAATTTAAATTACCTGGCTGCATATGAGCCTATTCGCAATCATGCCAATAAAACAATTGCATATTTAAATGTACCCTACTTTAAAACCGAAGCCGATTTACATGCCGAAGTTTCGGATTTGATTAAAGTGCTCACCAATATTTATGTGCCCATTTTTTTGCTGAGTGTAATACTTACATTGTTTTTTTCGCGCAAGCTGGCACGTCCATTACAACTGATACAAATCAACTTAAGCAAGGTACGTCTCGACCAATCGAACCCGCTTATTGAATGGGATAAAAAAGATGAAATAGGCGCACTTGTAGGCGAGTACAACCGTATGGTACTCGAACTTAAAAGCAGTGCCGAAGCATTAGCACAAAGCGAGCGCGAAACAGCCTGGCGCGAAATGGCAAGGCAGGTTGCGCATGAAATAAAAAACCCTCTAACACCTATGAAATTAAGTGTACAGTTTTTACAACGTGCATTAAAAGATAAAAGCGATGATTTAGAAAAATTAGTAAAACGAACCAGTGATAATTTAGTAGTACAAATTGATACATTAAGTCATATAGCATCAGAGTTTAGCAACTTTGCAAAAATGCCTACTGCAAATAACGCTGTTATTGATTTACAACTGGTATTAAAAAACACATCAGAATTATATGATGCCGAAGACGAAACAAAAATTATCTTTCATCAATCGGAAAATGACATGTTGGTTTTTGCCGATAGAGATCAGTTGTTACGTGTATTCAGCAACTTACTTAAAAATGCATTACAAGCCATAACTAACCCCAAACGTGGTATCATAACGGTAACCGTTTCGGCCGATAATGATATGTATATGGTTGCCGTTAGCGATAATGGCAGCGGCATACCTACCGACCAACGCGACAAAATTTTTATGCCCAATTTTACTACAAAAACAACGGGCTCGGGCTTAGGCTTAGCCATGTCGAAACAAATAATTGACAGTGCAGCTGGCAAAATGTGGTTCGAAACCGAAATAGATAAAGGCACTACTTTTTTTGTATCGTTACCCAAACACATAGCACAATAAAGTTTGTTCTATATTAGCGCGCTTTGTAAAAAAGCATACGGATGATTGAATACTTTAATATAACAAAAACATGCGCCCGATAAGAGTATTAATAGCAAAGGTTGGTTTAGACGGGCATGACAGAGGCGCCAAAGTTATTGCTTCGTTTTTACGCGATGCGGGCATGGAAGTAATATATACCGGCTTGCGCCAAACGCCTGAAATGGTTGTAAATGCTGCCATACAAGAAGATGTAGATGTAATAGGCATCAGTATATTGTCGGGGGCACATAATACCGTTTTCCCAAAAATTATGGAGTTGCTTAAACAACAACAAGTAACCGATATTTTAGTAACCGGTGGTGGCATAATACCCGATACCGATATGCAACAATTACAAACGCTGGGCGTTGGTAAACTGTTTGCACCGGGTACCGATACGCAACATATCATTGATTACATTACACAATGGGTTGCACAATATCGCATGGTGTAAAACACATAAAAAAAACAAAAACACTTTTATATCATTTATGAACTATCAAAATATACTTACAGAAAAAGACAAACAGGTTTTAACGATTACCATTAATCGCCCCGAAAAATTAAATGCCTTAAATGCACAAACCATTTCAGAGCTTGGTAATGCCATTGCCAAAGCTCAGGATGATGATGATGTACGTGTTGTTATACTTACCGGTGCTGGCGAAAAAGCTTTTGTTGCCGGTGCTGATATTACTGAGTTTGCAGGCTTAGGCGCACAGCAAGGTTCGCAATTGGCGCGTGCAGGGCAAGAAGTGTTTAACAGATTTGAAAACAGTAAAAAACCTGTAATAGCTGCTATAAATGGTTTTGCTTTAGGTGGTGGCTGCGAATTAGCAATGGCTTGCCACATGCGCATAGCTGCTGACAATGCGCGCTTTGGACAGCCCGAAGTAAAATTAGGTTTAATACCCGGTTACGGTGGCACGCAACGCTTGGTACGCTACATAGGCAAAGCAAAAGCCATCGAACTTTTAGTTACTGCCGATATGATTACGGCTGCCGATGCATTGCAACATGGTTTGGTAAACTATACCGTACCTTTAGCCGAATTAAAAAATAAATGTTTGGAATTGGCACAAAAAATAATTCAGCAAGCACCTTTAGCAGTTGCTGCATGCATTGCCTGTGCCAATGTTGCCAATGACGATACCAAAAAGGGATTGGATACAGAAATTGAGGCTTTTGGTAAGTGCTTTGGCACAGCCGATATGATAGAAGGCACACAGGCATTTGCCGAAAAACGCAAACCCATATTTACCGGAAAATAATTACAACCCTTTAAACAACATTTAAAATGAAAAAAATTATTATGGCTGTTATTTGTTTTTGGATAAGCAGTGCAGCAATGGCTCAAAACAAATTCGACAATTGGAAAGAATTAAAATCATTCCATACAGTAATGTCTGAAACATTTCACCCAAGCGAAGAGGGCAACCTAAAACCCATTCGCGAACGTGCTGATGAATTGTACAAGAAAGCTGAGGCCCTGTCTAAGTCAACAATCCCTGCTGAAATTAACACACCCGAAACACATAAGGCACTTCATAAGTTAGCGGTTGGTTGTAATGAGCTAAAAACGCTGATTGATAAAAAAGGTAATGATGCCGATGTAACCAAAAAACTATCTGAGGTACATGATTTGTTTCATACCATTGTTGAAAAATGTGCACCCAAATCGGGCGATAGCCATAATCACGAGGGGCATAATCATAATTAAATGCAGTGTAGTTTAATTGTTACCGGCCAGGTACAGCAAGTGTTTTACCGTAAATATACCGTTGCCAAAGCACTGGAGTTAGGCATAACAGGTTATGTTGAAAACAGGAACGATGGCAGTGTGCATATTGTTGCCAATGGCAATGCCGACAGTCTAACTGCATTAGAAAACTGGTGTTATACGGGTTCGCCCTTATCGAAGGTGATAGAAGTAAAGCGGTTTGAAAATGCGGAAGTTTTAAATGAAAACACATTTGTACAACATTAAACAAATAGTAACTGACTAAAAACAAAAAGCCGGAGTAATTTAACTCCGGCTTTTTGTTTTTCGCAGGTTTAATTATTTAGTAAGCGTACCCTTAAAAGCTGCATCTATTTGCAAAGAGCCTCGTTGTTGCAATAAACCAACCAGACTGATATTGGGATTTAATTTTAACCCTTTAAGTGCAATTGCTATTTGCCCCTTTTTAGATTCTATGCTTTTTGCTTTGTAAATGCGGCAAACGTAATTATAGTGTAATGTAAGACCTTTGTTTTGGCCGGCCGGTATTTGATTATGTAAGTTGTTTTCGAGTAATAAAATTTTTATTGAAGTGTTTTTCGTTTGCTTGCTTATTAAATAGCTTACATAAAGTGTATCGTTTATAATCGAATCCGGTGTTAGTGATAAGCTATTGTTGGCCGGTTTTTGTAATTGTTTTGCTATCAAACTCCAGCCTGTGTTAAAATTGTTACCCGTTGCAGTTTGTGCACCATTAACAACCATCATAGGGGTGTACATTTCTTTTAATTGCAAGACACTTACATAGTTTTGTTGCAGGTAAGTAAACTGATTTTTACTGTATGGGTCTTTATAAGGTTTGTTCCAATAATCAACATGATAAGCTATGGTTACAACATTTTTCTTTTGCAAACGTGCTTCGTCAGCAATTTTTTGCAGCACCGAGTCGGCAGTCGGGCATTTATTGCAACCTGCTGAAGTAAAAAGCTCGACCACGGCTACAGGTTGCATTTCGGTTTGTGCTGCAACTTTGTAACCAAGCAGTAAAATGCAAATCAGAAAAAAAAAATTACGAATCATATTCAACTAAACGAATGCTTCTATAAAATGTTGCCATCAATTAAATGTGGTTATAATCTTTAAAAGTGTGTGCAACATAGCAAAAAGGGCAAACGAAAGTTTGCCCTTTTTGAAACTAAAATATAATCAGAAACTTAATTTACAATTACCATAAGTTTGGTATCAATACTTTGGCCATTAACTTCTAAACTGTATGTATAAGTGCCTTGCGCAAACTCATTAGCCTGAATAACTACCTGACCTTTACCGCGTTGTCCTAACACACACTTTTTAAGCATGTTGCCGCTTAAATCACGTATTATGATATGCGCTTTAGCATTATCGTCAGTTAAGTTGTAATTGATAACTGTACTTTGATTAAATGGATTGGGTTGGTTTTGTTCGATAGTTGATTTACTGGTAACCGTTTGCAATGTATTGCGATGCGTTGTGGTAGCATTATCTTTTAATAATGCTTCTAAAGCTTCAATACGTTCGGCTTGTTTTTCAATTATTTTTTGTTGCTCCTTAACTGCATTTACGGTAATATACCATAAGGCATTAGGGTCGTATGATAAATAGTTGGTGCCTTGTTTTACAATAACTTCTTTACCATTGGCGTCTTCTTCAACAATTTGGCCCATTGGTTTTTCTTCAACCATGTAAGGTGCAATTTCTTGCATTTCCTGAGCTATAATACCAACATACTCTTGTTCGGTATGGTTAGGCATTAAGTTGTTATACTTAAACTTAACAGGACGTATTTTTAACAATGCATCTAAACCATCGGTAAAATCAACTACATCCTTTTTAAGGCGTGCATCGCTGCGTACGCCCCAGGCACCACCACCGGTTTGATATCCTTTTAACGTTACTTCTAAATCGCCACCGATATATAAATCTTCATCACCATTCGCATTTAAATTACTGGTACCGGGTGTAAAATTATCAGCCAAAACATTTATAAAAGCCGACATTGAATCACCACCGCAGTTAATAACACCATTTCCGGACGAGGTATATAAATCGCCACCTGACGAAATATTGCCTGCAATAACATTGATTCCATTACCTATGCTTGCTGAGCCTGTAACAGTTACATTACCACCTATATTTGCATTTGATGTAAGATGCAATTGGCTCCAAGCTCTACCAGCCTGCCCTAACGATGAACCTGCATTCGTTTCAGGAACAAAATCGCCATAACAGCCAAGTGTAAAACCACCTGCATCAATTATTCTTTCAACAGAACCAATAAAAAGTGTATCGCCCATGGTTATATTACCTGATATATCAGCAGTATTACCTGCAAGTTTATTACCCGTAACAGTACCTGTGGCAGTTACATCACCCGATATACCAATGCTGGCACCAAAACTTGCATTGTTAGTTACATGTAAATTGCCTTGAAAAAAACCCGAGCCAATTACATGCAGTTTACTTGTAGGCGTTGCAGTACCAATACCCACATTATTATCATTAGACAGAAAAATAGTAGAAGTAGAGGCATTATTTCTGATATGCATACCTGCCGAACCATAATTTAGATAGGTTCTGTTATCATTTTCGCGTGGCCATAAAAAGTTTTCGTAAACGCCTGCTGCGTTACGCGCTGCAATAGCCGCTCTGTTATCTAAACCAAGTGCAACTGCAGGTAAATTATCAGTATTAATTGTTAATTTATGTGCTGGCGCATTGGTGCCAATACCCACATTGTTATTAGAATTATTTACAGCTAATGCCGGTGCGCCTAAAGATATATTTCGTATTACAAAATTATCCGTACTCATAGTACCGGTTTGCCATGTGGGCACACCTGCTGTACGATAACTAACCGATGAGGTTGCTGCGGAGTTACCTCTGTCTATAATCAAATTGCAGGTACCTGTTACCGATTTAAAATGGGCGCTGGCATTGCCAGTACGTTGCACATCTATTGCAAAGGCCGGTGCAAATGTGCCGATGCCTACATTTTTTGTTCCACTTGTTAAATAAACGCTGCTTGCATTTTCAGTCCACTGGGCTTGTGCTAAATTAGAGGCTGTAATGCAGGCAATAAGCATTGCTTTGTTGGTGTAATTTTTAAATTTCATAATGTTTGGATTTTTTAGTTATTAGTTTTTATTTATTAAATACATACCCTGTTATTTATTTAGGGCTGAATACACTTGGCTATAGTTACATGCATTCAATTTTTAATTTTATATAATTCGATTTTTTGATTTGCTTTTTGTGCAAACAAACTTAGCATGCGGGCAGATGGTCAGTCAATCCCCATTTTTGGGGGGTAGCATTTACCCGGTTGTTTTAAAACAAAAAATAGGAAGTATGTAAGCTATACCTATAAAACACTAACAAAAAAGTGTTTTCAGGCTAAGTTGTTTTTAACTGCTTTGGCCACTGCTTCGGCCATTGATACCACATGTAACTTTTGATAGATGTTTTTTATATGGCTACGCACGGTTTCGAAGGTGATGCCTTTTTCGGCAGCAATCATCTTATAGCTGAAACCATTTACCATTAATGCCAGTATTTCCTTTTCGCGCTGGGTTAGGTCAAACAATTGTGTGGGCTGTGGTGTTTGTAGTTGTTTATCTTGTAACAACTGCAAAACTTTTTTTGCAATTACGGGGCTCATGGGTGCGCCACCCTGATAGGTTTCAACAATAGCATCGAGCAAACGTGCTGGTGGTGTGCTTTTTAAAACATAGCCGCTGGCACCATTACAAATAGCTTCAAATATTTTTTTATCGTCTTCGAAAACAGTATCAATAAGTACATTCAATTGCGGGTACTTTTTTTTGATAACCAGCAAAGCTTCAATGCCACTAATACCGGGCATTTCAATATCCATCAGCAAAACATCGGGTTGCGATTGTTCAATTTTACTCAGTACATCACGGGCATTATCAAATGCGCCTGCCAATGCAAAACCGGGCGAACCTTCGATAAGTAAACTCATTGACTCGCGGTATTTTTTATTGTCTTCGAACAAAGCTACTCTTACCGGCATAGTATTAGGTTTTACGGGTTTCAAATATGATTATTACAGAGCAAACTATACATCCCCATTTTGGGGGATATCCCAAGTTAATGTAACATGCGTACCATAACCATGTACGGACTCAATTTTAAGCGAAGCATTTAGTTGCTTGGCTCTGTAATGCATGTTTGTAAGACCATTGCCTGTTCCATTAACCCTGTTGCTCTTGGTATCAAACCCAACACCATTATCGTTCATTTTAAAAATGATGGTATTATCCGCAATGGATATGATGAAATTTACCATGCTTGCCTGTGCATATTTTGCAGTATTGTTTATAGCTTCTTTAAAAATCAGATACACATTTTTTTGTGCTTCTGTTTGTAGTTTCATTGCTGAAACATCATGGCTACAATCTATTACAAATGGTATATTTCTTAACAACAATAAATTTGATGCATAGTTTTGTAATTGCTCCGTAGTTTTCTCAATGGTATTATTTTCAGGTTTCAACAACCAAACGCGTTCATTAATATGCATAACCATTTCTTGTGCATGTGTGCCGATAGTGTCTAATATATGAGGCAAGTCAGTTAACTGATTGTTTTGTAATCTGCCTTTGGCTGCCATGCTATATACTGACAAACTACTTAAGGTGGCGCCTAAATCATCGTGTAAATCGCGCGAAAGCTCGGCTCGGGTTTTTTCTGTTGCTTTTTCTTTTTCTGAAGCAACTAACAAACTTTGCATTTCTTTCAATTTTTTTAACGAATTATCGAGCTTAATATTTAACTTTTTATGCTTTATAAAACGCCCATAACTATATATGGCTAATACAGTAAACAAAGCAATGCCAGCAAGCAGCAGCCACTGCCTTTGTTTACTTTGGTAAAGGTTTAATGCTGTCAGTTTTGCATTTTGTTTTTCAATTAAAAGCGCATCATTTTTAATTTTTAATGCCTGTTGGTTATCAATCAGTTTTTGATTGATTTGTTGGCGATTGAATTCCGAATGGCTAATCAATAATATTTGGTTCCGATTTTTTAAATCGGCTTCGGCAAGTTGTTTGTTATTAAGTTTAAGCTGAAGCGTTTTAATGTCGTTTGTAAAATTTAGCTTTTCAATTTCTTTATCTTTTAATAAGATTTTATAGCTAACTTCAGTTTTAGCAATTGTTGCAGCATGCTTATCTGTAAACACCAAATCTTTTGAGGCATTAAATCTGCTTAAATAAAATGCAACCGAGTCGAAATTCTGTTTTTTACTGTATGCTAATACCAAGCAATAATATGCTTGCGACAGTAACATTTTACCATATTCAAGCTTTGTTGTAGATAAATAATTGTTCAGCAATGCGATAGCACTATCGGGATAATTGCAGAAAATTAAACATTGCGAATACATTATGCAATCGTTATTGAAATCGCTTGTTGGCATAAAATGATTTTTGGCTGTATTAGCCAACTGGTATGCTTGTTTTAAAAATGGCAATGCCTCCTTAAATTCTTTCTTGGTAAAACAAATTAAGCCCTTTAGCTTGGCCTCGCATTGTTTGCCAAAATCATCGTCAAATTTTTTATTACAGTTATAAAATAACGCTGAAAACTTTTCGGCTACTTCAATGCTATCTAAACAAATAGCAACAAATGCAGTTTCATAATAAAATGAACGTTTTTGAATAGCTGAAATTTTAGTATTATCATAGTAAGAAGCCATTTGGGCAACTTCAAATGCTTTATTTTCCAACCCCATACTCGCGTAACAATGAGCCATTAGTCTATAGGTTTCGAATAAAGAAGTTGTGTCGCTAAGTTGTTTTGCTATTGCTATTGCATTTGTTAGGTTAATTAATGCACTATCATAGGATTGGAGATTATAAAAGCAATACCCTATTTTATAAAACACTTTAGCCACTACAATCTGTTTACTATTGTAACCTAAGTATGTAATGGCTTTGTTGTAATTATTTACAGCTTGTTGATGTTTGTTCTGGATACTTTGATCTAATGCAAATGCGCGGTAGTAATTGGCATATTGTAGTTTGTTGTTACAGTAGTGAAGTTGTGTATAAGCCTTTGCAAACGATACTTTAGCGGCATCAAACTGTTGCCGTTTGCTAAATACATTGGCTTGCATTAAATAAGCTTCAATTTTATAACATGGCAGGTTGGCTTTCCCAGCAACTAATTCCAAACTATCGGCTAACCTGAGTGCTGCACTTAGTTTAAAAGCATTGCTGCTATCGAGCATAATTTGGTTAAGCAGCAAACACTTTTCTTCAGCTGTTTGTTTTTTAATATTGCTTTGCGCCCAACTATAGAGGCTTAAAAAGCAATATACCCATACTAAAAAATAACGCATCATAACTTATAATCAGAAAGGTTGTTATGTGTAAATATATATTGCTTAATGAAGTTTTGATACCGCTGTTTCAAATTATCAAGCAGATGTCAACTATCCATACTTGCTTTGAAAATTGATTAAAAATTTAAACCCAAAATAATCCCACCATGTATATTGTTGTAGTTGCTTATGTATTTTCTGTTACCGTATAATAAGTTACCTGCATGCGCTGTGCTTATATCTACAAACTGTAAATTGTTTTTACTGGCACCGTATGAGCACTTAAGACCTACCGAAACTTTTACTTTTTTAATATCAACATCAAAGCCTAAAGTTAAATGATACAAATTCCAATTGCTGCTGTTTACATTGCTGCCTTCGGCAAAAAAATTTTCGGGTAATGAATTAAAGTCAGTGGCTAAGCCAATTGCAATGGTTTGTTTGGGTTTGTAACGATATTGCATGGCCACTGCTACGTTGGTTATAAATTTAGAAGCGGTTTGCGCTCCGGCAATTTTATTGGCATTTATTGTTACGCCATTTATTTCAATTATACGGTTATTAATTTCCAATACGTCATAAGGTGCTATTTCAAAAAACGATTCTGCGGTTAGGTAATAGGTACACTTACCCTTTACTAATTGCCCACCGGCACTTATAGTAATTGGATATTTAAAATCGGCTTTTAAATTAATTTGTTGTTCGGCAATAAAAGTTTGTTCCGAAGTACTGTCGGCCTCAATAAAATTATTAAACCAAAATCGTGTGCTTGTTTTGCCGTTTGAATAAACAGCAAATGCAGGTATAGTAGCCGCACATCCCCAAGCATATTTATCATGCTTATTAAAATATCCTATTTTGAAAATAGTTTTGTAGCAGTAATATTTTATCTGCCGTTGCATGAGTGTGTTCATGTACGTATTGTTGATGGTATCTACCCAGGCATCGGCTGCATACTGGTACCGGAAATTCTGATTACGGTAACTTACAAAACCTGTAATACCAATACCAGATCGCTTATCTAGTTTCTTAGAAAATGACACACCATACCACCACTCGCTTTCATAATTCGAAATATCGAATGAAGTATAAAAAGGAACCGGTTTGTTGTTTTGCAAAACATCAACCCGGTTTTGTTGTACATCATTTACAATGGTGTTACTATACAACCTGGGTACATATATAAAACCCAGCGTTGTATTGTTTTTAAGTTTAAATGTTGGAAAAATAGAAAGCGGGAAACGTTTAACATCTGTAGCTATTAAATTTTGACCACTATTTACACCATTTGTAAATCGCTGTGCCGTAAACTCATACAAGCCTGATGATACGGTTACTTTTATTGAGTCGGCAAAACCTAACGTACCCGGGTTGTAGTAAATAGATGCATTTTCGATATTGCTGCCAACCACGGCACCTGCCAGCATGCTGCTTAAGTTGCCATATTGCCGGTTCCAATAATTTTGCTGGGCCTGCATTTTCAGGCAAACTAACATCAAAAAAAAAGTGAGTTTGTTTTTCATTCCGGTTAGAAATTTAAACTGTATCAAATAAATTTAGATAAAGGTAATTGCATCCAGTCTAATGCCGATTGGTGCAACAAATGTTTTTGTATATCGGGCTTTAAATCCATTTGCTTAATTAGTTTACCCGGTATGGTTTCGCCAAGGGGAAATGGGTAGTCGCTGCCTAATGCAATTTTATCGGCTCCAAAAATACCAATCAAATAGTTTAATGTATTTGCATCATGCACCAATGAATCGAGATAAAAATTACCGATATATTTAGTTGGTGAATGTGGGTTGTCAATAGCTACTAAATCGGGTCGGCAATCAAACCCATGTTGTATGCGGCCCAATGTTGCCGGGAAAGAACCGCCACCATGTGCGAAAGCTACTTTTAGTTTAGGTAGTTTTTCAAAAATGCCGCCAAATATCATTGAGCAAATTGCCAGCGATGTTTCGGCAGGCATGCCCACCAACCAAGGCAACCAATAGCGTTGCATTTTTTCCTGCCCCATCATTTCCCAGGGGTGTACAAAAATTGCGGCACCTAATCGTTGTGCGGCTTCAAATACCGGAAACAATTCAGGTGCATTCAGGTTCCATTCATTTACATGCGAGCCTATTTGTATGCCTTGCAAACCTATTTGCATACAACGCTCTAACTCAGAAATGGCTAATTGCGGATCTTGCAATGGTATGGTACCTAAACCCACAAACCGTTTGGGATGTTGCTGTACAATGGCTGCAATATGATCGTTTAAAAATTTTGATACTTCTAAGCAATCGGCTGGTTTGGCCCAATAGCTAAACATAACGGGTATGGTGCTAAGCACTTGCACGTGTACACCATGTGCATTACATTGCTGCATACGCACGGTTGCATCCCAGCAATTAGATTCTATTTCTCTGAAAAATTTATCGCCAACCATCATACGTGCACAACAAGGCTTATGATGCTGTAAGTTTATAAAACCACCATAGCCAAATTTTTGCGCCCAGTGTGGCATGTGTTCGGGAATAATATGGGTATGTATATCAATAGTAAGCATGCAATTTGATTTAATTAAAAAATAAAAAAGCGGCTGCAAAAAATACAACCGCTTATATATACTTAGTTTGTTTATATAAGTTTAGCCGGAGGCTCCATTACATGGCCGCAACTATTGCAAGTACGCAATTTCAAATCGGCATAAAATGCTTCCATTACAATGGGCAATTGTGTAACAATGTCTTTTAACAGAAATGTTGACTCGTGTAATTTGTTCGCACATTTTTCGCAAAACCAAAGGCAGGAATCAATTTCGCTTTCAGTACGGTGGCGTTCAATTACCAAACCAACTGTGTTGGCAGGGCGTTGTGGCGAGTGCGGTATATGTGGCGGCAATAAAAACATTTCGCCTTGCTTTATTGTTACATCTACATTCTTCCCTTCTTGAATTGTTTTGACTACAATATCGCCTTCGAGCTGATAAAAAAGTTCTTCGCCATCTTCTAAATGATAATCCTTGCGCGAGTTTGGGCCACCAACTACCATTACAATAAAATCTTTATTACCTGTATAAACCATTTTATTTCCTACAGGTGGTTTTAGTAAATGCCTGTGTTCTTCAATCCATTTTTGAATATTTAAAGGTGCTGCTATCATAATTTATAATGTTAGATGTTATGCTTTTTTAAAAAAATCGTTCATTTTGTTTTTCATGTCATCGGCTATTTCACCGGCTCTGCTTTTCATTTCATCAAATGCCGCTTCGGTTCGGTTTGTTAAATCGTTAAGCTGACTTTTCATTGCTTCTGTAAGCGTACCATCGTTTAATAAAGTATCTATCTGCACATGCATTACAACAGGTAGTTTATCTTTTAATGCTGTGCCAATGGTTTGAATTGCTTTTTTTGCTTGCTCATCGGTTATACCGGCATCGGTTGCTACTTTTTTAATTAACGTTTCCATGTTAGTATTTGTAAATAAGTTTAAAGGTGTGTGTAAATTTATTTTAATGATTTTTGAAAACAAATTATTTGCAGCCTTGCTGCAACGCTTTGTATAAATAAAACAAATTATATGAATTTAGATTTACAAGGACGCCATGCATTGGTGTGTGGCAGTACACAAGGAATAGGCAAAGCTGCCGCATTGGCGCTTGCTAAAATGGAGTGCAATGTTACGTTGCTGTCGCGTAACGAAAACGTTTTACAACAAGTAATAAAAGAGCTGAACACTTTTCAGGGACAAAAGCACAGTTATATAGTTGCCGATTACAGCAACCCCATTGCATTAAAAGAAAAAGTTGAAAAACACATTGCCGAAAAAAATGTGTTTCATATTCTGATAAACAACACCGGTGGGCCACCAGCCGGACCTGCAGTAAATGCAAAAGCCGAAGAGTTTTTAACCGCATTTAATAACCACCTTATTTGCAATCATACATTAATGCAAGCCTGTATTGAAGGCATGAAACAAGCAAATTACGGACGCATTGTAAACATAATTTCAACCAGTGTAAAGCAGCCCATTAAAGGCTTGGGTGTTTCAAATACGGTGCGAGCAGCAGTGGCTAACTGGAGCAAAACCCTATCGGCCGAAGTAGCACGTTTTGGCATAACGGTTAATAATGTTTTACCGGGTGCAACCATTACAGCAAGATTAACTGCTATTATTGATGATAAGGCGCGTAAAACCGGCAAAACGTTTAACGATGTTACCCGCGAAATGCTTTCGGAGATACCTGCCGGCCGCTTTGCCGAACCCGAAGAAATTGCTAACGTTATTGCCTTTCTGTGTTCGCCTGCTGCTGGGTATCTAAACGGTATTAATGTGCCTGTTGATGGTGGCCGTACCACTTGCTTATAGTATTGGTTGATCTTTTTGTTTGAAGTAATTTTTGCATTGCAACTTGTTTGGTAGTGTAGCAACTATTTAATGCCATAGAGAAAACATACTTTTGTTTCGAAATAAATAAACAGGCTTAACCACTTATGGAAAAAATTGCCAACTATATTAACGGTGTTTATACACCTCCATTATCAAATGCTTATTTAGATAATATAAACCCGGCCATAGCCGAGGTATATAGTCTCATACCTGATAGCGATGAAGGTGATGTTGAAGTAGCTGTGCAAGCTGCACAAAACGCTTTTGAAAACTGGAGTACCATGTCGGTACATAAAAGAAGCAACATACTTTTAAAGGTTGCACAATTAATAGAAGACAAATTGCAAGCATTTGCCGAAGCCGAAAGTATTGATAATGGCAAACCGGTATGGCTTGCAAAAACGGTTGACATACCAAGGGCTGCTGCCAATTTCAGACACTATGCAACTGCCGCTTTACATTTGCATACCGAAACGCATGCCATGGAATTAACAGCATTAAATTACACCTTACGTCAACCTATTGGTGTGGTTGGTTGCATATCGCCCTGGAATTTGCCACTTTACTTATTTACCTGGAAAATTGCACCGGCTTTGGCTGCCGGTAATTGCGTAGTTGCAAAACCCAGCGAAATAACACCTAATACAGCTTTTATGTTGGCACAGTGTTGCATAGATGCTGGTATGCCGGCCGGTGTTTTAAACATAGTACATGGCTTGGGCCCTAAAGTTGGGCAGGCAATTGCTGCGCATAAAAACATTCCGGTAATTTCATTTACAGGCGGTACACAAACCGGTGCAACCATTGCAAGCATTGCAGCACCTATGTTTAAAAAAATGTCGTTAGAGTTGGGCGGCAAAAACCCCAACATCATTTTTGCCGATTGCGATTTTGAACATGCTTTAGCAACCACCGTAAAATCATCGTTCAGCAATCAGGGCGAAATATGTTTATGTGGCTCACGTATTTTTGTTGAACGACCTATCTATGAAAAATTTAAGCAAGGCTTTGTTGCTGCAACTAAAGCGTTGAAAGTGGGCGATCCGCAGCAAGATAATTTTATGGGTGCTATTGTATCAGAAATGCATTACCATAAAATTTTATCATACATACAATTAGCAACCGAAGAAGGCGGCACCATATTAACCGGAGGGCGTGCTATAAAACCTGAAGGGCGTTGTGCCAATGGATATTTTATTGAGCCAACTATTATCGAAGGTTTATCATATAACTGCCGTACCAATATGGAAGAAATTTTTGGCCCCGTTGTAACCATTATGCCTTTTGATACCGAGGCCGAAGTTTTACAATATGCCAATGCTACTAAATATGGATTGGCTGCAACCGTATGGACAACTAATTTAAATAAAGCTCATCGTGTGGCCGCATTATTACACAGTGGTATTATTTGGATAAACTGCTGGTTATTGCGCGACTTACGTACCTTATTTGGAGGCATGAAAAATTCGGGCCTGGGGCGTGAGGGTGGCTTTGAAGCATTGCACTTTTTTACAGAAGAAAAAAACGTTTGTATTAAGTTTTAATTTAAACGTTGGTGTGTAGTCAGCCCAAACGCGGGTTTAGTGGATTTATAAAAACAAAAGAGGCGCAGTAAAAAAATTACTGCGCCTCTTTTGTTTTTATAAATCATTATCCTTCAAAGCCTATTTTACGATGACTACCATCGCAATACGGTTTTTTATGAGATGCCCCACAACGGCAAAAAGCGGTTGTTTTCTCTTTAATGGTTTCATTGCCCATTGCATCAACCACTTTTATGGAGCCATGTATCAACAAAGGTCCATTATGTGTAACCTCGCATAAAGTGGTTTGATTATCGGTTGATTGTATGGACTGATCAGCTAATTCTTTAATTGATAATGCACCTGACGGACATCGTTTTACCTGATCAATAATTTGTTGCGTTGTTGCCCCGGTTGCATTAATCCATGGGCGTACGTTTGGGTTAAATACTTGTGGCAATCCTTTAAAACAAATTGCTGAATGGGCACACAAACTATTTTGCCATACGATGGTAACTTGGCCGTTACTATACTCTTTTGTTACAGACCTCATAGCAAACTAACTTTGACGTACCAATTGTATTTCGCAGGCAATGCGTACTTCATCACTAACCAAAACACCTCCGGTTTCTAAAGCGGCATTCCACACCAGACCAAAATCAGCACGATTAAATTTGGCATTTACATTTATGCCGGCCTTATGGTTACCCCATGGGTCTTTCATTACACCACCAAACTCAATATCTAACTTTACTTCCTTAGTTACCGACCTTATGGTAAGGTTACCAAACAATTCATAGCTGCCATCATTATCAACATTTTCGCTACGGGTACCAACAAATTTTATCTCGGGGTAGTTTGCAACGTCTAAAAAATCGGCACTTAAAATATGTTTATCCCTATCATCATTGCCGGTGCTAACCGAGGTTGCATCCAATGTTAGTTCTATTTTAGCTTGTGTAAAATCCTCGTCATCACTCGTTTCGATTACCTCATTATAATTCGAAAAAAATCCTTTTACATTACTAATCATCAAGTGGCGTACTTTAAAGCCTATCTCACTGTGAGCGGGGTCAATACCCCATTTAATTGTTGCCATAAATTATCTGATTTAAAGTTTATAGTGTGTAATTGTAACATTATTTCATCGGTACATCAAGCAATAATATTTATGCTTTTGTTGAGGTGGTAATTTGGGCCCGGCCATCTGGCAAACCTATGGCATCGCGTCTTTTTAAAATTACGTCATTAACCATTGCTTCGCCTTCAATAATAAATACATACAAGCCGTTGCCATTTTGTTTTGTGCTGTGATTTAAACTTATGCCGGCATCAGCATGGCTTAAAAATATCCAGGCATCCTGGTTAATTGGCAAACTACCATCTACACCATTTGGCGATACTACAGGTAATAATACATTATGTTTTTGTTGCGGGGTAAAACTTTGTTGCGCATAGGCGGGTTTGGTGTTTTCTGTTTTGGGATAAATCCATATTTGAAAAAACCGAACCTCGTCCCTATTTGAAGCATTTGTTTCGGAGTGGTTAATACCGCTACCCGCACTCATTATTTGTACATCACTTGTATTAATAATTTCATGACGACCCGTGTTGTCTTTATGTAATAAAGCTCCGCTGGCTGGCATTAAAATTATTTCCATATATTGATGTGGATGTGCGCCAAAACCTTTGCCCGGTGCCACTACATCATTTAATACGCATAAAAGTCCTAACCCAATCTTGTTATCATCATGATAGGATGTGAAACTGAATGAATGAAAACTACTTAACCAGCTTAGTTGTGCATAATCTCTGCTTTCGGCTGTTTGTAATACGTATGGTTGCACCATGCGATTATTACTGTTAACACATTAGTTGCATATACAACTATTAAGCCTCTCACATTACCGAGCCATATTAGCAGTAACTCTGTTTAAAATTTGGCTGCAAGCTTTTAATTCGGTTACCGAAATGCCTTTAACCGCCTTACTTTTATAATTTTGAACCAAATCATATAGTTGTTTATGCAACTTTTTACCTTGTTCAGTAAGGTATAAATGGTTGATGCGTTTATCTGCTTTGTCGGGCATCCGTACTACCCATTGTTGTTTTTGCATATTATCGATAAGCCTGCAAACACTGTGTTTATCTTTATTGCTACAGTTTGCAATGGCCTGTTGCGTAATGCCTTTATTTTCATAAATATGTTTGAGCATAGTCCACTGCTCAACCGTAATATTTTTTCCTGAGTCTTTAAAGCTACGGGTTAATGAGCGGTAAAAAGTACATTGTGCTAAGGCAATAACATCGTCAATGGCAATATTAATTTTAGTATCGGCCATGTTATGAAACAACTATTGGTGTAGTTAATGTAATGCCTGTTTCTTTAATTTTTGCATATCCACCATCAACATTTACAATGTTGTAAAATCCTTTGGCATGCATCATACTTGCTGCAATCATACTGCGGTAGCCACCTGCACAATGTATGGCGTATGGCATTGAAGTATCTAAACTTTCGAGTTTAACCCCCAGTTCGTTAAGCGAAATTAATTGTGCATGCTGTACAACACCTTGCTCCCATTCGCCCGGTTTGCGCACATCAATAATATGTTGCGTTGCAGCTATTTCTTTTAAAGTCTGCGGTGTAATTGTTTTAATTTTTTCAACCGGTTTGCCTGCCTTTACCCATGCATTAATGCCGCCACTTAAAACGCCTAAAACATTTTCGAAACCAACACGTGCCAAACGTAATACACTTTCGGTTTCGGCACCTGCATCGGTTACCAGTATTAGTTTTTGTGTAATAGGAATGAGTGTACCTGCCCAAACAGCAAATTGTCCGTTAAGGCCAATGTTTAATGAGCCTTTTATAAAAGCTTGTTCAAATGTGGCTGCGGGTCGGGTATCTAAAATTAAAACGTCTTGTTGCATTAGTGTTTTGAAAGCAGCCACTGATAATGCTTGTGAGTTGCGTGCAATTACTTCGTCCACATTATTATAACCTTGTTTGTTTATGCGTGCATCTTCAAAAAAATAGGCGGGTGGTGTGGCCAACCCTGATGTAAGTACCTGAACAAATTTGGCTTTGTCGGTTTCTAACATATAGTAGTTGTTTTGTTTTTGGTTGCCGATGGTACTCCAGGTTTCCTTACCAATATTTTTGCCGCAAGCCGAACCCGGACCATGTGCCGGATATACTATAACGTCATCAGGCAATACTTTTAATTTTTGATTTAAAGATTGATACATCATTGCTGCCAAATCATCTTTACTCATAACACCATCCAATAAATCGGGGCGGCCAACATCTCCTACAAACAAGGTATCGCCTGTAAATACACAATATGGTTTTTGGTTTTTATCGCGCAATAAATAACAAGTTGACTCTAATGTATGGCCGGGGGTGTGCAATACTTCAAACGTAATATTGCCGAGTTTAAAAATTTCGCCATCTGTAGCGGAATATGTTTTATAATCGGTTTGTGCATTAGGTCCGTAAACAATTACAGCTCCGGTTTTGTTTGCCAAGTCAATATGCCCCGAAACAAAATCGGCATGAAAATGTGTTTCGAAAACATATTTTAGTTGAGCATTCCGCTCAGTAAGTTTTTGTAAGTATGGTGTTGTTTCGCGTATGGGGTCAATAATAATTGCCTCGCCTTCGGATTCAATATAATAAGCTGCTTCGGCAAGGCAATTGGTATATAACTGTTCGATGTACATATTTTAAAGTTTTAGCCGGCAAATATACAATAAAGCTATATAGTTGTTTGTGCAACTATTTAAGGATTTAGTCTGGCTTGGCAGGTATTAAAAGCGGAAAGGCCTTGCTAATGCAAGGCCTTTCCGCTTTTAAACAAATTTGTTTAATCAATTTTAAATGCTTGTTTGTGTATAATCTGGTTGTTGCTGATTAACATGAAACGATATATACCGGTAGGGTATTGCGTTAAGTCAATATCATAATACAGGTTTCCATTTTCACTATGCAAGGTTTTATTTAAAATACTTTTACCTGCAGCATCATATACGTTTAGTGCTACTTCATTGGCCATTTGTGTGCCGGTTAAATGTATGACACCCGTAGTAGGGTTAGGGTATGCTTGTAAATCGGGTTGCGCAATGTCGGCTGCAAACATTTTGCAGTTTACTACTACATTAACAGCAGCCGAAGTACGTGAACAACCGGTATTTGTACTGGTAACCCTTACCGTATAATTACCCTGTAATTTTGCATAAAAAGTTTTAGCGGTTGCACCAGCTACGTTGTTATTGCCTCTGCGCCATTGATAGGTAATATTATTACCGCCATTGGCTACCAGCTTAACACTATCGGTACTGCAAATGGTGGTTGGCGATTGTGCAGTAGCAGTTGCATTGGGTAACGGATTATCAATGGTGGCAACAGAAGCCGATGTGCCTGTACATCCATTACTGTTTGTAACTGTTACTGTAAAGGTACCACTGGTATCAACTACAATGCTTTTTGTAGTGGCACCGTTGCTCCATAAATAATTGCTGGCTGTTGCTGTTGTTAGGGTAACATTACTGCCTTCGCAAAAAGTTAACGGGCCATTACCGGTAATGGTTGGCGTTGGCAATGGGTTAACGGTTACATTTCTGTTGGCCGATAAATTGCTGCAACCGTTATTATAAGTAACAGTTACTCTATAGTTGCCACTGGTGTTAGCAACTATGCTTTGCGTAGTGGCTCCATTACTCCATAAATAACCAATACCTGAAGCTGCATTAAGTGTAACTGATCCCCCGGCACAAAATGTAAGCGGACCCGAAGCTATGTTGGCAGGTACCGGTGGGTTTTCGCAGAAACGCATAAAGCCATTATTATAGCCGTTATAGCCATGATATGTAGTGCCGCCAATATATACTCCGCCTAAATTATCGGCAGCTAACTGAGGGCGATAACTATAGCCTGTAATTAAATTGGCGCTTTGGCCGTGATGCCTGTCGTGATTATATATCCAAAGTTGTGTGCCTACACTGTCGTATTTTAGGAGTGTCCATAAAGTATCATTCGACACGGCTAAAGCATATACATTATTCGAATTATCAACCCATAAATCCTGACTGTAGTTGTAGGTGTTGGTATTGTTGGTGTTATCGTATATTTTAATCCATTGTTGTGCGCCTGTTGTACTTACTTTTACTGTAAACACATCCATATCAAACACGTTGGCGTCACGTTTCTGTGTGCCTGTTGCATACACATTGTTGCCTTTCAGCATTACACGATTAAAATATTCGGTATATGACTGTGCCGTTTGTCCATTGTATTGTTTGGTAAAATCAACATTTCCGGCCGGGGTTAACTTTACCAATACAGCGGCATAATACTCGGGTGCTCCATTATAGTAATAGCCACCTACATAGGCGTTACCGGCATTATCAACGGCAATATCATAAGCTTCGTCATAGGTGTTGGTGTTGGTTCCGCTAAGTAATTTATTATACTGCAACACCCCATTGTTATTGTATTTAAGCACCATAAACTCGCCACTGCGATTTAATACACCTGCCGAGCCACATACATAAACATTGCCACTGCCATCTAATGCAATTGATCTGCCAATATCCTCCAGATTAACACCTGTATTGCCTTTATACTCGGCAACCCATTGACGTATGCCATTGCTGTTAAACTTTAAAGTGTAACAATTATTGCCTTCGGTACTGCCGCTATAACCCGTGCCTGTTATGTAAATATTACCACTATTATCAAAAGCCATTGCATAGGCATTGTCAATATAATTGCCCGGAGCATTGTATGAAGCTACCCAAACTCTGCTGCCGTTACTGGCATTGTATTTAATTATGCTCATGTTGTTTTCGCGTCTGCCGCAAACGTAAAGTGCATTATTGGCTGCATCTAATTTTATTTCATGTGCTACAAAATTGCCTTTGTTATAAGTGCTGTTCCAAATGTAGTTGCCATTTCTGTCGGTTTTATAAACACGCAAATTGTAATAGTCGCTTGAGTATGTAGCAGCATAAATGTGGCCTTCGGCATCAACTGTATAATCATATAGCAAATCATTGCTGCTTGGTATTTCCAAATCAAGAGGCAGATTAAACGCCAATGCACCATTATTGTTTAAACCTATCACCTTAGCAGGTTCCTCATTATAAACCGGATTTGCCAATACAAAAACTTCGTTGGTGCGTGTAAGTGCAATGCCGGCATCAACGGTATAGTTTTGTAAATCGTCCCAGGTATATTGCACGGCTAAGTTGTTTGATAAACGGGTTACGTTTTGGATATCATAGTCGGCACTTGAAACATAAATTCTGTTGGTTGCATCGCAGGCAATATGTGAGGTATTATTTGTACTATAACACTGACCTAATGTTTTTGAGCTTGACGAACCATTGTTTGGATTAAGTTTAAAAACCCTGTAAACAGTGCCGGATACGGGGTCGTATTGTTTGCCACATGCAAAAACAAAACCGGCATTGTCCACAATAATTTCGTCTAAATAATCGGTTGAGTTGCCACCACCATCAATGTTTTTTGCCCAAAGCTGTGTACCTGCTGCATTGTATTTTACTACCAGCCAATCGTTACCTGTAGCTGCAAAATATCCATATCCGGCCACGTAAATATTATTACCGCTGCCATCAACCTTCAGGTCAACGGCATAGTCATTATTACTATTGCCATCATACATTTTTATCCATTGTTGATTGCCGGCATTGTTAAGTTTTAATACATACGTATCGTTACGCTTGGTACCATCAACATATACATATCCGGCAACGTAAATATTGCCTGCCGAATCGGTTTTAATATCTCTTACATAATCGCACTGCCCAACAATTAAATCATGAATTTTAGCCATGGTTGTAACACCGTTATTTTTATTATAACGTACTACATATACTTTGCTGCACGATTCGTTACGCTCGCATGCCACTACCGGATTACCATTTACATCAATAGTTACAACTGCATTGCTTTGCCCATAGCTTACTGTGGTATCAAAAGCCTGCCATTGTACGATGCCATTGTTGTTTAATTTTACTACACTCAGCCTATTACCTAAACTGGGATTATAGGCTATACCTGCTAAATAGATATTGCCTCCACCATCAACTGCCATGTTGGATATGCTTAAATTAAAATCAACAGAGTAGTTTAAATTTCCTGAATTTGAAACCCCTTGGCGCATCCATTGTAAAGCCCCACCGGTATTGGTTTTTCCCAAATAATAATAGTTGCTGTTTGTACCCCAAAAGTAGGCGTTACCATTGGTATCGGCTGCCAGTTCCTTGTTGGCTACACTGTTGTTTACACCAAACGATTTTTCAAAAAATTTGGATGGTGTTTGCGCTTGTATTTGACTGACAAAAATTATCAATACATAAACAAACAAATTACGAATAGTAAATAAATTTTTCATTTGCATTTATATTTAGTTGAACATTAAAGATACAATCTTAAAACAACTTCATTATTAAGAAAAAGTATTATTTACATTTTAACACTATCAAAATGATATATGAATTTAACGGCTACATACCTGTAATACACCCCAGTAGTTTTATACATCCGCAAGCAACGGTTACGGGTAATGTTATTATTGGTGCACATGTTTATGTTGGGCCGGGTGCTGCATTGCGTGGCGATTGGGGGCAGATAATAATTGAAGATGGCTGTAATGTGCAGGAAAACTGTACCCTGCACATGTTTCCGGGTGTAACCGTTTTACTTAAAGCGGGCGCACACATTGGCCATGGTGCCATTATACATGGAAGTACTATTGGAGCCAATAGCTTAATTGGCATGAATGCCGTTGTAATGGATAATGTAATTGTGGGTGATAATTGTATTGTGGGTGCATTGTGTTTTGTGCCCGATGGCATGGTAATACCCGATAGAAAAATAGCTGTGGGAAATCCTGCAAAAATTATTAAAGATGTTAGTGATGAAATGATTGCCTGGAAAACAAAAGGTACCGCACTTTACCAACAACTGCCTGCCGAGTTACATGCCACATTAAAGCCATGCCAGGCATTAACCGAAATACCTTTAAACAGACCCACACAACAAGACGGCTATCAAACCTGGAAAAAAAGTAAATAATGTTTTTGCAAACGGTACAGCAACGTCAAAAAAAAAACTAAAAAAATGCACGTGCTTGCACACTTGCAGTATGCACAACTGGTACTCCGTTTGATTTGCGCCCTTCGTAATTTACGGTAAGTTGCAGTACTTTACTTAAATTGCGCTGCAGGTTAAATATCCATTGTAAATTTTTTCCTTTCTGATAACCTTCTAACATTTCGTATGCTAAAGGCGAGTTACTGTCATCGTTGTAGCTGATGTTTATGTAGTTAAACCGGGCCGATAGCAATCCTCTTTTTATATTACTGTACTTTACTTCCACACTCCATCTATTCTGTTGCATTTTTTGTGCAGGTTCGCCTATGGTATTGGTTTTATTGATTAAGGCATAACTGAAAATGGTTCGAAACAGTGCATTGGGTTGTATGCTAAACCCGGGCTCGGTGCGGTAGTAGTTTATGTGATAACTGCGGTTACTAAAAAAATCGCTGCCACTTTTTTTAATACCCGATTCTGCAAGCAGTGTAGTACCAAACACCTTTGTAATATTCCAACGCATATTTACCTGATGAAATTGATACGTGCGAATTTCATATCCATTGGTTAGAAAAATTTTATTGCGTGCATTCTGAAAAGTGTAATCGGCCCCGGCAACACTACTTATACGATTATAGAAAAGCGTGTGCCGCATTAATGTATTGGCAGCCACTAAATTGGTGTCGTTAATATTAGTAACTATGGGATTAATACCGTCTTCAATATTTTTACGCATCCTCTTATTATCAAATTGTAATGCAAATTGGGCCGCAAATTTCGACAATACCTTTTTAGCGGGTTTATTAAGTTTTAAAAAAGCTGCCGGGTTAATACCTAACACATTATTAAATTGTGTGCTTATGGTTCGTATGTAAGTAGTAGTTGGCACAAAAATGCGTATGTAGTTGGCCTGATCGGTAAAGGCCGAAACCTCGAACTCATTAAGCTCTTTAACTCCGTTTAAGTTGTAATCATTCCATGTATAAACTCCGGTGCCGGGTTGTACCTCGAGGTAGGAAAACTCCTTACGTAACTCCTGACCCGTACTTGCCTCATAATACGTATTTAGGTTTATACCCCCATTAAGCCATTGATTGGTATATCCCATTTTTTGTAACAATGTTTGGCTGCCGGCAATTTGTATAATACTATCGGCACCATGCAATTGCCGGTAAATAAAACCGGCCATAAACCGGCCATTGGTTTTGCCATTGAGGGTTATATCAGCCGCCATGTTATCGGCATGATTTGAATATTTAAAATGTGCTTTGTCAATTGCAAAATCGTACCGCTGGCCACCACTTATTTTGTAGGTAAAACGGTTAGCTGCTGCTGCATTGGTTATATAAGCATCGTACTGCTGGTAAAAAAAACTTTGTGCTGTTAAGGTATCGGCTGCATTAAATAATTTATTGTTTTCAGTTTCATATTGCACACCAACTGTAACACGTTTTAACGCATAACTTTGATTACTAAATGCGCGTATATAGCCGCTGTTAGCTCCGTTTGCTTTACTGTGCAGGTATGTTACATAACCTTTGTTATGCCACTTGCCCATTTGCGTTTGCATGTTAAGCTGATGTTGCAATCCATTGTAAGAGCCTTTAAAAAATGTTTTTAGCTGATAGCTTATAAGTTGTTGCTTTTGCATGGCTGCAAACAGCATGGTGGTGGCGGTTTCGGCACCGGTGGCATTCGTAGTTGCCAGGTTCCAGTCGCGCGCAAATTCAATAGGCCTGTATGGTTCAATAAATCTGAAATTTTTATGCAGGTGCTCAACAGCTAATGTGGTGTGTAACACCCAGGCACTATCGGCTTTGTTTTTTTGCAAAGCGTATTTGTTATTTAATTTAGTGTTTATGGCAAAGCCCTGGTTATCGGCATTGTGTATTTGGCTAAATAAATTCAGATCGGTATTTGAAAATGCCAGCTCTGTGGTTATGCCTGTGTTAGCCGTTAACTGATAATCGGCACCGGCAGTTATCATTTGTTTTTTTTGCGGTGCTATTAATAACGTTATTGGTTCGTATTGGCCTTGCGGCACTCCGTTTACCGGTGTAACCCACTGAAACACTTTACCATTTACCGGACTTACCTGCTGAATGTAATTGCCACGCATCGAACCCAAAAAACTAAAACCAACTCTATAAAATGCACTATCGGCATTTACTGAGTGTACGTAAATGCTTTGATATAACGTGCCGGCAAAAAGTGTGTCAATCCGTTTATAAAGTACTTCGTTATTAGTAAAGGCTATACTATCGGCATTAACTTTATAAGCCTGATTAACGCTATCGCCTACACTGGCTAATAATGTTTTATCTGCATTCGACAAATCTTGAAGCAGTGGTTGATTTTTGGCATCTTGCTCATTATAAACATCTAATCGGTATCGGCCTTTATTAATTACAGCATCAGCATGGCCATACACCAAGCTGCGCACATAATTTTTATCACTGTACTGAAATTCAACCGTTATGCGTTTGTCTTTGGTAATTATTCTGTTGGCGGTAAATTTTATTTCGGCTGTGTTATAATCAATTATATAATCGTGCTCTTGCCCGCGCATCATTAATACACCATCAATGTAAACCCGTTCAGTACCCGATAGCACAATTATAAACACTTCGTTATCGGCACCCTGCAACCGGTAAGGGCCTTGATTGGCCTCAATACCAATAACCACATTACGTGCAAACTTACCCCGCGAAATGGATGCGCTGCCACTTATATTGAGTACATGTTTTTTGTTTTCGAATGGCACGGTGGTTTGTATTAAGCCACCTTGTGCACGTTTAAAAAAATTTAAAAAGTGTGTTTGTGGCCGTGCCAATTCAAAATCGCCAGCAATAATTTTTGTGCGCTCATTGGATAGTTGTATAAAAACCTTATCAAAATCTTGCAACTGCTGTGTATTGCCATCGGGTTGCAGCGGTATGTTGTTATCGGTAATAGCAGCCGAAATTTCCCACGATTTATCAATACGCCCGGCCATTTGCAGGTTTAAGCCCGAGTTTACAACCACATCCTGATTATTGCCGAACGTAATGCCACGCGATATGCTGCCCGAATGATTGAGCGATTCCATTTTAAAAAAATCGTTGTTTTTTTCTTCGGGTGCATAAACCAAACTACCTGTGCTGTTATAAATATTACCCACCTGTTTATGGCTATATGTTTTTGTAAACAATACCGGAAAAACGCGGTAAACAACACGTACATTCGTAATTGATAATGCCTTATAAGCATTGGAATTTTTACGCCATATTAATTTACCATCGGCATAGTTAACCATGTAAGTGGTGGTGTCAACCAATACATTTTGCTGAAAAACAGTAACCGTGCCCGGTACAATACTTAATGTATCAATGGTTACGGTATCGGGCAAAATGCCCACAGTTGCCTGACGTAAATTATTGGTTTGCTGTCCCACAACCCACATGTGTAGCATACAAAGCAGAAACAAAATATACCAACGTAAGCAAAACATTTATCCGTGCAAATTAAACAAACGAATTTTTATGCTTAATGTGATATCAGTATAAACACAACTGTTATTACAATTGTCAAACATAAAACAGCCCCCATAATAAAAATAAATGTCGCTTTATGCAGGGCTTTGATTGATTTTATGCTTTTTAGGTCGATAGATTAATTGCATAACCATCGTAGGTTGGTAACGTCCATAGGGATTTATATATCCGTGCGCTCGCGGTAGTTTGTGCTTTCATGCTACATCTTCACAAATCTTTGCACACTGTTATTCACCTTCACAAAGTAAATCCCGCTTGCCAGATTATGCACATCAATCACAATTTTTCCATCTGCACTTCCAACAAATTTTGTTTGAAGTTTTTGCATGCCGATTAAATCACACATAGTAACAGTTACTCTCTTATTTGCAAACTGTTGGCTACTTATAGTAAGTTTATTTACTGTAGGATTTGGGTATAACAAAAAGTTATCTGAATGATAATTCGCTTCATTAATGCTCGTTGTATTTAAGCAACTATCAACCCACATTGAATCAATAAACGCTGCAGGCACAATATGATTTATGTAAATATATTCGCCAAAGGGAGGAGGAGGATACTGTTGCGCAATTAAAGGAGTTGTGTCTGTTACAAAAAACAAATCATTTTGTGTAACAGCATTGGGCTCATTTATAAACCAGCAACCGTAACCTGTTGAATCTATTTTTATTAATCGTGTACCGTTAATGTAGTAACCCCCATCTGGTGTTGGAATAAAACGATGCAACTCCTGATAATTTCCTAAAGTTATTGGCGGATTAAATTTATGTGACCAAATAATATTACCCAGTGAATCTATTTTTAACAAGTAGGCTTTTTGTACAAACGAAAGTGTGTCTAATACTGACAGAGTGAGAAAATAATTATTGTCGGGTGTATTTGCAATATCATAGGCTGTCACTTTCTTACCGGGTTTGTCATAATATTTCCCCCATAAAAAAGTTCCATTGTTTGAAATTTTTATCACTGATGCATCTGCATTGTTGTTATAGTCATGTTCATTAACTATTATATAGCTGCTATCATTGGTTGGGTTAACAACACGAAATAATTCAGGTGTGCTATCTCCGTAAGCATACGACCAAAGAATGTTTCCATCCTGATTAAACTTTGCTAAAGTACCTCTACGTGTCACATGTGAAAATAAATTACTACCTCCACAAACCACAAATTCAGAATCATTATATGCTCTATTTTGTCCTAATAAAGCGTATGAATTACCATTAGATGGCAAGTATGTTCGCGACCAAATAGTATCATCATTCAAAGGGTTTAACTTTCTTATGTTATATAATGCTGAAGCTATCAATCCAGTATCAGCAGAAATGTTGAGCCCAGTATATGCGGCAGTATAATATTCACGAAGCCATACTGTGTCCAAATTATTATCAACTTTGAGTAATGCGTTAGTTGCCAGTGTACTTCAAACGCCATAGTGTGCCACAAGAACACCTGCAAAATAATAGGAACTATCAATAGGGGAGTATAAACTTTTTGCTAAAGCAAATTGAGTGCCTGATGGCCACCTTGCTCCGTTGCAGAAAAATTGTAATGAGTCACTAAAAAACTTAATCTTTTTGCTTTTTAAAATTATTCCAGAACTATCCATTTCAGTCAATAATAATGGGGCTTCATAGCCTGGTTTGTAATTCATGGATAAATCAACTTTATTATTATTCTTAGGATTAAGAAGGGTTTGCTCGAAACCAAAAAAATTGTTTAAGCTGTCAACTCTGGTAATATTATACAAATACTGATCGTGAGAATTACTGCAAATAATACAAAATAAATTATTGAGGATGATAGAAATTTTTTCATATACAAAAAGGTTAGAATGTAAAATAGGAATTAAAAAACGAATAGGTTATTAAATGTCTTTCAATTTGCTCGGTGCGTTAATTTATTTGCGAATCGCTAACACACTTCTGCATGGTGCCATTACACATAACACTATATTTGCCGCCCTCATTAAAAACCATAACCTATAAAAATGGAATCAAATAAAGTTAGACTTCGATTTGCGCCCAGTCCTACAGGCCCATTGCACATGGGTGGTGTGCGAACTGCTTTATACAGTTACCTTTTTGCCAAACAACATGGTGGCGATTTTATTTTACGCATCGAAGATACCGACCAAAACCGTTTTGTACCCGGTGCCGAGCAATACATAATTGATGCATTAAACTGGTGTGGCATTATTCCGAACGAAGGTGTTGGTTTTGGCGATGGCAAACATGCGCCATACCGCCAAAGCGAACGTAAGCCATTGTATAAACAATATGCTGAACAGTTAATTGGCAGCGGCCATGCATATTATGCATTTGATACTGCTGCCGACATGGAAATAAAGCGAAAGCAAGCCGAATCAACTGGCAAAAGTTTTATGTACGATGCACAAACACGCATGCAAATGCAAAACTCATTAAGCCAGCCCGCATCAGAAGTAAACAACCTTTTGAATAACAATACACCTTATGTTATCCGCCTTAAAGTGATGCCCGATAACGAAGTTGCTTTTGATGATTTGGTGCGTGGCCATGTGGTGTTTAATACCAATATTGTTGACGATAAAGTTTTGCTGAAAAGCGATGGCATGCCTACCTATCACTTAGCGCATATAGTTGACGATTATTTAATGCAAATTACACATGCCGTACGTGGCGAAGAGTGGTTGCCCAGTGCACCGGCACATATTTTAATTTACAAGTACTTAGGCTGGGAAAGTAAAATGCCGCATTATGCACACTTGCCGCTTTTACTCAAGCCCGATGGCCATGGAAAATTAAGCAAGCGCGATGGCGACAGGCTGGGTTTTCCGGTGTTTCCGCTTAACTGGACCGACCCCATTACAGCCGAAATTTCGTCAGGCTACCGCGAGCGTGGTTACCTGCCACAGGCATTTGTAAATATGTTGGCACTTTTAGGTTGGAACAGTGGCACCACACAAGAGTTGTTTACCATGCCCCAACTTATTAATGCCTTTAGCTTTAAGCATATTCATAAAGCAGGTGCAAAATTCGACCCCGAAAAAGCCAAGTGGTTTAACGAACAATATGTGCGCGCACTACCCGATGCAACATTAGTTGATCATTTACGTAACGATGTAATTGAAAGTTATAAGTATAGTGGTGATGATGTTAGATTAACAGACAGCTACCTTATAAAAGCCGTACAGTTACTTAAACCACGCATTCAGTTTTTGCACGATATGCACTCCATGGGCCACTACCTTTTTGAACCGCCACAAACGTACGATACAGATGCATTGCAAAAAAAATGGAATGAAAATCAGTTTGCTTTTTATGATGTATTACTGCCGCAATTAAATACACAACAAAGTTTTGATGCAACCGTTATCGAGCCACTGGTAAAAAATTTAATAAAAGAAATGGGCTTAAAAATGGGCGATGTAATTTCATGCTTACGAATATTTATAAGCGGCAAAAGCAGTGGTGTTGATTTGTTTGGCATGATAACCTTATTAGGTAAAACCGAAACCACGCAACGGATTAATAATGGTTTACAATTTATTAAAACCAACAATTAGCTTATGAAAAAACGGTTTGTTTGGTGTTTGATAACACTGTTAAGTTTTAAAGTGCAGGCTCAAAATGCTGCACTTACACAAAAACTGCAACAAGTAATAGTCGGTAAAAAAGCCCAGGTTGGTATTGCTGTTTTAGATGATAAAGGCCAACCCTTAGCTTTAATAAATCATACAAGCTTTTACGCTATGCAAAGCGTGTTTAAGTTTCATATAGCCTTATACGTTTTAAATCAGGTTGATGCCGGTGTGTTTAAACTAACCGATACCATCGCTATAAGCAAAGATGAAATGAACAACAACATGTACAGCCCCTTGCGCGATTTAAAACCCAAAGGTGGCAAGTTTACTTTGGCAAAAATTATCGAATATACGGTTGCACATAGCGATAATGTGGGTTGCGATTTATTGCTTAAAATGGTTGGTGGCCCTGCAGTTGTAAATCAATATTTCAAAAAAAATGGATTTACAGATATTGACATTTTATATACCGAATCGCAAATGAACACCAGCGTTGATTATCAACTAAAGAACCGAACCACACCGGTAAGCGCTGTTAACTTACTTTATAAAAGCTACATCAACCAACCTGCTTTATTGAAAAAAAGCAGCTATGATTTTATATGGGATGTAATGCTGCACTGTAAAACTGGCGTAAAACGTTTGCCTAATTTACTGCCAAAGCAAACCAAAATAGCACATAAAACAGGTTCATCGGGCACCGATAAAAATGGCCTCACACATGCCACCAACGATATAGGGATAATATTTTTGCCCAACGGAAAACCCGTTTATGTAAGTGTGTTTGTAGGTAACAGCACCGAGCCTAACCATACAAACGAAGCCCTAATTGCACAAATAGGTGCAGCAGTTTATGCACACTGCAAACCATAAAATCAATAGTTGTAATGCCCAATACCTTTTGTTTAGTTTTATACTTAAACTTTAGTACTTACAGGTGAGTGTTTTAAAAAAATTAGCATCACAATCGGCTTGGTATGGCCTTAGCAGCATCATTGGGCGTGCATTATTTTTCCTTCTAACACCCTTTTACACCCGTACTTTTGTTGATGTACAAAGCTTTGGCCTTATGTCCTATGTATATGCATACATAGCTTTTGCCAATGTGCTCTATTCCTACGGCCTCGAAACCGGATTCTTTTTCTTTAGCCAACGCTATCAGCGCCAAAAAGTATATGGCACAGCCATGAGCAGCATACTTATTTCTACCACGCTACTCACTCTATTGATAATTGTTTTTTATCAACCCATAGTGCAATTAATGCGCTTACAAATGCACCCCGAATTTGTGTGGTATGCTGCAGCCATATTGGCTTTAGAAGTATTAAGCGTTATACCATTCGGTTTGTTACGTATGCAGCAAAAGCCACGCAAATTTGCACTTATAAAATTGGCAGGCATTGTTATAAACATCGGCTTAAACCTATTCTTTCTGTGGTTTTGTCCGCTGGCTATACAAAACCAATGGTTAGGCATTGGTTTAATCGAAAGTTTCTACAACCCAAATATTGGTGTAGGTTATGTTTTTATTTCTAACATCATTTCAAGCGGTGCCATATTAATTTTATTACATGCTGAAATCAGACAATGTAAATGGCAATTAGACACACAATTGTTAAAGCAAATGCTTACCTACGCTTTGCCACTTTTAGTAGCCGGTTTGGCCGGTATGATTAATGAAACTATAGACAGGATTATACTTAGCTACTTAATTACCGATACCAATGAAGCCATGCGCCAACAAGGTATTTATGGTGCCGTTTACAAATTGGCCATGTTAATGACCATGTTTGTACAAGCTTTCAGGTTTGCAGCCGAACCCTATTTCTTCGCCCGTCAAAAAGATGCTGATGTAAAACAAGTGTATGCTTATGTTGTTCGTTACTTTGTTTTAGGCAGTGCTTTGGTATTTTTAATTGTAATGCTTTACATTGATGTGTTTAAATACTTTATTGGCTCTGATAGTAAAAACGAATACTGGGAAGGCCTACATGTAGTGCCGGTTTTACTACTTGCCAATTTATGTTTGGGTGTTTATTTAAATATAAGCATGTGGTATAAATGGAGTGGCCAAACCAAATATGGTGCATGGTTTAGCGTTGGTGGTGCCCTAATTACCCTGGCATTAAATTTTTTACTTATTCCAAAATACGGTTATACCGGCTGCGCCTACACCACCTTAATTTGTTATGGCAGTATGTTGCTGGTTTCATACATAATAGGCGCAAAAAAATACCCTGTATATTATGACTTAAAAAGCATGCTAACCTATGTAATAGCCGCAATAGCGCTTTACGCCTGCAGTTTATGGTTTGATAATTATGCCCAACCCGGTTTGCCCCTACTTTTAACATTTAATTCAATGCTTTTATCCATCTATGTGGCGGCAATATGGTATAGCGAACGAAGTAAAAAAATCTAAATTCGCACGCCCTTTTAAAAAGCTCAGTTTTATTTAAATCAATTCGAAGCCCCATTTTGTTAGCAATCAGATGAATGTAATTATTAATAATACCGGCAAACATGCATTACCTGCATATGAAACTGCCGGTGCTGCCGGCCTCGACTTGCGTGCCAATATAAATCAGGCTATTGAACTGTTACCCATGCAGCGGGCATTAATCCCTACCGGTTTATTTATGCAACTACCTATTGGTACCGAAGGCCAAATACGCCCTCGCAGCGGTTTGGCTTATAAACATGGCATTACCGTACTTAATGCCCCGGGCACTATTGATGCCGATTATCGTGGCGAAGTAATGGTGTTACTCATCAATTTATCAGACAAAACATTTACCATCAATGATGGCGATCGCATAGCGCAATTAGTAGTTGCCCCGCATCATACCATACAGTGGCAAACCAATCAAACGCTTAACCAAACCAACAGGGGTACCGGTGGTTTTGGACATACCGGTCAGTAACAAATTGCAACACCGCGTATCAATCAATACAAATTATATCCAGCAGAAACGAAAACAAAATATCACATGAAAATTATTGTTCCTATGGCAGGTATGGGCAAAAGAATGCGCCCACACACACTTACAGTACCAAAACCATTAATACCGGTGGCAGGCAAAAGTATTGTACAACATTTAATGGAAGATTTGATTGCCGTATGCCCCGAACCGGTTGACGAAATTGCATACGTAGTTGGGCGTTTTGGCACCGAAGCCGAAAACAATCTGATAAACATTGCGCAAACTTTAGGCGCAAAAGGCAGTATATATTATCAAGACGAACCATTGGGTACAGCACATGCCATTTTATGTGCAAAACCGGCATTAACCGGAAAAGTAATCGTAGCTTTTGCCGATACCTTATTTACACCCGAAGATAAAATTAGTGCCGAAGCCGAAGGTGTTATTTGGGTTAAAAAAATTGAAGACCCACGCCAATTTGGTGTAGTAAATGTAAATGCACAAGGTATTATTACCGAGTTTGTTGAAAAACCACAACACTTCGTATCCGACCTGGCCATTATTGGTATTTACTATTTTAAAGATGGCGACAATCTTAAAAACGAATTGCAGTATTTACTCGACAATAACATTAAGGACAAAGGCGAATTTCAGTTAACCAATGCCATGGAAAACATGAAAAACAAAGGCCTAAAGCTTTTGCCAGGCAAAGTTGCCGAGTGGTTAGATTGTGGCAATAAAGATGCAACCGTATATACCAATCAACGCGTACTCGAACTGAAATATCCTGAAAACCATATTGCAGCCGATGCCACCATTACCGATAGCGTTATAATTCCTCCCTGTTTTATTGGCACGGGTGCAACGGTTACCCAAAGTGTAATTGGCCCACACGTAAGCATTGGTGCACAAACCAAGGTCGAACAGAGCATTATTAAAAACAGCATTATACAAACACAATGCAATATTAAACAAGCTGCCATTGCCAATTCAATGATGGGCAACAACGTGCTGTATAAAGGCCAGATGGCCGATGTAAGTTTGGGCGACTATAGTGTAAATAACTAAGCGTTTATACATACATTTAACTAAAGCAAAACAAGAAGCTTCCTATAAATTGCCTGCTAATATTCGTTAATTACACATGATGTTTAAGTACTATAAAAACGCAACCCTTTGCACCTGTGTAATGCTTTTGTTAGCAGCAAACCCAATTTGGGCACAACGCAAAAAAAACAACAGCAACTTAAGCGAAGGCGAAAAATTAGCAGTTGATAAAAATTTTTTAGATGCCAACCGCGAAAAAATTATGGGCAACGATGTACATGCCCTCGATTTGTTTGAAGCTGTTATAAAAGTTGACCACAAAAATGCGGCTTCTTATTATGAAGCATCGCATTTGCTTTGGAAACAAAAAAAAGCGCTTAAGGCTGTAGAATATGCCAACATTGCTGCCGGTTTATATCCCGACAACGAATGGTATTTGATGTGGCAAGCCGAACTGTTACAGCGTATGGGCGAAAACAAACAAGCGCTTAAAGTGTATGAGCAACTGGTTGAAATAAAACCCAATAACATCGAGTTTTATTTATTGAAGGCCAGTGCCTTGTTTGACGAAAAAAAATATACCGAAGCCATTGACGTTTACAATGAGGTGGAAAAACGCTTTGGTGTTGATCCAACTATCATTCGCGAAAAGCAGCGTATATGGCTTAAGTTAGGTAAAGTAGATAAAGCGGCAGCCGAACTCGAAAAACTGATTGCAAAACAACCTGACGATCCAACCTACTACATTTTGATGATTGAATTGTATCAGGCAAATAACTTATATGACGATGTTTTAAAAACCATTAAACGTTTAGAAACAGCACAACCTAACCATCCGGCAGTTGCACTTAGTTATGCTGAGTATTACCGTACTATCCACAAAAACGACCTGTCGTTTAACTGGTTGCAAAAAGCTTTCACCAATGCCGACTTGCAGTCTGAATTAAAAACCAAGGTGCTCATGTCATACATAGGCTTGGCACAGGATAACGATACCATGATGCAACAAGCACTGGAACTGTCAAAAATATTTTCGCAAACAAACAGTGCCGAGTTTATTCCACATGCCATGTATGGCGATTTTTTAATGATGGATAAACAATTGGAACCTGCTATGCTGCAATACCGCGAGGCCTTAAAAATTGAAAAAAACAATGTGCAGATTTGGCAGCAACTATTACAATGTAGTGCCGAGCTTAACAACTACCAAACCCTTGCTGACGACAGCAAAGAAGCCATTACTTTTTTCCCCGACCAACCGTTGTTTTATTACTTTAACGGTGTAGCCAATGGCATTTTGAAAAAAAATGACGAAGCTGTTCAATCATTAAACAATGGCGCCAAACTGGTAGTTGATAACGATAACTTATTGGTAGAATTTTTTTCCTCGCTTGGCGATAATTATCATTCGTTAAAAAAATACACCGAGTCGGATGCAGCTTATGAAAAAGCTTTAAAAATAGATCCACGCAACATACCGGTGCTAAATAATTATGCTTACTATTTATCATTACGCAAAAGCAACTTAAGCCGGGCTGCCGAAATGAGTAAACTAAGCAATGATCTAAGTCCCGATAATGGTACCTATCAGGACACCTATGCATGGGTATTATTCCAGCAAGGCAATTATGCCCAAGCCAAAGACTGGCAAGCCAAAGCCATAAAAAACAGCAATCCGCCAAGTGGCACTTTGTTCGAACATTATGGCGATATTCTGTACAAATTAGGCGAAGTAGCCGAAGCTTTAAACTTTTGGAAAAAAGCAAAAGAAACCGGTGAGTTTTCTGATTTGTTAGAAGTAAAAATTAGTCGCAGCGCTTACGTTGAAAATTAAAACCATGCGCATAATCAATTTGCAATGCTGTGGCATTAAAAGATACCAATACATTTTTGGGACTATAACTTTTTTAGCCATCGCTCTTACATCCTGCAAAACCACAAAAAAAACCACAGCCATTGCAGCCGTACCGGTTACTGATACTATAAACACACAAATAACAGCACAGCAATTATTAGACTCGGTAACCAAACATGCTTTTGCACCAAGCTTTTTAAGTGCAAAGGCCAATGTAGAAGCTAATTTAACTGACGACAATAAAAGTTTTAATGTAACCCTTCGTATTAAAAACGACAGTGCCATCTGGATTTCAATTAATGCCCTGCTTGGCGTTGAAGCCGCAAGGGTTTTAATTACTAAAGATTCGCTAAAGCTTATTGACCGCATACATAATAAATTTGCCATAGCCGATTACGATTACCTGTCAGACATACTACGCATTAAAGTAGATTACAAAACCATTGAGCAAATATTGCTTGGCAACTTTTTTGCCTACCGCAACGAAAACCGTTTTAACAGCGTTTACACCGAAGACAACTATTTTATACTTAGCACACTTAACAAACGTAAACTCAGGCGCTCATTAGAAGATAAAGACCCCAATAAACCCATTGTACAAGACTTTAATATAGACCCTGCTACCTATCGCATTCAAACCATGAATGTTGATGACGACCGCATCAACAAAAATATGCATACCACATACAGCAACTTTTTACAACTACCCGAAGGCTTATTGCCACTTAACAGCGAAACCTTTATTACGGCCGAACAACGCATAGGCATAAAAATAAATTACACCAAAGTAAACACCGGAACGGCTGAAGATATGCCTTTCAGAATACCGGCCAGTTTCGAGCGCATTGTACCTGCACCTAAAAAATAACCACTGCTGCAAAACTGTTTTAACAGGTAATTTGTTAGTTACTTTAACGTTGCTTTGATAAGGCAGTAATACACAGAAGTAGTTTAGCTGTTCGGTTAATTAATGATGTTGCAAACAAAAAAACAGTTATCCATTTTTATTAGTCTTTTGTTGTTAATTGCTTGTACAGTACTGGTTGTTGCACAAAGCAAAACCAATAAAAAAGATTTAGAAAAAAAGAAGGAACAACTCTTACGCGAAATTGATGACACTAATAAGCAGCTTAAATTAAATGCCAAAAACAAAAACGCAACCAAAAGCCAGCTGGAATCATTAACACGAAAACTAAAAGCGCGGCAGGCATTAATAAATACCATCAACACACAACTTACCGAATTAGATGGTGCCATAACACAAAGCAATGGCGAGATTATAGTGCTGCAACAAAAAATGGAAGCCTTAAAAAAACAGTACGCTGCTATGATAGTTTATGCACATAAAAATCAGAACAACTACCAGCGAATGATGTTTGTTTTTTCAAGCAACGATTTTAATCAGGCATATAAACGCATAAAGTACATGCAACAATATAGCAGTTTCAGAAAACAACAAGCTGCAACCATAACCCATACACAAGTAGCGCTTAATAATAAAGTAACCGATTTAGAAGCACAAAAGGTTGAAAAATCAAAACTTAAATCAGGACAAGAAGATCAAAAAAAGACCCTGGCTCAGGAACAATCACAACAAGAGTTATACTTAAAAAACTTATCGGTTCAGGAAACGGTATTGCGTAAACAGTTAGCCAATAAACAAGCACAAAAGAAAAAACTCGAAAACGCAATAGAAGCAGCCATAAAAAAAGAAATAGAAGCAGCCAAGAAAAAAGCAGCCAACGAAGGCAAAAAAAATGTAACCAAAGAAAACGCCATCGCCATAACCTTAACACCTGAAGCACAAAAACTATCCAACAACTTTAGCGGCAACCGTGGCACATTACCCTGGCCAGTTGAACAAGGCACCATTACCGAAAAATTTGGCGCACATGCACACCCAACTTTAAAAGGTGTAGTGGTTAAAAATGATGGCGTTGATATAACCACAAATAACCAAGCCGGTGTACGCACCATTTTTACCGGGCAGGTAACAGCAGTAATAAGTTTGCCGGGCAGTAATAATGCAGTTATTGTGCGGCATGGCGAGTACTTAACCGTTTATGCCAACTTAGAAACCGTTGCAGTAAGTAAAGGCGAACAACTAACCACACGCCAAAAAATTGGTGTGGCCGGCAACGATTCTGAAACGGGCAAGGGCATGATTAATTTGCAAATCTGGAAAGGGTTCGAAAAGCTAAATCCACAACTTTGGTTGGCTAAAAAATAAAACTAAATAGTTGCTTTGCATTGTTGTAAAAAACTATTTATAGCATGCCTTTTATTTACCTCGATTATAATGCAACTACACCCGTAAACGAAGTAGTAGTGCAGGCTATGTTGCCCTTTTTTACTGATAATTTTGGCAATGCATCCAGTGCAACACATCAGGCGGGATGGTATGCAAAACAAGCCACAGAAAACGCACGGCAACAAGTAGCAACCCTTATTGGTGCACAACCCGATGAAATTATTTTTACATCGGGCGCCACCGAGGCAGTAAATATTGCACTACAAGGTATCTACCACGCCTATAAAACAAAGGGCAACCATATAGTAACTGTTACAACCGAACATAAAGCTGTAGGCGACACTTGCCGTTATTTAGAAACTATTGGGGCCAACATAACCTTTGTACCGGTTAACACACACGGACAGCTTGATTTGAATGCACTAACACAAGCAATAACACCAAACACCATTGCTGTTTGTGTGATGCTTGCCAATAACGAAACCGGAGTGCTGCAACCCGTAAAGGAAATAGCAGAAATAGTACACAAATACCACTGTCTTATGGTAACGGATGCTACACAAGCTGTTGGCAAAATACCGGTTGATGTAAATACACTTGCAGTGGATGTATTAGTTTGCTCGGCTCATAAAATGTATGGCCCCAAAGGTTGTGGTGCGCTTTACATCCGCAGAAAAAATCCGAGAGTACACCTTAAACCACTATTGTTTGGTGGCGGCCACGAAAAAAATATCCGACCCGGTACATTAAACGTTCCGGGTATAGTTGGTATGGGCGCTGCAGCAGCATTAGCACAAACTAACCTAACGGCACAAATGCAACACTTAAATCATTTGTTACATTATTTTGAAGATGCATTACATCAATTACCTGTACAAATTAATGGCAACAAAGTACCCAGGTTACCTAACACCAGCAGCGTTACTTTTACAGATACAACAGCTACGCAACTTTATAAGGCATTGCCACAAATAGGTGTAGCTAACGGCTCGGCATGTACTTCGGCATTACAACAGCCATCGCATGTATTACAGGCTATGGGGTTAACAGCTGATTTAGCGCAAACCACCTTGCGTTTTAGTTTTGGTGTACCTACTACCATACAACAATTAAATGATGTTATTTGTCTCATTAAAAAAATGTATGCGTAAACTTTGGTCTGTATTTGTTTTAAGTATCGGTGTAATACTGGGCAAAGTATATGCGCAACACGAGTATATTTTATTATCTAAGGATATAATTCAGCGGTACGAGCCTTATACCGATGCCGTAGGCAGTGCAGTGCATACTTCATTTAAACCGTTATACAGTGCCGATATTGTAACGGTTGCTCCATATGATTCATTGAACACAAAATCAATAAAGTCAACAAAGTTTAACCAATCATGGTGGGGGCGTAAGCTGCATAACGAACACTTATTACAATACAAAAAAGATGATGTGTACTTGTATGCCGATTTTTTATTCAACTTTTCGCTAACCAATGAGTTTCAAAACAATGAAACGTATGTTACCAATTCGCGTGGTGTAATGGCTGGAGGCACTTTAGGCAAAGGGTTTTCATTTAACAGTTACTTTTTCGAAAACCAGATTGCTTACCCTACATACATTGACAGTTCAATTAAAGTAAATGGTGTAATACCCGGCCAGGGGCGTGGCAAAAATTTTAACTCCAGTAAAGATTTTGCATTTGCTGCTGCCCATGTAGCTTATGCCACTAAAAAATATTTTAAGTTTCAATTAGGCACCGATAAAAATTTTATTGGCGAGGGTTACCGTTCGCTTTTGCTTAGCGACTATGCCTTTTATTATCCCTATTTTAAAATCGAAACACAAGTATGGAAAATGAAATATACCTGTATGTGGACTGCATATCAGGATTTGCGCATTGGCCCACCACACGGTATGGATCCCGATGATTTTAATTTCCGGAAAAAATATGCAACCTATCACTACCTCGATTTTAATATTGGTAAAAGCAACAGGGCAAGCATTGGCATTATGGAAGCTGTAATATGGCGCAGCGATAGTATAAGGGGCCGGGGCATTGATTTTAATTATTTAAATCCGATTATTTTTTTGCGTCCCGTTGAATTTTCAATGTCTTCGGCCGATAATGTTTTATTAGGCCTTAATACCAAGTTTAAAATTAACTCAAAAAATATTTTATACGGTCAGCTTTCATTAGATGAATTTAACCTGACTGCATTAAAAAATAAGGATGGCGATTACCGCAACAAATTTGGTTTTCAATTAGGTTATAAAAGTTACCATGTATTTGGCATAAAAAATTTACGCTTTCAAACGGAGTTCAACTATGTAAAGCCATACACATTTCAGCATAGAAGCTCGCTCACCAATTACGGCCATTACAACGAAGCTTTGGCCCATGTACAAGGAGCTAATTTTTACGAAAGTGTAACCTTTATTAACTATCAGTTTAAAAACTGGTTTTTTCAATTACAAGGTATGTATGTTGCCACCGGATTAGATACAGCCGGTATAAACTTTGGCAAAAATATATTTGATACGTACACCCAACCTGCACAATTTACAGGCAACAAAATGTTACAAGGCCTGCAAAGCACAATAACTTATTTTGATTTTAAAATTGCTTACTTAATAAATCCGAAATACAACCTGCGGTTCGAGTGTGGTGCAACATCACGCACACTTGATAACGATTTATTTACACAAAAAAGCACTTTTGTTTATGCCGGCATTCGTACTACAATCAGTAATCAATACTTTGATTTTTAATACTATAAAAATGCAACCTTTAAAACCGTTTTCATCAACATCCATTACTTAATAAGTTCATATTAAACGGATATTAATTTATCAACCTGTTTCGACATTTTACGGTTTTAAAAAATATTGTTCCTTTACGATAATTAACAATGACAAAACGGTGTTTCTTAATCAAACAAGTCTGCTATGATTGAAATTACATTTGCCTCCATAGTGGCTTTTGCTATTACATTTTGGGCCATACCTGCCATAATTAAAGTAGCCTACATTAAACATTTATTCGACCAGCCTGACGAGCGAAAGGTGCATCAAAATGTAACACCCCGTTTGGGTGGTGTGGCCATTTTTGGCGGCACCCTGTTTGCCATTGCTTGTTTTACCGTTGGTTTTAATAATCACACCATACAGTACATTATTGCCGCATTGCTCATTATTTTTTTTATTGGCCTTAAAGACGATTTAGTTACCCTAACACCGGTTAAAAAATTTGCAGGGCAGTTTTTGGCCACACTTATTATTACCTGTATTGCCGATATACGTATTACCAGCCTTTGCGGTATTTTTGGTATTTATGCTTTGCCTTATTGGGCCAGCGTTTTATTTTCTATTGTAACTATAATTGGTATTACCAATTCGTTTAACCTCATTGATGGTATTGATGGTTTAGCCGGAGGCATTGGTGCTATTGCCGCTTTTACTTTTGGCTTTTGGTTTTATAACTATAAGGAACTTGCTATGTGCACTGTTGCTTTTTCACTGTTTGGATCCCTGTTGGGTTTTTTAGTTTATAATTTTTCACCGGCTAAAATTTTTATGGGCGATACAGGCTCCCTGTTTACAGGTATGCTGCTTTCTATACTTACCATTTATTTTATTCAGCTTAGTTTTTACGCCACACCGTATTCATTTCCATTCAGGTCGAGCCCGGCTATGGCAATCAGCATTTTAATTATTCCATTATTCGATACGATTCGTATTTTTTTATGGCGGTTATCAAAAAAGCGTTCTCCGTTTCAGCCCGACCGTAATCACATGCACCACATATTGCTAGATATTGGTTGTAGTCATCGGCAAGCTACGCTTATACTTTATATCGTTAATATACTGTTTGTTGTATTAGCTGTTTCGTTACGTAACATCAGTAGTTTGGTTTTACTTGTAATAATAATTGTATTAGCCATTATACTAAGTATTATTCCAATTGCAATACGCAATGTCATGCGCAATAAAGCACTCAGTGCAAAAACTGCCTGAACAATGGTGTCTTTAAACTTACTTCCCATTACATATTAATTTTTTTATCCGGTTAAAATATGGCAAAGCAAAAAGCAGCAGCAATCAACTTAGCATTTAACCACGGGTGGACTTATGCGCCTGCACCCGAATCAACCGACCATATTGAAATTAAATCGCAATACGATTTATTTATTAACGGAAAGTTTGTAGCCCCAACGCAAGGCCAATACATGGATAGTATAAATCCGGCAAACGAAAAAAAACTATCCAGCGTTGCCATAGCGCAAACGGCCGATGTTGACAAAGCGGTAAAGGCAGCGCAACAAGCCAGCACCGGTTGGCAAAAACTGAAACCATCCGAACGCGGCAAATATTTATTTCGTATAGCACGGATGTTACAAGAACGTGGCCGCGAGTTAGCTATTATCGAAAGCTTGGATGGCGGCAAACCCATACGCGAATCGCGTGATGTTGATATTCCGTTGGCTGCGGCTCACTTTTTTTATTATGCAGGATGGGCTGATAAATTAGCTTATGCATTTCCGGGTCGCGATGCCCAACCTTTGGGTGTGGCCGGTCAGATAATTCCCTGGAATTTTCCATTGCTTATGGCTGCCTGGAAAATTGCCCCGGCACTTGCATGCGGCAATACCGTTGTACTTAAGCCGGCCGAAACAACTTCGCTTACGGCTTTAAAACTTGCCGAAATTATACAAGCATGCGAGTTGCCACCCGGTGTGGTTAATATAATTACCGGTGCAGGTAGCACCGGCCAGGCATTGGTAAATCATGCCGGTATAAACAAAGTTGCTTTTACAGGTTCTACACAAGTAGGCAAAGCCATACAAAAAGCACTGGCCGGTACAGGTAAAAAATATACGCTTGAATTAGGCGGCAAAGCAGCCAATATTGTATTTGAAGATGCTGCTATTGATCAAGCTGTTGAAGGTATTATTAACGGCATATTTTTTAATCAAGGCCATGTATGTTGTGCAGGCTCGCGCCTATTAGTACAAGAGGGTATTAAAGATGTTTTGCTTAAAAAATTAAAACTCCGTATGGACACCCTTATTGTTGGCGACCCCTTGGATAAAAACACCGACATAGGCGCCATAAACAGTAAAGAGCAATTTGGCAAAATTAAAAACTACCTACGCATAGGCATTAACGAAGGTGGCAATATGCATCAAAGCAATTGCACCATTCCCAATAAAGGATATTTTATTAAGCCCACCATTTTTACCGATGTTGCACAAAGCAGCCGTATTGTACAAGAAGAAATTTTTGGCCCGGTGCTATCCATTCAAACATTCCGAACGCCCGAAGAAGCAATTGAAAAAGCCAACAACACGCCTTACGGTTTAAGTGGTGGTGTTTGGACTGATAAAGGTGCCAAGGTATTTAAGGTAACCGGCAAATTAAAAGCCGGTGTAATTTGGGCAAATACCTATAATAAATTTGACCCTACATCGCCATTTGGTGGATATAAAGAAAGTGGCATGGGACGCGAAGGAGGCTTGCATGGATTACATGCCTACGTTAAACTTTAATTTTAAAAGCAGGTAAACAATGAGTGTTGATACCAAACGCATAGCCATTAATAAAACATATAAAATGTATGTTGATGGTAAATTTATACGAAGCGAAAGCGGCCGTTATTTCAAATGCAAAACCGCAAACGGCAACACCGTAAACATGTGCCGTGCATCGCGTAAAGATGTACGCGATGCCGTAATTGCCATGCGCAAAGCACAACCCGCTTGGGCTAAACGAACTGCATACAATAAAGCGCAAATTTTATATCGCATAGCCGAAGTATTGGAAGGCCGAACCGAACAATTTATGCAGGCATCAACAGATGAAGGTGTAAAACCGGCACAAGCACGCATCGAAATTGAAACCGCAATTGACAGGCTGGTGTATTATGCAGGATGGTGTGATAAATACATCCAACTTTTTTCATCGGTAAATCCTGTCGAATCATCTCATTTTAACTTTACCTACCCCGAGCCTACCGGTATTGTTGCACTTATTGCTCCACCTGTAGCCGGTTTGTTGGCATTGGTAAGCCTAATTGCTCCGGCAATTGCAGGTGGCAATACGGTTTTATTAATGGCACATTCAAAATTTCCGATAACCGCTGTTACATTTACAGAAGTGCTGCATGCATCCGATGTACCTGCCGGTGTAGTTAATATACTTACCGGAACCATGGACGAAGTAATTAAACAATTTGCTACGCACATGGATATTAATGCTGTTGTTTACGCAGGCCCTTCTGATGATACCCTTACATTACTTGAAAGCAATGCTGCCCTTAGTGTAAAACGCATAAGCACTAATTACTTTGGTAACTATGCCGATGCAAATGCACAAAACCCTTATTTAATTTTAGACTTACAGGAATTTAAAACCACCTGGCACCCTATTGGTTTGTAACTGTTACTATATAGGCTGTGCAGTATCCGTTGCACGGCTCCTGTTACAAAAACCCTTTGTTCGTAATTTTAAAATGTTTTATAATACATCAACACCATACAAAAAAACTGCACCATGTACGATACTTTAAAGCCTGTACTCGAAAAAGAATTAGCCGCTATAAAAGAAGCCGGCCTGTATAAGCAAGAACGCATTATTGCTACACCTCAGGGCGCTGCTATTACCGCTAACGGCAAAGAAGTTTTAAACTTTTGTGCCAATAATTATTTAGGCCTTTCATCGCATCCTAAAGTATTGGCGGCAGCGCATGCAGCACTCGATTCGCATGGCTTTGGTATGAGCAGCGTGCGCTTTATTTGCGGCACGCAAGACATACATAAAAACTTAGAACAAAAATTAGCACAGTTTTTAGGTACTGACGACACCATTTTATATGCAGCAGCTTTTGATGCCAACGGAGGCGTATTCGAGCCACTGTTTAATGAAACCGATGCCATTATAAGTGATGAGTTAAACCATGCCAGTATTATTGATGGCGTGAGGCTTTGTAAAGCACAACGCCTGCGCTACAAACACAATAATATGGACGATTTGGAAGCACAACTACAAGCCACACAACAAGCCAGGCATCGCATTATTGTTACCGATGGTGTATTTAGCATGGATGGTACCATTGCACAGTTAGATAAGATTTGCGACCTGGCCGATAAATACCGCGCATTGGTTATGATTGATGAATGTCATGCCAGTGGTTTTATGGGTAAAACAGGTCGTGGTACGCATGAGCATAAAAATGTAATGGGCCGAATTGATATTATAACCGGCACTTTTGGTAAAGCATTAGGTGGTGCCTTAGGTGGTTTTACTTCGGGCAAAAAAGAAATTATTGAAATACTGCGTCAACGCTCGCGACCCTACTTGTTTTCAAATTCATTGGCGCCATCCATTGTTGGTGCTTCAATGGCTGTACTTGATATGCTCAGCGAAACCACAGGCTTACGCGATGCCCTTTGGAGCAATACGCAATACTTCAGGCAAGCCATGACCGATGCAGGTTTTGATATTAAACCGGGCATACATCCCATAGTACCAATTATGTTATACGAAGCGCCTCTGGCACAACAATTTGCAGCCCAGTTGTTAGACGAGGGCATTTATGTTACCGGTTTCTTTTATCCAGTTGTTGCAAAAGGCAATGCACGCATACGGGTACAAATTAGTGCCGGCCACACCATGCAGCATTTGCAAACCTGTGTAGCTGCATTTACCAAAGTGGGCAAACAGTTAGGCGTTATCAAATAACAAGCCTTGCAATATTATGATTGACGATACCCTGGGCTATATAGATGATATGTGGTATAAAAAAGCCGCTGCCTATTGTGCCTACCAGGAACGTAGTCAATACGAAGTACGTCAAAAACTATATGCCTTAAAGGTACCTGCAACCGATGCTGAAACTATAATTGCCAAATTGGTTAAGGACGACTTTTTAAACGAATTAAGATTTGCCATAACCTATGCCGGTGGCAAATTCAGGATAAAACACTGGGGCAAAGTGAAAATAAAAATGATGCTTAAACAAAAGCAGGTTTCGGCACACTGTATCAATCAGGCTTTAAATAGCATCGAAAATTATGAGGCTACACTGAAACAGCTTTTGCAAAAAGCATTAGACAAAACCGGAAGCACCACATTTGATAAACAAAAAACCGCACATGCATTTATTGCAAAAGGCTTCGAACCAGACTTGGTTTGGCAATGCTTTTTAAAATTTGATGACTAACGCATATTCAAGCGCCTTTCGTTTAAGTTAGCTTTTTTTGTTAGTGGTTAACCATTAGCTGTTAGCAGACGACTTATCCACTTTCACCTTTCAACTTTCAACACTCAACTCCTTTTTATCTTTACCACCATTAAAAGCAAGTTTCTCTTAACCCTTTAATTTTATCTATTATGAAATATTTGTCCTTTATTAAAAAATCACAGACACACACACACACAACAAAAATTAGCAGTTGTGCAAGTAAAATTTTACTTATTTTAATACTGATGGCTGCATGTACAGTGAGCGCTTACAAATAATTAAAAACTAAAACGCAAAGCCATGAAATCATTTATCTTAATGGCTTTGTTTTGGCCGGCCTTGCCCATGCACAGCATACACCCAAACAATGGGTATTTGGTGCCGGTATTTCAAATAATTTTTTAGATTTTAGCGGAGGCACATTAAACGTATCATCCTGTAGCCCTGCACCTAACTTTGCTTTTGCCAGTGCAGGCATAGGCAGTGCCGATAGTAGTTTGCGTTTTTATACCAATGGCCTTGCCATATATAACAGGCAGCATCAAAAAATAATTGATGGCGATGTTTTTACAGGCAATCCAAATTATGTGAAATATTATGTTGATGCCATTACCTTTTTACCCCATCCGGGCGATACCAGCAAAACCTACATTATACAACAAGCCATTGATTCTACTTATACTACCTGCCCTATAATACCTTTGGCAAGTGCGCTGTTGCAATTGCGGTACAGTATTATTGATAATAATGCAAATAATGGGCAAGGCGCTATTATATCCAAGCACAATGTATTGTTGAATGCTGATTTTAATATGGGGTTATTGGCTGTAAAACATGGCAATGGCCGCGATTGGTGGATTATTGTACACCGCTTTAATATGAACTTGTTTCAACGCTTTTTATTAACACCCAATGGAATTACCGGACCTACGGCACAATACTACGGTACAGCCCGTTGTACTCCCTACTGGAGTTGGCGGTACAGCCCGCTTACGCAAAAAGTTGTGGGTTTTATAGGCTAATGGGTTTATCCAACCACCCGGTATATGGATGTTTTTAATTTCGACAGGTGTACGGGCTTGTTTTCCAACCAGCAGTTAATAACCATCAATAATTATGTGCACAATCCATATTCCGGCAGTTGCGAAATTTCGCCCAATGGCCGGTTTTTATATGCAGGCGTTTTGGATGAGTTGCATCAATTTGATTTAACCGCACCAAATATACAAGCAAGCGCCATTGTAGTAGATACATTAGATACTATAAGTTTTTACACAAACCGTAAATCCTGGTTTTTAATGCAGGCTGCCCCCGATGGTAAAATTTATGGAGTAAGTTTTTTTGTTGATACTTTTTTAAATGTAATACATTACCCCGATAGTGCAGGCCTTGCCTGCATGGCTGTGGCCAAAAGCATTTCATTGCCCAATAATCCAAATTTTGCATTGCCCCATACACCCCTGTACGAGTTAGGGCCCTTGCCCGG
>JAEUTH010000038.1 GCA_016788165.1 Bacteroidia bacterium | reverse complement strand
ATCATACTTACGCACGCGGCCTTCGTCCACAACAATAAATCCACAATCGCCTAAGGTTATAACCTGTACAACACCGGTTGTAAAAATGGTTGATTGTAAGTTGCCCTCGCTATCATACTTGCGCACGCGTCCATCATCAGTAACAATAAAGCCGCCATCGCCTGTAAGTGTTACGGTTACTTTGCCAAGCGTAAAAATGGTAACAAGCAAATCGCCTTGGCTATTATACAATCTTACACGATCCTGATCGGTTACAATAAAGCCTGCGTTGCGGCAAACAATAACACCTGCATTGGCTGTTGTGCTGATTGTATTTATTAAACTATTGCCATTGTTGTAGTAGGCAATGCTGTTGGTTAATATATGCCAGTAATAATTGTTGCCATCATATACAGTAAGTGTAACAGGTGTAATGCCAATATTGCTGCATGTTAATATATTGGGTGCTATTTCAGATGACACAATGCCGCAGTTGTCAAAGCTGCTGTCAGAAAGTAATGCTGGGTTTAGCGTTAGTATGCCTTGTGTGTTTAATGTTAGGGTAGTATCCTTAATTAATGCTTGAGGCGCTTCGGGATCGTTTACATAAACCGTAAAAATACATTGAGATGTATCGCCAAGGGCATCAACAGCCTGGCATGTAACAGTGTGTACACCTTTGTTAAACCATGTGCCTGAAGGTGGATGTAAATTATAAGTGATAAAATTTTGACAACCGTTGGTTATATCAATATCATAATTAACAATTGCATAGTTATGGCCCGGCAATGTATGCACGGTAATATCTGTGGGGCATTGCATTAAATATGGTGTGTTTGCCTGAAGCTCATAAACTTCTGAAAAACATGCACCGGCACCATCAGTAACAGTTACTGTATATGCTCCGGGTAATAAATTACTGCGGCTTGAAGCCGTAATACCATCAAACCATAAAAATGATAGGGGGGGTGTAAAGTTGTTTACTGTAATGTTTATACTTCCTGTGCCTGATGTATTACAAAATGGTGGCTCAATGGTGGCCTCAACCGGCAAAAGTTTTGGTTGATTAACCGTTGTAAACTGAACTCCGCTTTGACCATTTGCCGATGTTACAGTTACCGTATAGGTACCAGGTGCTAAGTTGTTAATGTTTGCAGTAGTTTGTCCGTTACTCCATAAATATGTATAAGGAGCTGTGCCACCAACAGCTACTGCAGTTGCACTGCCGTTATTGGCATTATAACAACTGGCCGCAAGGGTTGTTATGTTTATATTGATTGGGCTCATAACCATTATCATATAATCGGCAATAATTTCGCAACCATTCAGGTTGGGCGTTGATATAAGCACGCCACCAATTTCAATAGCAGCTTGCAGTGGGTCTATATTATCAGGTGCATTGTTTCTGTCATAACCCAAAATATAAATGCCCATAGGCTGATTGGTTAATAAACCGGCTGCAGGTGTTAATGCAGTGTATATGCCGTCAGCTGCAGTTATGTCGCCATTATGCCCGTCATCGCGCATTACTACAGAGCGCACCAACTGGTTTAGTTTGGTTTGATTGCCCGGATACATGTTGGCAATAAAATATCCTTTATTGTTTTGTATGCCTTGAAAACCGTTGACACTGGCTGTTACAACTATCTGGTTATTGGTATTAAAGTTTGTGTTGTTTATGGTTGTAGTACGGCTGGTAGTAAAATGTATGTTATTATAAACGGTTTCGGTTTCAGTATATAAATAGGTATTGCCTGTTGTAAAGCGCTTGTAATTCCAGGTTACCTGTGCACTGTAATTATGCACGCCTATACCGGCATTGGGTGCATAGTTAACGTGCATATCAACTTCTTCTTTTAGTGTAAATTCATTAGGCAGTGGCATGGTGTTTTGCTGGCCGCGCCTAAAAACATCAATACTATCGGCAGCAGCTACAATAGCGCCTGCACCGCCTACACCGGTACCGATATCTTTTACCAATTCGCCTTCTTTTTCGTTGCCGCAGTATTTTACAATGCCACCGGCCACATACGTTAAGCCTCCAACTACACCGGTAATGGCACCTGCAACTTTCCACCAGGGATCGTTAAATGCAATAGGTCCGTATTGGCCCGTAAAAGGTGTTTTGTAATTAACAGTCCAGATAAAATCCTTTGGCATACCTAATGTAGCAAGTGTGCCATTATAATGGTCGGTTAAAATCTGTGTTTTAATTGAACCTTCGGGCAGATAACTAATCCAACTGCTGGAATCAATATTGATGGACTTTAGTACGAATAGATGCCGTGATACCGATTGGCTAAATGATGTACCCGTTACTTGTAATGAAAGCAAATGCTTATCGGGATAACTGCCGCTAAAGTTTGCCGTGTAAAAACCCATTACAGCCACACCGGGCATTAAGGTGCCAAACGTTTCGATACTATCAGTAAGTATAATACCGCTGTTAGTGTTAAACGAAGCTGTAGCCGTAACATTGGTTATTGGTACGGTGCCATCATTTCTGATATAAACACATATACGTTGCAGGCCCAAGCTTACATCAAACAAACCATCTAATTGCATGGTATTGGTTTGATGATTAACAGCCTGTGGCCTGTCAACCATACTTACCTGTGCTTTGGAAACAGGCAGCAACATAAATACCAGACAAATGATTAGTAATATAGATGAGCACAAAAATGATTTACCATCATTTTTACAGAAGCCTTTTTTATTTGTGGTGGTGCTTGCTTTAGCCACATTTAATGCTGTTGTAAGTTGCTTAAAGTTTTTCATCGGTTTATTGTTTTTAAGGAAGTGTGTGAAATATGGAATCAAAAATATTTCAGCGGATATCCCGGATAAACCAATAATTAATTGATGGAAGCGTTGTTTTTGAAACCGGTTGATTTTATTTTGAATTTGGCAAATTGTAATTAACAAACCGGGCCATATTGTGTTCGGTTGCCCTTACTAATGTAGTTCAGAGCTTTGGTATGACCCTAAATTTTACGTAGCGATTTGTTGCACAGACAAGAAGCTGTCTTGTAAAAAGGTTGTACCACTACAAACTTTTTGTTTGTGTAGTTATTATAGCCGATTGCGCGACTATAAATCGTAACAAAAATCAGCTAGATATGCAGTTGACCACAAACCCTGTGAACGCCCATTTTTCAAAACCCCGGTAGTGTAGTAACTTACGATAAATAGAAATCAACCTATTTCAGGCTAACACAAGATGGATTAAGTTACGTTGAAAATGGGAAAACTTTGACCAATAAAAAACCGGCACACTACGGATGCCGGTTTTCGAGAATTTAAATGGATGAATTTATTCCTTAATAAACTTGCGTATAGTGGTGCTGTTGGTTGTTGTACATTCAATAAAATAGATGCCGGCAGTTAGCAGTCGTACGTCTAATTGTGTTTTATAATCCAATTCATTTGTTTTTTCGTTTTGTATCAGAATGGTTTTGCCGGTTACATCTTTTAATTTTAGTTGCAAAGCACCTATAATTTTTTGCGCACTTATTTGTACTGCTATTTGTTGGCTTGCAGGATTGGGTGTAATTTTAATAACAGGCTCTTCATGCAAAACACCTAATTTGCTAAACGGATGTGTGTACATAATAGTAGCCGTACAAGATTTGCTATCGGTTACCCTAACCTTATAAATACCACCGCCTATTAAGCCCGTTGCAGTTTGTGTTGATTGTGCCGGACTTGTAAACCAGCGATATACATAAGGTGTAATGCCACCCGCACCGAATGCAATAGCCGAGTCGGCCCCTAATGAAAATGCAGCAATACTTAAAGGTGCATTTTCGGTAAGCGTAATTGCTTTTGTTAAGGTACAGCCATTGGCATCGGTAATGGTTGCAATATAAGTGCCTGCGTATAAACTATCAATATGAGGTGTGGTTTCTCCTGTACTCCACATCACACTGTATGCAGGTGTACCACCTGAAATATTTAAAGTTATCGAGCCTGTATTTTTACCCCCGCACTTTACATTGTTTTTTACTACGGATGCAGCAAGCTTGGCCGGTTGATTTACAACAAAGGTTTTAGAAAGTGTATTGCCTTGACTATCTGTAACAGTTACCGTATAGGTTCCGGCTTTAACAGCAGTTTTATTTTGTACGGTTGCTCCGTTATTCCACAAATATGTAAAAGGCGGAAACAGGCCCGAAACATTTACATAAATAGCTCCGGTTTTTGTGCCAAAACAGGGCACGTGTTTAACGCTGTCAATAATATGAATAGTGCCAGCCGGAGTATGATTGTTTATGCTGTTACCAAACATGTTTATTATAACTTGCAATGAGTCGTTACCGAAATTGCCCAGGTTGTAATTGAAATTTAAAAGGTTTTGCAGCGGAAATGCAAATGGCACAGGTGTACCAATTACAGGCAATGGCACGCTTGCAAAATAGCCTGTTTTTGATGCCAGGGTTACCACGCCATTGCCCACCCTTACATGCAAATGACCGTTTAACGAAGTTAAGGTTGATGGAAATTCAATTTTAAATTCGGCCGAGTCGGATGTAATTAAAACGGTATCGTTTTTCCATTTATTGTAGTAGGTAACTGTGTCGGTATCGGTATAAAAAGTCATCTGAACGGTTAATAATGTACCTGAAGTATCAAGTCCGGTATTATAGTTATGTATAAAGTAAGTTATCGGGTCGTTGGTGCCGGCTTTTTGTCGGATGCCATGTGCCTTGCCCTTGTTTAAACTTTCAATCCATGGCACCCAAATGATGGTGCCGTCTTTAAGCTTGCGCGTGCTTTCGGCAGTAACACCACTTATACTCACAGCAAAAGGATCGGCATAAACGGGCGGATTAACAGCCTGGCCAAAGCCATAATTTTGAATTTCGCCTGTAACAGGCACACCGGCACCAAAGGGATTAATATCAATACATGAGCTTGCTTTTGATTTTGAAATGCAGGTATGCGCAAAGGCCGTATCCGTTATAGTACCAACCGTACCACCGGGCGAAACCGTTACTACTTTGTACGTAACAGGCAAGTCGCCATTTCGCATGATATCGCCTATAAGTGTATCTTTTCTAAAAGCGCCATAACCGGCAGGCTGGCCCGCTGGATTTACAGCTACAGCGCCACAGGGCGACCCCATTTCAGTTACAAATGCATGATTGTAACTGTATGTTTTTACTACAGGCAAGGTTGCTGTGCCCGGTGTTAATGAAAATCCGTGATAGATATTAAAAGTTAACAGGCGGTCGGTTGTTGGAAATACAATTGGTACCGTACCGCTTAATTCGCTTCCGGTACATTGTGCAAAAGAGGTTTGTATTTGAAGGATTAATACACAAAAAATGAAGTTGAAAATTTTAAACATGGCATAGGATTTTTACTTTAAAAGATGTTTAACTCGCTTGCCTTAATTCCTTTTTATGTCTTTATTTTATTATTTAAAAATATGCATTATTAAATTAAGTTCTGCGTTTTATGCTGCTTACAAATAATTATACAATTTTGTTTTCAGCAAACCGCTTATTTGATTTTGGTTGTTGTTGTTTTGTGTTTGGTTGGTGTAACATTGAAACCGGTTGATTTATTTTTGACGTTTTATGCTAATTGGCTTCTTCGAATGGTAAAAATAATTGCACGCGCATGCCGGCATTTATTTGTTGTGCATCCAACAAGTCAACGATATCGAAATAGGCTTTTGCGTTTTTTAAACTATTGTAAAGCTTAATACGTTGGCGTGTAATTTCCATGCCTAACGATTTTTTATGTTGCTGCATGTTGGTGGTTCTCTTTTGCATGGCAGCCATGCGTCCAATACCATTATCTTCAACCACACATAGTAATTGATTGCTTGTCTGGCTAATGGTAATGGTAATTTTGCCGCGTTGGTTTTTGGGTTGTAGTCCATGCCAAATTGCATTTTCAACAAAAGGCTGCAAAATTAGAGGCGGCAATAAGGTATTGTCCCTGTCAATGTTTTTGTCAACGTTAATTTCATAATCAAAACCGTGCGGTAGCCGCAAGTTTTCTAATTGCATATACCATTCTAAGGCATTCAAATCATCAGAAAGTAATACTTCCTGATGCCTGCTGTTTTCAAGTATTAAGCGCACCAGCTTTGCAAACTTTACTATGTAAGTATTGGCATTAGGTATATCGTGGTGGTTAATAAAATCCTGTATGGAGTTAAGCGAGTTAAAAATAAAGTGCGGATTCATTTGCGCACGCAATGCCTGATTGTTAACCTGTGCAATGGTTTTTAAAAATGTTTCTTTTCTGCGTGTATAAAAATTATAAAAACCAAACCCCAGTATCAGCAATAAGAGTATAGCGGCAATGAGTATGATTTTTTTTATCAGATGTTGTTTTTCTATTTCGTTTTTTGCAATCAATGTTTGTTTTTCGTGCAGGGCAGTGGCAACGGCCGTTTTTTTATCATATTCATATTGCATTTGTTTTTTTACGGCAGCCTTGCGGGTTTCGGCATTACTTACACTATCGGCAAGTTGTTTGTGCAAAACATGCATTTGGTATGCATCTTTATAGTTGTGTTGCAAAGCATAAACTTTGCTGAGCCATAATGCAGCGCCCCGTTTTAATTTAATATAACCGGTTTGATTAGCTAAAGAAAATGCGTATTCAAAATGTTGTTGCGCAAGCGGATATTTTTTTTCGTTTAAATAGAGATTGCCAAAATTTATTTGCGAGGTGGCAATGCCTTCTACATCCTGTATTTGTTGTTGGATGTTAAATGCCTGCGTGTAGTAAAATTTTGCACTGTCGTGCATTTGATTTTTATCAAAGTAACTACCCATATTGCTAAGGGCTATAGCTTCTGTTTGTTGGTTGCTTATTGCTTTACTTATGAGTACACTTTGTTGATAGTTCGTTAAGGCGCTATCCGCTTTTAATGCATCGTCATAAATACTACCTATGTTAAGCAGCGATAAAGCCATGCCGGCACTGTCGTTTATTTGATATTGAATTTGAAGGCTGCGCTTAAAGTGCTGCAAGGCACTTGCTTTATCGTGCTGGCTGTTTTTTAAATAGCCAATATTATTGAGCACGGTTGAAACACCTGCTAAATCACCGGCCTCTTCATGGAGCTTTAATGCCTGATAGTAACAATCGAGTGCAATGGGTGTGTTGCCTTTGTTTTCGGCAGCATAGCCCAGATTATTGAAATAAGTGCCATAGTATTTTATGGCAACTTGCTTTATGGGTGTTTGCGCACTTTGGGTAAGTGTTTTTGCAAGTTTGCCCATCTGCATATTGTAGGGCATCCATATCGTATCTTCGTCAATGTTTTCAATAAGTTGGTTTAGTATATGCAGTTGTTGTGTATCGGGCTTCGATTTATTTAATGCTGCTTTTAAAGCAGTAATTACTGTTTGTGCAGGTGTAGTTGTGCTGAATAAAAAAAGTATCAGCCCTATAAAAAAACACTTCGTTTGATACATCTTTTTCTTCATTAAAAAATGGCCGTGTATTAAAAACTGACATTACCAAAAACAACACATCATATTAGAGGTTACTAATTTTATTTATAAAAAATTCTTTTTTTCTGCGCGATACATCTACTTCTTTCCCATCGCTCATAATAGCAATACCGCCTTCGCCTTTAATGTATTTTTTTAAATGACTTAAATTAATGAGATGTTGATTGTGCACCCTGCAAAAATTAAAAGGCTCTAACAATGTTTCCCACTCGCGCATTGATTTCGATACAACTACCTGCCTGTTTTCAGTTAAAAAGAATGTGGTATAAACGTTATCTGACTCGCATCTGATAATTTCTTCTACCTGATAAAAGTCCATACCATTGGCCGATGCAAGTGTAATACGTTGCTGCCGGCTGTTTTGCCGCTTTATATTGTAAAAAAGGTTTTCGTATTGCATGTGCAACAAATCCTTGCTTTGCTTTGTCTCAAACCTGTTCAATGCATTGCGCAAATCAATTTCATCAAAAGGCTTTAGTAAATAATCTAATGCACTAAATTTTATGGCTTGCAAAGCATACTCTTGATGCGATGTAGTAAAAATGGTTTCGAAAAATGGAGGTGTGAACGCCTGTAATAAATCAAAACCCGTTTGTGGTGGCATTTCAATATCTAAAAAAATCAAATCCGGATTTAGTTTTTTTATTGCAGTAATGCCATCAGCTACATTGGTACACTCGGCAACAATTTGATAAGATGCAAAGTTATCGGTTAACAACCGTTTCAGATTTCTGATATGGGGCAGTTCATTATCAACTATGATGGTTTGGTATTTCATTAATCAAAAGAAAACAAATTATCTGAAATGTGTTCAAAGGCTTGCGGTAAAAAAACAAAACGCATTTCATCAATCGTTACATACATTCAAACATACATCAAGTGCAGCATTAACTTAATTGCCCATAGTTAAAATCCAATCGAACTCGGCAGGGGTAACCTTTGCTACCGATAACCTGCTTAACCGTATTAATTCAAATGTTGCAAAACGTTTGTCGGCTTTTAATTGTGCAAGCGTAACCGGTGTTTTAAATTTTTTAAAGGGTTTTAAACATACGGCACTCCAATCTTCATTAGTACCCGGGTCTTGAAAAGCTTCTTTGCTAACCTTGGCTGTTCCTACAATACAAAGCCCTTCATTGCTGTGATAATACAATACCAAATCGCCTTTTTTCATGGCTCTAAGGTTATTGCGTGCTGCATAATTTCTAACACCATCCCAAATGGTTTCGCCATCAGCAACCAATTGTTCGAAAGGATACTTAACAGGTTCGGATTTTACGAGCCAATAATTCATAACATCAATTTTAAAACAAATGAAACAATTGGCCGGTGTTTACCAAAAAAATACACTGCAATCGGTAGCTTAAAGTTTTGTGTATTGATATTAAATGGCTTAGGTTTGGGCGCCATTTACCGGCCGCCTACATTTGAAATAATTACATGAAATTTACAGCACTACAACTCAGCCAATTACTGCAAGGAAAAGTTGAAGGCAATCCCGAAACTTGGGTAAATAAGCTTTCGAAAATTGAACAAGGCGAGGCTCATTCATTAAGCTTTTTAGCCAATCCAAAATATACACCCTACATCTATAATACAGCAGCCAGTATTGTAATTGTAAGTCAAAACTTTATTGCCGAGCAACCCATTTCAGCTACGCTGGTACGTGTGCCCGATGCAGCCGCAGCTTTTAGCAAGTTGTTGGAAATGTATAACACTTTTAAACAAAACAAAACAGGCATTGAGCAACCGGTTTTTGTTGATAGCACGGCAAGTATTGGGGAGGATGTTTACATAGGTGCATTTGCATACATTGGCAAAAATGTAACCTTAGCCGATGGCGTTAAAGTTTATCCGCACACATACATTGGCGATGATGTAACCATTGGAAAAAACACTGTGATATATGCAGGTGCCAAAATTTACAACGGTTGTAATATTGGTAATAAATGCATCATACATAGCAGTGTTGTAATTGGTGCCGATGGTTTTGGCTTTGTACCCAATGCACAGGGTGGCTACGATAAAAATCCGCAAACAGGCAATGTTGTGATACACGATGATGTTGAAATAGGCGCTAACACTACTATCGACAGGGCAACATTGGGCAGCACCATTATTGGCAAAGGCGTTAAGTTAGATAACCTGATACAAATAGCACATAACGTTGAAATAGGCGAAAACACGGTTATTGCAGCGCAAACCGGCATAGCAGGCAGCACTAAAATTGGTAAAAATTGTTTAATTGGCGGGCAGGTTGGTATTGTAGGTCATATAACCATAGCCGATGGCACCAAGGTGCAGGCACAAAGCGGTATATCGCGTCCGGTAACCGAAACCAATACACTGCTGCAAGGTTCACCGGCATATAACATGAGTGAGTACAAACGTAACTATGTACATTTTAAAAATTTCGACACCATTGTTAAACGCATAAATGACTTAGAAAGTAACAAGTAATCAAATACACATTTATACAAAGTAATTTTAACTCCGTAACCAAAACCTATGTTACAAACTACATTAAAAAACGAAGTTACTATAGAAGGCGTTGGCCTGCATACCGGCAATGCGGTTAGTATAACGTTTAAACCTGCACCTGAAAACCACGGCATAAAATTTAAACGCATTGATTTACCCGGCAGCCCCAAAGTTGATGCCGATGTTGATAATGTTGTAGATACCAGCCGCGGCACCACATTAGAACAAAACGGTGCCCGTATTTATACTACTGAGCATGCATTAGCTGCCTTAGCAGGTTTGGAGGTTGATAATGTACTATGCGAAATTAATGCGCCCGAATTGCCCATTATGGATGGCAGTGCGCAGCCATTTGTAGATAAGATTTTGTTGGCTGGCATTGAAACGTTGAAACAAGAGCGTGTGTACTATACACTAACCGAAAACCTTACCTATGAAGATGTAGAACGTAAAGTTGAAATGTTGGCTGTACCCAGCGAAGAGTTTAGAGTAACCGTAATGGTTGATTACAACAGCGAAATTTTAGGCACACAGCATGCACAAATACACCAGATGCAAGAATTTAAAGATCAGATTGCACGCTGCCGTACGTTTGTGTTTTTGCATGAGTTAAAACAACTGGCAAAGTTTAATTTAATAAAAGGCGGCAATGTGGATAATGCCATCGTATTGGTTGATCATTTAATACCACAAGAAGAGCTGGATGAGTTGGCCACACTTTTAAATAAACCCAAAATAAAAATCGAAGAAAAGGGTGTGCTAAATAATATAAAGCTGCATTTTCAAAACGAGCCTGCACGCCATAAACTGTTGGATATTGTAGGCGATTTTGCTTTAATAGGCGTTCCGTTAAAAGCACATATTTTAGCTGCAAGGCCAGGCCATAAAGCCAATACCGAATTTGCACGTAAGATTAAAGACTTAATAAAAAAGGAAAAGAACATAGTACGCATTCCGGTGCACGACCCTAACAAAACACCGGCTTTCGACATAAATAAAATTGCATCCTATTTACCGCACCGTATTCCATTTTTATTGATAGATAAAATATTGGAAATAGGTGCCGACTATGTGGTAGGGTTAAAAAATGTTACCATGAATGAGTGGTTTTTTCAAGGCCACTTTCCGAACAATCCGGTAATGCCCGGTGTACTGCTTATCGAAGCAATGGCACAAGTAGGCGGCATTTTAGCATTAAGCAGTGTGCCCGACCCCGATAACCATTGGACGTATTTTATGAAAATTGAAAATGCCCGATTTAAAAAAATGGTTTTGCCGGGCGATACCATCATTTTCGATCTAAAACTGAAATCACCCATACGCAGGGGCATCGTACAAATGACCGGTGTGGCTTATGTAGGCGATAAAGCAGTAATGGAAGCCGAAATGATGGCCCAAATAGTGCGCAAAAGCTAGAAGCAAAAAGCAGGTAAATTTTATTTGTTAGCAGCAAAATAAGAATGCACAAATTCAAAACATTGTCATGCCATATAAAACACTTTATTTGTAGCCCCATACAATATGACATCGTATTGTTGATACGATACTAAAACAAACAACTATGCATTCGCCACTTGCCGTAATCAGTAAGCAAGCAAAAATAGGAAACCATGTAACCATTGGCCCTTTTTGTGTTATACACGATGATGTAGTAATAGGCGATAACTGCAACCTGCATAGCCATGTAGTTATTTACGATGGCGCACGTATTGGTAACAATAACGAATTTTATCCGGGGGCCGTTGTATCGGCAGTGCCTCAGGATTTAAAATATAAAGGCGAAACCACCTACACTTTTATTGGCGATAACAATACAATCCGTGAGTTTGTAACTATAAACAAGGGTACCGTAGCATTGGGCAAAACGGTGATAGGTGATAGAAACTTGCTGATGGCATATGTACACGTTGCCCACGATTGTGTGGTAGGCAGCGATTGTATTTTAGCCAATGGCGTTACCTTAGCCGGCCACATTACCATTGATGATTTTGCCATTATCGGGGGCTTAAGTGCCGTACATCAATTTGTACACATCGGTTCGCATGTAATGATTTCGGGTGGCTCATTGGTACGAAAAGATGTACCACCTTTTACCAAAAGTGCACATGAGCCATTGGCTTATGTTGGCTTAAATGTTGTGGGCTTACGCAGGCGCAACTTTACCAACGAACAGATAAATAATGTGCAGGAAATTTACCGCCATTTGTTTGTTAACGGACACACAACTGCCAAAGCTGTAAAATTAATTGAAGAACAAATTGCCCAAGGCGAAGAGCGCGATTTGATATTGGACTTTGTAAAATCATCACAACGCGGTTTAATGAAAGGCTATGTAAGCGATAGCGAAGCATAATCCAAAAGCTTCATATACCTTACTGCAGCATTTAAAAAGGTGTGAATGATAAATCGTATAGAGTTACAAAACATAAGCAAACGCTACTACAATAACTGGCTGTTTAAAAATGTAAATTTCACATTCGATAAGCAGCAATCAGTTGCAATTACAGGCCATAATGGTTCGGGCAAATCAACACTGCTTAAAATTATTTCGGGGTTTACCGTACCTACCAAAGGCAGCATCACATATCATGGGCAGGCAACGGCCGATACCGCATTTGAACATATTAGTATGGCTGCGCCTTATTTAGATTTGTTACACGATTTTACGCTGCTCGAAAATATCAGCTACTTCAATAAATTTAAGCCATTGCAAGCCGGTATAACGCATGGGCAATTAATTGACTTTGCATTTCTGAACGAAGCCACACATAAACCGTACAAATATTTTTCGTCTGGTATGAAACAACGCATAAAGCTGGCTCTGGCTGCATTAGCCGATACAGATGTGGTTTTGTTAGACGAGCCTTTGGCTAACTTAGATAAAAAAGGCATACAGTGGTATGCCGAACAAATAGTGCCTTTATTACAAAACAGACTATGTATTGTTAGCACCAATAATCCCGATGCCGAAGCCTTTTTTTGTAAACATTTTTTAGAAATTACTACTTACAAAACCGAAGCCTAAACCGTGGCAATTACCTTTAGTTCGATGGCAATAGGGGTTGGCAAACAATTTATTTCAAGGGTAGTACGGCAGGGTAAATTATCTTTAAAATATTGTGCATACAAAGCATTGTAGGTTGCAAAATCATCTTTCATATTGGTTAAAAAAACGGTTACATCCACAATGTTTTCCCAACAGCTTCCAGCATCTTCCAAAATGTACTTTATATTTTGAAATACACTATGACATTGTATGGCTATATCATACGCTATAATTTTTCCTTGGGCATCTAAAGTTACACCGGGTATATCTTTGCTGCCACGCTGCCTGGGCCCCACACCCGATAGAAAAAGCAAATTGCCAACCTTACGCGCATGCGGGTATAAGCCTACAGGCTCGGGTGCTTTTGATGAGTTTATTTTATCGTTACTCATAATATTTTGGTTTTAATGCTTGCAAGATGTAAAAAATATTATCCACAAACGGTAATAGAAATTCCTGACAAATTTTGGTTTATACTTTCACATAAGTTTGCATTTTGCAGCAACCACTTAAACGGTTTACAACTTTAACTAAGCAAACATCAACTTGATTCAAACTATGCAATTTGCAAGCGAAATAAAATCAAAATTGCCCACAGCGGGCACCACCATTTTCAGTATCATGTCGGCATTAGCTGCAAAACATAATGCATTAAATTTAGCACAGGGATTCCCCAACTTTCCGGTGTCCGAAAAACTAATAAGTTTGGTTAATGCCCAAATGAAAGCCGGTGCCAATCAATATGCACCAATGCAAGGTGTACAGCTACTGCGCGAACGCATTGCCGAAAAAATGCATAACCGTTATAACATTTCTTATCATTCCGAAACAGAAATAACCATTACAGCCGGTGGCACACAAGCAATATTTACAGCCATACAAGCAGTAATACGCGATGGCGATGAGGTAATAATTTTCGATCCGGCTTATGATAGTTATGCACCTGCAGTTACGCTGGCAGGTGGTGTTACTATTCATTACGATTTAATGGCGCCCGATTATAAAATTGATTGGCAGGCAGTTAAAAAGCTGATTACACAGCGTACACGGTTAATTATAATTAATACGCCTCATAACCCATCGGGCACCATACTCACTGTTGATGATTTACAACAATTAGAGGCTTTGATAAGCCATAGTAATATATTGGTGTTAAGTGATGAGGTTTATGAGCATATAATTTTTGACGGCCACATGCATCAAAGTGTGTGCGCATTTCCGGCCTTAGCCGAACGCAGTTTTGTAGTTTACTCATTTGGCAAAACCTATCATGCAACCGGGTGGAAGCTGGGGTATGTTTTAGCACCTGAAGCATTAACTACAGAGTTCAGGCGCATACATCAGTTTAATGTTTTTTCGGTAAATACACCTATGCAATATGCCCTGGCCGATTACATGCAAGATGCAGGAAATTATGAACTACTGCCACCATTTTATCAGGAAAAGCGTGATAAATTTGTTTCATTTTTACAGGGCAGCAGGTTTAAAATAATGCCCTGCTCAGGCTCTTACTTTCAGTTGTTAGATTACAGTAATATTACCGATGAAAAGGATACGGAATACGCCAAACAACTAACTATTGAAAAAGGTATTGCTTCTATTCCGGTTTCGGTTTTTTATCAACGCAAAATTGATAACAAAGTGCTGCGTTTTTGTTTTGCAAAAGATGATGAAACTTTACAACGTGCAGCCGAAAAATTATTGTCTGTTTAAAAAGTTGCAATTATGGTAAAAGCCGAGTTAAAAGTTACACTGGTTCAAAGTAAATTGTATTGGGAAGATGCAACAAAAAATTTGCAACACTTTAATCAATTGCTTGCTGGAGTTAAAGCGGGTAGCACTGATGTAATTGTTCTGCCCGAAATGTTTACTACCGGTTTTAGTATGCAAGCGCACAAATATGCACATACAACAAATGATTTTGTGTTTGAGTGGATGTTTAAAACGGCAAAACAAAAACAAGCTGTTTTGTGTGGCAGCATCATGTTTGCCGATAATGGTAAATATTACAACCGCTTTGTGTGGATGCAAACAGACGGCAAAACCCAATACTATGATAAACGCCATTTGTTTAGCATGGGTACCGAGGATAAAACATATACAGCAGGGCAACAACCACTTGTAGTGATGGTAAACGGTGTAGCTATCAGGCCTTTAATTTGCTACGATTTACGGTTTCCGGTGTACAGCCGCAATACATTGAATGGTGCCGGTAAAAACCTGAAGCCGGCTTATGATGTATTGTTATTTGTAGCTAACTGGCCCCATGTACGTATTGATGCCTGGCGAAGTTTGCTAAAGGCGCGCGCTATCGAAAATGCTTGCTATTGTATAGGCGTTAACCGTATTGGCAAAGATGCAAACGGTATGGCACACAGTGGCCACAGTAAAGTGTTTAATTACAAAGGCGAAATATTGCATGCCTGTAAGCCTGATAAAACCTGCGTTGATACGGTTACACTTCGTATAAATGAATTGGCTGTTTACCGCAGTCAGTTTGCAGTTTTAAACGATGCAGATAATTTTTCGCTAAAGCTATAAGTATAAAAAATGCATTTAAAATTGCATTAAGGTTTTATAAATTTTGTAGCTATCCGTTGTGCGTTGTCAAATAAGCAAATATGATAAATACCACTGCTAAGGTTAGCCGGTATAATAGCATCTTGTTTACCTGCAATGGCATTAATAGTTTGCTTATATATTTCATTACCTATTACATCGGAAATAGTACAAGTTAGTTTGGCACCGGTAAAATATTGAAAGGCAATATTTACCGATGCATCGTTTGCATTAACCTGTAGCCAACTAAATTCTTTAAGGTTATTATAAATGGCAATTGCATTGCTGTAATTAATAGTACCATCGTTATTTTCAATAGCTAACTGGTAATAACTGGTGCCCGGTAATGGCATTGGATCAACAGCCTGATATGAAGTTGTAAATGCATTGCCAAAAGCTATTTGTTGTTTTACGTTTTCATAAAAATTAAAATCGGCAGTACGGTTTATCTGATACTTTGCTATCAATTGCTCTTGCGCTACGGTCCAATTAAGGTGTACTTTCTTTTCAATGAGTTTAGCGGTAAACGATATTAAATTAACCGGCAATGGATTTTGTATGGCGTTAATGTGCACAATTGTCCAAATATTGTTTTGATGATGGGCATACATACCGGGCACATTTACAGTTACCAAACCACCTGAACTAAAATCCGACTGACCTGCAAACGGACTTTCCCAAGCATTGTAACTGCCACCTGCAAAGCCATAACGTTGCGCTTTCATTTCGCCTGTTACGTAATTTGCTTGTGCTGTGCCTTCGGTGTTTGGATATTGAAATTGCATGGTTGCCTGATTGGATAAAACAGCAGTGGTACTTCTGCGTATTAACCAGAAACGATCTACAGTCCAGGGTGTGGCATTGGCTAAACTATTAGTTGTCATACTGCCTACATGTAACGTATTGCTGCCCGGTAAAAAAGGATAAGGGTAGGTAGTATTGTTCGATGGTGTGCCGTATGTACTTACACTTAGTAAGCCCACATCATCGCCTGTGCCATTGCTGTAAGTAAAGTTAAAGCGATTGCCATTTTTTGCGAAAGGAAAAATATGTGTGCCCGCTTTATTACCAATTTGCCAATGCACTATACTTTCCATGGTTCCGGCATTGGCGCCCACATTATCTTCGGCTGTAAAATAACCGTTGGCAAAACGCAAACTGCTGCTGTCGCCATTAAAAATGGTAAAGCTTCTCCTGTTTAATTCAAAGGAGCCGTTTAATAAGAAAACAGAATCGGCACCGCCACCAACTATATTTGTTACTGCTGCATTTTGACGAATAACTTTAAGTGTTGGCTTATCTATTTCTAAGTAATTAAACAGGGTTGCTGCCGTATTATCACTGGTAATTTCCTGGTCAACATCGGTTGCTAAATTTTGGCCGGGTATGCCAAAATAGTAGGCGGCATTGGTGTTATTTAAGCCGGGCGAATTGACAGTGTTACGTCCGGCATTATTAAAAACAACCGTACTTAAACCTGCAACAAAGCCACTGTCACCGGCAATATTATAAGCAGGTGTTATGCCGTGCGGCATACTGCGCATATAGCTGTTGTTATTTATTATATCGCCACCAATGTTAATCAGGAATGATTTGTATGGCCGTCTGAATTTGAAACTGATACGTGGCCGCAACCTACTTACCTGCGTTGCCACAATAAGTTGCGGCAAAGGGGCAGCTCCATTATTTATATAACTGCTTCCGTTATAGTAGGTATTGGGGCCGGCAACATTCCAGCCGGTAATTGTATTTCCTATGGCATCGTTGGTTAACGATAAAGTTGTATAGTCGGTGTTGTTTTCGTCATATAAAACAAATTGTTTGGCCGGTACTGCACCTGACGTAATCTTGTATTCGAACGACAACACCAAATTGCTTAGCCCATCCCAAACAAAACTGTTTGGAATAAGTGCAAACGTATCAACATTGCCCGGGGCTACACCATTACTGCCTGTAGTGCTGCTTAATGTAACTGTGGCAGGGCCAAAAATTGTTTGCCATGAATTTACATTCGCATCGTTTTCGTCAACGGCCATTTTGGTGCCGGCAGCGGGCACAGGAAAAGTATATGTAACCGGTGCTGCTACGTGATAGGCTATAATTCTGAAATTTTGTAATGTAGTTTGAAATGGAGGCAAAGGCGAAAGCACATCTTTACTTAATGTAAACAGTGTATCAATAACATCACCTGCCTTTAGCCCAAAGGTGCGTATCAGTTCGGCTTTGGTGTAAGCTACCTGAAGTTTTGCATGTGCATTTTGCTTAAAGGGTGTAATAGCCGGAACAGCAATACCTGCAGGCGGTGTACTTTGCATACCGGGTAATGTAATAAGTCCTTCTAATTTGCTTTTTACATTAAATGATGCATTGCTGCTGCTGGGCGCATTAAAACCAATTATCAAATCGTCTCGTATTTTTAAACTGGATGTTCCGGTTGGTGCATCGGCTGTAAGTTTAGCACCATCCGTTATATGCAAAGCGCGGCAAACAGCTTGTGTACTATCACCAATAACCGGATTAAAAAACGAAGTGCTAACAGGGCCAATATACGCAATGTCGTTGGCAGTGGGCAATGCCGGGCACCAGTTGGTAGCCGTATTCCAATCGGCAGTGGTGCCTATCCATTTACACACATTACTGCTCATATCAGGGCAGTTGTCTAAAACCTGTATGTAGTAATCCTCTATCTCGCCAAAAGCATAATTGTTAGAAAACGGATGCACATTGCTGGCTCCATAAACTTCGCGAACGCGCATGCGCACATTACCGGTAAAAATACTGCTACTGCTATTGTTTGGTAACTGTGTTACATCGTTATTATCATAAACCAAATCGGTTTTGTCGGGCACATCAATACTCCATTGCGTGCCAAGCGGCCAACTACTTACCGGGTAATTATTTAAGTCGCCTGCCGGCAATTGATGCGTGCCGTATGTTTCGGCAATAACACCACCCGGGCCATTATAGGTATCATCAAAATCGCCATCGCGATTCCAGTCAATAAATACAGCCATACTGTTGTTGGCAAAAGGCCATGCACCGGCCTGCACAAATAAATTATAGGGTGCAGTGCCGTTTCTAACTCCTTTGCCTAATTGTAATTGAACCGTACGGTTTTGAAAACTGCTTTTGTTTTCGGGCTTAAATGCAGTAAAATCGGGCGGGTGGCAGGCCAGCCGGTTGCAAAGTAACGGGTTTAAAGCTGTAACGGTACAAGCGGCACAAGGCTGGTCGTGATCGTAGTTTTGTATTTGTGTGCCATTTTCGCCTGTTAATTGAACAGCGCTTATGTAATCGTTATTGTTATAGCCTGCAAAAGCAGTACCCTGCATATATCCGGGCATGGCATACGATTGGTCAATAATACGTGAGTTGCCTAATGTTTGAGGTGGTACCGATGTAACAGCTAAATTGGTACTGCTATTCGACTGACCATAAAATGTACAAACTGCAGCCGGCCTTGCTATTGCAAACTGAAATGCCACACCTATGCGGTTATTTGATATGGCTGGCGGGCCTGGTTTAATATCGCAGGCAAGCCAGGCATAATTTTCAGTGCCGGGGTTGAGTGTCATGGTTACAGGTGTGGCCGGTGCCAAACAGCCCGATGCATACCAACCGTAATTTAATAAACCTTGTGCATTGGGAATTACGGTTGCATTGGTGGGCATGGCCACTACACCTGTTGCTATGGTATTGCTAAAAACGGGTGTGCCTGCTGTAAAGTATGCAATTGGGTTTTGTGCATCGTTGCTAAAATTTGTGCTGCCCGTTGTGCTAAAGGTTAAGCCATCTAATCTTAATGGCAATAAGCTTCCGCGTGTTTTTATTCTTACATTGGCTAAAAGGTTATTGCTGGTGTTTTTGCCTACATCAGCATTTTCCTGATAGGTTAATTCTGCACTTTGAATAACCATATTGGTTGGCCATTGCGGTAAATTAAAGTTATCCAGATAAATGTTATTGCCTGCGGCACTATATACTGCAACAATTAAGTACACAGCACTATAACCTCCGGTTGCACTTACGTAGTCAGATAAATTAGGAATACCAAAAGTAAACCGGTTCCAACTATTGCTTTGTACAAATGCCAACGGTGCTAAAAAAGCCGATCGGTTTATGGCAGTTATCCCACTGCCTACCGGGTTGCTATTTATACAGGCAACTTGCAATAAAGTTGCCCCGGTTAATTGTGGACTTGTGTTTAAATATACCTGAACAGAGTCGGCTTGCAGTGCACTGCCATCGCCATCTCTGAACATAGAAATACCAATTGTATCGCGCAGTGCATCAAATGTTGTATGGCCGCTAAAATCTAACGAGCGTGAAATTAAAATTGCCGCATCGCCTGATTCGGCACCTGAAATTGCGGGTAAAGCAACAGTTCGGTTTATAGCACGCACAAATCCTGCACCGGTGCTAAAGCCAACAATGTTTTGGTTTATGGCCGTAGGATAGGTGCCGTTATTTATCCATTCGAATGAATTGGGTAAACCATGGTTACCCGATAGTTTGTATTGAAGCCAGTCGGCTGTACAATTGCGCCTGTTGTAGCTTGCTGTGTTAAATGGTATTTGGCTTACAAAGGTTTCTTGTGTGTAGATGGGGGTTTGCGCTTCAGATTTATTTACATTGATTAATAAAACCAGGCACACCAGCAGTATTTTGCCTATAAAATGCTTATTTGTTTTACACATACCCTGAGTTATCTTCACTAAAATTCATCCTAATTTACTTTACGATTATTAACAATGCAGAAGTGTTTAAACACAATGCATTTCAAGCAATTTTGTTAATAAGTCGGGCGCAAATTAGTCATTTTGTTAATAACAACACATAAGTTACATAAAAATTAATAGCAGCAGCCTAAAAAATTGATTATTAATATTTTATGATTAGTGATATGGGGCGATAATCGCTTCATTTCGAAAAAATTGCAACATCTTAATTTATTCGAGAAAAATGGCAGTAAAAAAACAATCGAACACGTAAGTGTTTTCGAAATTATTTAAGCGGATAAAGTAGCTTTTATGGCTTTTAATTTTAGCAAGCATTCTTCATACTCGGCTTGTGCTTGTGCGCTTATAGTTATGGCACTGCCCGCCCAGGTAGCAATTTTGTTTTGGGATGCATCAAATAAAATGCTGCGTATAACTACGTTAAAATCAAAATTGCCATTGGGTTCAAAAAAACCCACTGCGCCCGAAAACAAACCCCGTTTTGCACTTTCATACTGTTCTATCAGTTGCATGGCTTTTATTTTTGGCGCACCTGTCATACTGCCCATAGGAAATGTTGCTGCTAATATTTGGCTAAATGGCATTTCGGGTATTTGGCATTCGATAGTAGAAATTAAATGATGCACTGTTTTAAAAGTATAAGCACCGCATAACTCATTTACTTTTACGCTGCCCGTTAAAGCAATGCGCGACAAATCATTACGTACCAAATCTACAATCATAATATTTTCGCTTCTTTCTTTTTCGTTTAGCAGCAATGCCTGCTTCAGGGCCATATCGGTAGCGCTATCAGTTGCTCTTTCTGCAGTGCCTTTAATAGGTTGGCTTAATAGTTTACGGCCTGTTTTTTTTAAAAATCGCTCGGGGCTGCCACATAATAAAAACTGTTGCTTGTTACGGTAATAACATGCCATAGGAGCCTGGGTTAGCTCATAAAGTTTTTTATAAGTTGTTACCGTGTTAATTATGCCATTTGCCGTAAAAGGCAGGCAGTAGTTTATTTCATAAATATTACCGGCTTGCAAGTGCTTTTGCAGTGCAGTAAAAGTTGCAGTATAGGGGTGGTTATTGTTATTCCATGTAATAGCGTTTTCAACAGGCAGCAACGGTGCTTGCTGTATTTTATTCAGATAATGTTCCATACCCGGTGCAAAGTGATAGTTATTGCCTGCACTCACAATAGTAACGGCAGGCACCCAAAAAAAAGCATCCGAAAAACCGCTGATGCTTTCGTTTTCGGAAACCAATTTTTCAAAATCGTTTTTTACATCATAACATATATGGCTAAAAATATAATAGCCTTTATATTGCTCTATAAATGCATCTACCTTTTCCCAACCGGCTTCACTGCTAATACAATCATACAAACCTAAGCCTGCAGTATATTGCTGTGGCCCATGCTGGCAAAGCATAAAGTAGGGTTCATGTTGTGCAAAGTGCAGTAAATCAATTACTTGCATATAATTATGGCGCGTTTTCTGATACGGATATTCCGTGTTTCGTTTAATTTTTGGTTTGGCAATGTTTTAAAACCGCTCCTTATCAGGAAACGTATTTTTAAATTTGAGCCATAAGCTTTTTATATCAATGGTCAGAAATTAATGTTAATAATGCTTGAAAATTCTATTAATTTTTATATTTGGGCTTTAATATCCCCCACTCAAAATTTACCCTATAATTATTTAATACAAATTAACATGGAAAAAACATCTACTACCATAGGTAATATACGTAGATTTGCCCTGCTGTTTTCGCTTATTTTTTATCCTTTTATTCCTATTTGGGCACAAGCACCTACCAGCTACATTAAGGAGGTTTTTGCAACTACAATCCCATACAATATAGCCAACCCCAACAAAAAAATAAACACTACCGATTGGGTTCAGGGTAAAATTACCGGCTTGGGTACAGCCCCTAACGATTTTCAATGGGTAACTTTGCCTGCTAATGCAGCAGCCGTAAATCAAAACGTAATTGGCTTTCCGTTGGGTGCGGGGTTTGTTAGGTACATCAACCGTAATACAGGATATCCTACCGGGTCGCCCGATATTAACTTTGCTGCTGCAACCAGTGCTGCATTTTTAGCAACACGTTCATTCGATTTTAGCGGCCATACCACCTACAATGCTGCCGGTTTTTTAGATACCATAGGTATCAGTATTTTTAGGGATAACAGTGCAGGCCCTGCAGCAGTTTTAGATTATGTTGAAGTTTATTTAAATACCACACCCGATATTACCGGTGCTACCTTATTGGATGTTACCCACATTAATGCTGTGGCTGCCGGTGCCGGTATTAACCGCATACACCGCAGCAGTACACAAGCGCCTGTAGCTGCAATTGCAGGATGGAACCGATATACTTTTCAAATACCAAACTTACCTGCCTTTGTGGGCGCAAGTGGTGGCAACAGCAGTGTATATGTAATAGTAAAGGGTTACAGTGCCGGTGGTAACAATATATATTTTGATAATTTTAATATACCCGAGTGGGCAACTACACAAGTTGTTACCGGTGCCGAGCTTTTTTACCAGGAAGGTGCCGATGTGGGTAAAGGCAGTACTGATCAGGTTTTATTGGGTTTAAAAGTTAAAACCAGGGGTAGTTTAACACCACTCAGGTTAGATGGTATTGCTTACTCAGTAAGCCAAAGTACGGCTTGGGCAACGGATGTAACAGGCAGTGCATCGTACTTTACAGGTGGTAGCCCGCTGTTTAATACTACGGGTGGCCCTGTTAGTATGCCGGTAAATGCTATACAGTTTCCGGGTTCGGCAGGCTTATTAAATTTTGGCTGGTATGCAGCAGCTTGTGCAGCCCCTTTAACCCCTGTTACCATGGCATTAAACCCGGGCGAAGATAACTATGTGTGGTTTGTCTGTAACGTTGCTGCAGGTGCTGTTACCGGTAATTTTATTGGTGCCGAGTTACAGTTTGCTATTGTGCGTACGCCCGTGCCATTATCTTGCTTAGCCTGGGGCCAAAGTACGTCAAGTGCCAATGTAGCTACTACACCCATACCGGTACAAAGTTTTGGTATTAAAAGGCAAGTTGACCAGGCATATAACATACCAACCATGAGTACAGGTACTTCGTGGGCGCAATACAATAGCAACGATTTTATTAGTGCAGTTAAAAGTGTTGGTGAAAATCCAAGTATTCGGATTGATAATTACCTGCATGATGTTTTTTGTGCACCCTGTTTAGTAACCGGTACCTATTGCAACCGCTTTGCCTGCCATCCACCCGATTATACACAATTTAAGCCCGAAAATAAAGGCCCCTATATGGAGCGCACCACACAATATACAGTGGGTGAGGGTGTGCGAACCGGAAGCGCACCATACATATTACAGGCACAATGCGGTACCTGGCCCAGTAGCAATGGAGTTGCTGTATTTATTGATTGGAATAAAGATGGCGATTTTGACGATACTTATACAGGTGCTGGTGGCCCTATCACTGAAAATTATGGCACTAAAGTACAAGTAGGTGGTGTTGCCAACATGATATTGCCCTTAGTTACCTGGGCTGCGCTATCGAGCTGGAACATTAATGTACCTGCAAAAAGTGATGTTGTAGCCGATGCCGGTGATGTAAACCAATTGCCTCATGCATCAATAGGCCCAATATTTTTAGGTAATGTGCGTTTGCGTGTGCGCGAAGTTTTTGCAAGCTCAAACATACATCCGTTTCAATCCTACACCTTTGGCGAAACTGAGGACTATACCGTTACCGTATTAGACGATTGCCCTACACCTACCAGCAATGTTTGTAAGTGGTTAGGCAGTGCCAGTAACGATTGGGGCGACCCATCGAACTGGTGCCCGGCCAAACCTACTTTTAATGATGTAGCTTACATACCGATTACTTCAGCGCCTTTCTTTTACCCAACTATTAAAGATACCGTACAGGCCGGTGCCCGTATGATTAACATACAAAACGGTGCCCGCCTTAATATTGATGCGGCCAACAATGCATCGTTACGCGTGTTAGACGATATAAATATAGGTTTTGGTGCATCGGCAGGTTATAGCAGCCTTAATGTTACCAGCAGTAATGATGTGCAAGCCTATGTGCCCGGCAAAACTACCATACCACCATTAGGCACCGGTTTGGCAACTATTACACCTTTCAGAACAAACTCACAAGGTAAGACGCAAATACAATATACGCAGGCCGAATTGGCTTCAACATACGGTTGGAAAGTAGGCGATAGAATCACACATTTAAGCTTCGAAGTACACTCCATTACCTTAGCCCCGGCAGCGCCATCATCATGGCAAAACTTTCGTATTCGTGCATTTTCAATGACTTCAATGCCTGTATTCCCCTTTCCATTAGTTGCAGGTGTAAAAGTTGCAGTTGAAGCCGCTGATGTAAACGTAGCATCAACAACGGTTTTGTATGGTGGGGCCGGTACTACACTTAATTTGAATATGCCCAATGCAGCAGGAGGTACTGAGTTTAATGGTAATTTTTATACCGTTACCTTAACCACGCCTTTGGTTTGGGATGGCAATGACTTAGTGCTTTCTTTCGAATATAATACACAAATAGCTCCTGTTCCTTTAAAAACGTATGTCTTATACGTTGAAGCAACATCGGGATTTAGAACATTAGCACTTAATTTTAACGCACCCGGTGCAACAATTACTGGCTGGAATATTGACGGACAAGGCCGTTATTCGGGTGGTGCTGCAGCAGTAACTGGTGTAGTATCGGCACAACGGCCACGTATTAAATTCCGTAAACAAAGGCCTTATCAGGTATTTCCAATAACCATAGGTGGCGATATTTATAACAACAACAATTTAATACGTACACAGCCTTACGATATAACACCGGTTTACAGCCTTGTGGGCGATAGCGGTTTTGTGGCCGGTTACAGCCATGTAATATTCGACCCTGTGGGTCGTAACTTAGCCAACTCGCCCGGCTTATTGGCACCCAACCCAACTTACTACACAGGTGTACCCGGCTTGGCATTAACAGCCGATGCCGCACAAGAAATTACCAGTAGCCGTAATTCATCAACCATATTTAACAGGCTTACTATTAATAAAGTAAGTGCCGGTAATTTCCCGGTAAGGCAGGCTTCAGCAACAGCAAATGCTTTAGGTGCCTTAGCCGATTCATTGGCATTGGCCAATGGCGAGTTTATGCTTAATGGTAAGGAGTTTAGGCTTAAAAATGGATTGGCATCGCATTTAGTTACGGGTGCAGGCTGGCTGCGCAGCGAGGATGCAGCCACCGGTAATATGAACAGTAAATTTACCTGGGCTATTGGAACCAACACCGGTGTACATAGTATGCCGTTTAAAGGCGGTAGTGGTGCCAATATTTTTGATGTAATAATTAATCCAACATCAGGCGATTTGGGCAATGTAACAGTAGCTACCTATGCTACTGCTGGTAACAACACACCATATGCAAATCCGGCATTACCGGCACCAACAAGGGTATTAACCATGACTACCAACCCAACCATTGTTGATGCCACACCCTGGACTGTAGATCGTTTCTGGTATATAGGCCGCTCAACTGCAGGCGCTATTACCGGCACCATGACATTTGAGTATAATGAAACTGCAGAAGGTACCGGTACAGCTGCTTATGCAGCAGGCAATATGAAAGCACAGCGTTATGAGTTAACCGGTGCCGTACCCGGTTGGAGTGCCCCTGTAGCCGGCCAAACCGATGCCTCGGCAGCAGGTATATCGTCTGTTACACGCCCATTGGCATTAGATGCCTCGTATGTAATGTGGGCTATCATAAACAATACGGTGGGCCAGGCACCATTACCAATAACTTTATTAAATTTTGATGCCAAGCCTGTTGATAAACGCGTAAAATTATGGTGGGATGTGATTACTGAAAACAATGTTGTGCAATATGAAGTTGAACGTACGGCCGACTTAAACTCGTTTGAGCCCGTACTTGCGCGTATGCCATTAGGCCCATCGGCCAATGTATTGCGTTACGATGGCTGGGATAATACACCATTAAATGGTTTGCAATATTATCGCTTGGCTACTGCTTATAATGATGGAAACGTTACGTATTCAAAAGCAATTCCGGTTCGTTTTGGTGCCGATGGCAGCTTTGTAATAAACAGTGTAGTTACCAATCAGGATAACAGCCTGTTGGTAAACTTTACATACGATAGCGATTTACCATACAATTACATGATTACCGATTTAATGGGTCGTGTGGTAGCGCAAGGCGAAAACAACCATGCCCGTAATGGCGAAAACAGTATTAAAATTCCGGTGGCTTTAAGCAATGGTATTTATACCATCTCCCTGATTAATGCCGATAAAGTAGTTTCTCAAAAACTGTTTTATTAAATATTGAAATTTTAATTTAAAAACACCCCTAAAACATTTGTTTTAGGGGTGTTTTCGTTTTAAGGAATGCCGGAAAATTCGCTTTTAATAATAATGCATTAAAACAGATTTTATTCAAATTGCAGCCATGCTAAATGCATTTAAGTCTTATTGGCAAAAATTACAAGTGCCCGGTAATGCCCTGGTTTTAGCCACGGTAAGTGGCGGTGTTGACAGTATGGTTATGCTGCATCTGATGCTTAAATGTAATTTGAAAGTAGCTGTGTTGCATTGTAATTTTAACCTGCGTGGTGCCGATAGTGTAGCCGATGAAAATTTTGTAAAACAAACAGCAACTGCTTATGGATTACCTTGCTTTATAAAAAACTTTAGCAAAAGTGATTTTGAAGTGCAAACAGGCTCAACACAAATGAAGGCACGCACGTTGCGGTATGCCTGGTTTGAAGATATGCGTTTGCAATTAAATGCTATTGCTTTTGCTACAGCACATCATCAAACCGATGTAACCGAAACCATTTTAATTAATCAGCTTCGCGGCACAGGCTTGGCAGGCATGCATGGCATATTGCAACAAAAAAACTGCATCAGGCCCATGCTTTTTACAGATGCTGCAACTATAAGAGCCTATGCAACTGAAAACCACATAACCTGGCGCCATGATGTAAGTAACGATAACGATACCTATATACGCAATAAAATAAGGCATCAGATAATACCGGTTTTAAAATGCATTAATCCAATTGTTGAACAAACGTTTGTCCAAAATGCCCGACATTTTCATGCTGCCGAAATAATATTAGAAACCTTTTTGCCACAACTTAAAGCGCAATTTTTAATTCGTGGCCAAATGGTGGACATGCCCATAAAACCGCTAATGCAACATGCAGCCGGTAATGCTTTATTATTTTATTTATTAAACGATTATGGATTTAATAACACCGATTTAGAAAACCTTTGGTTGGCAATGACAAAAGGCGAAACCGGCAAAAAAATATATTCTAAAAGTCATGTAGCGTTAGTAAACAGAGATGCGGTATGTATTAAAAAGTTAGAAGAAATGCCATGCTATCCCTTCGTTATAAACCAGGCTATTACATTTTGCAATCAAACCACTACAATAACTTTCGAAAACATAAATAACTTTTCTTTTGAGCAGCTAAATCACAGCGATGTATATACGGCCTGCTTTGATGCATCTAAAATTTCATTTCCTATAAACTTTAGAAACTGGCAGGCTGGCGATTTTTTTTTCCCTTTAGGAATGAAAGGCAAAAAGAAACTAAGCGATTTTTTTATTGACCTTAAAATATCACAATTCGAAAAAAGTAAGGTGCCCTTACTTATTGTAAATAATCAAATTGCCTGGGTGGTGGGTTATCGCCTTGATGAAAGATTTAAGGTAACACCACAAACAAAAAGTGTTATAAAAATTAAATGGCAATTTGTTTAACAACCTGATTTTGAAATGCTGTTTTTAAAATAATAGCTTCGCTTTTAATCTTTGTATAAACTATGAATTTTGACGAGAAACAACGATTGGGTTTTAATGCCTTTACACTTACATTCAGGTTAGCACTGGCCGCATTTTGTTATGTAGCTTATTACTTTACCACTAACCGCCAAACCGATGGCGATTTACTGCTATGGATAGGCAACATTATTTTAATAATAACGGTTGCCATGTTTTTTGTAGTGCATTTACATACACAGGTTATTGCAAACAACCTGGTTATTACCGGTTTGTGGACGATGAAAAAAGTGAAAATAAATTTAAAGCACATCAAGCAGGCTATCGTTACCGATTATCAGGGTTACCGTTTTAATAATCCTACCTACAACTTGCACTTTAAAGGCACCATCCGTTTTTATACACATGGCAACAAAGCAGTAGAACTTACTGATAACGAGGGCTTAAAATATTTAATAGGCACACAACATGCCGATGCATTGCTTGCAGCTATAAACGCTGGCAAAGTATTGTAATAAAAAGGGTTTAAAAATTTTGTAACAATTTATAAAACTGTTTATCTACTGAAAAACTAGTAAACTATTTAGAAGTAAAATTTATTAAATAGGTTTGCGTCAAATAACTAAAATAAAAAAAATGAAAAAATCGTGGATTATTATTGGTGTACTTGTATTGCTGGTTTTAATGTTAGGCAGCATGTACAATGGCATGGTAAAGCTTAATGTTGAAACACAAAACAGTTGGGCAAAAGTTGAAACGCAATATCAACGCAGGGCCGATTTAATTGACAATTTGGTAAATACGGTAAAAGGCTATGCCGATTTCGAAAAATCAACCCTGGTATCAGTAATAGAAGCACGTGCGGCCGCAACGCAAGTTAAGGTTGATGCCAGCGATTTATCGCCCGAAAAAATTGCTGAATTTCAAGCAGCGCAAGATCAATTAAAAGGCAGCTTAAGTCGCTTATTGGTTACCGTTGAGCAATATCCGAACCTTAAAGCCAATGAAGGATTTTTAAAATTGCAGGATGAATTGGCAGGTACTGAAAACCGTATTGCCGTTGCACGCGATAATTTTAACGAAACAGCCAAAGCATATAACGTATCCATACAAACATTTCCACGCAATTTAATAGCAGGCATGTTTGGCTTTAAAACAAAAGGTTTCTTCGAGTCATCGCCCGGCAGCGAAAAAGCACCAACCGTTAAATTCTAAGTGTTGTGCGTGCGCCTGATTATTTTAATGAGCAACAACGGCAGGCAATTAAAGATGCCATTGAAAAAGCCGAGCTAACTACATCGGGCGAGTTGCGCGTATTTGTTGACGACCATTGCCACAACACGGAGGCAATAGACAGAGCCATTATGGTTTTCGAAAAACTGCAAATGCACAAAACGCTATTACGTCATGGCGTTTTAATTTACCTTTCTGTTGATGATCATAAATACGCCATTATTGGCGATACAGGCATACACCTTAAAGTTGGTATCGATTTTTGGAATGAGGCCAAAGAAGCTATGCTTATGCACTTTAAGCAAGGTAATTTAACCGAAGGTATTATTGCAGGCATAAGCAAAGCAGGCGAAGCGTTAAGTAAACATTTTCCGCGCGCACATGACGATACCAATGAGTTACAAAATGATGTAGTGTTTGGCGATTGATATGAAAACGGTAATGATAAAAAAGTGTGCACACATGTTAGCCCTGCTATGCATACTAAGCTTAAGTTTAAGCATGGGCTTGGCGCAAACTTTGCCCGATAGGCCAAACCCGCCACACTTGGTTAACGATTTTGCAGGAATTTTCAGCACAGAAGAGTCGCAAGCGCTCGAGATAAAATTGGTAACCTATGCCGATAGCACTTCTACACAGATTGCAATAGTTACCCTGCAAAGTTTAGACGGATACCCCATTGACGATTATGCTTTTAAGTTGGGTAATAAATGGGGCATTGGAGAAAAAGGTAAAAATAATGGCTTACTTATTTTAGTATCCGTAGCCGACCGTAAAGCTTTTATTGCAACCGGTTATGGTATGGAAGGTGCTTTAAACGATGGAAAACTGGGCACCATACTTCGCAATGAAATACTGCCTTATTTTAAAGGTGGTAATTATTATCAAGGTATTGATAATGGTATTAATAGCATTATGCTGGCAGCAGCAGGTGAATATACAGGTAGTGGCAAATCAAAAAAACGAATTGATACAGGCAGCTTACTAACCGTACTTTTTATTGTTGTTATAATTATTTCTATCGGTCTGTTTACCACTTATCGTTCGGTTAAACGTTATTCAATAATGAATAATGTACCATTTTGGGTAGCGTGGAATATTATAAACGCTGCATCGCGCCATAATAACCGCGGTGGTGGTTTTTGGGGTGGTGGTGGAGGCGGTGGCGGCTTTGGTGGTGGCGGTGGTTTTGGAGGTTTTGGTGGCGGAAGTTTTGGTGGAGGTGGTGCAGGTGGGTCCTGGTAATTTTGTGGTCAGAACACTTGCATTGATCGAACTACAAAATGTAACAATAAACTACCAGCAGATTTTACAATTAATCCACTCCTGATCAAAAGTAGCCGGATACTTTTTATAAAACGAAATAGCTTCCTTATTCCAATCGAGCACCTGCCAGTGCAACTGATGTGCATTTTGTTTTTGGGCCTCTAGCCAAACGGCATCAAATAACATTTTGCCAATTCCTTTACCCCGATGTGCCTTTGTAACAACAATATCTTCAAGGTAAATGCCTTTGCCTTTCCAGGTCGAGTATTTGGTAAAGTAAATGGCAATACCTACCACAACCTGGTTTTCTAACGCTACCAGTAAACTAAAACATGGGTCAGGGCCAAATCCATCAAGCAACATTTGCGATGCCGTGTTACTTACCTGATCTAATCCGTTTTCAAATTCGGCTAATTCCTTAACCAGGGCAAAAGCTGCTTCCACATGTGCTGTTGTGCCTGGCGTTATTTCGATGTTTGTATGCATGTATATTTTTTAAGTATTAATGCTGATAAAAATTTAAATACAATTATATCTAATAAATCCATTTGCTAATTCTGATATGCATACATCCATTTTTTAAATTCGCTTCAATAGATTTGTGTTGGATAAAGTAATAGCACATGGAATTAAATTATTACCAGTTAGGCAGCGGCAAGCCGCTATTAATTTTGCACGGCTTGTTTGGCCAAAGCGACAATTGGCTTACACTTGCCAAGCGGTGGGCAACTACGCATACGGTATATGTTATTGACTTGCGTAATCATGGCAAATCGCCTCACGATATTGTGTTTACACATGCGGCCATGGCACAGGATGTAGTTGCGTTTATCGAGCGCAATAGTTTGCAGGATGTAACTTTAATGGGCCATTCATTGGGCGGTAAAGTTGCCATGTATGTGGCGTTAAATTATCAGGCTATACAAAAACTTATTGTAGTTGATATTGCCCCCCGATATTATAAGCCACATCATCAAAGTATTATAAATGGATTATATGCTGTGCCATTACACCAACTTACATCACGCAATATGGCCGAACCATTTTTAGAACCATTTATTGATGATGCAGGAACGCGGCAGTTTCTGCTCAAAAATTTATACTGGAAAACTGACACACAATTAGCATGGCGCTTTAATTTAGATGCAATAGCTTCAAATATTGATCAGGTTGGTGCTGCTGTAACAGGTAAGCCGTTTCAAAGGCCGGCACTGTTTATAAATGGGGGCAAATCGAATTATATAACCTCCAACGATTCTAATTTAATTAATATACTTTTTCCGTTTGCCACATTTGCAACCGAACCCAATGTAGGCCATTGGGTGCATGCCGAATCGCCAAATTGGATGTTTGGTACCGTTAATGATTTTTTACAGTAGTATTTATTGAACTAATAATTTTTGTGTAAGCACTTCGGTTCCGGCTGTTACTTTAACTACGTATATGCCGGCTGTTACATTTAAAGTTAAATTTTGCTGCCAGATTTTTTCAGTTGTTTCTGTTTCATTCTGAAATACCACACGGCCATGCATATCAATAACAGTTACTTTGATATTTGAAACTTGAGCTAAATTAACCTGAAGTTTAAATGTACCGTTCGAAGGATTGGGATACAGTATAAAACTTTGTAACAGGCTATTATTATTATCTATTGCCAAAACGCCACCGTTCTCATAAAACCGTTTGTAAAACTCCTGATAATACTGATTGGCAATTGTAGCATCATGCACAATTACAGTGTTCTCATCATTACGTTGCGTTGCCGAGCTACTCCAGTTATGCGAACCGGTTAATACTTGTGGATCGCTGTTAACTGCACTTTCATCTATAATGGCATATTTATGATGCATAACGCCTGTATGAATGGCATGGTTATATACTTGCAATTTATTGCCCATAACCGGACTCATAATATTATAAGCAGTACTGGCACTGCCTGACGAATCATCAATGATGCCAGCCGTTAAAAATATTTGCTGTGTTAAAACATCAATCGTAGAAGCAACATCGAAACGTGTAAACGACAGCAATGCAAAATAGCAGGTTGATTGTGCTGTATTTAATGTTTCAATAATCCTGTTGTTTACATTATCAGTTGGGCTGAAATAACACTGCAAACGCTTACCACCAACTACAAATTCATGCGGTGTATTGTCACCTTTATCGAAACCAAATTTAGCAGCAGTTGTATTAGGCGTTGATGTAGGGCTGCCATACATTTCATTAAACTCTAATGTATAAGCAATAGCCAAACTTTTATCCTGAATAATTATTACATTATTGGCATCATCATTAATCTGTCCTTCAGTCCAGTTGGTGCTACCAGTCCATACCAAAGCATCGTTTGCATTGTTCGAATAAGCATCAATAACTACAAATTTATTGTGCATAATGCCATAGCCCGGTGCATTGGGGCTACCTATTAAATTAATGCCGGGATTTAATAAAGTTAAAGCTGTATTGCTGGTATTGCTGTTATAAATTAAGCGCACGGTTTTGCCGCTTGTGTAAGCATTGTTTAACGCACCGGCAATATCGCTCAGGTTGGTTTGATTAAAATTATATATGGCTACATCAATACTTTGTTTGGCACGATTGATATATGCGATTAAAGTATCGTCAATGGTATTAGGTAATGTAATGGCTGGCGTTGTTGTGGATACACTGTTATCAACACTCTTATTAAAGTAACAAATGGTTTTGCCACTGCTTACCGATTGAGTTATAAAAACACCCACAGCGCTTGCAGCGGTATCGGTACCTAAAACCGAAAAACAACGCATGTAATACAATTCGCTGGGCATGGCACCGGTTACAAACACTTCGCTGGTGGTTCCTGCTATTGCAGGTGCCATACCCAATTCTAAAGCAGGTGTTTTACCATAAACAATGTACGATTGTGCTGGCAGTAAATTGGTTTGCCACGATACCCTAAAGCCTGTGGTGCTGATGTTGGATGCTTCGGGTAACTGAGTCATTATTAAACTGCTCGATAAACTAATATCGCTAACATCGCGCGGTAATAGCTGATAGTTTGCAAAAAACTGTGAGCAAATGCCGGTAATACTAACAGGTTGTGTAGGTATTATAGTGCCCACTAAATTGCTGTTGCCATTTATGCGTATGGTACCGGATTGGCCATTGGCGCTATAAGTGTAATTTGTACTTCCATTAAATGTTTGACCCCCATTGGTAAAAACAGCATTTTGAATTTGTACCAATTGCGACTCGTAGGTTTCGCCCATTTGTGTAGGTGTAATTGATACCGGTTGTGGTAATGTGTTACCATTCGAATTTACAACCACTAACGATACAGGCGAAAGCTCGAGTAAACCATTAAAATCGTATAGCACACCCGTTAGTGTTACTTCATCGCCACGCTGTACATTGCTTAAACTGTTGCTAAAGCCGTTTATACCTGCTGTAGCATCTTGCAGATAGCGTGTGTTATTGCCAAACTCAGCACCGTTGGTTACAATACCCGATACGGTAACCGTACTGCCTGTTGGCATACTACGCACCACATTAATACTTTGTGCATGGGCAAAGGTTTGTAACAGCAAGAAAAGAGCCGTAAAATTTTTTTTAATAGTCATTAGTCCTATATAGTAAGTGTAACAAGAATGTATTCAAAAGAAAAGCGCATCAATTTGACGCGCTTTTCTTATTAAGTGTTGCTATTTATTGCACATCTGTAGTGCTGCGTATGGTTAGCTGTGGCCCATTAAATGGGTATAATACGGCTGTTACACTGTGTGTACCGGTATTGGGATATGCTGTATTTGCAAAAGTGGCTCCGGTACGCGTGTATAATGGCATGGTGCCCGATGCATCGGTTAATGTAACGGTGCCTGAATAATTGCCACCACTTGACGGAAACGATACTGTATTTATTTGAATTAGCGTTGATTCCCATGCCTCGGCATTGGTATTTATTTGTGCAAATGTTGCAATGCGTGGTGTAACATTATTGCCACTGCTTTTAAATGTAGCATTAGTTAACGGGGCATTGTTTATTTGAAGTAAGCCATTAAACTCATTAAACGATAAGCCTGCCGCTACTACTTCTACCTCATCGCCTTTATTAAAACTATGTGCTGCTGTAAACCGCACCGTTATACCACCGGTACTATCTTGTATTACTAAGTTTTTGCTGTCTATATTGCCATTAGCTCTGTCGGAAATAACAATGCCTTTAACTGTAACCGAAGGGCAGGTACTACTGGTGGCAAATGCAGCTCTAAAGTCATTTAAATCCATAGCGCCCGTTGGTGGTGTAGAGCCACAGCGTGCCGAATCAAACATTACATCAGTTACATCGCGTATCAGCAATTGTGCATCGCCATTAAACTCCTGATACACTGCAACCAATTTACCTTTTTTAGCAGGCAATACTTGTGATGCAAACAATGCAAAGCCACTGCTGCGCAATATGGTTGTATTGCCATTACAGTCTTCAACAGTGCGGTTGGCCGACATTTGATTTACTGCATCGGCATAGGTTTTACCCAAATCGCTGTTTGCAAACTGTACATCGTTAAGCTGAATTAACGTGTTTTGTAAGTTGCTGGTAAGCTGATTGATGGTAACCACCTTTGGTGTAACGGGCATATTATACGTACCTTTTAAAATAATACTGCTGATAAGCGAATTGGGTATCGGTTCAACACTGGGTGTACTGCCGCTGTTATCTACATAACCTCCCATTTGAATCAGGCCGCCATAATCGCCAATATATAGGCCTTTACATTTGATGAATAACAACCTGCCTGCCGGAAAATCGGTGTAAAAATCACTCTGATCTAACCTGATAGCGATACCGGCTGTTGAGTCTTGAATGACTACAGATTTATAAAAATTGCCCGATTTATCATCGGCTATTACCACACCACTTATAACATAATCGGAGTCGATACGCAAAGGTGTGCCGGCATACATTGCTTTTATTTGGGCAATGGTATGCGTAACTGTAATGTTGGGGTTGGTACCATCGGTTGGTGGTTCGTCATATTCTTTTTTTACACAGGATGTAACACCCGACATCATTAAAATAAATAGCAAACCGGTTAATGATTTAATAAAGCTTTTCATGCAATGTGATTTTATACTAAGCAAATGTTTATATTAATTGAAACGTAAAGTGAGGTTGGCAAAAAAGGTTGTTCCGAAACTGTAAAAATATTTTGCCGGAAATTTTTCGGGGTTTTTATCATTAAAGTCGTAGCGTAATTGCTCGAAACCACTGGTTCTGAAATCGGTGTTGTTTAGCAAGTTGTTTACACCAATGTTTAGAACAATAAACGATTGACGTTTTAAGTTTTTAAATTTATTATTTAGCTTGTAAGAATAGCCACCAAAGAAATCAACTGTTAGTTGTCCGTCAAGTTGTTGTTGGTTAATAATTTTGTCCCAGTTTTCGCTTTGTGGGTCCACTAAATCAACAGCAGCTTGTGTTCTGCGAGCCGGGTTGGCTTCTACAAAAATTTTATCGAAATAATTTACATTTAAACTTAAGAACCAAAATTTAGGTGAGCGATATGATATGCCCAACATATAAGCGGCTTGTGTACCACCAACTTTAAAATTTTTAATGTAAATAGTTTCGCTGGCAAGTACGGTGTCGCTGTTGTCTTGTGTAAGCGTTCCAAACTGCCGCGATGTATAACGGTTTTGGCCTATAGAAGCTACAGCAACAGCGCTAAAACCTTTGCCTAAATTTGCATCAACTGCCAATTCTAAACCGGTGTTAACTTTATCAATATTGGTTAACGAGTAGTTTACAAACGTTCGGAAATCGTCATGATAAAAACTCATCACATTAACGCCATCGTTAAATTGCGTGTAGTAACCAACAACGCGTGCTTTAAGTTTGGGCGCTTTAAGCATATAACCACCTTCAACCGAAGTTATTTTTTCGTCCGTTAAGTTGTCAATAATACTGTTGCGTGTGCGTGCCGATACAAATGCGTTTTCGAAAAGGGGTGCACGTGTAAGCGTGGCTACATTGGCAAATACATAATTACGCCCATTAATTTTATAAGTAGCACCGCCTTTAATGGCTGCATTGGTAAAGCTTTGTTTATCGGATTTGCCATAAGAGTTTTCGCTAAAAATACCGTTACGTACTTTGCCATCGCGATAAAATGCTGTATGCGAAACATCTAATGCAATAAATAAATCAACCTTATTAAGTTTTAACTGGGGTTGTATCCATGCATTGGTTCGATTTACATGTGCTACATAATGGTAGCCAAACTTATCGCCTACTTTTAAAATGCGGTTGGGGTTATTTAAATCGTTTTGTAATGCATCGGTGTTGCCCGGATAATCTTGCTCGGCAAACTGATTGTAATCAACATAAAATTCGCCTCCCAATAAATCGTTAACTTCCTTGTAAAAAGCACTGTTTTGCCTTTGATGTGTAGCACCGGCAGTAAGTGTTAGCTTGTCGTTTATAATGTTGTTATAGTATGTATTGAAATTAAGTTTATTTATTTTGGTGATGCGATCTTCTACAATATACCTGGAACGTACACCGGTAACGTTATTTCCGGCAATGCCATCAACATTATAAATGGTGGCAATGCTGTTATAGTTGGTGTGATATAATTCATCCCATTTAATTTGACGCTCGGCTTCGTTATCGCGTAACAGTTGCGCAACCTGAGCAGCCGTTGCACTGTCTTCAATAAAACTGGGCAATTTGCGATAAAAATCGGCTCGCGGATCGGTTGCATTAAACCAGTCGAAAGCAGATACTTTACTTTTACCGTTAACGGTGCTTATGGCAGTCATCAGGTTTGATGTTGGGGTTGGTTTCCATTCCCAACTTAATATGGCTGTAGGTAAGTGATTTTGTGCTACACTTACGTTACGCACTTTGCCGTTTTGATAACCCCAGTTGGCATTGTAATAGTTAGTGCCGGCAAGGTCGAGCATTTCTTGTACAGCGGGCGATGTACGGCCATTAGTTACCGGTGCGCCAAAGCCCGTAAGCGAAAGAAAGTGTTTGTTGTTTATTATTTTTTCAACGGATAAGAAGTAAGAAGTACCATCATAAAAAGTACCTTTTACATAACCTTCGTCAGCCCACCTGCGCGAAAAAGTTGCAGCCACGCTCCAACCACCTTTTAACAAACCGCTACCGTATGTAGCCATTAAACGATTGTCGTAGCTACGGTTGCCTTTGGCAAAACTCACTTGAAATTGTTTGCGTTGATGTGAGGCGCGCGAGTCAATAAAAAACGATCCGCCAACACCACCAAATGCATACGTGCCTGCGGCCAAGCCATACGTATTTTCGCGGCCACGCATTACATCATTTAACCCTGTCCAGGTAAAAAATTGTGTACGTCCCGAGGTTAAGTCCTGCATGGGTGCGCCATTCATATACGTGGGTACGTTATCATTATCATAGCCACGTGCCTGAAAACGTGCCACTGAAAACGAAAAAGTAATGGCCGATAAAAATGCATCACGACTTGCCGATAAACTGCTTGCAACGTTTTGCGAACCATTGTCTTTTAAATCGCTTTCGGTGAGGGTAACTACCGGTATATCTTGTGTGGTTTCTTGTGGGTTAGCATGTTGTAAAGCCAAATTACCTAAATCAACCACAGCTTTATTTATAACCACATCTTTATTATAATCAATAAAAGCATTGGCTTCAATAAGCAAGGTATAGCTACCGTAAGGCAACTCTTTTATTTCAAAATAACCATTGGCATTTACTTCGGCAACATAGGATGTGCCCCTTAAACTAACGGTGGCTTTGGTAATAATCGTGTTATGTTCTTCGTCTATCAAAACGCCTTTTAACAATGCATTTTGCGCATATAGGGTTTCAAAAACCAAAAGCCCTAAAATTAATAGCAAGTATTTTTTAAACATAAATTCAAATCAGTTAAATGGGCGGCAAAGTAATATTAAATATGGTTACCAAAACCTTAATAAAACAAGATGATATTGATAAGAATTAGCAGCTGCCAGATTATACAAAAATTTTTTAGTTCAATGTAATGGCTTTTATATGTTTGCTGCAAATACCTAAATATGTTGTTACGTAATTGTTTATTGTTTTTTGGATTTTTTCTGGTACTGATTGCTAGTGGCCAGGATAAAAAGTATAAGGTAGCCGTTATCGGCTTTTATAATTTAGAAAACTTATACGATACGATTAATGATCCGTTGGTAAATGATGAAGAGTTTACACCCGAAGGTCAAAAAAATTATACCCCAAAAGTATATCTGGATAAGTTGGAGCATTTATCAGATGTCCTATCACAAATAGGAACCGACTATACACCCGATGGTGCTGCAATAATGGGCGTTGCCGAAGTTGAAAATGAGCAAGTACTTAAAGATTTGGCGCAAACACATAAACTTAAAAAACGAAACTGGCAAACCGTGCATTACCATTCGCCTGACGAACGTGGTGTGGATGTGGCTATGTTGTACAACCCAAAATATTTTAAACCACTTTATAGCGAAAGCCTTAATGTGCCATTAAAAAATGATGATGGCACAGCCCGCAAAACGCGCGATATTTTATACGTTAATGGCTTGCTTGATGGGGAAGACATGCACGTGTTTGTTAACCATTGGCCATCCAGACGGGGAGGCGAAGAGGCCAGCGCACCATGGCGTGCATTAGCTGCAAGTGTTGCCAAGGCAAAAATGGATTCGATATTGAAAGTAAATTTACAAGCCAAAATTGTACTCATGGGCGATTTAAATGACGACCCGGTTAGCCCCAGTGTTACGCATGTAATTGGAGCAACCGGTGATCTGGAAAAGGTAAAAGAAGGAGGGTTTTTTAATCCCTGGGTTGATTTATACAAAAATGGTATTGGCACCTTAGCTTATAACGATGCCTGGAATTTATTTGATCAGATTATTGTTTCAAAAGCCTGGTTAGATACCAAACAAACAGGGTTTCATTTTCAGAAAGCAATGATTTTTAAGAAGCAGTTTATGTTGCAGCAAACAGGCCGATATAAAGGTTATGCAAAACGCACCTACGATTTTAATATTTACATAGCAGGTTATAGCGACCATTTTCCAACGTATTTATTAATGCTTAAAGAAGTAAAGTAGTTGCGTAATTAATACACACTGTAACAGTTACTGTATAGGTAATGTTAAAGTTACTTTGGTTCCTTCGTTTAATTTACTGCTTATAGCTATGCTGCCATTTAAAAGCGACAGCAAATCAACAATTATTAAATACCCCAAGCCATTATTGCCACTGCTATCGGAGTGAAACGAAACCTCTGTATTGTTTTTTTGGATGATACCGTGAATCCGATTCATTTGTTGTTGGTTTATACCGGTTCCGGTGTCGGTAATTGTGAGCGTAAAGTTTTCGGTTTGCATTTGGCAAGTTATTGTGATGGTGCCATTTTCGGTAAATTTTACAGCATTGCTAAATAAGTTGTTTACAATTATTCCTAAAATATTTTTATCTGATTTGATAATGGTATCGTCTGCAATTTCATTTTTAAAATGAATGTTTTTAGCAAACGCCATTTCGTTAAATACCGTAGTAATTTCATCACAAAAGCCGCTTAAAGCAATATGGTTTATTGTAACATTAAAACGCTTGTTCTGATGTTTAATCCAGTTCAGAATGTTTTGCGCATTGTTATATAAACTTTCGCTGGTATTTTTAATATCATTCATTGCCGGCAGCCAGTTTTTTTCTGACATGGGTTTCGAGCCGGTTTGTTTGGCTACCATTGCTAAAAACCGAAGCGGTGTTACAATTTCGTGCGATACAATGGAAATGAGTTTATCTTTTGCTACAATGGATTGTTTTAGCTGGTTGTTTGCAACTTGCAATTCATTTGTACGTTGCAATACTTTGTTTTCAAGTAGTCTATTTTTACGTTGAATATTTTGAGTAACTAATTTTACCACCACCAAAATGAAAGTTAAAATAGCAAGGCATATTGCAACAATAAAAATATTTGACTCAACAAGTTTCTGTTCTACGCTAAACGGTATAGAAAGTAAAGCAAATTCATTGGCTTTGTTACCAATACATTTTCTGATTTCTAAAACATAATTGCCTGCAGGCGGTTTGTAAAAGTAAATAGATTTTCGTTCGGCATCTATTGGTTTCCAAATTTTGCTAAACCCTTTTATACGATACGCTAACTGTAAATTTTGAGGATGACCCCAATAAGCGGTTGCCAGTTCAATATTTATATGTTCCGTTTGTTTGGGTATTGTTTCAAGTGCTTTATCGGTAAGCGCATTATCAAACCAAATTTTGTCTATGTATATATTGTTATTAAGTGTAGCATGTTGCATTTGCTCGGGCTTAAACCATACCAAGCCATTCATAGAAACCATGCTGGCATAACCATTTTTTAATTGCAGTGCCGATGAAGTGCATCCTCCGTTAAATTCGGACGTAAGCATGCCGTCATCTTCATTGTAGTATGTGTAGTAAACGGTTGTTGTATTGTCGTAAAAGTATTTTATTAAGGTATTAAAATCCGTTTTATAAAGGCCCTTATTAGTCCCTATCCATATATTATTTTGGCTATCAATTAAAAAACTGTTTGTAGTTGCAAGATAACCGGCTTCATCCAGCGGCATTTTTACTAGCTGCTTGTTTATATAAAGATAAAAACCATTAGCATAAGTGCCGATTATCAAAAAACCTTGATGCATTTCTGCATTATGCACCAGTTGGTTTTGTAGTGGTTTTAATGTGTCAATAATTTGTGTTTGCAAATTACAGATATAAGCACCTTTATAAGCACAAAAAAACAAGTGATCCTTATCAAGTACATAAATCCGGAATGGGTTATTACTATAACGGTACTTCGAAAAATCAATTAATGTTTGAATAGTATCATGCCTTAATACACAAATTTTTTTACGATAGCCCACAATTATCGAATCGGCATGTACTGTAAAAGTGTAAGGCCGACTTTGTTTTGAGTAACTGACTAACTTTTTAGTATGCGTTTTTAAGTCGAATTTTAATAGGCTATCACCATGGCAGTAGTAAAGAAAATTATTGTGACGCAAAATGTTTTCTTCATAATTGCGATGAATGTTGCGTTTCGATTTTTGTGCTCCATTTCTGTTTACTTCCAGATTCCAGTCGGTTAATATGGTTGTACTATCTAAATACACCTGACTGTAAAAGGAATTGGTTGCATTAATGTCAGCACCGTTATATATTATACTTTTAAAAGGTTGTGCTTTATAAATAAAAATTCCGGTTGATGTTGTGCTAACAACTGCGGCCTTATTTTTATCGCAATAAATTATATTGGTTATGTCAACTCTTTGCGGTAACGAATCTATTATCAGTTTACTTACTATTAAATTGTTTACAATAGTAACATAGTAAACACTGTTGTTTATTTGCAGGCAACTGCCTTTAGCATCGTTAGTAAATATTTTTAATTTATCGTTTTTTTTTCTTTTTAAAGCTTCACTAAAAACGGGTTGTGTTGCAACAAAATTTGGAGCGTCAAATTTTAATTCAAAAAGGTCATTTGAGTTATTGAAATAGAATAAACGATTGCTTAAAAAGATCCAATTGCAATTTGAATCAGGCAATGTAATCGAGTCTGATAGTTTGTTGTCCAAATAAAAAAACACTTTATGGTTGTTTGCAGTCAGATGCTGCCTTTTGTTAAAAGTATAGACTAAGGGCAGTTCTATCTGACCATCCTTATTTATATTGGTTTTATCTGCATTGAATATTCTTGAATAAGTATTCAGGTCGGGAAACAGGCCATTTATTTTTACAACTTCATGTTTGTTAATGTTTGAGCCGGATACTTTTGTAATGTTTGCCGAATCAATCTCAATAACACCACCATGTATATCGGCAATAGCTAAATCGCCATTAAACATTTGTATAAAACCACTATAGTTATTATCTAATAGCTGCGAATTTTTATTGGCTTTAAATTCGGTAAACCGAATGCCATCATATCTAAAAATACCCATCTCACTTAAACCCCACATAAAACCATTTTTATCAAAAGTTATATAGTGGATGTGGTTTTGTGGTAAACCCTTGCGCGAATCAATATGCAAAACATGAAAGCCTGTTTGCCCCTTCAAATTATTTATTGAGAGTGCTATTAAAAGAACCAGACACAACCATTTAAGCATGTTACTTTTATTTACCGGTTCTTTGATACGTTTCAACTACTGCTTTTAAGTCAATCAGATTAGAAACGCCTAATTTGTCAAATATCCGGGCTTTAAAAGTGGCAACGGTGTTTGCTTTTAAGTCGAGATTGATAGCAATTTCTTTTAAACTCTTACCTGCAAGAATATTATTTAGCACGGTAAGTTCTCTATCGGAAAGGCTGGCAAAAGCATCTTTGTTTTTTCTTTTCTTATTGTCATTTATTAAGTCGGATAAATGGCTGCTTACATAAGGTTGATTATTTAAAAATGCTTGCAAAGCCTGTTTTAAATCGGTTTCATGCGTTTGTTTATTAAGAAAAATATGAGCACCTAATTTAAGCATCCGTAAGCCATACAAATCTTCTGAATTCATGGTATAAATCATTATCTGAATTTGGGGATAATTACCGGTAATGTTTGAAATAATATCTAACAGATTGCCATCCTGCATCTGCATATCTAAAATTAAATGTGTGTATATTTTAGATGTTAATGCATTAATGATTCCCCTTTGCGAATCTGTTTCATCAATTTGACAAGCAGGTGTCATGCTTTCTAATAAAAAACGCAACCCCCTTCTAATAATCACATGATCGTCAGCAATTAAGAGGTGTATGTTTTTTTGTGTCATTTTTTATAAACCTTAAAATTAAAGACAAATTAAATTTAAAATTAGCATGTTTAGTTTTAACAGGAATGAAAGTTGTGATTTTAAACTATTCCGAAACAATTTAACCGTTAGATATGTTAAATCGAAAGTTGTAGATAAAAACTTAATTCAAGTTAGATACATTTATATACTTTTGGCATCCCCATTAACTACAAGATATAACCCCTTCAAATACCGTAAGAAGGTATTTGTATCATTTACTTTGAACAATTTAAAACCCTTCAAGATGAAATTTAACTATTACCATCGTAGTAGTATTGCTAATTGCATGCTAATTTTTTCGTTGCTACTGTTTTTTATAGGCAATGTTGCTTTTGCCCAAATATCTGGCACACAAACTATCCCATCAGGCAACTACCCAACCATTAAATCGGCCGTTGACAGCTTAAATGCCCAAGGTGTTGGTGCGGGAGGTGTGGTGTTTAACGTTGCTGCAGGGCATACCGAAGCACTTACAGCGCGCTTAAATTTAACAGCCACAGGTAATGTTACCGATCAAATTGTGTTTCAGAAAAGTGGTGCAGGAGCAAATCCTGTAATCACTGCTTACACCGGTACGGCATTGGCCAATACGGCTGCGCCTGATGGTATGTGGAGCTTAAATGGGTCAGACTATGTTACCATTGATGGTATAAACTTTAACGAACTGGCCGGTAATACTACACCAACTACGCAAATGGAGTATGCAGTTGGTTTGTTTAAAGCCAGTTCTACAGATGGCGCCAACAATAACACGATTATGAATTGTGTTATAACCTTAAATCGAAACAATACAACCGGTAGCAGTTCTTTGTTTTTTAGCGGGTCAAATGGTATAGCCTTAGCTGCATGTACACCTACGGCTGCTACTACGGTTACCATTGTAACAAGTGTAAGTGGCGCAAGTTCAAACAATAAATTTTACAGTAATACCATTCAAAATGTAAATACAGGTATTTCGATGGTGGGTTTTGGCGATGCCTCGCCTTATACTTTAGCCGATATGAATAATGATATTGGGGGCAATTCGGCAGCAACCGGAAACACCATTATTAACTTTGGTGGTGGTACGGGAGCAACCAATGCATGTGCTGCTGTGTATCACAGCAATCAATGGGGTGCAAACATTTCATATAACATTATAAACAATAACAATGGTTCGGGTGTTAACCACCCCGTTACCAATAGAGGTGTATTTTTATTTGGCACCTCAGCAGGTGCAAGTGTTAACGTAAATAACAATACCATAAATATTACAGGAGGTGCATCTACATCGGCAATAGATTGGACAATTGATTGCGAAATGGCTTCGAGTGGCGCTAATGGTAATACCATTAATATCAATAACAATACACTAAGTGTAACTAAGAGTACTGCAACTACAGCGGCTTTAACTGCTATCTGGGTTCAGTCGGCACCTACCTTTTGTAACATAAATGGTAATACCATAACTAATTTTACATCTTCAAGCACTTCGGCCTCAGCTTCTGATCATGCTGTCATTCGTTCGGGCATGGCAGGCATTGGTACGCTTAACATTAATAATAATACAATAGGCGGTGTAACCTGTACAGGAGCAACCGGTACTTTTGTTTGTATTGCAGTAACAGGAGCCGCAAGCAATGTGGTTAATGTGAATGGGAACAACATAAATGGTATCACCTATAGCGGAACTACTACCAAATCATTAACGGTAATTAATCGTTCAACTGCAGCTAATACAGCAACAGCTTCGGTTAGTAATAACAACATACAGAATATTACATTTCCTGCCACAGGTGCTTCAGGTGCAGTAACCTTAATTTCTGCAGTGGGCACACCGTTACACCAAACCGTTGATGGCAATACCTTTACCAATCTTACATTAAGCAATACAGGCAGTGTAACTTTTATTGCTCATAGTTATACAGTACCTGTAGGTGGAACGCAAACCATTTCGAATAACAGTATAGTTACGGCATTTAATAAAACGGGTATTGGGGGCACCGTAACTTGTATGACTTCGGGCTCGTCAACTATTGGCGCAGCAAGTGTTAGTCATATAAACAACAATTTTTCTAATATAACTGTAAACGGTGCAACAACTTTAAATGGTATTAGTAACAGCGATGGTCTTGCTACAATAGCTTATGGCCGAACGGTTACTGGTAACACTTTTAACAACTGGGTAGGTGGTACCAGTGCCATCACTGTAATGAGTTATCTTTATTGGGGCGGTAACAACGGCACCGTTTCTAATAATACAATAACCAATATTACAGGACAAGGAGCAATAACAGGCTTAAGTATTGGGGCAAGCGGTAACAATGCCAACCCCTTAACCATTTCATCAAACACCATAAATAATTTAAGCTCGACCGGCACAGGTGGTGCTGTTGTTGGGTTAACCTGTTCGAACACATCGGCCGCTGTAAATATTTTTAATCATACCATACATACTTTAACATCAAGTGCTGGTGCTGCTGTTAGTGGTTTATCGGTTACCGGGGCAAGCAATACAAGTGTTTATAATAATAAGATTTATAATTTGTCGGGCAGTAATGCCACTTCAAGCGTTAATGGTATTTTTGTTACTGCCGGTACGGTAGTTAATGTTTATAATAACATAATAGGCGATTTGCGTGCTACGGTGGCAAATGCTGCTAACCCGGTTAATGGTATAAATATTACAGGAGGTACCAATATGCATGTTTCGTATAATACGGTGCATCTGAATGCCACCAGTAGTGGTGCTGCTTTTGGTAGCAGTGCACTTGCGGCATCAGCTACGCCTACACTTACCTTGCGAAATAATATTTTGGTAAATCTATCAACACCCAATGGTGCTACAGGTTTTACAGCAGCTTATCGCAGGTTATCAACTGCTATAGGTACGCATGCTATCGCCTCAAATAATAACCTGATGTATGCCGGTACACCTGGTACCAATAATTTGATATTTTATGATGGAACCAATAGCGATCAAAATGTTGCCGCTTACAAATTAAGGGTAACACCTGCCGATGTAAATACCGGTACGGAAAACCCTACATTTTTAAGCACTACCGGATCAGCTGCTAACTTTTTACACATAGATCCATCTATTGTTACAAACATTGAAAGTGGTGCTGCTAATATAAGTGGTATAACTAACGACTTTGACAACGAAACCCGCCAGGGTAATGGTGGATATACCGGTACAGGCACAGCCCCTGATATTGGTGCCGATGAGTTGGAAGGTATAGCTGCAGCAGCATTAGCACCACCTATAAACTTTGCTTTTAATTCGGCAACTACAACCAGTTTTAATATAACCTGGGATGATAACTCAGTTGGAGAATCGGGCTTTATTGTTTATCGCTCGTTAAATATTGGCGGTCCGTTTACAACAGTAGTAGGTGTGGTTAGCTCTACAACTTCAGGCACAACCGGTACAACTTATACTTTACCACAAAGTTCTTTATTTGGTGCCACAACATACTATTATCATGTAGTTGCCAATAACTTTACCAGTTCGGCACCGTTAGCCGGTAATGCTACAACGCTTTCATGTGGTGGTGGTTTAAGTGGTACTTATTTAATCCCAACCAACTATCCTGATATTACTTCGGCCATAACTGCATTGGTTACAAATGGAATGAGCGGGCCAGTAATATTATCGTTAGAACAAACGTATAACGGTGCCGCAGAATCAAGCTATCCGGTTGTTATTGGTAACAATATTGGCTGTTTAAATCCAACCAATACCCTAACCATTAGACCGGATGCAACCGTAACTACACCCTTAGATTTTGCTTGTAATAATTCAACAGCAGGTTTCGATTTAAATGGTTGTAATTATGTAACTATTGATGGCCGCCCGGGCGGTGTAGGCACTGCCAGTATGTTGCGCATAATAAACATTAGTACAGCAGGTGTTGCTATCAGATTTATAAATGATGCAAGTAACAACACGGTTACTTATTGCGATATACAAGGTCAAAATACCGTATCGTCACCAACGCTTACAACGGCAGGTGGTGTTATTTTTATTAATAGTGCGCATGCAACCACATTGGGTGGAAATGATAACAATACCATATCGTATAATAAGATACATGGTACCAATACGGTTCCATCAACGTTTCCGGCAATTGGTATTGCAGCAGTAGGAACCACTACTACTACCAACACTTATAACGACAATTGCAGCATAATAAATAATCATATTTATGATTACTTTTTGGCTGGCTCAGCATCAACGGGGATTAAAGTAGATGTTGGTAATACAGCTTGGAATATCAGTAGCAATCGCTTATTCCAAACTACTGCATTAACGCATACTGCGGCAGTAGGGCACCGTGGTATTTGGGTAACACCCAATATCGGTTCTATTAGTAATGCCGCTAATGGGTTCACTATTAATAACAACTATATAGGTGGTAATGATGCCAATGCTACTGGCGATTATGTAGTTACATCAACATCGGCAATTACGTTTATGGGTTTGGATATATCGGTTGGTTTAGGAACAGCCACTGAAATACAAGGCAATACCATAAATAAAATAAGTTTTACCACCTCATCTACTGCTACCAATGCATTTTCTGGTATAGGAATATTTAATGGTAATAACAATGTTGGTAACACAACAGCCAACGTTATTGGTGATCCAACGGTTAATACCGTTCCCTATGGCATAACATTTACCACTACAGCTAATTTGGGTGGGGTTATGGCCATAAGAGCAAGTTCGGCCGGTAATCAAAATATTAGTAATAATATGATAGGTGGTATTGAACTGCGCGGTAATAACACCACAGTTGTACCAAGTTTTGCAGGTATTAATTATTCGGGTGGTGGCAGTGCCATTATTAATGGTAATACAATCGGAAGTGCCACGCTTGCAAATAGTATTAATATAAGCACATCAGGAGCAACCACAACTACAAATACGGCTGACTTTTTAGGTGTATGGGTTAGTGGTTCGGCTGTTACCACCACCGTAAGCAATAACCTTATTGCAAACCTGAATAATAACTTTGGTGGTACAGGTACATCAGGCAACACGTTAAACGGTATTACAATAAATGTGGGTGCTTCAAATGTTTCTAATAATACTATCAGAAACCTAAACAGCTTTACACAAGCCTCGGCAGGAGGGGCCAATAGTGCCATATCCGGTATTGTTTATACATCAACAACAACACCAGCCACTATTGCCAATAACACCATACATAGTTTAAACTTATTACAACCCGCAACTTCGGCAGGAGTAACCAATGTAGGTTTATTTTATGCTGGCCCAACAACTGGCACTAATGTAATTGAGCGAAATAATATACATAGCTTAAGTATAGCTTCGCCAACAGCGGCAGGTGGTGCCATATCGGGTATGGACATTGCCTCAGGACTTATCACTATTAAGAACAATATGGTTCGTTTGGGATATAACGAAGCAGGTGTAAGCATTACTACGCCATGTTTGGTTAGAGGTATAACAAAAAATGCAGCTACATCAAACATATATCACAATAGCATATTTATTGGTGGAAGTGGTGTTGGTACCAATACTTCAAACACCTATGCATTAATACGTACAGCCACAGCCGTTGACGATTGGCGCAATAATATTTGCGTAAATAACCGGTCGAATGCTACAACGGGTGGTAAGCATTATGCAATAAATTTAAACAGCACTGCTACCTTAACTTTAAATAATAATGTGTATCAGGCTGACAGTGTGGGTGGTGTGTTTGGATTTAATGGTTCGGCCGATGTTGCAGCATATTCATTAAACTGGGTAACCGGTGATGTAAGCAGTTATTACAGCGAACCCAACTATATAAATGCAACAGGAGATGCAACTACAGGTGATTTACATATTAATACCGGCAGCGCAACAATTGTTGAGGCTACTGGTATTAACATTGCTTCGGTAACAAATGATATTGACAATCAAACTCGCAGCGGTTTAACGCCTACCGATATTGGTGCCGATGCAGGTAACTTTATTAGTTTAGTTTGTAGTGGTAAACCCGATGGAGGCAGTGCTATATTAGCAAGTGCGGGCAATGTTTGTGTTAGTGGTACTAAAACTTTAAATTTAGTAAGTGCCTCTAGCATACCGGGCATAACGGTTCAATGGATGGAGTCGGCAACAGCCGGTGGTCCATACACCAATGTTTCAGGTGGTACGGGTGCTACCTCTTACAATTATACAACAGCTACGCTTACTTCAACCACCTATTACATTTGTGTTGTTACCTGTAGCAATGGAGGCGATACGGCTGCATCATCAGAGGTAGCCGTAGTTGTTGATAATCCACAAATTGTTAGTACAACACCTGACTCGCGTTGTGGCACGGGCTCGGTAACATTATGTGCTACCGGTTCGCCCGGAACTACCATTAACTGGTTTACAAACCCAACGGGTGGCGTGCCATTAAGTAATCCATTCTCGAATATTGCAATTACACCGGCAAGTTTCAATAATGATGTGGTGGCCGATGGAGTTGGGGTTAATGCCATAGTAGGTACCACCTATCCAACTATAGGTATGGATGGTGCGCAATACACTTTTATTGACAATACCTTTAAATACACAAGTGGTAATGCTTTGCCAACCTGTTTTATGCCAACCAATAATTTAATGGCCAGTGCAACAACATCAGGTTTAACTTATCAGCTTCAAAGCTATACCGGCAACAATGCCATGTCTATTGCCAATTCATCTACCGGATACACATCACCTATGGCCAATTCAGGCACAATAACATTAACAACACCTGCAAGTTATGGGGTTTTAAAGGTGCTTTACGAATCAGTAGCAAATACACCCACAACAGGATTTACAGTGGATGCAGTAATTACATTTACTGATGCAAGCACACAAACAATTTCGGGAAATAACGTGGTAAACTGGTTTACTGCCGCAGCGCCTGCGTTTTCAAATGTTGGCAGAACTTCGCCAACCGGTGCAATACAATGTGGCGCACAACCAAACTTATTTGAAATGACGTTACCAATAAGCGTAGCTAATCAGTCTAAGTTGGTTCAGAGTGTTACTTTCACCATACCAACATTATTATCGGGCACAACACCTTCCAGTATCAATTATTTTCATGCTTTTGCATTGGGCGGCAATGCACCACAAGGCAATTGCTTAATAACACCTGTTTTATCAAACACCACAACGTTTTATGCATCAGCAAGTACCGGTGGCCCTAATGTAAATTTAGGTTTGGCATCGGCCTCTCCTACTGCAACATCAGGAGCAGGTACCACCAATTTTGGAGTTGTGTTTGATGCATATTCAACCTTTACTTTAAATACCGTAAAAATATATCCGGTAAGTGCCACTAATGCATCAGGTACGGTAACAATTGATGTTATAAATAGTGCAGGAGCCATAATTCATTCGGCAACAGTACCTGTAACAGGCAGCCCGGCTGCATCATTAACACCGGCAATCGTAAACCTAAACTTTACCATAGCGCCCGGTACGAACTATAAATTAAGGCCGGGTAGTTTTACGGGCATTACCGGATTATTGTTTATGCCATCAGGCGGACCTAGCAATTATGGATATCCTTTTGTTTACCCGGGTGTGGTATCGCTTAACACCAGTACGCTAACAGCTGCACCCACCAATACCGCTCGTAACGACTTATATTACTATTTCTTCGATTGGAACATTAGTACCGGTTGCGAAAGCTCACGAACACCGGTTGTTGCAACCATTACACCACCTCCAGCATTATCGGTAACGCCTAATTTAAATGCATGTTATAATACTTATACTGCACTTACAATTACCTCACCTAATGGGAATTATGACTCATACACATGGTCACCGGTTACCAATATGTATTTGGATACTTTAGGTACGCCTTATACAGCCAATACAAATGCTGATACGGTTTATGTTTTATCAACATCAGTGGCAAATATTGTTTACACATGTACCGGTAGTAACTCAGCACCACCTTTCTGTGCTGATACAGCAAGTGTTGCAGTTGCATTTCAACAAAACGCTTCAGTTGCAACCACGGCAACTCCTAATCCATCGTGTGCAGGCCAGCCGGTTGTGCTAACGGCATCTTTAGGTGCACCGGCAACCGTTGTGTTAGGAACCAACAACAATGCAACAAAAATTGGAGGCTCTAACGGAAACTTATACCGTACGGGTACTACTTTAAACTTAGAAATGCGTACGCAATATTTGATTACTGCTGCCGAATTATCGGCAGCCGGTTTACAAGCCGGTGCAATGAATAGTGTTGGTTTTTATGTATTAACCAGCAGTACACCAGGGGTATTAAGTAACTTTACTTTAAGGTTAGGTCATACTACAGCTACTGCATTAACGGCAACTTATCAAATCGGACCATTTACCGATGTTTGGTTTGCACCAACATTTACACCGGTAATTGGATTAAATACACACACCTTTACAACACCATTTATGTGGAACGGAGTAGATAATGTGGTAATTGAATCATGTAATGTGTTAACTACAGGCGGAAGTGGAACTACACTGCAAACCTTTACTACACCGGTGCAAACCAATATGGCAAATTTAGTAGCCGGTGGTTGTAGTGCAGCAGCCGGAGGCTCAACCGGATTTACCAATTGCCGTCCGGTAATTGAAATAAACGGAAGCACAGCACCAACTGCTACAGCATATTCTTGGAGTGATGGAAGTAATGTGGTTGGTACCACCAGTCCACTAACCGTTAATCCAACTATCAGCACAGGCTATATTTGTACTATTACAGCAAATGGTTGTCCTTATGTTAGCGATACGGTTAACCAGATAGTAAATACATTACCAACAGCACCTACGGCATCGGCACCATCTACACAATGTGGATATGGCGTGCCAACGGTTTCAGTTACATCTACTACCGGTGCGCCTACGCCTATTTTTAATTGGTATAGTGCACTCACCGGAGGTACTTTACTACAAACCGGTACCAGCAATACTTATACAAATGCAATTGGTGCTACAACCACATTTTATGTTGTTGAAGTAAATACAAATGGTTGCGAAAGCAACCCACGTGTTGCAGCAACAGCTAATGTTTCTGCTTATGACAGCATTTATATTACATCCGATACTTTAACCTGTGAAGGAACTCCTGTTACATTTAATGTTGTTAAAGTAGGCTCGTTAAACAGTTATACCTATACATGGACGGCTACACCGTTGCCAGGCAGTGGAGTAACGGGTTCACCAACAGGGGCAAGTCAGGTATTTACACCCACAACACAAGGTAATTATGTTTATTCAGTAACCGGTGTTGATGGCTTATGTACGGCCAATGCTACCAAAATTGTAACTATTTATCCGGGCTTATCGGGCAGTTTGTCGGCTACACAAATTACATCTTGTAACAATTTAAATGGCAGTATTACTGCAAATGTAATTGGTGCAGGTACCGTATTTAGCAGCGACTTTACAAGTCCGGTAATACCAGGTAATATGACTTATGCCGGTAACGACTTTACAATTAATGGCGGTGTAATGCAATTAACCAGTAGCGCTGCTGCTAAAAATGGTGGCGTAGTAATTACAAATACTACAGGCTTGGCAAACAATGATTTTCAAATTGATTTTGATTTAATAACCTCTCCGGGAAGTAATCCGGCAGCCGATGGATTTAGTTACAGCTATGGCCCTGATGTGGTTGAGTTACCAACTGGTACAGGTAGTGCTACTGTTGGAACCGTGGTTGTACCAAATACCGTAAACCCTGAAAACGGAAGTGGTACAGCTTTAAAACTTGCTTTTGATGCTTATTCAAACGGAGCCAATGTGGAGGGTATTTATTTAATGTACAATACACCTGTTTGGAACCAAACACCGGCAAGCACTGGCGTTATTGCACACAGTACCGATGTATCGTGGCGCGCAACCAACCTTATAGGAAAAACCACGCATGTAACCATTAAAATAAATGGTTCAGGTCAGGTTTCATTGTGGCTAAACAATATTTTGATAGTTAATAACCAACCTTTGCCTGCAGCTTATTTATCGGCAAACAAAGCAAGCTGGAAACATGCATTCTCATCACGTACGGGTGCATTATATCAAGGTACTGCTATTGATAATTTAACTATTCAATACAATAATTTTTATGAGTATAGCTTAAATGCCGGACCTTGGTCAACCACCAATCCGATTCCGGCAAGCGGTGTTGGTGTTTATACAGTAGATGCACGTTATGTTGCCGTACCGGCTTGTTCAACTAACTTAGGTAGTGTTACAATAAATACACCTGTATTTACAACAACTACATCGGCTTCAAGTGTTTGTGCATACGGACCGGTTATGCCATTATTATCAGTTGTACCCTCTTTTGCAGGCGCAACATATCAATGGCAAATTTCACCGGCAAACGCTAATGCATTTGTTGATATTTCAGGTGCAACCTCGGCAACATACACACCGTTAGTAAGCGAAATAACTGCTAATACCGATTTCAGATGTGTGATATTGTGTAGCGGTACACCCATACCGGGCTCGCCATCAGTACCAGTAACCATTACTTATGATCAGCCTCAGGTATTAACTACTTTGGGTGGTAGCCGTTGTGGTATCGGAAGTGTGGCACTAAATGCTACTGCATCTTCAGGTGCAGGTCTTAGTTGGTATGCCAATGCAACTGGCGGTGCTCCGTTAGGCACCGGCACCACATTTAATACGCCTAACATCAGCGTAACGGATACATTTTATGTTGCTGCCGGAGCAGGTTCTTCGTCAGAAAATGTGGCCTCGCCAAACATTGGCACTTCTACTTTTATTACAGCTACCACGGGTTGGGGTTTAAGATTTACCGCAAACTCAGCCGCTACTATTAGTTCAGTTACCGTAAGAGCTTTAAGCTCTTCTCCCGGAGCTGCAAGCATTCAAATTAAAGTGAGCGATTTGAATGATGTGGTTTTATATACAGGTACCTTGCACAATTTTACTATAACCAATGCCTTAGCCGATTATGTGATACCTGTTAATATAAACGTTGCACCCGGCAATTATAAAATGGGTATGACGTTCACCAATATCACTTCTATGGTTCGTGAGTCAGGCGGTGTTACATTCCCATACAATGCCCCATCTTCGGCCATTTCGATTACGGCTGGCGCTAATGGATCAGCCGGTGCGCAAACAACATCTGCTTATTATTGGTTTTATAATTGGGTTATTAGCACCGGTTGCTCTAGCACACGTACAGCCGTTATAGCAACAGTTACATCGGCACCAACAGTTACAGTTTCGCCCAATGTAATACAATGCGAAGGCTCGAGTACCGTGTTAACAGCATCCAGCATAAATGACCCAAATTACACATATACATGGAATCCCGGTGGTTTTGTAGGATCAACCTATTTGGTTACACCTGCAGTAACTACAACTTATACATTAACTGCAGTTGATAGTTCGGGTGGCGCTAATAACGGATGTCAGGATATACAAACTGTAACGGTTACAGTAACTCCTAATCCTGTGATTAACAGTATTACTGCCACGCCCGGCTTTGTTGGGCAAGGCGATTCATCGCAACTGGCAGTTGTTGCAACTCCTTTTATACAACCAACTTTTGCTTCTAAATACAGCTTAAGTAGTTTAACCGGATTAAGTTATGCGCCACTCTCTGGTGGCGGTATTACCATCATCAATACCGATGCACAACTTACAGCAGGTATGGGAAGTGTAACACAGGATGATGGAGGTGTGCTAATAAGTATTCCATTTACATTTACTTACGATGGTGTAGCTTACAATCAAATTACCATGTCAACCAATGGTTGGATAGCTGCCGGTAATTTTAGTACCATTGATGCTGTAAGTTCACGTGCTGCAGGCAATTTGTTTACCGGTACCGTACCTAACCAAACCATGGCGGCATGGTTTAAAGATATGGGTGCAAATTTCCCATTAGGTACGGGCAGTTTACGCCATGGCTTAACCGGAGCAGATGTATATACATTCCAGTGGGATAATGCTGTTGGCAGTGGCTTTAGCGATGGGTCAACCAACTTAATTTCATTCCAGGTAAGTATTTATGGCCCCGCATCAATTGCTCCGGGTCGGATTGAGTATTTGTATGGTCCACAAGTTAACACACTGGCAACTGCGGCTTCAATTGGTATTGAAAATAGTACAGGCGGAACCGGTAATTATATTAATGCTTTAACAGGCACATCTAACGCAACAACAACATCATCTGCATGGCCTGGCGTTGGAAATGGGTATCGCTTTAATCCATTGCCTGGCAGCGCATTAACCTATTCTTGGCTGCCATCAGGTGCATTAAACAATGCAACAATTAACAACCCAATGGCAGCTCCGCTTACAAGCACTGTTTACACGGTAACAGTAGCTGAGTCGGGTACAGGCTGTTCTGCAACAGGCACAGTAAGTTTACAAGTTGCACCTAAACCCAAGCCATTCTTAAATGTGGGCGATACGTCATTATGCTCTAATATATTTGAGTTTTATGTACGCGCAGCCGATTCGGCAGCCTATGCCGGAGGATGGCCATTAGGAACTTTGTTCGATTGGGGTATTTATGGCCCGGGTTTCCCAACAACCGATTCGTTTATTGTTGTAAACTCGACTGCCGCTGTATTTGTAATTGTAACCTTGCCACCAACATTGGGTAACTTAACAGCAACTACAACTACATCAACTATTGACTTTGGTTCGGTATTTACACCGGTTACCTATTTTGTTACCGATAGTGTGGATTGTAACGGACAAAGCAATGGAATGGTAATAGGTTATATTGATAGTACTTTCTCGGGTACACCTAATTATCGCTGGAGATGGTATGCATCGCCAAGTAACACATTATTGCGAGACGTAACCAATGCTGAATTGGTTGATACACTTTCAGGTTTGGCTCCTGGTGATTATTATTTGGTTTTAACCGATCACCAAGGTGTTGCAGTACCACCGTATTGTACACCGGATATTTTCCCCGTAACTGTTTACGAACCTGCAGTATTATCTGCCACCGAAAACATTGCAAACCATCAGAATGTATTGTGCAACGGGCAAGCCAATGGGTCTGTTGATATTGATATCAATGGTGGCACGCAACCTTATACTTACAATTGGAGTAATGGAAGCACGGTTGAAGATAATAGCGGATTAATTATCGGCACCTATACAGTAACCGTTACAGATTTGCATGGATGCTCAACATCAACTTCGGTAACTATTACCGAGCCATTGGTGTTAAGCGTTAATTGTAGTGTTATAAATAATGTAAGTTGTTTCGGAGGAAATAACGGAGTTGTAAATGTAGCTTCAAGCGGTGGTACAGCACCATATAGTATAGTGCCTACACCTAGCGGATTGGTTGCCGGAACTTATACATTTGTAGTTACCGATGCCAATGGGTGTGTGGACTCTTGCACAGCAACAATTACGGAGCCTGCCTTGTTAGAAGTTACATGTAGTTCAACTAACTCAACATGTTATGAGGCACATAATGCAACCGGAAGTGTATCGACTACCGGTGGTACATTACCTTATAGTTATTTGTGGAGTAACGGTTCAACAACCGATAATATAATGGGTTTAATGCCCGGTACCTATACCGTAACTGTTACCGATGCAAATGGATGTACCGCTTTATGTAGCATTACAGTAACACAACCTGCTGAATTGATTTATAAAATCATAGGCTCTGTAAATCCTACCTCATCATTACCCAATAGCGGCTCAATAACCACATCAACTGTTGGTGGTACATTGCCATTAAGTTATATGTGGAATGATGGTGCTACTACTGCCGACAGAACGGGCATACCCGGTGGCAGCTATACGGCTACCGTAACTGATGCCAATGGTTGCACCAGCGAAATTACCATCGAACTTTCGTACGAATGCGGATTAACCGTTGTAAATCAATTAGTACAACAAGCAAGCTGCTATCAGGATAACGGAATTATGACTGCAATACCAAGTGGTGGTACATCATATACCTACCAATGGCTTACAACCCCTGTACAAACTACTGCTACCGGTACCGGTTTGGCTTATGCTTTCAACAGTTATTGTATTATTACAGATGTAGCGAGTGGGTGTACTATAATTGATACCGTTGTAGTGCCGCACAGTAAAGGTTTAAAAGCCAACTTTACAGTACCAACTTATGCAGGTGGTGTACACATTAGATGTTATGGTGGTAATGATGGTAGCGCCTCTGTTTCAGTTTCCGGCAGTTCAGGCCCGTTTACCTATTTATGGAGCAATGGTGCAACTACAGCAAGTTTAACCGGATTAAGCGCAGGTACTTACACAGTAACAATTACAAATGGTGGTTGTACTTTAGTTAGTATGGTTCAATTGAAACAACCGGCTTTGCTCACAGCTTCAGCTACAGCTACACCAGCAGGATGTGGAGCCAGTAACGGAACAGTTACAGTTAATGCAACAGGCGGCAAAGGTGCTTATACATATAGCTGGGATACCTCACCGGTTGCAACAACTAAAACGGTAACAGGTTTGCCTGCCGGCACTTATACGGTAACTGTGGGTGATGCAAATGGATGTACAGCAACTGCTTCGGCTACAGTAAGTGGATTATCAGGCTTAACATTAACCGCAGTAACAACTAATGCTAATTGTTATGGTGGTAATAACGGATCTGCTATACCTACAACTTCAGGTGGCACAGCTCCTTATAGTTACTTATGGAGTAATGGAGCTACTAATAAGAACCAACTTGCATTGGCTGCTGGCACCTATACAGTAACGGCAACAGCAAGTAATGGTTGTACGGGTACGGTATCAGTAACCATTACCCAACCTACAGCTATGGTTGCAATTCCATCGGCATCGCCAGCAATTTGTAATGGCAGCTTTACAGGTACGGCATCGGTAGCGGTAAGTGGCGGTACACCACCCTATACTTACTCTTGGAATTCGGCACCGATACGAACAACAGCTACGGCAACCGGATTGAAAAAAGGTACCTATACGTGCACTATTACAGATAGTAAAGGGTGCTTAAAGTTTGCTACTGCAGTAGTTACGGAACCACCTTCAATTGTTTTAAGTATTTCGAAAACCAATGTAACCATATTTGGAGGTAATAACGGTACTGCGACAGCCAATGTCAGCGGTGGAGTAAGTCCTTACGCATATTTATGGAGCAATGGACAAACAACACAAATAGCCTCTGCATTAGTCGCTGGTACCTATACAGTAACTGTTACAGACTTTAACGGCTGTACTAAAACTAAGAGCATAAATATTACACAACCGGTTGCGCGTTTGGCATTTAGTCAGGTAACAGATGTACACTCAGTAGTTTACCCGAACCCAACTAATGGTAAGGTGATGGTACAGTTTGATGAGGCTGTATTGGAAACTGTAACCGTTGAAATTATAAACGTAACCGGAGAACAAGTTTATCAAACATCATTAAAGGTGAATACGGATTCAAATCTGTTTGAGTTGAATTTGTTTACGCTTTCAAAAGGTGTTTATACAATAAAATATCGAACATCACATAATCAATGGCATGAGAAATTGATTGTTCAATAATTTGGTTTTAGGTTTTGAAAGGCTGCTTCAAATTTTTGGAGCAGCTTTTTTTATGCTTTAAATAGGCATGAAATCAAAAAAATTTGTTTTTAAAGTGTTTAGTGGTTTAACGTTTATAGGTGCTTAAAGAAAAGTTTAAATTTAAGATAGCTGCCATATTACTGATTAGATACGTTTAAACGCTGGTTTTTTGAATTAAAAAGTTTTTGAATTTGTTGCCAATAAAATTTGGAATTAAAAATAATTACTATTTTGTAGCTCTTTTTCAAAATTACCCCCTAATTCTACTTATGAGTAATTACCCCTACTTTGGCTTAACAGCTATAGCTTTTTATTTATTCGCTAAACCTTTCTCGTAATCCTAAATTACGAACAGCTTCAATTTAGAATAATAAAAAAATCCTTAAACCTTATATTATGCATAACAAACTACAACAAAAAAACACTACGTATCGGATAGGTATGTCTTGGGTGTTTGCAATACTGCTAAGCAGTATTCAATTTGCCTGGGCGCAAGTGCCATCCACTTACTCGTTTTCACAAACCAGTACAACCTACACGCCCATAACAGGTACAGCAAGTACTGCAGTTGGTGATGATGGTACACAAACAGGCATCCCTATAGGCTTTAACTTTGTGTATAACAATGTTACCCATACGGCAGTTGGTGTTACCACCAATGGTGCAATACGACCCGGAACGGGTGCAGCTCCAAGTTTTTCTAATAGCTTAAGTGGTAATTCTGATGTGATTGCCGGTATTTGGGATGATAACAATGCTACAGGCGGAAGCATAATTTATGCTACTAATGGCACAGCACCTAACCGTACTTTTACCATGCAATGGACTAACATCCATATTGGTGGTACAGGGAGTAATACCAACCCAACAGCAACTTTTCAGGTTGTTTTATTCGAAACAACTAATGCAATACAAATAATATATGGCGGTACCAGTGCAGCATTGGTAAGCACTACTGCTTCAATTGGTATTTCGGGTAACATTGGCAATTTTTTAAGTGTAACACCGGCATCGCCAAATGCAACCTATTCGACCAGTACTGCCAATAACAGCATTAGCAGTGCAACTAATTTTCCAAGTGGTACGGTATATAATTTTAACCCACCGCCTGCCTGTGTTACAGCTATAAGTGGTAGTATCACACCGTCAACAGTTACACTGTGTGCCGGAGGTTCAACTACCTTAACTGCTACCGGAGCTTTAAATGATGTTGGGTCAACACATCAATGGAAGGTTTCGTCAACACCAGGTGGACCTTACACCAATGTTTCAGGGGGTACAGGAGCTACCACAACTTCGCACGGAACAGGTGCTTTGATTGCAGGCACTTATTATTATGTTATGGAAAATACATGTGCCAATTGTGGCCCCTGCAGCATTTTATCCAATGAAGTTACAGTTGTAGTGAATTCACTGCCTTCCGTAGCAGTTACACCAAACAGCGGTTCGGTATGTAATCCAGGTAGCCCTTCCATAGCATTAGCAGCTTCGGGAGCTTCTACTTATACATGGGCACCGGCCGCTACACTTTCGGCATCTACGGGAGGTTCGGTAACCGCCACACCTGTTGCAAGTACCAATTATACCGTTACCGGAACCGATGGTAATGGTTGTACAGCAACAGGTACAACATCCATAGTTTATAACCAAGGTGTTAACCTCACATCTGTTACTGCATCACCGTCTAGTGTTTGTTCAGGCAACAATAGTACGTTAACAGCTAATATAACTGCGCCATCACTTAGCTATTGTGTCTCTACGCATACAAGCGGTTGTTCAGGCGATAACATTACCCTGGTAGTTCTTGACAATATCAATAATCCAACATCGGGTTGCGGTGGTGTTTCGCGTTTTACCTATTTCAATGGTGGTGGTGCGCAAACAACTTCTTTAACAGCATCATCTACATACTCTTTAAGTGTTTCATTTGGTAGCGATGGTAACCAATATTTTGGTGCCTGGATTGATTATAATCAAAGTGGATCGTTTGAAGCAAGTGAGTTTTTAGGCGCTTCGGCTAATGCCGGGGCCAATGGTACAATTACCGTTGCGTTTACTGTACCCGGTGGTGCTACCAATGGAGTAACACGTTTGCGCATCGTAGGTGGTAATGATAGCCCCGTTACTGCTACACAACCTTGTGGTGCTTCATCAAGTACATTTGGCGAAACACAAGATTATGATGTAACTATAACCGGTGGTGCTGCAGCATATACTTATGCATGGTCGCCAGCTACTTTCTTATCATCAACAACAAGCAATCCAACCACTGCTGTTGCAGTTACCTCAAGTGAGACATATACAGTTTTGGTTAGTGCAGCCAATGGTTGTACAGCAAGTGGCACTGCAAGCATTTCAGCGGGCGCACCATTAAATTGCGGCAGCATTCAAGGCCCTGCAAATTATTGCAGTGGTGGTAATGCCTCGATTAGCATTAGCCCTTCGGGAGGTGGTGCCCCATATACTTATTTATGGAATGATGGAAATACTACAAGCGCCATCACTCAAAATAGTAATGCAGGAACCTATACAGTAACTGTAACCGTTACCGATAATTGTGCTGCTACCTGCAGTGCCTCATTAACTTATACCGTAAATCCTACACCAACAGCCACAGTTACGCCTGCCGGACCTGTTACCGTTTGTAGTAACGATTTGCCTTTAGTACTTAATGCATCAACCAGTGCAACTTTGCCTACTTATGTTTGGAATAATAATGGAACAGCTATAATTCCGGCTCAAACAGGTGCTACATTAAATGTATCTGCCAGCGGAAATTATAGTGTTGTAGTTACTGAAAACGGATGTAGTGCCGAGTCGGCACCGGTTGCAGTTACAGTGGTTACTTCAACAGCGCCTCCAGCACCAACACCTACCAGCATTGCTGTTTGTCAGGGTGCTGTTTCCAGTGCTGATTTTGTAAGTTCATGTAGTGTTATCGGTTCAAAAACAGCTAATACAAATGGCGCCTCAGGTTTGCCATTTACCTGGACCAGCACCTTGCCGGCTTCTAGTGCAAGTTTAACCGTAACTGCATTTCCTCCGGCTTCGGTAATTACCAATGTTCAGGTTACAGTAAACATCCGCCATACTTGGGGTGGTGATATTATTATGACTTTACAAGCACCTAATGGTGGCCCATCAGTTTCAGTTTTAAATAATCCGGGTGATCCTAACTTAGATTATGGAACCAGTAATGGTACCGGAGTTACATTACCTTATACTTTTAATATTGGAGGTGCTGCATTACCGGGTTCCGGAGTAGTTGCATCGCCCGGCCCGTATGCTCCACAAGGTAATTTTGCCTTATTTAATGGTTTCGATCCCAATGGTGTTTGGACATTGACAGTTTCAGATGGAGTTGGTGGTGATGGAGGTTCGGTTGAGGATTTAAACATAAACATTACTGCTGATACGAGTGGAACAGTAGCAAGTGATTGGTACGATGCCGCATCAGGCGGAAACTACTTGGGTTCTTTCACAAATTTCAACCCAATAACCAATGGTGGTGTAAGTACAGCTTCGGCAAGTAGTACAACTTTTTATAGCAGCTGCCCGGGCTCAAATAGTTGCCCCAGTACACGCATACCGGTTACATTTGTAGTTAATGCGCCTCCTGTTGTAAATTGCTCAGGCGATAGTGTATCATGTAATGGTGGTAATGATGGTATGGCCAGTGTTAATGCAACAGGTGCAAGTCCGTTTACCTATGCTTGGAGCAACGGTGGGACTACTGCAACAATAAATGGCTTAAGTGCAGGTACTTATTGTGTAACCGTAACTGATGCCAATGGCTGCACCGCTACATGTTGTTATGTAGTAAATGAACCCGTAGCATTATCAGCTACAGCTACTTCAACCGATTCTTCATGTCCCATTTGTGCTGATGGAAGTGTTTCAATAAGTTCGGTTACCGGTGGCACTTTGCCATATTCTTACTCCAATTTAACCGGTTTGGTAAGTGGTTTTTATTGTATAACTGTAACCGATGCCAATGGTTGTACAACTTCAGCTTGTGCTACCGTAGTTGCGCAAGGTTGTACGCTTAGCGTAGCAACAACATTAAATAGTAATGTTAATTGTTTTGGTAACAGTACTGGTAGCGTTTCTGCTGCCCCACAAGGCAACATTACCGGTCCGTTTACTTATATGTGGTCAAACGGTGTTACTACTGCAACTAACAATGGCATACCAGCAGGTACATACACCGTAACGGTTAACGATTTGGGTACCGGTTGTTTAGCTACAGGCATGATAACCGTAACCCAACCAGCCTTATTAACCGCCAATTGTAGTGGTACTAATATATCGTGTAATGGAGGCAGTAATGGCTCTGCAACCGTTGTTGCCGGTGGTGGCACTATGGCTATTGGCCCTGTAACTAATACTTATTTAATGCGTAATGCAAATCTATCTACTATCGGATTTAATATTAGTTGCCCTGCAAATACGCAAGCTTATGCAACAAGTTGGACAGGCCCTGATTACGGGTTTACTTATACAGATTTATTTCCGCCTGCAACGCCTATTACAGGTATTACAATGGAAATTGCAAACTATTTAAATTGTAATGGATACGCAGGTCGTGAAACAACTGTTAATAATGATAGTGCCGGTTTAATGATTCCGGCAGGTACCGCTTGTTCGGGTTGTGGTTCACCATTAGTTGTGAATACTGCAAACCTTGATGATGGTGCTGTTTCTTATGTAGCCGGTGGCACCAATAACATACGCATTAAACTAAACTTTGTAAACTTCGAAGGCATATTAGGTAACCCTGCATGGGATATTGCAGGCGATGTGTATGCACGCATGCATGTAAGCGGTTTAGCACCCTCGGTTTATTATTACTCATGGAATACGACACCTGTTCAAACAACAGCTACTGCAACAGGTTTGACTGTAGGAACCTATACTGTAACAGTTACAGATGCAAATGGTTGTACAGCTACATGTATGTACACGGTTACCGAACCCGCTGTACTTGCAGTTACCGGTACAAACACTTCAGTTGTATGTGCTGAAAGTAATACTGCCAACGTAAATATTACGCCAACAGGCGGCACAACGCCATACAATTTTAGTTGGAGTAATGGTGCCACCACCGAAGATTTAAGCAACCTTAGTGCAGGCACCTATACGGTAACTGTAACAGATGCGAATGGCTGTACGGTTTCAGCTTCATATACCGTTGCATGTACTGATAATCAGGCACCTGTATTTTCAAACTTTGTAGCAGGTTCAATTAACGTACAAATTACCAGTGTTGGTTTTGCCGATGAAGTAACCTGGAATTTACGAAATGCAGCTAATGTTATTGTTTTAAGTGGTGGTCCTTATGGCTCCGCAACAAACGTAACTTCTGCATCTGTTCCTGCAACGGGTGGTCCGTTTACGCTAAACATGTTTGCCGGAACCAACTTTGACGATAACGATGCAACCTTTACGGTAAGATGTAACGGTAATATAGTTGCCACAAGTTGTGTGCGTGGTAGTTTCAGTGGACAAACTTGTGGTAATGTAAATGTAGGTGTAGTTAGTGGCATACAGGGTTGCCAAACAGGTTCCAGTACATGTCCTTCTAATATTACAGTAAGTAACGATGCCGGAATTTGCGGAGCAAACGTAGTTTACACGCCACCCACAGCATTTGATAACTGTAATGTTACTGTAACAAGCACACACAACTCAGGCGATTTCTTTGCTATAGGAACTACAACGGTAACCTATACCGCTGCTGATGGTTGTGGCAATACTGCAGTTTGCAGTTTTGACGTAACCGTTAACGATACAGAGGTACCGGTGCTTTCATGTCCGGGTAATATTATAGCCGACTGTAATGGTGTTGCTACCTTTACTGTAAGTGCCACCGATAACTGTTCGGCTACCGTTACACAAACCGCTGGCTTACCAAGTGGAAGCACTTTCCCAGTAGGCACAACAGGTATATCTTGGACTGCCACCGACCCATCGGGCAATACCAGTTCATGTTCGTTTAATGTAATCCGTAACGACAATGTATCGGCTACAGCCAATATTTCACATGCATTATGCAATGGCGATGCAAACGGAAGCATACAAGTGATACCCGCTGGTGGTAATTTATCGTATGGGTATTTATGGAATGATGGACAAACAACGCAAACCATTTCAGGGTTGGCAGCAGGTAACTACACCGTTACAGTAACCGATGGTTTGGGCTGTACAGGTGTAGCTACATTTACCGTTACCGAACCAACAGTTTTAGTGGCATCAACAACGGCAAACGATGCAAGTTGTAATAATGCCGGAGATGGTATTGCAACCGGCTTTGGTAGTGGAGGCACAGCGCCTTACAGCTACTTATGGAGTGATGGTCAAACCACACAAATTGCCGGAGGATTAAATGTTGGAACCTATACAGTAACAGTAACAGATGCAAATGGATGTAGCACTACAGCTACTGCTGTAATTAACCAACCCATGGCATTAATCGTAGCGGCATCAATAACCGATTTAAGTTGTTATAATGACAATACAGGTGCAATTGACCTTACCTTAACTGATGGCACACCATCATTTACATTCCTTTGGTCAAATGGTTCGACAGATGAGGACCTTACCAATTTACCTGCTTCAACCTACATTGTTACTATAACAGAAGGTAACGGTTGTAGCAGTGTACATGTATTTACAGTTACACAACCCAATAAGTTAGGTATTGCTGTTAATAGTTTTGTACAACCTACTTCAGCTTTACCATCAAGTGGTTCGCTTGATATGACTACCACAGGAGGTGTTGCACCTTATACATATTTATGGAGCAATGGTGAAACTACGGAGGATATTGGCGGTTTAATGGCAGGTACCTATATAGTAACTGTTACAGATGCCAATGGATGTATTGCACAAGCAACTATTACACTGGTATTAAAGTGTGTTGTTAGTGCAACCAATACAGTAGTTCAAAATGCAACATGTTCAACTAATAATGGTATTGTAACCGTTAACGCAAGTGGTGGTACCGGCTATTCATACCAGTGGTTAACATCGCCTGTACAAACAACAGCAACCGGTACCGGTTTATCATATGGCTTTAACAGCTACTGCATTGTTACTGATATTGCTACAGGTTGTTCGATAATTGATACAGTGGTTGTGCCGCATACAACAACAATTAATATTGCTGTTTCGAGTCCTGTATATGCCGGAGGTAAAAACATCCGTTGTTATGGCGAATCGAATGGCAGTATAAACGTAGTAGTTACACCCGGTGCAGGCGCTTACAATTATACCTGGAGTAATGGTGCTACCACTCAGAACCTAACAGGTTTGGCGGCAGGCACTTACACCCTTACGGTTCAGTTTGGCAGTTGTACCAATACAACGCAAATCACATTAACGCAACCTGCATTGCTTAATGCATCTGCAACAGCAACCAATGCTTCATGTGGCAGCAATAATGGCACAGCAACCGTAACAGCAACAGGTGGCACCATGCCTTATACCTACAGTTGGAATACGACACCGGTTCAAACCAATGCAATGGCAACCGGGTTAGCTGCAGGCGTTTACACTGTTACCGTAGGCGATGCAAATGGTTGTACACGTACTGCAACTGCTGCGGTATCATCAAGTAGTAATTTAACTGTAACAGGCACCAGTACCAATATTACATGTAATGGCTTAAGTAATGGTACTGCCACCATTAGCATTAGTGGTGCCCCAGGTCCTTATACTTACCTATGGAGTAATGGACTTACCAGTAAGAACCGTGGTAACTTAGGTGTTGGTACTTATACGGTAACAGTTACATCGGCTGGTGGTTGTACCGGCACTTGGTCAGTAACTATTACGCAACCACCGTTGTTAATTGGTACAGTTACTAAAACCAATGTTTCATGCTTTAATGGAAATGATGGTACAGCAACAGTTACAGCCAGCGGTGGTACACCAGGCTACACCTATTCGTGGAATAGTGTACCTGTTCAAACAACCGTTACAGCTACCGGACTTAAAAAAGGTAATTATAGTTGCACCATTACCGATTCAAAGGGCTGTGTTCGCATCGTAGCTGTAAGCATTACGCAACCATCTAAATTGCTGGTTAGTATATCTAAAACCAATGTTACAATAAATGGAGGTAATAATGGTACAGCAACAGCAAATGCAAGTGGAGGTTCGCCCGGATATTCTTATAGCTGGAATACAACTCCTGTACAAACTACACAAACCGCAACCGGTTTATATGCATTAACCTATACAGTAACAGTTACCGATTCGAAAGGTTGTACTGTAACAGGAAATGTACATATAACACAACCACCGGCACGTATCGTGGCAGTTACAAACAGCGAAGTTTATTCAACGGTTTATCCAAACCCAACTTCGGGCTATGCTACAATCTCATTCGATAAATTAACTGATAACATCAACCTTGAAATTTATTCGATGGCAGGCGAATTGGTTTATCAGAATAAGTATCATGCCGATGGTCAAAACCAAGCGTTTAGCATAGACTTGTCGCATTTACCTAAAGGTATATACTCAATGCGTTACACCACGCTTGACAAACAATGGGTAAACAAACTGGTTGTTAAATAATCAGTAGAAATTGTTTAAATAAAGGCCGGCATAAAAACCGGCCTTTATTGTTTTTATACCAATAATGTAAGCTTAAGTTGAATAAGTTTGCAGGCTCAAAATAGAAAAGATGACTATGAAAATATATACCAAAACTGGCGATTCCGGCTTAACCTCACTTATTGGTGGTGTGCGTATTGCCAAACATAATGCACGTATTGAAGCATACGGAACCGTTGATGAGCTAAATGCGCACATTGGCTTATTACGTGACCATAATCAAGGCCACCTTTTTGATGTATTAATTGAAATTCAGGACAGGTTGTTTACCCTTGGGTCGCATTTGGCTGCACATCCCGAAAAATCAAAAATGAAGCTGCCTGAAATATTTGAAGAAGATGTAATCTTTCTGGAAAAAGAAATAGATGCTATGAATGAGCAATTACCCGAAATGCGCGCATTTGTTTTGCCTGGCGGAAACGTAGTTGTATCCTATACCCACATAGCACGTTGTGTTTGCAGGCGTGCCGAACGATGCGTTTCTTTTTTGTCTTCGAATGAAATGGTAGAACCGATAATTGGCAAGTATTTAAACAGGTTAAGCGATTATTTATTTGTGCTCTCGCGTTTTATTGGTATGCAAAACAATGCCTTAGAGGTAGTCTGGAAACCCAGACATAAGGACAAAATTTAATACTGTCGTATAAGCAATTATTGCAGGTATTATAATAAGACCGGTGACAACTGAAACGATAAAATGTTAAGTTAAATACGCTCGAAAGCATTGTAAACATTGAAGAGTAAACTTTTTTAAAGCGTTTGCTAATCGCATTAATATTTCAATACTTTTGCACGCCTTTAAAAAAATGCCAAGGCTTTATTATTAAATACCAATAAATATGTACTGGACACTTGAACTCGCATCGCACCTTGAAGATGCACCCTGGCCGGCAACTAAAGATGAGTTAATTGATTTTGCCATCAGAACAGGTGCGCCTATGGAAGTTATCGAAAACTTGCAAGAGCTTGAGGATGAAGGCGAACCTTATGAAAATATTGAGGAGATTTGGCCTGACTATCCAACCAAAGACGATTTCTTTTTTAATGAAGATGAGTATTAAACTCCGGTTTATATAATGCTTACAAAAAAGGCTTGCACAAAATATAAAGGTGTAAGCCTTTTTTTATTATAACAACTAATCAAAATATGCAAAAGCAACCCTTCGAAGCATGGAAATTTACTGAATTCAGGTGGTTTATTTTAGCAAGATTCAGTTTAACCATGGCTATTTTAATGCAAAGTGTTTTAGTAGGCTGGTTGGTTTATGAGTACACCAAAGACCCATGGAAATTAGGACTTACCGGACTTATTGAGGCAATACCGACTTTAGTAGTTGCATTGTATGGTGGCTATTTGGCTGATATTTACTCCCGCAAAAAAATTATAATAACTTCAATCGCTTCTTTAAGTCTGGCATCGCTCCTGTTAAGTGCTTATATTTTGTATTGCCAAATTAATGAAGCTGTTTTTGCACTTACTACCATTTATGTTTATGTTGCAATAATGGGCATTTGTCGCGGGTTTTTGTCGGCATCGGTTAGTGCTTTTGGTGCACAATTAGTACCCATAAGTGTTTATCCAAATATGATTTCATGGAGTAGCAGTGCCTGGTATATGGGTGCTATCATGGGTCCTGCTATTGGTGGATTAATATATGCCTGGTTTAATCCGGCTGTAGCCTGTTTTACTTTTACCGCCTTGATGTTTTTGGCCATGTGTTGTTATGTAATGATTGCTTCAAAACCTGTAGCTAATAAATTAACAGAGCCATTGATGCAAAGCCTTAAATCAGGAATTGTTTATGTTTATCGAAACAAAATATTATTAAGTGCAATTACACTCGATTTGTTTGCTGTATTGTTTGGCGATGCCATTGTATTGTTGCCTGCCTTTGCAAACGATGTTTTGCATATTGGGGCTAAAGAAATGGGTTACTTACGTGCGGCACCGGCATTAGGTGCTTTGGCTATGGCAGTTGTGTTGGCCTACCATCCACCTTTAAAAAATACAGGCAAAAAATTATTGTTGGCAGTTGCCGGTTTTGGTTTATGTATGATAGTTTTTGCCCTTTCGAAAATGTTTGTACTCACTTTTATTATCTTAGTAGTTGCCGGTATGTTAGACAACATTAGTGTGATGATTAGAAGTACTATTCTGCAATTGCAAACACCTGATAATATGCGCGGCAGGGTTGCATCCATCAATTCAATTTTTATTGGCTCATCAAATGAAATTGGCAGTTTTGTTAGTGGTAGTATGGCACGTGCTTTTACGCTGATACCATCGGTAATTATTGGCGGTTTAGCCAGCATTACAGTGGTAGCCGTTACTACCTGGAAAGCACCTAAATTATTGAACTACGAAATAATGGAGCGTGGCAATAAATTAAATTAATCGCCAAAGGGGCCACCACGAACACCAAACCTAACACCTACTACCGGCTTAAAGCCTTTGGCTACGGCACTTACTACATCTAATCTGATGGCACCTAATTTTTCAACACCTACTGCAAATTCAAAGTGTTGTGGATTATTAGGTACTTTTAAATAATGCGCACTTACTATCTCATTAAAAAATGCTTTACGTAAAACCGGTATTTTGTTAAACAATAGTCCGCCTAAGTTGTACTCGGCATGTGCTTCGTAAAACGCACCTGTTGTGCTATAACTATAATAGGGCAGCATATTAAAATCGGTTAGTCTGAACTCGGAAGCATACGTTTTATTGCCATTAAAATGACGGTAGTCTAAAAAGTAATCAGATTTATTGCTTAAAAATTTACCTGCTCCTACATTGATTTGCACATTACCTAACATGCCCAGTTTTAATTCGTCTTCGATACTTAAATGCACATAGGTGTAGTTTACATCACTACCAAATGTTTTTGGAATCCCTTGCTTAAAGCGAAATACGGCCACCGGATAAGGCGATTGAATCATGTGCCGATTTTCAGGGTCGTTGTAATATTGTTGGCGAAACGTATAGCGTACCAAACCTGCAAAATGTAATGATTGATGTGTATCAAATGCAGGCGCATCATCGGTACTGTTTTGTGGGTTATTACTGCTATAACTACGTGCATCAGACGGAAACATTACATAAGTTGTGTTGTTTACCAATGCTTTGCGCCAACTATATTCGAGTAGTGAAGCAAAAAATAATCCCTTGGCAATTTCGCGTTTAAAGTTTAGCTGCGCAAAATCTTTCTGATACAGCTTCATATAGTTTTTTTCTAATGCTAAGGTATAAAATGAGTTAACCGATGCGCGTATTGGGTTGCGCGGATTGTATTGCACGGCATCGCTGCCGGCTACAAAACCGATGTCTGAAAAATTTTTACGATTGAAGTAGTAGTTTACCGATGCCTGGCCATATACCTGCCCGGCAGCAAATGCATAGCGTACTGCTGCTTTGCCATAAAGTGTTCGTTTCGGAACTTCGTAACGTTTTGTAAAGTTATATGCACCACCAATATTAAGACCCTCAACGGTATTAAATACAATATGTTCCATTAGCGGTGCTAAACCCCATTTAAACTTTTTGTAACGGTTATTGTGCTGATAGCCGCTCATAAGCAATTTCATAACATCTAATTTGTTATGTACGGCATCCACTGAATCCATATAAGGTTTCGATTCTTTTATAACAGCAACCGAATCCTTGAACAGATAATCCTTTTGCTCTAATTGTGTAAGTGGTATTGGCCTGATGGCGTTCCAGTACAAACTATCTTTTTTATTGCTGCCTTCTTCAATGGTAATAACATCACCATTAAAAAATTTTGTTTCAAAATTTGGGTTTACTTCGTAATTACTGGCAATGCCTGTATAAACGCCATCGCCTTCGAAACCAAAAATTTTAAAGGCATAATAAAAGGTATTGGTTACCGGCATCCATATATTACTGTTTTGATTTGCAGGCAACATTACCTGATTTACTTTAAACGTATCAACAAACTGTAGCTGGTTATTTTTACTCAGGTATAAATCTAAACTGTGTATGCGCCATGTATTGTCTTGTATGTATATATAACCGCTGAAAGCCGGATCGTAAGTACGTTTGTTTTTAACTTCGATTTTATGCACCCAGTGATCGTTTTCGAAAAATGAACCTGCCAGCTTGTAGTTATAATACATCATGGCATTGTTGGCAATGGGCGAAATTGCGCCACGCGGGCATAGGCTTATTTCCATTATGTTCTCATAAAAATTGAACAGAAAAAAACTGGCCCGGTTAAAACTAAATGAGCGATTACTGCCACTAACTTTACTCGATTTAATGGTTTCGCGTATTTGATTGGGGCGCTTAAAATTAAAACTCGATACGCTTTCGCTTAAATAAACCACGCCTGTAGCGGTATCGAGCACTTCGGAGAGATCTACTTTTTGACCGAATATTTTTTCGGGATGTTTGGTTATGCGTTGCCAGCCTTTTATATACACATCGGCTTTGTATGCTTGCACCTGCTCTAAATAAAACCTCCGCTTGATTATAGCTTGTCTGATAATTTCGTAGGCCGGATCTTCATTGCCTTTTACAATGGCTTCTTTTAATTCATAATGTTCGGGCACCATATACACATCTTGTTGTATGTTAGTAACAGTTACTGTATAGGTTTTTTCGAACTGTTTATAGCCAATGAGTTTATAAATTAAAGTAACATTACCTGCTGTAACTTCTATTTGATATTTACCTTCACTGTTGCTGGTGGTGCCTTGTGTGGTGCCTTTAATAAAAACACTTACAAAAGGCATTACTTGTTTGTTTTCATCGTAAATGGTGCCGGTAATCTGATAAGCACTAACGTTGATACTTAAAAAAAAACCAAACAGGAGTAAGTTGTAAATGCGCATAAATTCTTTTTGCAGTTATATGGCATTTGACGGTAAATTGTAATTGATAGTTACACCACTTTTAAAAGGTTCATATATTTTTTAATGAACTTTAGTTTGATCAGAAGTGATTGTTCAACTAACGCATGCCAAAAACTTTTTTGGCAAGAAAATCAAATTTGTACGATAGTTCCAAACTGATGCAGGTATAACTGTCGTTTTTTGATGGATTGCCGCGTTGACTGGTTTGCGGCCCGGGATAACCGTTGGTGCCATTACCGGTTGGGTCGCTTATATAAGCAGCCAATTGTTGTTGGTTTATATCGTTCGGAAAATAATTTTCTAATTCGGTTTGATACACATATCGGTCGCTCACATTATCAATGGCATCGGTAAACATTTTATAATAGGCAACTTCAAAACCCACATTAATTTTTTTGCTTACGCCAAACCTAAATCCCAATCCTAACGGAACGGCTACATTGGTGCAACTTAAAAATCCATTTTTGCCAATGCCGGTTTTTTGACTTTCGCCTTCAGTGTGCCAATCGTTTAATTCGGTTTCGTAAGTGCCATCGCGTTCTATAATTTCACCGGTGCCACTACTTTCGGGTGCGTTACGCACACTGCCATCACTCCAAAAATAATAACGATTGTTTAAATCAATTGAGCCATTAAACAAATCGGCTTTGGGATTGCCATAAACCAATGCAAGGCCTGTAAAAAAGTACATGCAAGATTTTTGAATGTGTAATGGTTGTTTTTTGTTTTTATAAAGCGTGTATGTAACTCTGCTTTCGAGCGAAAACATATCGGTTCTGAAACTAAGGCCCCGCAAATAATTGCGTAAATCATCGCCCTGCCGGCCATTTATTGGTTTGGTTTCGTCATAGGCTATGCGTTGCCAGCTAAAGCGTGCTTCCATATCAAAACTTTTATAATGATTGGTGCTGATTTTCGACTTGCCCAAAAAATTGCGCAACGTTAAAGCAACAGCAGGCCGTGTTGATGTATTTTGAAAAAATTCGTTATTACCCAAATCGCCAAAGTAATTTGTAAAACCGGGCGCAATGCCCATTTCAAAGTTTTGTGCAGTTGCATTCGAAATGCAAAACCAGCATGCAAAAAGAAGTAATGTTTTTTTCATGACCGTAAATTTTAAGTTGGTATCTATTGCCATATACGCAGGCAGCAGTTTGTTACGGGGTGCTTAATACTTTCAATAATACAAATTATTTAATTACCCTGTAAAGTTGATTACAAATATTAGCCGAACATTTGTGCAAATACTTCGTCAACCTTGGCAACAGGTACTAGTTCTATTTGTGTGTTTTTTTGCAAGCCACTAATTTTCATTTGGTATTTCGAAAAGAAGAAACGACTAAAGCCTAATTTTTCGGCTTCTTTAATACGTTGTTCAATACGGCTTACAGGTCTTATTTCGCCACTTAGTCCTACTTCGCCTGCAAAGCAAACTTTAGTTGGCAAAGGCATATCGTCATTGCTGCTTAACACGGCACATATTACTGCCAGGTCCATTGCCGGATCTTCTACTTTAATACCACCGGCTATATTCAAAAACACATCTTTAGCACCCAACTTAAAGCCGCATCGTTTTTCTAAAACGGCCAACAACATGCCTAACCTGCGCAAGTCAAAACCGGTGGCACTGCGTTGCGGCATGCCATATACGGCACTGCTAACCAATGCCTGAATTTCGATTAAAATGGGGCGCATACCTTCCATAGTACAGGCAATGCTAATGCCACTGTACTGCTCATTACGTTGCGTTAGTAATATTTCGCTGGGGTTTGATACCTGCCTCAGCCCGTTGCTTAGCATTTCGTAAATGCCCAATTCGGCAGTTGAGCCAAAACGATTTTTTTGCGCACGTAAAATTCTATATACATGATTGCGGTCGCCTTCGAAATGTAATACCGTATCAACCATGTGCTCCAAAACCTTAGGTCCGGCAATACTGCCATCTTTAGTTATGTGGCCAATAATCATTACCGGAGTATCGGTTTCTTTGGCATATCGCATCAACTCTGCTGCACAGCTTCGTATTTGTGATACGCTGCCCGGTGCCGATTCAATTTTACCTGTAAACAAAGTTTGTATCGAATCAAGAATTACCAAGTGTGGTTTAAGCGTTTGTGCTTGCTGAAATATTAAATCTACATCGGTTTCAGAAAGTATATAACATGCTTTATTTTCAATGCCAATGCGGTGTGCACGTAGTTTAATTTGTTGTTCACTCTCTTCGCCCGATACGTATAATACCGTGCCTTTAAGTTGTAATGCCAATTGCAACAGTATGGTTGATTTGCCAATGCCGGGTTCGCCACTTAATAAAGTAATGGAACCGGCAACAAGGCCACCTCCTAATACTCGGCTTAATTCGGCATCGGGCAGGGTGGTACGCTGTGTGTTATTATCGGCTACATCTTGTAATAATACAGGCTTATTGGTGGGTTTGTTTTTATCGGTCCAGGCATTGGTTTTAGGGGTGCTTATAATTTCCTCAACTAAGGTATTCCATTGGCCGCACTGGTTGCATTTGCCCACCCATTTAGGCGATTGTGCGCCACATGATTGGCAATAAAAAACGGTTTTAACTTTCGACAATCGGTAGGTGGTTTTAAATTCTTTTGCTCATTGCTTGAAATCGAAACAGGTTATTGTTTGTAAAATTCAATTTCAATTTGGCCACCATTATTGGGTCGGCCTGTTATATCCAGTATGTCATTGTTAAGCTGAATGATTGTCCACTTCAAATTAAAATCTAAAATGGTATCATAGTCTCTGCTGGTAAATCCACTGGTAGTTAAAAAACTCTGATCAATTTTTGTGTCAATACTATAATTGCCTTTATCTAACAATGTTTCGGAACCATTGCTGTTAACACGTACAATTTCTAAGCTTCCACTTTCAAACTTCCATTGCACATTTTGATCATGTACGGATGTACCATAAATAGATGTGCCTTTTATAGGACGCCAATAACCTTGCAAATCAGATTCGTATTTTTTTTTCGAGCGTAAAAATGTTTTCGAGTCGCAACCGGCAAGTATTATTACTGCTACTAAAAAAATTACAACAGGTAAAGTTCTTTTCATGTCAGTGCGTTTTTTAATATATTCAAATGTAAATAATTGAAGGCAATTTTAAATTTGACTCTTTATTTTTTTTTCAATCAATGAAGTGGAATAACCCGGTAAAAAATCAATGGTTTTAACCGTACCTCCATTTCCAGTTACAATATCATAACCAACAATTTTATGGGGCTCATAGTCGGCACCTTTAACCAATACATGCGGTTTAACCAGCTTTATTAATTCATAAGGCGTATCCGCGCCAAACCATACTACGGCATCTACAAAAGCCAAAGCACATAAAATTAAACCCCTGCTTTTTTCATCGGTTATGGGGCGTGCGGGGCCTTTCAGTCTGCTTACCGATGCATCGGCATTTAGGCCTATTACCAAAACATCGCCTAAAGCAGCCGCTTTGCTTAAATAATCAACATGCCCTAAGTGCAGCAAATCAAAACAGCCATTGGTAAAAACTATTTTTTTTTGCAGGTTATGCCAACTGGCAATAAGCGGTTGTAATAGATGCATATTGCCCATTATGGGAGCAAAAAATTTTTGATGGGTATCTATGCGCATAGCAAAGTAAATGAGCTGCAAAAGTATGAAATGACTTTCGGATTTAAAGCACACATACGCTTACCGTCAGTTGTTATACTTACGACAAAAACATACCGTTTAGATGCAACAAATTTTACATTTGCACGCCTCAATCTAAAATGGAATTGGGTATTTAAATAACAAGCAAGTACGCATGAGTCAATTATCCGAACAAGAATTACAAAGACGACAAAAACTTAATGAGCTAAACCAGTTAGGCATTAATGCTTACCCGGCACCATTGTTTGATGTAAATTTTTCATCTGCCGAAATTTTAAAAAAATTTGAAACCAATGCCCTTGATGCCAAATTGCAGCATATAAGTATTGCAGGCAGGTTAATGAGTGTGCGCGATATGGGCAAAGCTTCTTTTTTTGTTTTACAAGATGCCGAAGGAAAAATACAGGCTTATATAAAAAGAGATGATGTAAGTAAAGATGGCGATACTACTACCTACGATGTACTGTTTAAAAAGCTAATGGATATTGGTGATATTATTGGCATAACCGGCTATGCTTTTCGTACTAAAATGGGCGAAATAAGTATTCATGTTACGGGCTTAACCATGCTCTCGAAGGCATTGCGCCCCTTGCCAGTGGTTAAAGAAAAAGACGGACAGGTTTATGATGCGTTTAGCGATGCCGAGCAACGTTACCGCCAGCGTTATGTTGATTTAATTGTAAACCCGCATGTACGCGATACATTTAAAAAGCGTACGCAACTGATGCAGGTAATGCGCACGTTTTTAGACCAAAGGGGTTATCTCGAAGTAGAGACGCCCATACTACAACCCTTACATGGTGGTGCTGCAGCGCGTCCGTTTAAAACGCATCACAATACGTTGGATATGACTTTGTATCTGCGTATAGCCAATGAGTTATATTTAAAACGACTTATTGTAGGTGGCTTTGATGGTGTGTATGAGTTTTCGAAAGATTTCAGAAACGAAGGTATGAGCCGTTTTCATAACCCGGAGTTTACACAAATTGAATTGTACGTAGCATACAAAGATTATTATTGGATGATGGATTTGGTAGAAGAACTTATCGAAAAAATTGCCATAACACTGCATGGAACTACGCATGTAAAAGTGGGTGATAATGAAATAAATTTTGCACGTCCCTGGAAACGCTTTACCATGTATGAAGCCATTGCACATTATACAGGCATTGATATTACTGATATGGACGAAACAGAAATGCGCAGGCAATGCCAAAAATTAGGTATTAAAGTTGATGATACCATGGGACGCGCTAAACTTATTGACGAAATTTTTGGCGAAACCGTAGAGCATAAATTAATACAGCCAACTTTTATTATGGATTATCCGCAGGAAATGAGCCCGCTTACAAAAAAACACAGAAGTAAGCCCGGCTTGGTTGAGCGATTTGAGGCAATTTGTAATGGCAAAGAAATTTGTAATGCTTACAGCGAGTTAAACGACCCCATTGACCAGCGCCTAAGATTTGAAGAACAACTGGAACTTGCCAAACGGGGCGATGAAGAAGCCATGCAATTAGACGAAGATTTTTTGCGTGCCATTGAATATGGTATGCCACCCACAGCCGGTATTGGTATTGGTATCGACCGTTTGGCCATGATAATGACAAATTCAGCCTCGATACAAGATGTACTGTTTTTTCCGCAAATGCGCCCCGAGGTTATTGGCAGCAGCCAGTCCGATGTTGCCAATACATTGCAACATATACCCGAAGCATGGCAAGCTGTTTTAGGCAAACTGGGTATTACCGATATGGTTCAGTTACGTGCACAAAACCAGAACAAACTTTTTAACGATATGGGTGGGATGCGTAAAAAATTGAAATTAGATATCCCGGCACTTACGCTTACACATTTGCAGCAATGGATAACAACATAAAAGCACCTTATTTTGAAAGCACCACAATCAAATATTTATGGATCCTGTTTCAGAAAAAGTCAACCTATTGCAGGCTAACACAACTAACCGCTATCCACTAACCACTAATCACTCCTTCACAAACCTGCCATAATACATTTTATCACCTTGCTGCAAACGCAGTACGTATAAGCCCGGTGTTAGTGTGCTGATATCTATTGTTGTGGTATGGGTATTTTGTGCTAAGTGTGTTTTGCCCAAAACATCATATACAGTAAGGGTAAACGGCAAACCATTTAACCATTTACCATTTATCATTAACCATTTATTTGCCGGGTTGGGGTAAAGCAATAGTTTGGCATCGTTTATATCGTTAATACCGGCAAGTGTATCGCATAAGCTGCCTGTTAAAGGGCCTAACTCATAATGCGGTAAATTAGGTAAGCCGCCTCTGCTGCGATGCCCCCCCAGCCAAATACTATGCGGGCGCAAATCGCAGGCATAGCCAACACTATCGGGGTAATTAATTACCGATAGCTTGTAATCTAAGCTATCGTTTGAAAAGCTATTGCGACATAAACAAATGTATATTTTATTATCCGGCCCTATCATGTGTTGGGCTACACAATATTGTGCATTGTCCAAACCCATTAAATATAAACGGGATGCCTTTACATTACTTGCATTTAAATTGTATTGCCATAAGGTATCGAAACGCGAGGCATACAATACCTGCCCATCGGCCGAAAATGAGCAGCCATAAAAAGTAGTCCAGCCATCTAAAGGGTTATAAGGTATGCCTAAGTTTAAATTTAATGTTAAACTGCCCGTACACCGGTCAAAATCGAATACTTCTAATATGCCGTATGTGTTTGCCATACATAATTTACTGCCATCTTTCGAAAACACCATTTGCCCCTGGTCATAAGTGTTATTGCAACCAATACAACTACCTACCGATAATACCGTAGGTCCGGTTATGCCTGCAGGTGTAATTAAATATTCGTAAAAATCATTGGAGACAAACGAATGTACCAACAACCACCAATCGCGCCCATTGCCATGTTTAACGGCAGTCATCTTCTCAATAACGACAGTATCACATAAAAGCACATTTTTTTGTACTACAGCCCCCAAGCCACTATCCAACAGCATATCAATGGTATTATAGAACAGGCCAGCACCTAAAGATTGCTGGTAAGAAATAGAAAACAGGTAGTAGCTGTTGCTATTGGCAGGGTTGGACAAAATTATTTGACCTTGTGTTACCGAAGATGAGCCAAATAGTCCATTGGCATTTTGAAGGGTTGTATGGCCAGCATTGTAGCAGCGTGTTATGTCTGAGCCGACACTTGGATGATAACTGGTTCCATAAAACAAAAGTGTTCCATTTTTTGTACTTATTGCAGCAGCAGGTTCATTAGAGCGGGCCGTAATATTGTTTAATAAGGTTGGACTGCCTGTGTTAAAAGTAATTCCTATCGAATCGCCAAAAAACCAATTGTTACGCTCGCCCTGTGCCAAGCAGTTTACTGCGCATACAATGCTCAGTAAATTAAAAACAAAAGCCCTCATTTTTTTACCGATAAAAGTTTGCCATTTATAATGCCACTTGCCAGGCCTGTAATTTTATAGATGTACATTCCATTTACATTGGGCAAATCAAAAAATACATCATCGGTATTTTTAATTATAACATACTGCGCTACACAATTGCCCAAGGTATTATAAAGTGCAAATGTGAAATTGGCTGTGGTTTGATAGTTAAACCTTACATTAATTTTATTATCGGTTATATAAACCTGTGCTGTGTTGTTACTTGCAGGTTGTGCATTTTTATAGCGCATAACCACTTGGTAATTACTGCAATCATCGCTATACTCAACAATACTATTTGTTGCCATTTCTAATATAAAACGCGAAAGGTAAACGGCTTTACCGCCCGATAAAGGACATTGTGCAGCAATGTTTGCAAGCACATTTTTAGTGTAGGTACTTAAACCGTTAATGCCATTAACCAAGGCATACAAATAAATTTGATTAACGGCTTTGTAATTGGTTTCTAAAACTAAATCGGGCTGTACCTGATTGTTTAATACCTGCAAGGCAGCAAGTGTGGCTTGTGTCATACTATCTAACTGATAGTTACGGGCAGTATCGGTAATGGCGGTAATATAACCTAAGTTGGTTTGTGCCAGGGAGTCTATCAATACTTGCAATGCAATTAAGGAATCGGTTAAAGCAACATCTTCTTGCACACGCTGCATCAGGTACTGGTGTTGCCAAAAGCGATAATTGGCATCGTACAACGTATCGTTTTGTATGTTATTAATCAGGGCTATTAAATCATCGGGTGGTGTATGGCTGCAATAACCATTGGTAACTACATTGGTAGGTACGAATTGACACTCGCTTCCAATATTTATCCAATCATTAAGAAAGGGTACAGGTACGTTTTCATAAATATTTGTGAAGTTGCTTAGGGGCGGCTGTATATTAGAAGCATCAGCCATCGTATTTAAGTAGCTGCCCGATGTACAGTTAAGGCCCGTCCAACTATTATTGGCTACAAAGCTGGCATTGCCAATATTGCCCAAGCCATAGGCTACTTTATTTAAATACAACTGGTGTAAACAAAAGCCTAATGTGTTTTCGAAAAATGCAGTGGCTGTGGCATTGCCTGTAAAGCCAAAATATTCGACACCCTTGTTTAATTGATCTACAAAATTGCAGTTAACTACGGCATCGCTTGTATTGCTTATAAGAATACCTGTTGTATTGAGGCCTGTATTTTCGCATTGACCATTAAGGCTTGGGCCTGCAACATTGTTTGCAATTACATGAGGCATGTAACTATTTATGGCGCCAATACCCAAGGTACCGGTATTGTCAATGATGGCTACATTGTTATCAGCAATTTTTGCTTTGTAGCCATTGGTAAGCCGTATGCCCACTGCCACTCCTGCAATTTCGTTTTCGGTAATGTCAACAAAATAAAGATTGGTTTGTGCGGGACTAAAATTAGGGGTCTCAATAAAATCAATACCAAAGGCAGCACCACTGCTGTTGCTAATATTGTTTTGATGCAACCTAAAATTATAACCGGCTGTATTTGAAATTCCATTGCCAATTATCCGAATGCCATAGCTGCAATCGGTAATGGTGTTAAATGAAACATCGTTTGGGCCACTACAAGATTTGCGCACAGAAATGCCTCGCATAGCCGGGCCGGTAATTGTATTTTGCAACAATTCAACATGGTGTACAGCATCGTGCACATCAATACCGAATGAAACATTGCTGATGGTATTATCAAACATGGTAAGCGCACCGTCAAAATAAGCATCCACAGCCATGTTGTGGTTATTAAAAGTATTGCTGTTTAACATGGTTTCGCTATAGAAGCTGAAAACGCCTGTATTGCTGTTATCGAAAACAGAATTGGTTATAGGTATTAAACCATTTGGAATATTATTAAAGCGCTGGGCACAACGTATTTCGACATGGGTTTTAGAGCGCATTGTATTATTTGGTGGTTGCAGCAAATCATTAATACCTGAGTTGTAAGTTGAATTGCAAGTAAATGTGCACCGGTCAATAAAACCTAACCAACCACAACGTGTTACCAATGGTAAAAGTGCAGGGTTGGCCCTGTCAATAAAAACAGAATAGTAGTTACGATTAAAGTGTGCATTGTCTAATTTTATTTCGCAGTATGCATCCTGACTTTCTGTATATACAGCCGTAATTGCATCTTCGATAATGGCACCGTTGCTTATTTCAAGTTTTGAAAAATTATTGAGATTAACGCTTGTAACATGAATACCTTGCCACATAGTGCCATTACCGTAACCACACGATGTTATATAGGTGTTATTGGTAATTTTTAATTTGTTGCTGCCTGTAATAACAATAGATGCCCCTGCACTCATAAGTAAGATGCATTTGTCGAGTGTTAAATCGGCATCAACAATCAATTGATTGGTAATGCAAAACTTTGCATTAGTTAGTAAATTGCCCATGGTACTTGAGTTAACGGTTGTGTAAACAGTGCCCGGGCAATTGTTGCAGGCCGTTTGTGCATGTGTAAAACTGCCGGCAGCCATCAGTATTAAAATAAATAAGATTTTTCTTGCACAACTGCTGATTTTTGTTGTGTGTGTGTGTGTGTGTGTGTGTGTGTGTGATTTTTTAATAAAGGACAAATTTTTCATAATAGATAAAATTAAAGGGTTAAGGGAAACTTGGTTTTTGTGGTGGTAAAGATAGAAATGGAGTTGAGAGTTGCAAGGGGGGTTAATGGTTAGTTGTCTTGTAAAGGTTAATTGGTAAAAGCTAACCACTAACCACTAATTACTAACCACTAACTACTAATGCCTAATTACTGTTGCCAGAAAAATATTACACCCATACCTTTGTACCTTCCGAGCAATTTGCACATATATCAATATTACTGCGTGTACCTATTACGTCTTGCCTGAATTGATTGTAGGAAGCGCTTTGCCAAAGGGTTTTAAAACTTTGGTTTTTTAAATTGCCTAAAGGGTGTGTGGCATCTTTATCAAAACAGCAAGGCACCACTGTTCCATTCCAGGTTATTACACAACTGTGCCACATTTTCCAGCAATGATTTATCATTTCGTTTTTTAAGTAATAAGTGCCATCAGCAGCCCGTACATACCGTGCATATTTTTCGATGCTTGGTATTAACTTATTGCCATGCTTGTAATCATACACCTGTGCTGTTTTTAATTTTACTTCGTTAACGCCTAATGTGTTGGCAAGTTGGTATAATTCATTAATCTGATGTTCATTAGGCTTAACCACTAAAAACTGAAAAATGATATGCGGTGTTTTCGACTTTAATTTTTGTTTCCAGGCTACCAATCGTTTTGTACCTTCAATTACCTTATTTAAAGCACCGCCTATTCTGTATTGCTCATACACTTCTTGCGTAAGTCCATCAATACTGATTATAAGGCGGTCTAATCCCGAGGTTACGGTAGCTTTCGCATTTTCATCGGTTAAGTAATGACCATTGGTGCTGGTAGCTGTATAAATTTTATGTTGCACGGCATACTTTATCATTTCAAAAAGATTTTTATTCAGATAAGGCTCGCCTTGAAAATAAAATATCAAATACCATAATTGTTTATGCAATTGGTTTACTACCATTTGGTAATCATCCATAGCTAACATTCCGGTAGGCCTTGTAAACTGGCGTAAACCACTGGGGCACTCGGGGCACCTTAGGTTGCAACTGGTAGTTGGTTCAATACTTACGCTTACAGGTAAACCCCAATGTATAGCCTTGCCCCTAAATTTTGAAACATAAAAGCTCAGCCAAATAAGCCATGCATTATAGCCGCGTTTAAAAGTAAACTTGCTTAAAAAGTTAACAGCATCTAAATAGGCCCATTGGTGTAATCTCATACAACAAAAATAGATTTATTAAACCTTAATTTTAATGTTGTGGGCTAAATGTTAAAGTTTTAAATCCGAAGTGCTGCCCACTTTTTGGCATAGATGTTGAATTGCCGGTTTTGTATTTTGCCATACAAAACACAACACTCACCCTAACAATTTAACAACTTGCCCCACAAATGAAAAAAGTACTACTCATCTTATTTTGCTGTATAAGTATTTTAAAAACACATGCAGCAACCGTTTATGCATCTACTTACGGCTACACAACAACCGATGCAACTGCAGCTTTACAAGCAGCAATTAACTCGGGCAACACGCCCATTATTGTTGATGTGCAAGCAGCCGACTGGAATATTGGCCCCATAAAAATTGACGGTAAAAACCCGATTACAATCATTTTTAAACCCGGTGTGGTAGTACGTGCATTACCGGGCATGTTTCCAAACAATACTGATTGTTTATTCGAAATAAAAAACTCGCAAAATGTGGTAATAACTGCTTATGGTGCTTCATTTATTATGAATAAATCCGAATACACATCGGGCGAAAAACGCCATGCATTTGCCGTGCAAAACTCGAAAAAAGTAACCATTACAGGTGCACTTTTACAAGATGCCGGTGGCGATGGAATTTACATTGGTGCCGATTATAATTTGAGTATTAAGTGTAGCGAAACAATTACCGTTACCGATGTGGTAACTCAAAATTGTTTGCGTGAGGGTATTACCATAACCGATGCTAAAGCGGTTAAGATACAACACTGCGAGTTTAATAACAGCAATGGCGCAACATATGCTTCAGGTATTAAACTACAACCCGTAACGGCTGACGATAGTTTGGTTAACATAGGTATTACACGTTGTCGTATGATAAATAATCAGAACCATGCCATCGAAGTTGATTTGCAAAATCTTACCAATACAAGCAGGCCTGTATCGGTTACATTTTTCAGATGTTATAGTGTGGGCAATGGTGCCGAACAAGTTAAGGTACTTGGCCGCGAAAGCAATGGCGTAAACGGAAATGTTACGCTTAACATGTGTTTAATTGACAGCAGTAATGCAGGTGGTTTATACATAAGAAAAAACCACAATGAATTTGCTTTAAACCTTACCGAATGTGTTTTTAGAAATGTGGCAAAAAGTGCACAGTCAAATGTATATCCCATGGTGTCGGAAGTAACAAGTTATACCAACAATGTGGGCAGGCACGGTGGTGTTAATTTTAATAATGTATTACTTACGTATAATGGCAATAAACCTTGGTTTAAATCATTAGACAATGCAGGTACATCACCGGGCTTAGGTAGTTTAAGTGGCTTTACAGTGGTTTGGAATCCGCAACAAAACAGCGCGCCCGATTTTGGTGCAAATCCTTCGAACATTACAGTTAACGACAGTTTATTAGCGGTGTGGCCAACCATTACGGTTATAACCTTTAGTAACGATAATGTAGCCGGTGAAGGCAATACAAACCGTGCTAATTTTAAAATTGAACGTACGCATAGCAACAATTTGTACTTCCCTATGTGTGCTACGTATAGCATATCAGGTACTGCAATAAATGGCCAGGACTGCAACCGTTTGGTAGGATGCCAGATTATGCCAACCGGTGAACCCTATTTAAAAGATTCGCTCTATGCCATGGCCGATGGTATTACCGAACCTAATGAAACGGTAATTTATACACTCGATCCATCGTGGATGTATGTTATAGGTGCTGTGCCATCATCAACTTTAAATATTAAAGCAAACTCGAAGCGCGATGAAGGTGCCATTTTCGAAACACAGGAAAGCAATGTGTTTTATAATAATATAACACAACAACTGATGTTTAAAAACAACGATGTAATCTGGCATAAACTGGAGTTATTCAATATGGCAGGGCAGCAAATGTTATCCAATGGTTTTGCATCTACCATATCATTACAAGATTTTAACCCCGGTGTTTACGTAGTTGTGTTATCTGATGCCAATCAACAAATTATTGAACGTACTAAAATTTTGAAGCAATAATTCGTAATCATTAAAACAGGTATTAATGCAGGCTAAAACAGAGCCTGCATTTTTATTTAATAAGGTATTTGTTGTTTAACAACGCTTGCCAAATTTGTTCTTTAAGTTGAAATGCACAAGCCATCAACATATCTTCTTCGGGCAAAAATGGTTTGTAATGATTGTTAATCAGATTAATGGTTGCAACACTTGCTGCTTGCAAATCGCCATAGGCTAATGCATAGCTGTTTTCCCAAATATAGCCACCAGCTACATCCATAACTTTTAAGGTAGTAGCCCCTTGCATGTAATTTACCAAAACCAAAGCATTTGCTTTTTGTTGCTGTAAAGTTTGGTTTACACTACAAGTTATAATTTTTGTTTTTGCAACGGTAACAACCTTTCCACTACTGTCGGTTACGGCATTGTTTGCTGTATTGGTAAGCGTTTCATTAATTGAAATTTGTTTTTCGTCTGTATAATTTATTTGTGATACCAATTCGGGGCCAATTTCTAACGTAGTTACATCAATGTTTATAATGAAATCATAATTGATATTTTGTTTTTGAAGGTGATAATTAATCCATTCGGTATTTAGTGCCGATACATCTTCAGGCAATAAGGTAGTTTTAAAGTATGCCGGTAACGGAAACTGCGTTTGATTTTGTACACACAGCCATACATTACTGGTGCCACTTTGCTTTGCATGGGTAATAAGCGAATCAACATCACGATATTCAATGTAGTATTGTTTTAATTTCAATAAATGATAATAAGCTTGCCGGGCATCGGTTTTACTTTTAGTTGCAAGCAATTGTTTTGCTTGTGCATAAAAATAAGCAGCAGCTTTTTCGCGCGATTTTTCGATACCGGCTGTTACATTTACCATTGCAAAAATTACGGTATCACCGGCATCAATAAGTGGAGGCAATGCCTTTACCTTTTGCTGTCGTAAATCTATTTGATGATAGCGGTCGAAAATTTTTTCATAATTATTGGGGTCGCCTGTGGCTTTCAGATTTTCGATATTTTTTAAATCAGCTTGTTGTGCTTTTTCATAAGCAGTAACTAATATTTCAATTTCGTTTTCATTGGTACTGTTATGCTTCAGTTTTTTTATGGCCAGGTTTACAGCCTGATTGTAATTTCCATCATGCAAAGCCATTTTTGAAGTAGTGCAATGCAAAAAAATCGAACAAAAAAATACGAGGCAAAATATTTTCATGCGGTAAAATTGAATAAACTATGATGTGAATGCAATGACCTTACATTTTTTTTAAGCTTAATGTACCGAAACTGTTTTCGATTAACATTAATTAAACGAAAGTGCATAACTAAAAATGATTCATTTGCAAAACACCTCCTTTTTTAAAAGATATATGAAACCATGTTGCACCCGTATTGCATGCTTATTTTCCATAATATGTTTTTTGATACTGCCAACCGTACAGGGGCAGATGCAGGCATTAAGCAGTGCACAAATTTTAGCGGGTATTCAAAAATTAAATACCGTTGGTTCGGTATTGTACGTGGCTGCTCACCCCGATGACGAAAATACAAGATTGCTTGCCTACCTAAGTAATGAACGGAAAATGCGCACTGCTTACCTTTCGTTAACCCGCGGTGATGGCGGACAAAACTTAATTGGCAAAGAGCAAGGTGCAGCTTTAGGTTTAATACGTACCAACGAGTTGCTGGCTGCACGGGCTATTGATGGTGCCGAGCAGTTTTTTACCAGAGCCAATGATTTTGGGTATTCGAAAAATCCGGACGAAACATTTGAAATCTGGAATAAGCAGGAGGTATTGGCTGATGTAGTTTGGGCAATTCGAAAATTCAGACCCGAAATAATTATTTGTCGTTTCCCTACAACAGGCGAAGGCGGGCATGGGCATCATACAGCATCGGCTATACTTGCTCAGGAAGCTTTTGATGCAGCGGCCAATCCAAAAATGTTTGTAAATCAGTTGCAGTATGTAACTACCTGGCAAGCTAAACGTTTGTTTTGGAACATCTTTAATTTTGGTGGCAACAATACTACAGCCGATAATCAGATAAAAGTAGATGTAGGCTTATACAACGTTTTAATGGGTGCCGGTTATGGCGAAATTGCAGCCAACAGCCGCAGCAACCATAAAAGCCAGGGTTTTGGATCGGCCAGGGGCAGGGGTTCAAACTTAGAATACTTTAAACAGCTAAAGGGCGATAACGTTAATACCGATATTTTAGAAGGCATTGATATTACCTGGACGCGCTTTAATGCAAATAATATTAGATCAGCCATCGAAAAATGTATTGCACAATTTGATGCACTTGCTCCCGATAAAAGTATTACCACACTTTTGCATATATACCAACAGTTACAGTTGTTAGATACCTCCGATGCCGGTTTAAAATACTGGCAGGCACAAAAAACCAAAGAAGTAACCCAACTGATATTTGCCTGTGCAGGTTTGTGGGTTGAAGCTGCGGCTACTGAATTTACGGGTATTGCCGGCAATGCCTTTACTTGCAATATACAGGCTATTAACCGCAGCAATGCACAGGTGTATTTAAAATCAATAACCATAACTAACGATACGTTGGTGCAACTACCCTTGCAAAACAATGTGCTATTTACTGTAAAACATACAGAAACATTACCGTCAACAATTGCATTTAGTAACCCATATTGGCTTAACGAAACAGGAACTTATGGCTTGTTTAATGTGCAAGACCAACAGCTTATTGGACAACCGTTAAATAAAAGTAACGCCACTGTTACATTTAATCTCACTATTAATCAGCTGCCATTTACAATTACGCAACCCGTGGTTTATAAATACACCGATCCGGTAAAGGGTGAAGTGTATAGGCCATTTGAAATACTGCCGCCTGCTACTGTAAATATGGCTGATAAAGTTTGCATCTCGGCAAATGGTAAGCCGGTTAAAGTTTCATTTGTTATAAAGGCAAATAAGCATAATGTTAGTGGCAAGTTATTGTTACGTGTACCAAAAGGCTGGCAGGCCGATACAAGTTTGTTTTCATTTAATCTCACCAATAAAAATGACGAGCTTATATTTGAAGCCATACTTAAACCCGGTACACAAACCACGAACGGAATACTATCGGCCGACTTAGAAATTGAAGGAAAAAAATACAATCAAAGCATACAAAGAATTAACTACGACCATATACCTAACCAATTTATTCTTACACCTGCCGAAACCAAACTGGTAAAACTTAACTGCCAAACCGGAGGTAAAAAAGTTGCATATATAAATGGAGCAGGTGACGAAGTAGCCGACTGTTTGAAACAATTAGGATTTGAAATTACTACATTGGAAGTATCTCAAATTAGCAAAACAAACCTGCATGCTTTTGATGCGATTATAACCGGTGTACGTGCCTATAATGTACATGACGATTTGCCGCTGCACTACCAACAGTTAATGGATTATATAAAGCAAGGCGGTAACTTAATAGTGCAATACAATACCAATAGCAGAGTAGGACCGGTAAAATCAAAAATAGGTCCTTATCCGTTTACCATATCACGCGATAGAGTAACCAATGAAAATGCTGCAGTAAATTTTATAACACCGCATATCGCGTTACAGCAGCCTAATAAAATTGCAACCTCCGATTTCGAAAATTGGGTACAGGAACGCGGAATTTACTTTGCAACCGAAGTTGATAGTAATTACGTAATGCCACTTAGCATGGCCGACCCGAATGAAAAAGCAAGTAATGGCAGTTTACTTATTGCACCCTATGGTAAGGGTAATTTTGTTTATACAGGCCTGGCATTTTTCAGACAATTACCGGCCGGTAATACAGGCGCATACCGCTTAATAGCTAACCTGCTTGCATTACCCAAACATGAATAACGAACCAAAAATAAACTGGCCGGTATTATATGTAGCGCTGGTATTTTTCCTGCTACTTATAATTTTATTAATGTATGTATTTACAATCTGGTTTGCATGAGTAGTATTGATTGGTTTGTATTGATATTTACCATAACGGTAATTGTGATTTATGGAATTTGGAAAAGTAGAGGTACTAAAACCATAGACACCTTTTTATTAGCCGACAGAAAATTTAATGGTTGGTTTGTTGGTTTTTCAGTTATGGCTACTCAAGCCAGTGCCATCACATTTTTATCGGCACCGGGGCAAGGCTTTACCGATGGTTTACGATTTGTGCAGTTTTACTTTGGTTTGCCTTTAGCCATGATTGCTATTTGCATTTGGTTTATACCCGTTTATAAAAGTTTGCATGTTTTTACAGCCTACGAGTATTTAGAACAACGTTTTAACAGGCGCATGCGCTTGCTTACTGCTGCACTGTTTTTATTTCAACGAGCATTATCAACAGGCGTAACCATTTATGCACCGGCATTGGTGTTGTCAACCATTTTAGGAACCGATATTGTTGCCACCACAATAGTTACCGGATGTCTGGTAATATTATATACAGTTTATGGCGGTACCAAAGCAGTTTCGCACACACAAATGCTGCAAATGGCTATCATCTTTGCCGGCTTATTTTTAGCAGCAATATTAATTATACAGCAACTGCCGGCCGAAATTGGTTTTGTGCAAGCATTACAAATTGCAGGCAAAATGCAAAAGCTAAATGCTATTGATTTAAGTTTTGATCTTAATAACCGTTACAATTTATGGTCAGGCATTATTGGCGGATTTTTTTTACAGCTTTCCTATTTCGGAACCGACCAATCGCAAGTGGGCAGATATTTAACCGGAAGTTCGGCCAATCAAAGCCGGCTGGGTTTAATAATGAATGGCTTTTTAAAAATACCCATGCAGTTTTTAATCTTACTTATTGGTGTATTGGTTTATGTATGTTATATTTTTTACACACCACCCATGTTCTTTAATCAACAGGTATTAGAACAATCAAAACAAAACCAACCATTAGCTTTCGAACAAATGCAACATGTATTTGACAGTAATCAGCTACTTCAGAAACACACAGCTTTATTACTGGTACAAAATTTAAAGCAAAACGATGCGGCAGCTATAGCTAATCAAACGCATACCATGCAGCAATTGGAAAGTAATAAGATAGCAATCCGCGATTCGGTAAAAACACTTATCAAACAAAATAATAAGCAAGCCGATACCAACGATTCGAATTATATATTTTTAGGTTTTGTAATAAATTATTTGCCAAAAGGTATAATAGGCCTGTTAGTAGCCATTATTTTTTTATCGGCTATGGGTGCAACTGCAAGTGGATTAAACGCACTAACAAGTACCTGCATAGTTGATTTTTATAAACCTGTAGTTGCCAATGCATCGGCAGGTCATTACCTTAAGGCCAGCAGATGGGTTACTTTTATTTGGGGTGTTTTTTGCATCATAACCGCTATGTATGCATCGCGATTGGGTAATTTGATTGAAGCCGTAAATATAATGGGGTCATTATTTTATGGAACCATTTTGGGTATTTTTTGTGTGGCTATATTTTGTAAGGTTGTAGGCAGTGTTGCCGTATTTTATGCTGCAATAATTGCCGAAATATTAGTTGTTATCTCATGGTGGTATGATGTTATGGCTTTTTTATGGCTTAATGTTTTGGGTTGCTTATGTGTGGTGTGCCTGGCATTATTTATTCAATGGATTTTAAATTTTTTAACCAAGCAAGAAAAAGTCATTTAGTCAGATTTGTAACTGTTGCTATATAGGTAAACTATAACGATGCCTTGGGCAATATTTTGATAATTCTTTTTTTTGATTTATGCTGCAATTTTTCTGTAAGATTGAATAGCAATGTTAAGCAGCCGTCCTTTTACAAAGCGCTGTTAATAGCTTCTTTATAAAATCAAAAAAACAGTATGTATTCAAACCCGTATAGAAATAAGTTTGTCGAAATAAACTAAGTGTATGAAAGATAGTTTTCAAATAACAGGTGGCACCCAACTTAAAGGCAGCATAACACCGCAGGGTGCAAAAAATGAAGCCTTACAAATTATAAGCGCTGTTTTGTTAACCGATAAATTGGTAACCATCCATAATATTCCGGCCATTGTTGATGTAATTAAGCTGATTGATTTGTTGGCACAAATGGGAGTAAGCGTTAATAAAATTGGCAACAACAGCTATACGTTTCAGGCAGATAATGTGCAACTGGGATTTTTAGAATCGAAAACATTTGCAAAGTTAGCATCGGCATTACGGGGCAGTATTATGATAGTTGGCCCGCTACTAGCGCGTTTTGGCAAAGCAAACATCCCCAAACCGGGTGGCGATAAAATTGGCCGAAGACGATTAGACACCCACTTTATCGGTTTTCAGAAATTAGGAGCAACCTTTAATTTCGATGCATCGGATAATTTTTTTTCAGTGCATGCAACTAAACTACAAGGCACCTACATGCTGCTTGACGAAGCATCGGTAACCGGTACTGCCAACATTGTAATGGCTGCAGTTTTAGCGCAAGGCACCACAACCATTTACAATGCAGCATGCGAACCTTACTTGCAGCAACTCTGCAAAATGCTAAATAGTATGGGCGCAAAAATAAGTGGTATTGGCTCTAACTTATTAAACATAGAAGGCGTAAAAAGTTTACAGGGTTGTACACATACCATGCTGCCCGATATGATTGAAATAGGCAGTTTTATTGGATTAGCGGCCATGACGCAATCAGAAATTACTATAAAAAATGTGGGCCTGCAACATTTGGGCTTAATACCGGCAACGTTTCAACGGTTAGGTATTAAAATGGAATTTATTGACGATGATATCTACATACCTGCACAAGAACGCTATGAAATTGACACTTTCATAGATGGCTCGATACTTACCATTGCCGATGCAATTTGGCCCGGACTCACGCCTGATCTATTAAGTGTACTATTAGTTACTGCCACACAAGCACAGGGTACTGTACTGATACACCAAAAGATGTTCGAAAGCCGATTGTTTTTTGTAGATAAACTTATTGATATGGGTGCACAAATAATTCTATGCGACCCACATCGTGCAACCGTAATCGGCCTAAACCGTAAATACCCGCTACGTGGTATTCAAATGACATCGCCCGATATACGTGCAGGTGTTTCATTACTAATTGCAGCACTTAGCGCCAAAGGCAAAAGTGTAATACATAACATTGAGCAAATTGACCGTGGCTATGAGCGTATAGATGAACGCCTGGCAGCCTTGGGTGCAGAAATAGAACGTATATAAGTACGGCATTATAAACTATTGTTAAAACAAGTTGCCTCAAACATTGATTATTCAATTTCAATCGTTAGGAGTATATTTGAAGCCTTATCAATTAAAAATAACCTATGAAAAAAGTAGCAATTACATTATGCCTGTTGTTGGCAACCGGATTAACTATGGCGCAAAAGAAATCGGTTTCAACCGGCATCGAAGTAGGTCAAAAAGCTATAGACCTAAAATTTAAATCGCCCGATGGTAAAGAAATAGCCTTATCATCCCTAAAAGGGAAAGTGGTTTTATTAGATTTTTGGGCATCGTGGTGTGGCCCATGCCGCAGAGAAAACCCGGCTGTAGTTGCTGCATACAATAAATATAAAGACGAAAAAATTGGTAAAGCCAAAGGATTTACGGTTTACAGCGTATCATTAGACCAGGAAAAACAAAAGTGGGTTGATGGCATTAAAGCCGATGGTTTGTCATGGCCGTATCATGTTTCTGATTTAGCGGGTTGGCATTCGAAAGCTGCGCAACTTTATAGTGTTAATTCTATACCTACTAACTGGTTGTTAGATGCAAATGGTGTAATTGTTGCAAGAGGTTTACGCGGTGATGCATTAATTCAAGCAATCGAAAAATTAAGAAAATAAGGATTAGGGGTAATAATTATTTTCGTACAACCGGCTAACTGCGTAAGCTTTAGCCGGTTTTTTATTTGATACCTCAACCCCGTTTCATTTTCATTTTTAGGGCATTATTACATCCTTGCATTAATAATTAGCCAATAGCAGATAAAAAATGACCCAAATAAATATCGAGCCGAGTTGGATGCATGCCATGCAAGCCGAATTTGACAAGCCATATTTTAAGCAATTAATAGCTGCTTTGAAAACCGAAAAAGCTGCTCAGGAAATTATATATCCACCCGGCAATCAAATTTTTGCAGCATTCAATCAAACCCCAATCCCAAAAGTAAAAGTGGTACTATTGGGGCAAGATCCGTATCATGGTCCAGGGCAGGCTAATGGCCTATGTTTTTCTGTAAACAAAGGCATTGATTTGCCGCCATCGCTTCAAAATATTTTTAAAGAACTTAGTGACGATTGTCAAATACCGCTGCCAACCAATGGCGATTTAACTGCCTGGGCGCAGCAAGGTGTTTTGCTAATAAATTCGTTGCTTACAGTTAAAGCGCATCAACCATTATCACATCAATATATTGGATGGGAGCAATTTACCGATGCTGTTATACGCACCCTTAGCGAACAGTGTAACGGTTTGGTTTTCTTATTGTGGGGCAAATACGCACAATCAAAAACGGTTTTAATCGATACGTTTAAACATTTTATTTTAACAGCACCACATCCATCACCACTATCGGCATACCGTGGTTTTTTAGGTTGCAAACACTTTACAAAAGCCAACCATATTTTATTGCAACAAAATGTAGCTGAAATACGTTGGGATGCTATTACGCAAGCATGAATTTAAAAGCTACATACTATGCAGCGCTATTTATTTGGGTTACTTGTTTGATAACACAAATAAAAACGCATGCGCAAATTTTAACTGCTAGTTATGTAAATCAGGATGGTGCAACTACCCCGGACATAAAGTACCTGATAGCCAAAGAAAAAATTCCGTTACAATATTTTGATACGCTGCAACTTAAACAAGCGCAATGGCGTATGCTGGTTAAATTGCAAGCCGATGGATATTTGGCTGCTTCGATTTCGGATAGCATGTTAAATGATACTACATACATAGTAACAGTTACAGTTGGTGCCAAGTATAAATGGGCAGGTTTAAGGTTTCAGTCCGATAAAGAATATTTATATCGTATGTTGGGTATTGCTACTTATATGCAGGGAGCATTTACACCGGCACAACTAAGTCAGCTACACGATAAAGTGTTACGTTATTACGAAAACAATGGCTACCCATTTGCACAAGTTTATTTGGATAGTGTGGTAATATCAGACGATAAAATATTTGCTGACTACATGATACAAGTCGGCAACAGGTTAGTGGTGGATAGTATGAGTATAGAAGGCAATGCTAAAATATCAAAAGCTATTTTATACAATTATTTAAGTATTAAGCCGGGCGATATTTATAATGAAGCGCTTATGCAAAGCATTAATACGCGCACCCGCGAAATAAGTTATCTATCGGCAACCAAACCGGCACAAATAATATTTAGTAAAACCGGCTGTTATGTGAAATTATTTTTAACCGAAAAAAAATCGAGTCAGATTGATGGCATTATTGGTGTTATGCCGGCTGCCAAAGCTGGCGATAAGCCAATTATAACTGGTGATATAAGACTCAGATTACAAAACAGTTTTGCCCATGGCGAACTTTTTGATTTGCACTGGGAACGGCCTAAAAATCTAACCCAGGTACTAAACGTTAAGTGCATTTATCCGTTTTTATTTAAAACACCATTCGGTATTGATGCAGCATTAAATATCAGAAAACAAGACACTACCTTTTTAAGTGTACAAGGTAATTTTGGATTAAACTATTTTTTAACCGGTGGTAATTACATTAAATTTTATGTGCAAACCTTAAACTCAAGTTTACTGTCAACGGGTAATTTAAAGGGATTAACCACACTGCCCGTATATGCCGATATTAGCAAGCAAGCCGGTGGCATTGGCATCAGAAAAGAAGATGTTGACTACAGGTATAATCCACGCAAAGGATATACTATTGAGTTTGTAGCCAATGCCGGTATCCGAACCATAAAACCTAATCCAAACATTAATGAGCAGTTGTATGATAGTGTTGATTTAAAAACAACACAATATGAAAGTACATTACAATGTAACACCTATTTCCCATTGGGTAAACGCCATGTTATTAATGTTGGCCTGCAAGCCGGTGGTATTTTTAGCGATTTGATTTTCGAAAACGAGGTTTTTCGTATAGGCGGTTTACAAAGTTTACGTGGCTTTGATGAACAATCAATATTAGCATCGCAATATGCCATCGGTAAATTCGAATATAGATTTATTTTAGATGCAGGCTCTTACCTGCAAGCGTTTTTTAATACGGCTTACATCAGGCAAACTATTAGTAACACCATAACCGATACACCCTATGGTTTTGGTGCCGGTATATCATTCGAAACCAGATTGGGTTTTTTTTCGTTTAACTATGCATTAGGCAAGCAGTTCGATAATCCGATATATGTTAGAGCGGCTAAAATTCACTTTGGAATAATAAATTACTTTTAAAAGCAATGACTCCTTACCGATTTATAAAAAATAATGTTATCCTGGTTTTAATAATTTACCTTTTAAATTTAACAGCTAATGCGCAACATAGTACGGTGCCTATTACCGATAATCAATTAACGTTACAGCCGCAGTTTTGTTTGTACCAATATAGCACTGATAGTTTAATGCTATGGCTACAGTTAAATAACGATGGGTTGCAATATGAAAATGATTCGATGCCGGTAGCTCTGGTTAATGTAAACTTGTTTGTGCTCGAAAAAGCGCAATCGAAAAAATATTTAGATCAGGATGCTATTCATTTTAAAGTTATTGCTACTGACGAAAATTATACAACTGTAAAAATGTTTTTTGCTAAACCGGCAATACAGCAATTTGTGATTAAACTCGAAGTAGTTGATGTACAAGCTAAAAATAAAACAGTACAATTCAGGCAGTTTAATCAAACCGGTTTGATAACTGAAATCAGTATGCTTGCAACTCAAAACAATGGCCTGCCTTATTTTGGCAATTGGGTTAAAACTACCGATAGTGTAAACGTATTTGCATCAACAGTACCCATGCAAAAAGCATGGATGCGCTATTTTAAATTTAATAACGAATTGCCATTACCACCACATGTAACAGTTAGTCAAAACACATTTAGTTATATAGCCGATAGCGCTGTTGAAGTAAATTATACTCAGCAAACATTTGTTTTAAATAAACCGGGATTATATCACTTTCAGGCAGATACGATGCAAAAAAATGGCTTTACGCTGATGAGTTTCGACAGTGATTTTCCCAATATCAACCGCACCCAGGATATGTTACCGCCATTACGTTATCTGACAACCAATGCCGAATTTGAAAAGATGCAACAGGCCGAAAATAAAACTACAGCCATGCAGGAGTTTTGGACTAAATGTGCGGGTGATAAAATGAAAAGCCGCAAATTAATTGAAGCGTATTATTATAATGTGCAGTACGCTAATTTAAATTTTACCAGTTATATAGCAGGCTGGCAAACCGACCGTGGCTTGATATATATTATTATGGGTCCACCGGATGCAATTGATTATAATGAAAAAACAATTGTTTGGAGTTATAATTTAAATTTCGGGCAAAATTTATTTTTCGAATTTATTAAAATGAACAACCCATTTAGCCAAAACGACTATATGTTGCAGCGTGCAGCTGATTTTGAAACACCATGGTATCAGGCAGTAAACAAATGGCGTCAAGGGCAAACCCGTTAAATCATGTATAAGCATAAACCATCCAAAGCCATAGCCAATAAAGATTTTATTTTCGGCATACACGCAATTATCGAAGCAATTGATGCAGGCAAACAACCCGATAAAATTTTAATTCAGGTGGGTATTTCAAACCCGTTAATACAACAGTTAAAACAAAAGCTAAAACAAAACGATTGGGTATATCAACAAGTGCCCATCGAAAAACTTAATAGCATTACAACTAAAAACCATCAGGGCGCTATTGCATTTATCACCGAAATTGAATTCGAAAATCTTTCGAATATAATTGCCAGGGTTTTTGAAAATGGTCGCCACCCATTTATTTTAATATTAGACCGGGTTACCGATGTACGTAACTTTGGAGCCATTGCCCGTACGGCAGTTTGTGCCGGTGTTGATGCATTGGTAATTCCCAGCAGAGGTGCTGCGCAAATAAATGCCGATGCCGTAAAAACATCAGCCGGGGCACTGCATAAATTAGCTGTTTGCAAGGTAAACGACCTGAAACAGGAAATACAATTTCTTAAAAATTCGGGTTTGCAAATAGTGGCATGTACTGAAAAAACAAATCAATTGCATTTTGATGTGGCCTACACCCAACCAACAGCAATAATTATGGGTGCAGAAGATACCGGTATATCGCCCGAGTTTTTAAAACTTAGCGATGTTAAAGTTCGCATACCAATGTCGGGTTTAATTGACTCGTTAAATGTTTCGGTATCGGCAGCAATTGTTATGTATGAAGCCGTTCGTCAGCGCAATACGCTTAAATAAATTATTGCGTATATGGTTTAAGTTATTCATAACGCAAAGCCTCAATGGGATCTAATTTGGCGGCTTTTGCTGCCGGATAATATCCGCTTACTATACCAACTGTAAAACAAAGTGCTACGGCAAGCAGTATCCAGTTTAGAGGCAAAATAAATGGGCTACCGATAAATAAACTTAATGTATTGCCAATACCAATTCCCAAAAACACACCTAACAATCCGCCTAACTGACAAATCATTATTGATTCGGCTAAAAACTGATGCCTGATATTGGCAGCCGTAGCGCCCATACTTTTTCTGATTCCTATTTCGCGTGTACGTTCGGTTACAGATACAAGCATAATATTCATCAACCCGATTGATGCGCCTAATAAAGTGATGGCTGCAATAGCAATTGCGGCATATCTGATATCACTTGTTGACTCTATTACCTGATTGGCCAACCCATCACTTTTTGTTATTTCAAAACTATTATCACTTAGTATATCATCACGCCTGATGCTCCGCATTAAACCTGTGGCTTCGCCTATTGCTTGATCTAAAAACCGAATATCACTTACATTTACCGTGGTGGTATAGGTTGTACTGTTGCTGGCATATCTGTTTTTTAAATTAAGCAATGGTATTATGCAATTTTTATCGGGGCTCATACCAAATGACGATCCTTTTTCTTTTAAAACGCCTATCACTACATATTTATAACTGCCTACAAATATTTGTTGATTAATAGCAGGTTTCGATTTGAAAAGTGTATTTGCTACTTCACTACCTAAAATAATAACACTTGCTCCTAAAGTTAAATCAGTAGGCGAAAAATTACGACCCGTTTCAAGACTTAAGCCGGATACATTCAAATATCCATCATCAGCACCCATAATAAAGATATTGGGGTTTGTTTTTTTATCGCCAAACTTTAAAGTGCTGATTTGTGATGCCATTGCCGATATGGATACCGTGGCAGGATATGTAAATTGTTGTTTAAACTTTTGTGCCTGGTAGTAATTAATAGATGTATGACGCTTAAATGTTTTACCGGCTTTATTTGCACGAATACGGTTGCCCGAATTTCGGATATTAAAACTGTTACTACCCATATTTGAAAAACTGCTGGTTAATGATGACTCCAGCGCATCAATAGCGGTTAAAATACCAACCAGAGCGGTTATGCCAATTGCTATTATCAATGCAGTTAAGGAGGTACGCAATAACTGCGATTTTATACTGGAGTAAGAAAGTTGTATGTATTCGCCAATGCCCATAACCCATGCTTTTTATGCTGCAACATAGATAAACAGAATGTCCGTATGTTACAAAATTACAGGTAAAATGATTGGTAAATGTTTTAAATACACCTTATTTATTGGTTTTTATACTTAGATGTAGTAAAAATGAACTTTCGAACCATGCAAACTTTAAAGCGCTTTTATACATTACATTTGAAGCCTCAAATAGAAATTCACTTTAAAACTTAAAAACAATGAAGAAATTAATGTTATTAGTTGCTGCCGTTTCTTTTACCGCTGCAACCTATGCTCAATCGGCACAAACACAAGCTGCACCTGCTAAGTCAGAAACTAAAAAGGCATGCTGCAAAAGCGATTCAAAAGACAAAGCTTGTCACAGCAAAAGCTCGGCTAAAGCTGCTTGCTCTGATAACAAAACTAAAGCTGCTACTGATACAAAAGCAGCTGATCCTAAAAACTAATTAATTTTTAGAAATCAATAAAAAGCCCTTGCTGTTTACTGCAAGGGCTTTTTATTTGCAGTAAACCCAACACCCAACTACGCTTGCAAAAAGTATTAACCAAAACCATAATTTTCTTATCGCTGGTTAGCCTGTTTAACGATGTGGCCAGCGAGTTACTATATCCTGTTATGCCGGTTTATTTAAAGAGCATTGGCTTTGGCATGGTGGCTATTGGTATATTAGAAGGCGTTGCCGAAGCATTTGCAGGTCTTAGCAAAGGTTATTTTGGAAGTTATAGCGATAAAATCGGAAAACGGTTACCATTTATTCAAATGGGTTATGGTTTAACTGCATTATCCAGATTGATGCTTGTATTTTTTACAAGCATATCGGGTGTATTTACAGCAAGGTTAACAGATAGGTTGGGCAAAGGCATCCGCACGGCTGCACGCGATGCAATTTTGCATGCCGAAGCCTTGCCACAACACAAAGCAACGGTTTTTGGTTTCCACCGAAGTATGGATACCGTTGGTGCCGTATTAGGCCCTTTACTTGCATTAATTTATCTCTACTATAATCCGGGTAATTACCTTGATTTAATTAAGTGGGCTGTATTACCATGTTTCTTTGCGGTTGCATTAACTTTTGTAATCAAAGAGAAACCCTTTCTGGTAACTGAAAAAAAGTTTAGCCTATTTCCAATCGCCTATTGGAAAACTGCAACACCTGCATTTAAAACAGTTTGTTTGCGCTTATGGCTATTTGCTTTGGTAAACAGTGCCGATGTGTTTTTATTATTGTATTTGAAGTTGCATGGTTTTACCGATACACAAATGATTGCAGCCTATCTGTTGTATAACGTGGTGTTTGCAGCAACAGCTTATCCCATCGGAATTTTAGCCGATAAAACAAGCTACAAACCTGTCTTGTTTACCGGCTTAATGTTGTTTGCAATTGTTTATATAGGCATAACGCTTACCACTAACTTACTTTTACTTTATGCGTTAATGATAGTATATGGTTTGTATGCATCCTGCTTCGATGCAACAGCCAAAGCATTTTTAGCAATACATTGCAAAAAAGAAGAGGCCGGTTCGGCTTTTGGCTTATTTGGTGCTATAAATAGTTTGGCAACTTTATTGGCAAGTGTATGGGCTGGTATTGTTTGGCAGCAAGGATTTCCTGCAACAGCTATGGTAATTACTGCCATGGTAGCCTTTTTTATTGCAGTAAGTTTTTGGTTTCGAGATGTAAAATCAAACCAAGTTTAGGTTACTATAAGGGATGCAATTACATTAGCCCCCGCTGTAAAACAATTTATGAATATCAGTTTAAGCGAAATTCGCAAACCCATCGAATTGCACATGGAGGCCTTTGAAAAAAAGTTTCAAGCATCCATGAAAAGTAATGTGCCATTGCTTGATAAAATTACCCATTACATTGTTAAACGTAAAGGCAAACAAATGCGACCCATGTTTGTGTTTTTGTGTGCAGGCATACATGGTAATATTAATGAATCAACACATCGTGGTGCTGCATTAATTGAACTGTTACACACTGCAACACTGGTACACGATGATGTTGTTGATGACTCCAATTTACGCAGAGGTTTTTTTTCGATTAATGCTTTGTGGAAAAATAAAATTGCTGTGCTCGTTGGCGATTATTTATTAAGCAAAGGTTTGTTGCTTAGTATTGATAATGGCGAGTTTACATTGCTGCAACTGGTTAGCGAAGCAGTAAGGCGTATGAGCGAAGGCGAACTGTTGCAAATTGAAAAAGCGCGTAAATTAGATATTGAAGAGTCGGTTTATTTTGAAATTATAACCAATAAAACCGCATCGCTAATTGCAGCATGTTGTGCCGTTGGTACAGCTTCGGCCGGAGCCAACCCGCAACAAACCGAAACCATGCGCGCCATTGGAAATGATATTGGTATTGCTTTTCAAATTAAAGATGATTTGTTTGACTATATGCAGGCCACGCAAACGGGCAAACCATCAGGTATTGATATTAAAGAGCGAAAAATGACATTGCCTATAATATATACTTTAAAAAATGCTACCAAGGCCGAGCGCAATCAGATTATTTATATTATTAAAAACCAAAACGAAGATGTAGCTAAAGTAGCTCAGGTTTTAAGTTTAATTAATAAATATCAAGGTATTGAATATGCTACAAAGGTTATGGAAATTTATTGTAGCAAAGCCCTAACTGCGCTTTCAATTTTGCCCGATAGCAGCTACAAATCGGCACTTACCGATTTAATAAAATATACAATCAACAGAACCAAATAGGAGCTTTAACCGAAAATCTCCGCTTCGAAATATTCTATTGCTGCCTGTTTCAATAATAAATCTTGTTCGCGCAAAGTAAGAGGTGGTAAAGGTTGCATTAGTTCCCAATGAGGCCAACCATCAACATCAATACCGTTTAATACGTAATAACCATATTGACTTAGTAATTTGCAGGTGGCAATATGCATTAAGTCGCCCTTTTCTGATTTGGAAAATTGCCGGTACCCTTTGCCCAACTCTTGCACACCTATTAAAAACAATACACCTTGTAAATCCAATTCACTATCAAACCGGTTATTAAGGTTTTGTAACAACAATTGCCATTTTGATTTTAATAATGCTATTTCCTTCGAATCCATGGTTGCAAATTTATTCAAGTTTTTAAAAAGTGTAATTAATAAGCGCTTTATTAAACAAACAGCATTGCAACAAATTATTGGAAGAGTAGAAATAAATATATTGTGCCTGTATTTAGTTGTTTGTGTAATAAATGCTTAGAGTTTATTCGATAATACTTTTTGTTTTTGCAAGCGAAATAGCTATTGGGCAAAACAAAGGGACGAAGAAAATTGTTGACACCGATGTGGTTATTTGTGCCGATTTAAGCGCAAGTACCAACGGATTAATAACCGATTTAAAAGAAAATTTTTGGCAACTGATTAACCACCATGCCACATTAACGCCTCAAACTAATCTGCGTATCAGCTATATCTTTTACGGCCGGCCAAGTTTTGGCAGCAAAAGCAGTTTCGTAAAAATTGCAACGCCTTTATCCAATGCTTACGATTCAATTTTTAATGTGATTGATGATTTGAAACCTAATATAGAAAAAGGCGATCAATTTGTAGAAGCAGCTTTAGACCAAGCAATAAACCACATTAATTGGAGTACAAATAAGCAAGCGCTTAAATGTGTTTTTATTATCGGCAACGGCAGTATTATGCCCGGGCCGGGTTTAGAAAAACTTTGCCAGCAAGCCAATCAAAAGCATATAACAATCAATACCATTTATTGTAATAGCAGCTTAACTGAAAAGGAACTTAAATGGTGGGAAAAATTAGCTTATTTCGGAAACGGTAAGTCGGCAGCTATTCATATCAATAAAGTATTGCCATCGGATGGTGCAACTAATATCAAAAGCCTTTACAAACTCAACAACAGCCTCAACCAAACCATTATTGGTTATGGCATTAATGGAAATACAAACCATAAGCTTATGCAAAGTATTGATAGCGCTTCATTACAAAACAATGCTTCAACTTTTGCAGCACGCCTTATTTACAAAACTGCACCTGCAAATAATTGTTTACCATGGGATTTAACTTGTATATCATCATTGCCTAATTTTAACCTATTTGAATTGGATAGAGAAAATTTGCCTGAACAATTTACCAATACATCAGGTAACGAAATGCTTGAAATACTTAAAAACAACAGAGAGCAACGTCAACTTATATTAACACAAATTAATGAATTGCTTGAAAAGGATTTAGTGAAAATTAAAACCAATTATGTAGTGCAGGAAATTGTAGGCGAGGAAGGAAACTTAAACCGTGTTATTATAAAGCAATTTGTAAAACAAGCAATTGCCCATGGTAGTAGTTGGTAAAAACTTTTCGTAGTATAAATATCCAATACCATTAATGCTTAGTAGTTTATACGATAATGCAAATTTGATTTTTATTGGTATGGTTACCAGTATGATGCTGTATAATGCCATTAAGTTTTTGCAATTGCGCAATAAAACATACTTGTATTATATGGCGTATATGCTGTTTATAATAATTTACTTTTCGCGTAGTTTCTTAATCCACCAAGGCTTACTTAATTCAAAAGAACATACTTTTATTTTCAGCACCATTGTACCCATGATGGCGTATTTTTGCTATTACAGATTTGCAATCTTATTTCTGGAATTAAATAAGACGATGCGAAAATTGGAGTTTTTTTTTAAAGCAATGCAATTGGGTGTACTTGCATTTATTGTTTTGTTTTTGCTCTGTGTTTTCGTGTTCGATAATTTTGAATTGGGCATTATACTACATGATGTTACGCGCTTTGTACTAATTGGGGCATCCATTTATGCCATTACATATACATATCAGAAAAAGCAAAAGCTTACCAATTATTTTGCAACGGGCTCCTTATTTCTAACCTTGGGTGGTGCCACAGCTTTTACACTAAGCACATTACAATACAATGGTAGTTTACCAAATACTTTTCTGGCATCGCCATTGCTATATTTTATGTTCGGTATTATAGTTGAACTTTTATGCTTTTCATTGGGTTTATCATACAAAGAATTTATACGTGATGCTGCAAAAAGAAATGCAGAAGAAAGTTTGATCAGAGAACGTGCACATGCCGAAGTAATGCGCGTTACGGCAGTAATGGAAACCCGCGAACAAGAAAGAAACCGGATAGCAAAAGAATTACATGATGATTTAGGATCCGGACTTACAGAAATTAAACTTCTTTGCGAAATTTATAAAAAGAACGGTATTAACAGCAATTTTGAAATTGAAAAAATTGCCACATCGTCTGGTGCATTAATTGACAAATTGAGCGAAATAGTATGGGCTACAAACCCAAGGCACGATACATTAAGCAGCTTATTGGTTTACATAAGACAATATGCTTTTAATTTTTTAGATAATGCCAATATTAAATGCCATGCAAACACAATAGACGTTCCGGCTGTGCCCTTAACCTCTGAATTCAGAAGAAATGTTTTTCTAACAATTAAAGAAGCGCTAAATAATGTGGTTAAATACGCTTCAACAGATAAAGTTGAAATTAAAATGGAAATTAAACTGCCCGAAAACGGAAATCCCAATGCACTTTTGTTAATACACATAATTGATTTTGGCAAAGGATTTCAAAACCAAAAATTAAACGAAACAACAAACGGCTTATACAATATGAAAGAAAGAATGGAAGGTATTTCAGGTAAATTTGAAGTTGACTTAACCAAAGGCGTTCATATAAAATTAACAGCACCGCTTTTGCTTTAACTAATTTTAGCCCGATTCAAAAATTGCATTTAGCGTCTATAAATTTAAATTCGCAGCATTAAAACCACCCAATCAACAAAACTTATATGTTACATATCGAAACGGCCAAAACTATTTTAGTACCAACCGACTTTACACACGTTGGTGATAGTGCTTTAAAGCATGCCAATATTTTTGCAGCACGCACCGGCAAATCAATTAGCCTGCTGCATGTTATTGCAAACGAAACCGAAAAGGCAAAAGCACTTGAAAAGCTTGATGTTATTGCCATTGGAAATACCAAAGCTACCAATATCGAAACCATTTCGATGGTAAGTGTAGGTACCATTTTTGACCAAATAGGCGCTGTTGCCGATCAGGTAAATGCAGCTTTTGTTGTTATGGGTACGCACGGCATAATTGGTATGCAAAAAGTAACCGGTAGCAAAGCACTTAAAGTTATTACTAAATCGCATGTGCCATTTATAGTTGTACAAAAGCCACCTGCACACTCAACATACCTAAACTTTGTTATTCCTATTAGCTATCAACGCGAAAGCAAACAACCCATATTTAATATAGCCGAACTGGCACGAATATTTGGCTCTACTTGTCATTTAGTTTATGCAAGTATTAATGACGAGCAGTTAGAAATGAATATTAAAAACAATGTAGCCTATGCCGAAAGTTTTTTTGATGAGCATAATATCAAATTTGTCACGCATAAGTTAGATGCAAAATTTGCACAGTTTAACGAGGCCTGCTTAAAGTATGCAAAACAAATAGAGGCCGACCTGATAACCCTTATTACAGAACAAAACATTAGCATGGCCGAATTTTTAATGCGCCCTGCCGAACAGTTTTTTATTGCTAACGAACTGGCCATTCCGGTTATGTGCATTCATCCCGACTATAAAGCCGTGCAATACGGTTCCGTATTCGCAAATTAATACATACAGCAATTATGAATAATAACGATTTTTCGAAAACCATTTTAGTACCCTATGATTTTACTGTAAAAGCAGATGCTGCCATTAAACATGCCAATTCATTTGCTAAAAAATTAAGTAAAACAGTAACCCTCTTACATGTAATTGCCGACTATGACGAAAAAACAGAAACGCTTGCGCGCTTAAAAGCCATAGCAGCCAACAATCAAAAAATAACAGACATAACAACAGAATACTGTACAAGTACAGGCACCATTTATGACCAAATAGGGCAGGCAGCCGATATTTTAGATGCAGCATTTGTGGTAATGGCAACACATGGCATAAACGGAGTGCAAAAAGTGTTTGGCAGTAAAGCATTAAAGGTAATTACCAAATCACACAAACCTTACATCGTAGTACAAGACGAACCAGCCGACCAATTGTACAAACAAATTATTGTACCTATGAGCTATCAGCCCGAGTGTAAACAACCCCTGTTTCATATCATGAACATTGCCAAGCTGTTTAATGCAACGTGCCATATAATTGCCGACAAAAGCAGCGACCCACATCATTTAAACAACATTAAAAATAATGTTGCTTATGCCGAATCGTTTTTAAAAGAAAACAATATAGATTTTCACACCGTTGCACCCGAAGTATCGGCAGGCGATTTTAATCAGGCAGTACTTAGATATGCCAAACACAAACATGCCGGTTTAATTACACTTATCACCCAGCAAAACATTTCGCTATTCGAATTTTTAATGCAACCTGCCGAACAATATTTTATTGCCAATCAGGAAAAAATACCGGTTATGTGTATTCATCCCGATTATAATTCGATAAAATATGGGTCGGTTTTTGCCAATTAAATGCAGGTAATATCTCGGGCGAAAGCCCGTTTTTTTTTATTGTTATCAAATAAATTTTAATCACAATCATGTTTCGTAATCAAAAAGAATTTATTGATAAACTCGAAAATGCAGGCGAACTGGTTCGCATAAAAACCTATGTTAACCCACACCTGCAAATTGCCGAAATAACCGATAGAGTATCGAAACACTATGGCCCTGCATTATTATTCGAAAACACCGGAACACCATTTCCATTATTAATTAATGCATACGGTACCGAAAAACGTATGGCATGGGCATTAGGTGTTGCGCATTTAGATGAAATAGCACAACAAATAGAAGCACTGTTTAAAAATATTACCGGCCCCAAACATTCATTTATTGATAAATTAAAACTACTTCCACAGTTGGGCAATATAGCCAGTTGGATGCCTAAAGAAATTAGTGGCCGTGGTGCATGCCAACAAGTAATTATGGCGCAACCCGATTTAACCAAACTGCCTGTACTTACATGCTGGCCAATGGATGGCGGCCCATTTGTTACACTACCCGTAATACAAACACGCGACCCGCAAACAGGCATCCGTAATGTAGGGTTATACCGCATGCAAGTTTTCGAACCCACATTAACCGGTATGCACTGGCACAGGCATAAAGTTAGTGCACGTCATTTTAATGTGTACAAAGAACTGGGCAAACGCATGCCCGTAGTAGTTACCTTAGGTGGCGACCCGGCTTATGCCTACAGTGCAACAGCACCTTTACCCGATGGAGTTGACGAGTTTTTACTTGCCGGTTTTTTACGCAAAAAAAATGTGCAATTAGTAAAATGCCTCACACAAGATATGTACGTGCCTGCCGATGTTGATTTTGTTATCGAAGGATATGTTGACCCCAACGAACCCTTTATTTTAGAAGGCCCCTTTGGCGACCACACCGGCTACTATTCATTAGCCGATATGTATCCGCGTTTTCATATTACCTGCATAACGCATCGCAAAGATGCCATATATCCCACTACCATTGTAGGCATACCACCACAAGAAGATGCCTGGTTAGGTAAAGCAACAGAACGGATATTTTTAGCTCCCATAAAAATGACTGCTGTACCCGAAATTGTTGATATGGTGTTGCCGGTTGAAGGCGTATTTCACAATTTGGTTATTGTAAAAATTAAAAAAGACTATCCGGGCCAGGCCTTAAAAGTAATGCATAGTTTGTGGGGTGCAGGTCAAATGATGTTTACAAAAATGATGATTGTGGTTGATGGCGATGTAAATATCCATAACAACTTAGAAGTGGCACAATACATTTCGGCCAACGTTAATCCCGAAACCGATTTTACATTTTCGCAAGGCCCAACCGATGTGTTAGATCATAGTTGCAGTACCATGGCCTTTGGTGGTAAAATGGGCATTGATGCCACCCGCAAAACCGAAGAAGAATTAGCAATGGTTGCTTCACATTACGCAACAAACACAATTGTAAATATTGATAGCCATTGGTTAATGCAACAATTTACCGAAATAAAAGGCATTAACTGTCAATTATTGCAAGCAGGTGTTTCTATTCTGTTTATAGCTGTTACAAAAAACCGCAAAAACCACATCAAAGAATTGGCACAAAAACTATTTGATATAGAAGCAATGCAAACGGTTAAGTGTGTTATATTTTTAGAAGATATTTTTGATATAAATGATATTGCTGATGCAGTATGGCGCTTTAGTAATAACATGGACCCGAAACGCGATCACTTGTTCATTCACCATCAAACTACTTCAATAATTTTTGATGGCACACGTAAAACCAAAGAATTTGATGGCTTTCAGCGCGATTGGCCCAATATCCTCGCCAGCACCAAAGCCACCATGGACGAAGTAGATAAGCTTTGGCCACAACTTAATTTAGGACCATTAATAACATCACCATCACGCAAGTACCAACAACAACTGTATGCAGGTGGTGCAGTTGCACAATAACAATTTAATGTAGGCTTTATAATGGCATTGCACAATAGTTTAGGAAATGAAGGCGAAAACACAGCCCTTCAGTTTTTAAAAAATAAAGGTTACCAGATAATTGCAACCAACTACCGTTACCTCAAAGCCGAAATAGATATTATAGCACAATGGAAACAACAACTAATTTTTATTGAAGTAAAAACACGCAGTAGTAGCGTTTTTGGAATGCCGCAAGATGCCGTTGGTATAAAAAAACAAAAGTTGATGATAGAAGCAGCTCATAATTATATCTTACAAAATCAATTGCGAAACGAAGCACGTTTTGATGTTGTTGCAATTATTAAAACAAAAAGTGGAACAGAAATAATACATGTAGAAGATGCATTTTACCCACAAGCCGAATAATATTTTAAAAGTTTCTGCATTTAATTACACTTATGCATCTTCACGATAAATTATAATTAAACGATGAAAAAACTAACAACCATAGTGATACTATTATTTTTAGTAACAACGCTACAAGCACAAACAGAAAAAATGAATACAGTAAAACGAATTGAAGTATCGGGCTCGGCCGAATTAGAACTGGTACCCGATGAAATATTTGTAAATTTTACGTTGCAGGAGTTTTACGACAATCAAAAAAAGAAACATGATATTGACGAAATACAAACAACTTTTTTAAACACTTGTGCCAAGTTTGGCATAACCAAAGATCGCATACAAATTCAAAGCATGAGTGGATTTAATGGCAACAATTGGTATTGGCGCAAACAAAAACGCGAGCAACCCGATTTACTGGCTAATACTGTTTACATTATAAAATTTAGCAATGCGGCCGATATTGATAAGCTGGTAAATAATATGGACGATAGAGCCACTAACCAGTTATATATCAGCAAAACATCGCATAGTAAAATGGATGAATACAAACGCGATTTAAAAATTAAAGCCTTACAGGCAGCAAAAAACAAGGCAACTTACTTATGCGAAGCCGTTGGTGAAAAAGTAGGACAGGCATTGATAATAAGCGAGTTTGAAAACAATTTCGAACCTCAGTATGCGCAACCAAAAATGTACACCAACATGGCTATGGATATGGCTGCAGGCAGTGCAAATGAAGGTGTTGATTTTCAAAAAATTATCGTTCGCAGCGAAATTAAGGCCACGTTTGCCATTCAATAAAAGTAAGCTAGCTCTTAAATAATATCTTTGCGCAAAATTATTACCATGGCAATGCGCAAACGCATCATCAGCAACCGTAAGTCAGATAACGACACGGCATCACATAACCGTACAACCAATAAGCCCGAAAAAGCTGGCAGCAGCAGGTCGTATAAAAAAACAAATTTCACCAAACAGGGTGATGATGCCAACGAGCGCAGCTATGGCGATAAGCCATCTTATAAAAGAGGTGAGCGTAGTTTTGATGATAAGCCGTCATTTAGCAAACGTAAGTCAGACGGTAACAACGAGCGCAGCTATGGCGATAAGCCATCTTATAAAAGAGGCGAGCGTAGTTTTGATGATAAGCCGTCATTTAGCAAACGTAAGTCAGACGGTAACAACGAGCGCAGCTATGGCGATAAGCCATCCTATAAAAGAGGCGAGCGTAGTTTTGATGATAAGCCGTTATTTAGCAAACGTAAGTCAGACGGTAACAACGAGCGCAGCTATGGCGATAAGCCATCTTATAAAAGAGGCGAGCGTAGTTTTGATGATAAGCCGTTATTTAGCAAACGTAAGTCAGACGGTAACAACGAGCGCAGCTATGGCGATAAGCCATCCTATAAAAGAGGCGAGCGTAGTTTTGATGATAAGCCGTCATTTAGCAAACGTAAGTCAGACGGTAACAACGAGCGCAGCTATGGCGATAAGCCATCCTATAAAAGAGGCGTGCGTAGTTTTGATGATAAGCCAACCTATAGCAAAGACAACAGAAAATTTGATGATAGGGATAAGAAATATATTCCCGGAGTGCAAGGCAAAAGTTATGGCCGAAATCCAAACAGTAAAAAAAGCCAGAAACGAAATGAGCCCAACCAACGTACCGATGGTATCAGGCTTAATAAATACATAGCCGATTCGGGCAAGGGATCGCGCAGAGAAGCTGACGAATTAATTACTGCCGGTCTGGTTAGTATAAATGGTGAAATAATAACACAATTGGGCACACGCGTTATGCCGGGCGATGTGGTTAAGTATAATGGCGAAACATTACGCAACGAAAAAATGGTTTATTTAATTTTAAATAAACCCAAAGATTATATTACCACTACTGACGACCCACGCGAGCGTAAAACTGTAATGGAGTTAATTAAAGGCGCTTGCAAAGAGCGAATTTATCCGGTTGGGCGCTTAGATAGAAACACCACTGGATTATTACTTTTTACCAATGACGGACCATTAGCTGATAAAATAATGCACCCATCATCGCGCATTAAAAAAACGTATATGGTGGAACTGAATAAAAACTTAAAGCCGGCCGACATGCAACAAATTGCTGACGGCCTTGAGTTGGAAGATGGCTTTATGAAAGTTGACGAAATTGCTTATGACCAAGGTGCTGATAGCAAACGTGTAGTAGGTGTTACCTTACATAGTGGCCGCAACCGCATAGTGCGTAGAATTTTTGAACATTTGGGATATATGGTAATTAAGCTCGACCGTACTTATTATGCCGGACTAACCAAACGCGATTTGCCCCGCAAACGTTATCGCATGCTTACCGAAAGCGAAATAAACATGCTCAAAATGTTTAAAGCACATTAAGCACAAAACAAATTTTATCACTAATGCCATAAACGTAAAATGGTTGATAATGAATTGTTGCACGATTGTGTATCGTTATCTACTTCGTTAATGCATTAATGGTTACTATATGCTTTATTTCCAAATTTAATGTATTCGCAATAAAGCAATGTGTGTTGGCTTTGTGATGCAATTCATGTGCTAACTGAATATGGGCAGCCTCGGTAATGGTTACATTCGGATGTAATGTTATGGCAACAAATTTTCCGGGTTGATTAGCGCCTGTTTGTAAAACACCGGTTGCTGTATCGTTATAATCAACCACAGTAATGCCGTTATCGGCACAGAGGTGCAAATACCAAAGCATGTGGCATGAAGATACCGATGCCAATAAAAAGTCTTCGGGGTTATAGCGGCTGCCATCACCCCTGAATACAACATCGGATGAGCATAACAAATCGGCTTTGCCATCAATATGCAAAGAATGGTTGCGTGAGTATGATGTATATGTAAAAGGTTTAAGGGGTGCTGTATTTTGCCACTTAATGTTTGTTTGGTAAGTATGTTGCATAAGCTTTGTGTTAACCGGTAATTACAATGCCTAAATACTTATTTATAAGCATGTACATTTGTTGTAATAGCATTTTTTCTTCCAAAATGCTTTCAATTAATTCTGGTGAAGCGTCTTTTAACTGATTATCTTTTTCATGCATCATTTGTTCAATGCCATATTTTTTAATCAAATACACACTTCGCATTACATTGCCACTTAGGTCAAAATCTTTGGGTGGTATGTAAACGCCCATGCTATCCCAATTGGGACTAAGCTGATATTTTTCAGTTACAATTGCTGCTACGGCATTACGCACAGCTTCATCGGTATGACTTAAAAAATGAGACAATAGTTTCGACTCTTCTATATACAGGTTGGCAAAAATCTGCGCAAATATTTCGTTTTCGAACTTTATTCCGTCCTGTTCTAATTCAGCAATCATAAAATCTTTTACCGTAATACTAACGGTTTCGGTTTCGGTAGCAATTTGTAATATATGATATGCATAATTTAATAATAACCTTATGGCCTCCTCCTCTTCAAAGTAACGATTACGTTGAATAGTTGTTTCGGGTTTAATTATTTCTTCAATCGGTATTTCTAATTCAACAGCGGGTTGGGAGGTAACCGTTTTGCGCCTTATACTGTTTACCTCTTGTATTAAAATTGCTTCGGCCATATCCATTAATGTTGCACATTGTTTGGTATAAGTGCTTCTGATAATGGCATCGGGTATGATGGCAATCGTTTCAACTATATTTCTGATAAGCTTGGCTTTGCCTATGGGATCGTTATTGTTTTCGGCTAAAAGCAAACTTGTTTTAAAAAGCATAAAGTCTTTGGCTTCGGCATTTAAATAGGTTTGCAAAGTTTCGGTGGTTACGCGTTTGGCAAAGCTATCAGGGTCATCGCCATCAGGAAACAAAACTACCCGTACATTTAATCCTTCTTGTAAAATCAAATCAATGCCCCGCATACTTGCCTTTATGCCGGCTGCATCGCCATCGTATAATACGGTAATGTTTTTAGTAAACCGGCTTATAAGTTTTATCTGATCTACCGTTAACGAAGTACCGCTGCTGGCTACTACATTTTCAATACCTGCCTGGCTCAGTGATATTACATCTGTATAACCTTCGCATAAATAACAATTATCGTTTTGGATAATACTTTTTTTTGCGTGGTGTATGCCGTACAATACTTTGCTTTTGTTGTAAATATCACTTTCGGGCGAGTTGAGGTACTTTGGTGCATTGGTTTGTGGTTTTAAATAACGTGCGCCAAAACCAATGGTACGACCGGTTACATTGTGTATCGGAAAAATTACACGATCACGAAAACGGTCATAATGTTTGCCTTCTTTTTCAATAGTTAATCCGGTGCTTATTAAATATGGTAAACTGTATTGTTGCTGTAAAGCTTCTTGGGTAAATTGTTGCCAGCCTTCAGGTGCAAACCCCAGTTGAAATTTTTTAATAGTAGCATCGGTAAATCCGCGTTCGGCAAAATAGGTTTGTGCAACTGCTTTACCGGCTTCGCTGTCGAGTAAATATTGGTGGTAAAATTTTTGGGCAAATGCCGTAACCGTAAACATATTTTCGCGTGCGGTTTCGGCTAATTTTTCGGTATCGGTTACAGTGGTTTCTTCTAATTCAATCTGATATTTTTTGGCTAGTTGTCTTATTGCATCCGGGTATGAAACATGCTCATAATCCATTACAAAACGTATGCTGTCGCCCGCTTTGCCACAACCAAAACATTTATAAAAACCTTTAGCTGGTGATACTGTAAATGATGGCGATTTTTCGTTATGAAAAGGACACAGGCCCATTAAATTGCTCCCCCGTTTTTTTAATGATACATAGTCGGCTACTACTTCGTCTATGCGGGCAATTTCAATAACTTTATCAATAGACGATTTTAAAATCATAATGCGCAACTATGGGCTTTCATTGAAAAAAAAATGCTCCTTTTAATGGGAGCATAAATGGTATGAGTTTATTGTAGTTTTATTTAAGCACCACCGTTTTGCCTACAGTTTCGCTTTGTTCTAATCGAATGTAATCCTGCACCTTTAAATTTCCTTTCGATACTTCTAAATTTAAAACGGCTTCCCATTTAAAGGAGTGATTTGTATTACCGTTTATGTCGGTAATCTTTTCGTCTAAAATATCGGCTTTAATACCCGTATTTGGATTTACAACACTATCCTGTCTTAAAACCACTTTAGCGCCTTTAATAGGACGGTTTAAACTATCTACTACAGTTACACGGGCATCGGCATTACTGGTTTTTTTACATGCACCCAAATGCATACTTAATATTGATACCAGTAACACTGCAAAAGTTTTTAAAATATTCGATTTCATCAGATATAGGATATTTGCTAATAAGGCATTCACTTGTAAATCATTGCAAGTATAAATATTCTTGTTTGATTTGCGCTATTAATCGAGCAACTTCAAAATATCTGCACATGAAAAAACTGCTATTATTATTTACAGCCGCAATTATGACAACAACTTTACAAGCACAAAAACCCGATACCGACCCGGTAGTTCAGATAACTACCGATTATGGTACCATCAAGCTAAAACTGTACAACGAAACACCTAAACACCGCGATAATTTTTTAAAATTAGCCAAAGAAGGTTTTTATGATGGACTTTTATTTCACCGAGTGATTAAGGATTTTATGATTCAAGGTGGCGACCCAAACTCAAAAAACGCCAAGCCCGATGCAATGTTAGGTAGTGGCGATGTAGGTTATACCATACCTGCTGAATTTAACCCAAAGTTTATTCATAAAAAAGGCGCACTATGTGCTGCACGTACCGAAAACCCTGAAAAAGCATCGAGTGGTTGCCAGTTTTATATCGTACAAGGTAAAAAATGCACCGATGCCGAGTTAGACCGCTACGATTCGAACCGCACTGTCAAATTTACAACCGAGCAACGTAATGCATACAAAACATTGGGAGGTACACCGTTTTTAGATATGAATTACACCGTTTATGGCGAAGTAATTTCAGGTTTAGATGTAATTGATAAAATTGCCGCAGTAAAAACGGCATCTGCCGACAGGCCTGCAACCGATGTTAAAATGACTGTGAAACTGGTTAAATAGTTTTAAGCAATCATACATACAAAGCCTGTTGGGTATTTTTGCCCAATGGGCTTTTTTATTAAACAGTAACGAAAATTAAATTTTAAAAATGAATACCGAAAAGTTTGAAAAACTGCTCAATGAAATAGGCGATTTTATACCAGAAACCAAAGAAAGTATCGAAAGTTTCAGAATTAAATTTTTGGGTAAAAAAGGTGTTTTAACCGATTTGTTTGCACAGATGAAAGACATTGAACCGGCATTGCGTAAGGAATTTGGTCAACGTGTAAATGAAATTAAACAACATGCCGAAGCAAAACTCGAAACATGGCGTAATAAGTTTGACGATGCCACTACAGTTGCGCCAAACATTGACTTAAGTTTGCCTGCCGAACCGCTTAGGCTGGGCAGTGCGCATCCCTTAACCATTGTGCGCCAACAAATTATTGATATATTTATTCGTATGGGATATACACTTAGCGAAGGTCCCGAAATAGAAGACGATTGGCATAACTTTTCAGCATTAAATTTTCCGCCAAACCATCCGGCACGCGACATGCAGGATACTTTTTTTATTTCCGACACAATGGCGCTTCGTACACATACATCAAGCGTGCAAGTACGTGTAATGGAAAATAAACAACCACCAATCCGAACCATATCACCCGGCCGCGTTTACCGCAACGAAGCCATTAGCGCAAGGGCACATTGTTTTTTTCATCAGGTAGAAGGATTGTATATTGATGAAGGCGTTTCGTTTGCCGATATGAAACAAACCTTGCTGCACTTTGCACAAGAAATGTTTGGTGCGCAATCAAATATCAGGTTAAGGGCATCATACTTCCCCTTTACCGAGCCCAGTGCCGAAATGGATGTAACCTGTTTTATTTGTAACGGTAAGGGTTGCAACATTTGTAAAGGCAGTGGCTGGGTCGAAATTTTGGGCTGCGGTATGGTTGACCCTGCAGTGCTTACCAACTGCGGCATTGATGCCGAAAAATATACAGGCTTTGCTTTTGGGATGGGCATTGAGCGCATAACCATGCTCAAATATCAGATTAAAGATTTGCGTATTTTCTCTGAAAACAATGTACGGTTTTTACAACAGTTTAGTGGTATGAATTAATATAGTTTTTTAAAACTTAAATTATAAAATTTTATGCCAACAATACTGTCTTCATTTATTTTATGCAAATGTCCGCAATGCCGCCAAGGTAACATGTTTAAGCCCAGAGGCCCAATTCCTTTTTGGGATTTTGGAATTATGCATGACCGATGTGCCGTTTGTGATTTAAATTTTAAACCCGAACCCGGTTTTTATTTTGGCGCATCAATTCTTAGCTACGGTTATGGTGTTTTTGTAATGGGTTTAACATGGTTTATAATGTGGTATTTGCATTTGGACGAAACCTGGCTATTGCTTACCACCATTACTTTGGTTTTAGTTTTGTTTTCGCCATATAATTTTAAAATGAGCCGTGCAGGCTGGTTGGCATTTACGGTTGCTTACAAGCCAAACCTGAAAAAGAAAATCTGAAGAATTCTGAAAATAAATATAATTCAATGAAAAAAAAATTAGTATTATTTCTGGTAATTGCAATGGGTTTTATGGGTTGCAATAAAGACTCGGAAACACCCATTAAATATTTTTTAAAAGCAAACATTTATGGTGCAACCTGGGAGGCCAACACCAGCCTATTTGCCGATCAGGCCATAGTGCTTACCGTTAACGGAATGAAAAGTGATGGCAGCACATTAACGATGGAGATAAACGATGTTACGCCCGGCACCTATCCAATAACCAACGATAGAAATCATATTTTATACACCAGCCAGTTAGCCGATGCTTTTGAAAGTAAAAATGCATTGCCGGGCAGCCTTGTAATTATAAGCAATGATGTTTCGAAAAATATTATTAAAGGCACATTTCAGGTTACGGTGCAAAGTCCACTTACCGGCAATAAGGATTTGAATAATGGTAGTTTTGAATTGTATTACACAGAATAGATACATTTATTTTTTACAAGTGTGTGTAATTTATCATAACAGCTATTTATAAACTCGCCACATATTAATTTAAAACCTTAAAAGTAAATGAGCCATTTAGTAAGTCAGTTTAACGACTATCGCGAGCGGATGAATGAAAAAATATTTGAACAAGATAATTTAGTGCTCAAGCGTTTTTTTAATCTCGATACAAACACGTATGCCGAAGGGGCGTTAAGTACGGCTACTAAGGAATTGTTAGGACTGGTTGCCAGCATGGTGTTACGTTGTGATGACTGTATAAAGTACCATTTAGGCCAATGCTATAAACAAGGTATAACCACGGCTCAGATTTTTGAAGTATTTGCTGTAGCCAATATAGTTGGCGGTTCAATCGTTATACCACATACGCGCAGGGCTGTTGAGTATTGGGAAGCACTGCAACAGCAATAATTGATAAAGGGGTTTATGCTTACTTTGTTTTTAAAAATTTTTTGTCGCGGGCAATTAAGTATTAAAGCCTTATGTATGTGCATGTTTGTAACACTTACTATACATGCACAGGTTACCAAAATTACCGGTAAAGTTAGCGATGCATTAACCAATGAACCTGTACCGTTTACAGCAGTTGTTTTTAAAGGAAGCACCGATGGCGGCAATACCGATTTTGACGGCATGTACGAAGTAAGCAGTGTTAGCGGTGCCGATAGTATTGTGTTTACATGTGTAGGATACAAACGATTGGCCTTTAAAATAAAACGCGGGCAAGCTCAGGTAATTAATGCAAAACTCAGTGTTAACCATAACGAACTAAGCGAAATTGTAGTAAAAGCAGGCGAAAACCCGGCCGATGTTTTATTGCGAAAAGTGATAGATCATAAAGACGATAACAACAAGCGAAAGCTCGATAATTATCAATACGAAGTATATAACAAAGTTGAGTTTGATATGGCCAACATCAGCGAAAAATTTAAAAGCAATAAACTCATCAAACCCTTTGCCTTTATTTTCGAAAAAATTGACAGCAGCGAAACCAATGAAAAACCTTTTCTACCCATTTTTATTACCGAAAATTTATCTAACTTTTATTATACCACCAATCCCAAACGAAGCAAGGAAATAATTTATGCCAGTAAAATAAGCGGCCTCGAAAACGCAAGCGTAACGCAGTTTATGGGCGATATGTATCAAAGCATTAATGTGTATGAAAACTTTATTGATGTGTTCGGAAAAGGCTTTGTTTCGCCCATTGCCAACATTGGTTTGTTGTATTACAAATACTACTTAACCGATAGTGCATTTATTGATAATTACTGGTGCTATAAATTAAAATTTAAACCCAGACGCCAAGGCGATTTAACCTTTGTGGGCGATATGTGGATACATGATACCACCTTTGCCGTAAAAAAAATACAACTTCGTTTAGCCGAGCGAGCTAACATCAATTTTATTGAAGACCTGGCCCTGGTCGAAGAATTTACTTTTGTAAACAACCAAAACTGGATGCCCAGTAAAGATATTTTAGTACTTGAATTTGCACCGCTAAAAAATCAAGAGGGCATGAGTATGATAGGACGCAAAACCACCTCATACAAAAACTTTAAAATAAACCAGCCCATACCCGATACCATTTTTAGTGGCCCCGAAAACATTGTTGTGCTCGACAATGCTATGGAGCAAGACCCCGCGTTTTGGAATACTGCCAGACACGATAGTTTAAGCGCACGCGAAAAAGGCATTTATAGTATGATAGACACCATACAAACCTTACCTGCATTTAAGACTTACATTGACATTATTACCATATTTTTTACAGGCTATAAAACCGTGGGCATGTTTGATGTGGGGCCATTTTATACCATGGCCAGTTTTAACCAGGTAGAGGGGATACGGATAAGATTGGGCGGAAAAACCAATATCGATTTCCACGAAAAAATTCAGTTAAATGGTTACCTGGCATACGGTTTTAACGATGCACGCTTTAAATTTAGCGTGGGTGCCGATTATTTTTTTAGCCGCAAACCACGCGAATTAATTGGCGTACAGTTTAAAAATGATATACAGCAATTAGGGCTTAGCGATAATGCATTTCAAACCGATAACATACTTAGCTCTTTGTTTAGACGCAACCCGGCCAATAAACTTACCGATACTGAAATTAAAAAACTATACTATGAAAAAGAATGGTTTGCCGGCTTTAGCAACCGTTTAACTTTAAGTAACAGCAACTTAAATCCTTTAGGCATATTAAGCTATGCTTACTATGTGGATGATGCCAAAACCATTGTAAGAGAAAACATCATACAAAGCGAAATATCTCTTTACACGCGTTACATGCATCAGGAAAAATTTGTTTATACCAAACATGGACGCACCAGTTTGGGTTCAAAATATCCGGCAATACAAGCCAATGTAACCGTAGGTTTTAAGGGCGTGTTTTCGAGCGATTTTACTTACACCAAAGTTGATTTAAAAGTGAGCGATATTATCAGAATGGCACCCATTGGCTATGGTTATTATAGTATGGATGTTGGCCGCGTGTTTGGTGTAGTTCCATACCCATTACTATTTGTGCATCCGGGTAACGAAACTTACTTCTACGACTTTGCTGCCTTTAACATGATGAACTATTATGAATTTGTGAGCGATTTTTATGGCTCACTATATTACACACATCATTTTGATGGTTTCTTTTTAGATAAAATACCCTTGTTACGTAAACTTAAATGGCGCGAAATAGCCAGCATAAAAGCAATTAGTGGCGGCTTAAATAAAGGCAACAGAGATATACTGGTTAACCCCAATGCATTTAGTAACTTAAGCCAGCCCTATTTAGAAGCAGGTATAGGCGTTGAAAATATTTTAAAAATAATTCGTGTTGATTTTTTATGGCGCATGAATTATATTGATGACGATTACAAGTTACTTTACAAAGAGCGATTTGGCGAAGAAAGCAATCTGCCTACCCGCTTTGGCATAAGGGCAGGGCTGCAACTCACCTTCTGATTAATTGTTTATTTGCATTTAAATATTTTAAAAAATGAGTTTACAAGAAAAAATAAATAACGATTTAAAAGAGGCTATGAAAGCCAAAAACGAAGCGGCCTTACGTGCCCTGCGTGCTGTTAAGTCGGCAATATTACTCGAAAACACAAGCGGCAAAGGCGAACTGGACCATGCGGCCGAAACCAAACTTTTACAAAAGCTGGTAAAGCAACGTAAGGATAGTATCGAAATTTATAATCAACAAGGTCGTACCGACCTTGCACAAACTGAAATAGAAGAAGTACATATTATCGAAAAATATTTGCCGGCCATGCTTAGTGATGATGAAATAAAAAGCCAACTTATGCAGCTTATTGCTCAGGTTGGTGCTACCTCAGCTGCCGATATGGGAAAAGTAATGGGCGCTGCAACCAAACATTTTGCAGGCAAAGCCGATAACAAAACAGTATCGGCATTGGTAAAGCAATTGTTAGGATAACCTTGCTCTGCTTAATAATATTGTAGCATATTTATGTAATTTGATTCAATTGCATAGGTAGTAATTGCATGCTGCAAGTAGCTGTCGAAACAGTGCCAGGATGTGTCGGAAATTTGCACCAAGTCTGATATAAAATACTGAAAGTAATTTTGTGCCAGGTGCATTTTAAACAAATCCAAATTTATTGGGTTAAGTTTGTTTACCGATAAAATTTTATTGCCGTTAAAAACATTTATCTGGTTGTTGGTTTGCGATAAGCCTGAAAAAGAGAAACGTTGTTCTAATTTATGTGTGATATTTTTTGGTGTTGATATTGGTTGCAGTGTGGCATTAAACTGTGTAAACCTTCCATTAAAACAATCAACATAAAAATCAGTTTCGAACCGGTAAATAAATTTTTCAGGCATTGCAACGGGTTCAACTTTTGTGTTTGATTTTAAATCATCAACCACACTAAAGTTGTTTTTAATATCATGCGCCAACAAAATTTCTTTTATGTCAGGTTGCATAAACAAGGCAGCGTTTGTAAACCTAATACCATCAATTTTGCAAGCAGGCAACAAATCTTTCAAAAGTGAAATGCCATCGTTTAAATATTGGCTGTCAATGTTATTGTTAGCAATGTTTTTATCACGGTCAAAACTTACATGCTGCCAATTGTAATTATATAATGGTAAAACGCTATTACCATTAGCTGTAAGTTTTTGAAGCAATGATGTTATGTGTTCCAGTGTCGCATTAGCATCGGTTGTTTGCAACTTTTTTAAATGAAGCAAATAAACTACATCAATAAAAAACATGGCATTAATTTGATGCTTGTTTAATAAAGGCAAAAGTTTTTGAATAGTTGTATTAAATGTGTTTGCAATATCAGTTGCTGCACTGTTTAAAGCAGGCTTAAAGTCGAATGTTAGCAACAGGTTTTTTAATTCGGGTTGCGTTTTAAAATGTATCCGTTTATTAATAGCTGTTTGATAGATGCCGGTTAATTTACCGGCAATGGTTTGTTGCGAAAATTGTTGATGACATTGTTTCGAAATTTCCTGCTGGTTGTACCGGTTATAATTTTGCATGAGTTGTGCTATAGCAGCAGCAAAAGTTTCGGGCGTATAATCAGTAAGTAGCAAACCGTTATGGCTTGTTACAATATCGCGCGGGCCTTTGCTGTCGGTAGTAATTACAGGCCGTCCTCCCGCCAAAGCTTCAATAAGTACCACACCAAAAGTTTCATAATTGCTGGCTAATACAAAAGCATGGCATGCATCAATTTGTTGCTTTACCTCATGCCGTTGCAACATGCCTGTAAAATGAATGTTGTTTTGTAATTGTAATTGGTTTACATAATTTTTAAGCGTTTGTTCTTCGCTTCCATAGCCACCAACATGTAAGTGTACGTTTATGCCGCGGCTTACTAATATTTTAAGTGCATTGAAAAGTAGTTTGTGGTTTTTACGCTGATGTAAAAACGAATTGGTAAATAAAATAAAGGGTTCGTTAGCGTTATATTTTTTGATTTGTATATTATCAAAAAACAAGTCGTTAACCATGTTGTGCAATACATCAAAATAATGTGGATGCAAATGCAAAGCACTTACTAAGTTGTCTTTAAACACTTGGCTGACAGCAAGCGACTTGTCAGCGTTTTTAAAAAGATTACGTGTAATTTTAAAATCGGTATCATGTACAATACTATGACTAACCAAGGTGGTTAAATGCTCGGTGATAACAAGTGGCAGGTTATGTTTTTTAGATATATAAGCAGCAGCAATACCTGCATGATTGCATGAGTGTGCATGCAACACATCGGGCATACCATGCTTTGCTACGTATTTTTTAAACAATTTGTTTGCGGCCATACCGTGCACAGTGTAATTTGCCATGCGCATTTTGGGTAAAAATGTGCGCACGTTTAATGCATAAGTGTGCAGTCCGTTGTCGTTTACATAGGGGGGTAATTTAGTCATGCGACTAAACAATGCCGATGGCGGATGATAATCGGGATAAAGGATGCCGGCCTGATGTCCGAGTTTAATCAATGCCCGTGCCTGCTCTTCAAAAAAACTACCCAACATGGGTTCGTCAGCCGACTTATACCACGATGGAATGATGAGAATATGCATGCATGGTTTTTTATAAATAATAAACGGAGGTATTTAGTTCAGTTGTTTTTGTAACACCTGTAATATACGATAACTTGCTTGGCCATCCCATAGTGGTGGCACTGTACCTTTTTTTGCTTGGCCGTTTTCTATCTCGGCAATTTTTTTTGCTATTGTATTCGTATCAAACGGAATAAGTTCATTGCTGCCAATTGTAACGGTTACAGGCCTTTCGGTGTTGGCGCGTAACGTAAAGCAAGGCACTTGCATAAATGTGGTTTCTTCTTGTATGCCACCGCTATCTGTTATTACAAACAAGCATTGTGACGTTAAGCGTTGAAATGCAAAATAGGGCAGTGGCTCCGTTATAATAAGTTTAAAAGGCTGTGTTTGTTGTAATTGGTCAAAAACAGGTTGCAAACCAAAATCCTTAATTTTTTGCAACGTGCGTGGGTGAATCGGAAAAACAAGGTTGTGTTTTTTAATAATGCAATTGATAACCGCTAATAATTTTTCGAGCCCTTCTTTAAAATCAACAGTTGCAGGCCGGTGCATTGTCATCAATGCATAACTTCCGTCCGTAATTTTTAAGACATCTAAAATGTTGTCTTCATTAATTTTTTGTTTAAAAGCCACAAGTGTATCTATCATGGTATTGCCCACAAAATGAATGGCCTTATCCAGCTTACCTTCGGCTAATAAATGTTGGCGGCCGCTTTCTTCGGTTACAAAAAAATAATCGGTAATGGCATCGGTTAGTATGCGGTTAAACTCCTCGGGCATGGTACGGTCGTTACTGCGCAAACCGCTTTCAACATGTGCTATTTTTACATTACATTTATTAGCAGTTAGCGCAGCCGCAAAAGTTGAATTTACATCGCCCACAACCATAACCACGCTAGGTTTATACTCCAAAATGGTTTGCTCAATCCGCAACATAATTTCGGCCATTTGCGTATTGGCACTTGCATGTGATATATTTAAAAAATAATCGGGCACCAAATCAAATTGCGTAAAAAAAACATCAGCCATTTTACTGTCATAATGCTGGCCGGTATGTACAATAGCAATATGGAATGGATTACCTAAAGCAGCATTGGCTTTTTTAAACTGCGTTACTTTAATAAAGTTGGGTCGTGTACCCACCACAATCAATATCCGTTTCATAAAATAATTTTGGCGAATATGATAAAAATGTAATTAGCAGCAGGCTGACTTTTAACACCCATAATTTTAGGTAAACAAAGCCAAAATACCGTTTAAGATTGTGGCTTTGCCTATGCAACATCACAAAACTTTATACTTTTGGCGCCTTCAAATATCATACATGACAGCAGCTAAATCCGCAAAAGGGTTCAAAAAATATATCATCTTTTTCTGGCTGTTATTTGTTATGCCTTTAGTTGCACTTACTTTATTGTTGGCGCTTACAGGTTATGGCTATTTTGGCGCATTGCCCACTTTCGAGCAACTCGAAAATCCTGAAAGCAGTTTAGCCACCGAAATTATTTCATCTGATAATGTTGTATTGGGAAAGTATTATTTTCAAAACCGAACCAATACACCCTATCATGATTTGTCAACCAACATAACCAAAGCATTATTGGCTACCGAAGATGTTCGGTTTTACGAGCATTCTGGCGTTGACTTAAAAGGCCTATTCAGGGTTTTGTTTAAGTCGGTTATTTTGCAGCAAGATGCCGGAGGTGGAAGTACCATAACACAACAATTGGCAAAAAATTTATTCCCTCGTAAAAAACAAAAATCAAAATTTAGCATCGTTATTATTAAAATGAAGGAGTGGATTACAGCCACACGTTTGGAACGTAATTACACCAAGGATGAAATTATGGCCATGTATTTTAATACCGTTGATTTTGGACACAATGCTTTTGGAATAAAATCGGCAGCGCGCACTTATTTTGATAAAATGCCTTCGCAATTAAATATGCAGGAAAGTGCATTGCTGGTTGGCATGTTACGCGGGCCATCATATTACAATCCGGTTAACCATGAGCAACGCGCCAAACTCAGACGGAATACCGTTTTAGAACTGATGCTTAAGAATGGGTTTATAAGCGAGCAACAATGCGATTCGATAAAAAAAACCAAAATCGAATTAAAGTATCAACGCGAAGACCATAATGCAGGTATTGCAACTTATTTTAGAGAAACGTTGCGGCTTGAACTGAATAAGTGGTGTGCAGCGCATAAAAAATCAGACGGAAAATCATACAACCTGTATCGGGATGGATTGCGCATCTACACTACCATTGACAGCCGCATGCAACGCTTTGCCGAAGAAGCCGTAAAAGAACATTTAACCGATTTGCAAAAACAATTTAACGATCATTGGAAGGGGCGCATACCCTGGGCCGAGCACCCCGAAATTATTACCAATGCAATGAAGCAAAGCGACCGTTATCGCGAATTAAAGGAAGGAGGCGCAACCGATGCCGAAATTAAAAAGGTATTTGATACCAAAATTAAAATGCAACTGTTTACATGGCAAGGCGAACGCGATACCACCATGTCGCCATTAGATTCCATTAAGCATTATAAAAAAATGTTGCAAACAGGTTTTATGGCAATGGAACCACAAACAGGTTACGTTAGAGCCTGGGTAGGAGGTAATGATTACAAATATTTTAAATACGATCATGTTAAAGAAGGTAAACGACAAGTGGGTTCAACCTTTAAGCCATTTGTTTACACCCTGGCCATGCAAGAAGGATACTCACCCTGTTACAAAGTCCCCAATGTAAAAGTTACCATCGAAACACCATCAGGCCCCTGGACACCTGATAACAGCGATAATAAGTATGGTGGTATGCTTTCGCTTAAAGAAGGTTTGGCCGAAAGTGTAAACACCGTTTCGGCTTATTTAATGAAACAATTCGGTCCCAAAGCCGTGGTGGATATAGCCCATCGCATGGGCATACAAAGTGCATTAGAGCCGGTGCCAGCTATTTGTTTAGGCACAGCCGATTTATCGGTTTTCGAATTAATTGGTGCTTATGGCACTTTTGCAAACAAAGGTGTTTGGACAGAGCCTGTTTATATAACACGCATTGAAGACAATAACGGTGTGGTGCTTCAGGAATTTATTCCTAAAAAAATTGAAGCCATTAGCGAAGAAACAGCCTATCTGATGATTAATGCCATGCAAGGCGCTACCTTGTATGGTACCAGTGCCCGCCTGCGTGGGAGCAAATATGGCTTTACCAATGCCATTGCTGCCAAAACCGGCACTACACAAAATAACAGCGATGGATGGTTTGTTGGCATGGTGCCAAATTTAGTAGCCGGTTGTTGGGTGGGTTGCGAAGACCGCTCTGTGCATTTCCGAAGTACAAGTTTGGGACAGGGAGCCAATATGGCTTTACCTATATGGGGCTTGTTTATGAAAAAATGTTATGCCGATAAAACACTTAAAGTTGCCAATACCGATTTTGAAAAACCTTTAACCAAATTGTCAGTTGAAATTGATTGCTCCAAATATCAGGAACAAAAAAGCATGGATGGTAATGATGATTTTGGCATTAATAATTAATAAAATTGATTTAAAATTTAAATACGATGATAAACCGTTCTGTAAAAAATGCCGAAGAAGCCATTGCCGGCATAACCGATAATATGACCTTGCTGGTTGGTGGTTTTGGTTTATGTGGCATACCCGAAAATTGTATAAATGCACTGGTGCAAAGCGGGGTAAAAGGGCTAACATGTATTTCGAACAATGCCGGTGTAGATGATTTTGGTTTGGGTTTGCTTTTACAAAACAAACAGATAAAAAAAATGATTTCGTCATACGTTGGCGAAAACGCTGAGTTTGAAAGGCAAATGCTTAGTGGCGAATTAGAAGTTGAACTAATACCACAAGGCACATTAGCCACGCGTGCTTTGGCAGCAGGCTACGGTATGCCTGTAATTTACACTCCGGCAGGTGTAGGTACCGAAGTAGCGGCAGGAAAAGAAGTACGCAACTTTAATGGCAAAGATTATTTAATGGAGTATGCCTTTGATGCCGACTTTGCCATTGTTAAAGCCTGGAAAGGTGATACTACAGGCAATTTAGTTTTCAGACATACAGCCCGAAATTTTAATCCGCTTATGGCCATGGCCGGCAAAATTACCATTGCCGAAGTTGAGGAATTGGTTGAACCGGGCCAATTAGATCCCGACCACATACATACACCCGGTATCTATGTACACCGCATTTTTAAAGGACAGGTATTTGAAAAACGCATCGAGCAACGTACCGTTATCAAACGATAAAATGTAAGTAATCTTAAAGTAGGAATGACAGTTTAAATAATCATAATTTTTTTTACCCTTACTATAAATACAATGTTAGATAAAAACGGAATCGCAAAACGCATAGCACGCGAAGTACAAGATGGTTACTATGTTAACCTGGGCATTGGCATACCTACACTGGTTGCCAATTATATACCTGAAGGCATGCATGTGGTTTTACAATCAGAAAACGGCATACTGGGTATGGGCCCTTTTCCTGTTGAAGGTACAGAAGATGCCGATTTAATAAATGCAGGTAAACAGACGGTTACATTATTGCCCGGTTCATCCATATTCGACTCGGCAATGAGTTTTGGTATGATACGTTCGCAAAAAGTAAACCTAACCATATTGGGTGCCATGGAAGTAAGCGAGTTTGGCGATATTGCCAATTGGAAAATTCCCGGTAAAATGGTAAAAGGTATGGGTGGCGCAATGGATTTGGTTGCATCGGCAAAAAATATAATTGTAGCAATGCAACACGTAAATAAAGCTGGCGAATCAAAACTTTTACCTAAGTGTGAATTGCCTATTACAGGCTTGCGTTGCGTAAAAAAAATTGTAACCGAACTGGCTGTACTGGATGTATTACCGCAAGGTGGTTTTAAATTACTGGAACGAGCTCCCGGTGTAAGTGTCGAACAAATAGTTAAAGCAACTGCCGGAAAACTGATAGTAGAAGGCGATATACCTGAAATGGTTTTGTAATTGTAAGCCAAACATGCAGCAACTGTTATTTGTATTAAAAAAGCCGCAAACTGTTGCGGCTATTTTTTTTGTACTGCTTATTGCCATGTTGGGCAATATTGGTTTGCAAAAAGCAATTCCGTTGCGGCCGCAAAGCATACACCAATGGGCACAATGCGACCGTGCAAGTGTTGCATTAAATTATGCATTAAAACGCACTACCTTTTTTAAACCAATGGTGCATGAATGCAGTAACGGCAGTGGCATAAGTGGCATGGAGTTGCCTGTAGTTAATTACGGTGCTTCTGTTTTATATCAGCTTTTCGGCTATCATGAAGCGTATTATCGTATATGGGTAATGTTAATTGCCATTGCCGGAATAGTTGCAGCATATTATTTGGCGTGTTTGTTTTTAAATCAGTGGTGGGCATTAGCCGCTGTTTTACTTTTTATACAATCGCCCGTGCTATTGTACTATATGCCCAACTTTTTACCCGATGCAGCAAGCCTTGGTTTATCATTAATAGCATGGTGGCTGTTTTTTAAAATCATCGGACAAAAATCAAACACTTTACTTCTTTGGTTTTTCCTAATCGTATCGTTAGCCGGCTTAATTAAAGTTACTGCGCTTATTAATACAATAACCATGTTGTTGTTTGTAGTAATACAAAACCATAAACGGGGTTGGCGTTCATTGCTTACTAATAATGTACTTTGCGCTTTAGTTGTTAGCATAATTATTACCGGAGCCTGGTATATTTATGCACGGTGGTTAAGCGTACAATACCATAGTTATTATTTTTTAATGGCGCCACATTATCCAACCAACTTAGCCGATGCCTATAAGACATGGTTGCGTATTAAAACCGGCATGCTTAACGAGTATTATACCGCTGTATTGGGTTATATATTATTGGCCGGCACAATAGCTTTAGCTTTTAATTTTAAAAAAGTACAACGGCAGTTATTATTTGTAACTGTTACACTATATGCTGGCAGCTTTCTTTTTTTTATGCTTATGCTTAATCAGTTCGTTTATCACGATTACTACTTTATTGCTTTAATGCCGGCAGTGTTATTTCATTTAATGCTTATTGCCAATTTGGTGCAAAAATTGAATTTTAAAATGCAGCTTGGCATTGCATTAATAATCGTTGTAGCAGCAAACTATGGTATGAATATTTGTAAAAAGAATTTTGCAAGTCGTTACAATGAGCAAAGTTGGTATTACAATAATGCAAAATCAAAAGCCTATTTTAATTTCGAAACTGTATTACGCGAAAATGGAATTGCATCTGACGAAAAAATTTTATCGTTTACCGATGAAACACCTAATACAAGTTTGTACTTAATGAATCAGCGTGGCATAAGTCTTGGTGCCGATACAAACCTTTGGCATCCTTATCTTAAGGCCGGCTATAAATACGCTGTATTAAACGATAGCTTATTGTTACACTCAGGTTTACAAGCTTTTTTAGATAAAAGACTTACGTATAAATTTGGATTGTACTTATACACATTAAAACCACAACAATGATTTGTGCTTCTAATTTTTAATTATTGCACTTTGTAAAAATGAAATCAACCGTTGCACATAAAATAAAATGGGTATGTATGCTTTTTTTAACAGGCATACTTTTTTTACCATTATTGCAACAACGTTTGCAGTTTATTAATGTGGCGCCTTTGGGTGGTTTTTACAGTGTGCCTGCCAAACCTGTTTTAAGCAAAGCAACCTGGCTTGATGGCACTTTTGCCGAAGGTGCAAATACATATTTTGATTTTAATCTGGGGTTCAGGCCCTGGCTAATTCGTTGCCGTAACACTTTTTATTATTGGGTTTTGCAAAGCTCAGGGCAGTATGATTTTATGGTGGGCAAGCACCGCAATATTTTTTATAACAACAATGTTTACGCAGCTACAGGAAAAGATTTTGTTGGTAAAGAATTTATCAGCAATAGAATCAAAAAGTTAGCCTACGTTGCTGATAAATTAAGCGAAAAAGGCATAAAATTATTTGTGGTTTTAGCACCGGGAAAAGCAAATTTATACACAGCAGATTTACCCATGGCATATCTGCCGGCAGATAGCGTAAACACAAATTACTATTGGCTGAAAAAAAATTTAGTAGCAAATAAATTACCACTCATTGATTTTCATGAGCAATATGCACAGCTTAAAAAAACATCGCCATATCCTATTTACTCTTACGGGAGCTTACACTGGAGTACCTATCATTATATGCATAGCTGGGACTCTATTTTAAATTATATAAACTCATTAGGCGGCAAGCCTGTTAGCGATTTTGTGATAGGCCCGGTTGTGCAATCCGACTCGGCAAGTTTGCAGGAGATGGACCAACTACCCGGCATGAATGTTTTTGGTACGCTGCAAAAGCAAACCTATTATTATCCAAAATACGCCTATCGCAATGTGCCTGTAGCCAAAGCCAAAACCTTATTTATAAGCGATAGTTTTGTACTCACTTTTATGGCCAATAATTTAACCAACGATGCAATGGATGCGCAATGTTGGTTTTATCATCGTGATGTATATCCGCAATCATACACCAAACCTTTAGCACTTCGTGATATAAACTACTGGGGCGAGTTGTATAAGCAAGATTATGTATGTGTACTTATGTCGGAAGTTACCTGGGGCGAAGCAGGTTTCGAATTTGCCGATAAAGTGTATAATCATCTAACAGATGGTATAAACGCAATGCTTATCGAATTTGACAGTAAAGTAATGAGTCAGTATACTTTTATTTCATCTGATTTAAACAGTAAGCAAATGATTACAAGCAAAGCTGTTGCAAACAATATCAGTTTCGAACGTATGGCTTACTTAGATGCCATTTACTTGATAAACCTTGATTTTACTAATAACTTAGGTGCCGATACCACTTACAAACTGTTGTTTGATAAAATTGCCGGCAGCAAACTTATGGCAGAGCATTTGGCACAAAAAGATAAAAAGTATGCCTTAGGTAGTGATAGGTTTTATGTCGAGGCATTTACAAAATATGTAACCTTATCAAAAGTATTGCCGGCACAATTGGATAGCCTGTTGCAACTTAAATCAAACAAACCACTTTAAACTATCATGATTTTTAGCAGCAGCATTTTTCTTTTTGCTTTTATGCCCCTGTTTTTTGCATGCTATTATTTGGTGCGGCAGAAATGGAAAAATGTAGTTATACTATTGGGTAGTGCTTTGTTTTATGCATGGGGTGCGCCCAAATTTATTTTTGTAATAATTGGCACCACGCTGCTCGATTTTTTTCTGGTGCAAAAAATGGATGCCACCAAAACCGAATGGCATCGTAAAATATTATTGGTGTTTTCGGTTTGCATTAATTTAGGCTTGTTGATTTATTTTAAGTATTCAAATTTTTTTATCGAAAATGTAAATGTATTGTTGGCCGGTATTGGCTTTAATCAAATACATTGGACTAAACTGATACTGCCCATTGGTATATCGTTTTACACTTTCGAAACCATGACTTATGTGGTTGATGTTTACAGACGTGTACATAAGCCATTGAAAAATTTTTGGGAGTATCAGTTATACATTATTCTTTTTCCCAAATTAATTGCCGGGCCTATAATCAGGTTTCACGAACTTGCCGATCAAATAAATGACAGGCGAAGTACTACTACAATTGACCATGTTTTAACCGGCTTCTATCGTTTTGTTTTAGGCTTGGCAAAAAAGGTAATTATTGCAAATACAATGGGCATGTATGCCGATCAGATTTATGGTTTAGATGCAGCTACGGTAAGTACATTAACGGCATGGTTGGCTGCATTGGCATATACCATGCAAATTTATTTCGACTTTTCGGGCTATAGCGATATGGCAATTGGTTTGGGTAAGATGATGGGTTTTACATTTCCCGAAAATTTTAATAATCCATATACATCGCAAAATATAACTGAATTTTGGCGCAGGTGGCATATAACCCTGGGTGCCTGGATGCGTAATTACCTTTACATACCATTAGGAGGCAATAAAGTAAGTAGCACAGGCCGTTTGTATTTTAATTTATGGCTGGTTTTTTTAGCCTCAGGGTTATGGCATGGCGCATCGTGGAGTTTTATTTTTTGGGGATGCTATCATGGTTTGTTTTTAGTTTTAGAACGTGCAGGGTTGTCAAAATTTTACAACAACATTGGTCGCATCCCATCTATGATTATAACTTTTGTAATTGTACTTACGGGTTGGGTGGTTTTTCGAATCGAAGATTTTGGCGTGGCAGCAGTATTTTTAAAAAAGATGTATGCATTTAATTTTAATGCCCCATTACAATTTCCGGTTTTCGACTTTTGGTCCACTTTATTAGTGGCAATTATTTTTTCATTTTTTGTTTTGCCGGTAAAGGGACAAAAATTGCAGCACCGTATATTTTTTGGTAACTACACCGTTAAACGTCATTTGTTTATGACATGCGTATCGGCAATACTTTTGTTTATTTCTGCAACAGCCATCTTAGGTTCGAGCTTTAATCCTTTTATCTATTTCAGGTTTTAAACCTAAGTTGTTGTAAGCAATTATTGATAGAAAAAAGGCTCGCGCTTAACTAAGGTTTGTTGATAATCAGGCGCGCTAAGCAAGTAGTCATATCCCGGTGGTTTGCTATCCTGTAAAAATATCGCTTTGTATGCATCGGCAGTCATAGCATCCCAATGTATGAGTCCGTATTTGTATTGATGGCATTGAAAGCTATTGAGATAAAACCCAAAAAAACAAACAACGTATAGCAGGTACGATAGCCATCTGTTTTTTTGGCTGAGCCAGGTAAACAAAGCCGCATAACCAAAAGCTAAAAGTGCCTGCATTTCAACAAATGCACGATTGCCAAAACCTACATACCACCAACACCACCAACTGGTAATTACATACAGCATCAATACAATTATAATCGGAAAAACAGTAGCTACAGGCCTTGCATATTTTTTAAGTAAAAACAAGCCTGCCAAGCCCAATGCAGCTAATGGCGAATAAATAAGCCAGCCATTACGGTATGAGAACAATGACGAAAAAAATTGAGGTTGTAAAAAGAAAAACGACTCGCCAATGTAGCTGTAGAAAAAGTAACTGCCCGAAATGTTTTTCCAAATAATCCATTGCGGTATCATTACTGCTACGGCAACCAAAGCCAATAAAAAAATAGACTTTAAATTTTGTGTCAGAAATTTTATGCGTGCTTTTAATAAATCTTTTGTGTAAACGTCATATCCGATAAAGAATAAAAACGAAATTGCATTGGTAGGCCGTATCAGAAAAATCAAGCCGGCCACAATTCCCAAGCCTGCAGTTTTTAGTAGTGTTGGTTTATCATACCACTTACATGTAAGCAACATAAAAGCAGCAAACAAAAAAAACGAATATGCATGCGACATGCCAGCTTGTGCAGTAGTGTATAAAATGGCATTGGTGCCAAAATATACAGTGAGTAATGCAATAGCTACATAGAAGTCGTTGAAATAGTTTAAAAGCAATTTGCGTAGCAGCACCAATCCCATTACAAAGTAAAATGCACCTGCAACCAATACCATTATTTCATAAATATCACTCCAACCGTCTTGCTGTTGATTTAAAATTGGTGCCATGCCATGTGCCAATGCAAAAAACGGTGCTTGCATAATGGCTACCCCACAACTAAATTTATTTAATAAGTTGCCATTAGCCATTGGCACATGCTGATAGCGTTTGTAATTAGCAATGGTGGTATCTTTTAAAAACTGTAGTGTTGCATCCTGATGAATTATGGTAGCAGGCAAATATTCGTAATAGCCAATCATATCAGCTGTTATTACAAAATTTATTTTCCAAAAAGCGTCTTTAACATCCGCTCTTATAATTGCCAATGCTATAAAAACGATAACTAATATGGAATAACTATTATTGCGCATGTATAGTAAGTGTTACTCAACAAAACGTAAAGCAAAGTCATCGGCATAAGCAATGGTTTGGCCTTTATTCCAAACAAATGCTTTAAACGAAATATTAGGGTCAATGGTTTTAGGCAGGTAAAAAGTGGCATTTAATTTTGTCCAGGTGTTTGCATCTTTCATAGCAGTGGTTGCATCAAAAAACTCATAATAAACAGGTGTAGGGTTGCCCGGGTATTCCATACTAACTACAATAAAAACAGGTGCATTTGCAACTGCACATTTGGCCCAGGTTTGTACTTCAACCGCTTTGGCTTTCTTATTGGTTAGTTGGCCAAAGTTTTTAACCAATGTTAAACTAAATGGAAAAGCGGTATCCATTTTTGTTACGAATTTTCCACTGTGTGCATCGTCTGTTTTTATAACTCTAAAATCATCGGGAACAAAACCAAAGTACTGGTCGTAGTTTGTTTCATAATCCCAAGCATCGGTTTTTGTTTCGGTTGAACTGCACTTATAAAATAACATGCCCAACAATACAGGTATGCATAAAATGATAAACGCTTTGCTTATTTTTTTCATTTGATTTAATTTTCTGATTCTATTTCTGTTGGTCAACAGTAAATGCTGCATTAATGGTTAGCATACTGTCAACACTGATATTTTTTTCTTGTGCCTGTTTTACAACACCATTATACCAATCTGCCTGTGTTTTAATGTAAGCTTTCATGCTGTTAACGCGATTTATATAATCGGCATTTGCCCACTTATCGGTATCGCTATACGTAGTTAGGTCTTTGTATAAATTATTTATAAAGCCCCAACCTAGGTTAGGTAAATTGGCATCGGTTGCCAATAATAAAACTACGTTGCTGTTTAATACTTCGGCCTTAAGGTTTAGCATACCAACATCTTGCATGGGTTGGTTTTCGGTATGGCACTCGCGGTTGTAAAATAAAAACTTGCCATTGCTAAAAATGTGTTCTGAAATATGAATGTTAAACATTTGCCACCAATAACTATCAGCTACTGTAAGTAGCTTGGGTTGTACATCGTTTGGTTTTTTATCAACTGAAATGGTTTGATAAGCCATTGTTTGTTCAGGCATTTTAAAAAGCAAATTCATGCCATCGGCAATATCATTATCAACACCTTGCATAACTGTTGATGTATAGGGTTTGCCAAAACTAAAATGGGGCAGTGGTTGTTGTAATTTAGTTGAAACGTAATTAATTATTGAGTCGGCAGCCAGATTGCGGCCATATTCGCTCCAGTGTATGCCATATTTTGAGTACAATGGATAGGGCGATTTGTTTTTTAAATAATTAAACCAACTGTGTAGATTAATGTGGTTTACCGATAGGCTTTTACACTGATATAAGTAACGCTCGATGTTGGTGGTGTGATAGGTATTGGGTTTTAAATTATCGGGTATAAACTCCGGATAAAATGCGGCTTTGCCCGGTGCAAAAATTACCGTAAACAAAATGCCTTTTTGTTGCAGTGCTTCCTGTATGTACTTTAATTTTTTAACCTGATCAATCAATAAGCTATCGGTTATGGCATCGGCACCGTAATATGCTTTAATGTAGTTGTGCTCATACAAATAGTTTTGTTTGCCAATAATGGCACCATTGGCATTTACTTTTTTAAACAAACTATAGTCCATTTGATTACGCAACCTTACCAGGGTACTTCTAAAACCAAATTGCTCATTAAAATATTTTTCGGCTTCGGCCTGATAGCTGCCATCCAGCCACTTGTTTTTGTTTAAGGTAGGTTTACCGGCATACACTACTCCGCCATGTAATGGAAATTCGTATTTTATATGAAACAAGCCTTGCACATGAATGCAAATAAAAATCAGCATCAGGGCAATAAAAATCAGTTGTTTAATTGTGCGCTCCATTTAAAATCTGAAATAAATAAACGGATTAAAGTTTGATGCCGTAATAACCGACAGGCACCATATAAAAAGCAAAGCACAAATTATTGCAACAATCAAATGACGTGTAACTGTGTAACTGTTACCATATAGGTTATCTTGCAGTTTCTGGCCAAATGGCATGCATACAAACAAAGCCAAGACACAAGCAACTATCAGCCAGGCAGCAGTAAACATATCGGGCAAAGCCGCTGCATGGCTTGTATTAAAGGCAAACAATTGTTTAATAAATGCAATGGCTTGTGGCAAGGTTTCGCATCTGAAAAACACCCAGCCAATCATTACCCAAAGCAACGTTAAAGCGGTACTTATTAACCGGCCTGTTTTCTTATAAAAATCAAGTAAAAAAATACGATCTAATATTAAAAATGCACCATGATAGGCACCCCAAATTACAAAGTTCCATGAAGCACCATGCCATAACCCTGAGGCTAAAAAAACCAGCCATAAATTAAAGTACAACCGTCCATTACTTACACGGTTACCGCCTAATGGAATGTATAAGTAATTTCGCATCCACGCACCTAAGGTGATGTGCCACCTGCGCCAAAATTCAGTTATACTTTGTGATGTATATGGATTATTAAAATTTTCGGGAAAGGTAAAACCCATCATTTTACCCAAACCAATTGCCATATCGCTATAGCCCGAAAAGTCGAAATAAATTTGCATGGTATAACACAATAAACCTGCCCATGCAGTTAAACTATGCTGTTGGCTTATTTCTGTTCCAAACACATCATCGGCATAAGCACCAACAGCATTAGCCACCAATACTTTTTTACCAAGGCCCAAACAAAAACGATAAAAACCCAAAAGTTTATTATCAATGGTTTCTTGGGCACTGCGGTTGGTTATACTATCGGCAATATCATGGTAACGAATAATGGGCCCGGCAATAAGTTTCGGGAAAAGGATGATGTAGGTTTGGTAATCCCAAAAATTAGTTAGCGGCTTGTGTATGCGCCTGTAAACATCTACTACATAAGTAATGGTTTCGAAAGTGTAAAACGATATACCAATAGGCATTACTACCTGCAACAATTTTATGGGCCCTATGCCTGCTGTATGCAAAACATCATTTATGGTTTCGATAAAAAAGTTGCAGTACTTAAAATAAAAGAGCAGGCTTATATTAATGCCCACACTTATGCATAGTGCAATTTTACGCCATCGTTGGTTGGTGGTACGGTCCATCCATTGTACCAGAAAAAAATCGAGCAGGGTAGTGCCCAACAACACAAAAATAAATTTGGGTGCACCCCATGCATAAAACAAAACACTAAACACCAGCAACACGCCATTTTTATAGGGCCGCGCTGCTGCGTAATACACCAATAAAAAAAGTGGTAAAAAGTAAACTAAAAATAAACTGCTGCTAAAAACCATTCAGGTATAAGCCTTTAATAAGGCGCGCAAAGAAGATAAAATTTATGCAAATGTTAAGTATTGTCAGCTATGGCTTCTCAAAAAAATGTAATACTTACGCAGGCTTAATTTAAAGTTGTTTAGGGCAGTAAAAGCCTGACAAAAGCGGAAAAACGAATAAGCATAAAAAACAAAAAGCATGAAAGCACTTTTATTTATTGCATTAATAATTGCCACTAACAGTTGGGCGCAAACCAAACATTTAACCATAGAAGAAGCCGTATCGAAACAACGTACCACCTTAGGGCCTAAAAGGCTTAAACATTTACAATGGATAAAAGATACCGATCAGTTTATTTATGCAGCAGCCGATGGTGCCGAACGTTTTGTTATTGGTAATGCCGATAGTAAAAAGAACGAGGACTGGCTAACCTTGTTAGCGCTTAATGAAAAACTTAGAGAGCAACAGTTAGATACATTAAAAACATTGCCGGCATTAAAGTGGCTTAACAGTAACCAAGCTACTTTTACGGTGGCTGATAACGATGTAGTAATTACCAAAAGTAATTTGGCATTGCATACGGTACAAAACCCAAAACTGCCAACCGATGCTGCTAACATGGATGTGGCAACCAATAAAAATACAGCATATACTTTAGCCAATAATTTGTATATAAATATAGGGTATGAAAAAGTAGCCGTTACAGCCGATAGCAATAAACATATTGTAAACGGACAAAGCGTACACCGTAACGAATTTGGCATACACAAAGGCACTTTTTGGAGTAGTACCGGCAGGTATTTAGCATACTACCGCATGGACGAAACCATGGTTACCGATTATCCTATAATTGATTTTACCAAACAACCGGCACAAGCTAATTTAATTAAATACCCAATGGCAGGTGCAAAAAGCCATGAGGTAACTTTACATGTTTTTGATGTGCAACAACGCAAATCCTGGGCTATAAAAACCACCGGTGATGCCGAGCAGTATTTAACCAACATCAGTTGGAGTCCCGATGAAAAAACAATTTACATAGCCATAGTAAACCGCGATCAAAATGTAATGCAACTTAATGCTTATGATGTAACATCAGGCAACTTTGTAAAAACACTGTTCGAAGAGAAAAGCGACAAGTATGTGCAACCAAAACATACCATGTTGTTTGTAACCGGTAACGACAAACAATTTGTTTGGCAAAGCGAGCGCGATGGTTTTAATCATCTGTATTTGTATGACATTGATGGTAAGTTAAAAAAGCAGTTAACCAAAGGACCCTTTGTTGTTACCGATGTTTTAGGCTTCGATAAAAAGGGCGAAAAAATATTTTTCATCTCTACAGAAACCGGTGCCCTAAACCGCGATTTATATAGCTATCACCTTAAAGCAAATCGCAAACTAAAACTAACCGATGCCAATGGCACACATCGTATAACCATGAATGATAATTACACCTATTTTATTGACGATTTTACAAGCACCGTATCGCCACGCGAAATTTTGGTAAGCGATGCCGAAAAAGGAAACAAAACTCAGTACCTGCTCATAGCACCCAATCCACTTAAAGATTATTACACCACACCTGTTAAACTATTTACGATTAAAGCAGCCGATGGTACCGATTTACACTGCCGTCAATTCAACCCAATTCCATTCGATTCAACAAAAAAATATCCGGTAATTGTTTACCAATACAATGGCCCCAATGTGCAGCTCATATTTAATAGCTGGAACGGTGGTGGCGATTACTGGTTTCAATACATGGCCGATAACGGATATGTTGTTTTTTCAGTTGATGGCCGCGGAAGTGCCAATCGCGGATTGGCTTTCGAACAAGCTACTTTCAGGCAATTAGGTACAATTGAGCTGCAAGACCAGATGGCAGGTGTGGCCTACTTAAAATCATTACCTTATGTTGATGCCAATCGCATGGGTATATATGGATGGAGTTATGGTGGGTTTATGACTACTTACATGATGTTGCAAAACCCTGATGTGTTTAAAGCAGCCGTAGCCGGTGGACCCGTTATTGACTGGAGCTTTTACGAAGTAATGTACACCGAGCGATATATGGATACTCCGCAAAACAACAAGGCCGGTTACGATGCCAATAATTTAACCAAACAGGTTGATAAACTTAAAGGCCACCTGATGCTTATACATGGGACAAGCGATGATGTGGTGGTATGGCAACACAGTATTAATTTTGTAAAAGCCTGTGTGGATGCAGGCAAACAGGTTGATTATTTTATGTATCCAGGCCATTTACACAATGTTACCGGCAAAGACCGACCACATTTGTTTCAAAAAATAACCGATTACTTTAACCAACATCTTAAGTAATACCTGTAAGAACTGTTTACCACTATCGGCCCAACTTCTAAGGTGCATTGGTTTATTCAAGCAAAAACCTTGCATTATCTGTTTAGCTTAAAAAGGCACTTAGGACTCTAACAATTGCCTGTAATAAAACCGGTAAAATGGTCTATAATACGTGTGTTTATGGGCATTGATATTTTTTTTGCTCCCAAACTCAAAAGTTCTACTTTCGCGCACCCAAATTTAAAAAAGTTTATATGGACAATTTTATTTACATCGTTCCTGCTTTAGCTATTGTAGGTTTGATTTACACTTTTATTAAGGCAAGCTGGGTAACAAAGCAAGATGCCGGCAACGACAGGATGAAAGAAATTGCAGGTTACATTGCCGATGGTGCTATGGCATTCTTAAAAGCAGAGTATCGCATCCTTTCTATTTTTGTTTTAATGGCTGCATTGCTTTTAGGCTTTATGGGCAGTGCCAACCCCGATAGTCATTGGACTATTGCATTAGCATTTGTATTAGGAGCTATTTTTTCGGCTGCAGCCGGATTTATTGGCATGCGCATAGCAACCAAGGCCAATGTGCGTACAGCAAGTGCAGCACGTACCAGTTTATCAAAAGCACTGGCTGTTTCATTTGGTGGAGGCTCGGTTATGGGTATGGGTGTTGCCGGTTTAGCTGTTTTAGGTTTAGGCGGATTATTTATTGTACTTAAAAACTTTTTTGGTGCAACTACGGTTGATAGTGCCGAAATGATAAAAACCATTGAAGTTTTAACTGGCTTTTCATTAGGTGCCGAAAGTATTGCACTTTTTGCCCGTGTTGGCGGTGGTATTTATACCAAGGCAGCCGATGTAGGTGCCGATTTAGTTGGTAAAGTTGAAGCGGGTATTCCCGAAGACGATCCACGTAACCCCGCAACCATTGCCGATAACGTAGGCGATAACGTGGGCGATGTGGCAGGTATGGGTGCCGATTTGTTTGGCTCTTATGTTGCAACCGTTTTGGCAACCATGGTTTTAGGCCGCGAAACAACTTCAGTAGATAATTTTGGCGGATTAGCCCCTATTTTATTACCCATGTTAATTGCCGGTATGGGCATTATTTTCTCTATTGTAGGTACTTGGTTTGTACGTGTAAGTGATAGCGCAACCGCATCGGCAGCCAAAGTGCAAAACGCATTAAATATGGGCAACTGGGGTAGCATCGTTATTACGGCTATATTCTGCTACTTTGCCGTTAACTGGATGTTGCCCGATACCATGAACCTGCGTGGTTATGAATTTACTAAAGGTGGCGTATTTGCAGCAATTATTGTTGGCTTAGTGGTGGGTACGCTTATGAGTATAATTACCGAGTATTACACAGCTATGGGAAAACGTCCGGTAAATACAATTGTACGTCAATCGTCAACCGGCCATGCTACTAATATCATTGGTGGTTTATCAATGGGAATGGAATCAACCGTTGCCCCCATTATAGTATTGGCAGGTGGTATATTTTTCTCGCATAAGTTTGCCGGTTTATACGGTGTGGCCATTGCCGCAGCTGGTATGATGGCAACTACAGGTATGCAATTAGCTATTGATGCCTTTGGCCCAATTGCCGATAATGCCGGTGGTATTGCCGAAATGAGCGAACTACCCAAAGATGTACGCGAAAAAACAGATGTATTAGATGCAGTTGGTAATACAACCGCTGCTACCGGTAAAGGTTTTGCCATTGCATCGGCAGCGCTAACAGCATTGGCACTTTTTGCAGCTTTTGTGGGTATTGCAGGTATCGAAGCCATTGATATTTATAAAGCCGATGTATTGGCAGGGTTGTTTGTGGGTGCCATGATTCCGTTTATATTTTCATCGTTAGCCATTGCTGCCGTAGGCCGTGCCGCTATGGCCATGGTTGAGGAAGTACGCAGGCAGTTTAGAACCATACCCGGTATTATGGAAGGTAAGGGCAAACCCGAATACGATAAATGCGTAGCCATATCAACACAAGCCAGTTTACGCGAAATGATGTTGCCCGGTTCAATTGCGCTTATTGTACCGGTTGTGGTTGGCTTTACAATGGGTGCCGAAGTATTAGGCGGCTTATTAGCAGGTGTTACCGTATCTGGTGTACTTATGGGTATGTTTCAAAACAATGCCGGTGGTGCATGGGATAATGCGAAAAAGAGTTTCGAAAAAGGTTTTGAGCACAATGGCGTAATGCATTATAAAGGCAGCGATATGCATAAAGCTTCGGTAACAGGCGATACCGTTGGCGATCCTTTTAAAGATACCTCAGGCCCGTCAATGAATATCTTGATTAAATTAATGTCCATCGTTTCATTAGTAATAGCGCCTTCATTATCACATTTGCATCCGGTTGCAGCTGGCCACGGTTCTAATACCGAAGCATGTTGTCAGACATCGGGTGCCGAAACCAAAGGATGTTGTAAAGATGGGGTAACAGAATCGACCGATGCAGCTTGCGATATGACGCAATGCCACCAAATGACACAAGAACAATGCGCAGCTTACTGCGATAGCATTGGTTGTAGCGAGGCACAAAAAGCCGAATGTTTAAAACACTGCAAAGACGCCCCTGTTGCCGATGCCTGTGTTTGCAAACACGGTTGTGCAACAGCATCGGAATGTGCCGAAAAGTGCGGTGAGAAATGTGCAGCAAAACATTAAGAAATCAAAGAGTATAAAAAAAGCCGCCTTAAACAAGCGGCTTTTTTTTATGACCAAATTTTAGCTATTCAGGTTAAAAAAATTAGGGCAAATTAATTTATTTAAACAACGCACTAATCCTTTTCCGCTTTCCACTTCACTACGGCAATGCATACACGATTGAGTGTGAACACACACTTTAGCCGAGCAACTTTTGTATGGTTGTTTTTCGTATTTAATAGCATCTGCTTGTTAATTTAATGTAACTAATAATAGGTAGTTTTAAGATGTTACAATTAATGGTAACTAATTTAAAGTAGCTTTGCTTTTAGATAGTTTACCCCAATCATTTTACCACTTAAAACCAAACCCCATCCCATGAAAAAATTACTTGCGTTGGCATTAGCCATTGTATTTGGTTGCAGTATTACAACCCGGGCACAACAAATGCAACAAGTTGTAAATTACCTTCAAACAGTGCCCGATAAAGGAAATTGGACAGCAGCCGATTTATCAGACCTGCGTTTTACCGATGTTTATACCGATGAGCAAACCGGTATTACACATGCTTATGTTCAACAGCAATTTAATAGCATACCGGTATTTAATGCCATAAGTGCAATAGCATTAAAAAACAATGTGGTAGTACATGCTGCTCCGGTTTTAGTTGACCATGTTGCCGCTAAAGTTAATGCTACAAAGCCTGTGTTGCAGCCTCAGGATGCTATAGTTGCTGCATTAAATCACTTAGAAATAGCTACACAAGGTAAACCGGTTTTCAATCGTTTTGATGCCGGTAAAAAAGTGTATTACTATCAATGGAATGATTATGCACAATCTTCAATTGAAGTTCAATTGGTTTATCAGCAATTAAACAACCAATTAAATCTGGCATACAATGTAACCATCGAAATGAAAAACAATACCGATTGGTGGAATGTCCGCATAGATGCTTTAAAGGGTCAGTTTTTAGAGAAAAACAATTATGTTATTCATTGTGCATTTAATCATGATCATAACAATGCATGTAAGGATTTACGTGACGCTCTTCCATCCGGTGCAGTTGCAAAGCCAATACCCATGTTGCCGCCACCGCCTGCATCTTATAATGTTTTTCAGGTGCCTTTAGAAGCACCAACCTTTGGTACACGCTCCATAGCCAATAGTCCACACGATAGTTTGGCATCACCCTATGGCTGGCACGATACCGATGGGGTTGACGGTGCGGAGTTTACTATTACACGCGGCAATAACGTACATGCTTATGAAGATGCCAACAACGACAACTTGCCGGGTTATGCGCCCGATGGTACGGCCGGTTTAAATTTTAATTTTTCTTATGATGGCAGTTTAGCACCTATTAACAATCAGGATGCATCGCTCACCAATTTGTTTTACATGAATAATATTATACATGACGTTACATATAAAAATGGATTCACCGATGTGGCCGGCAACTTTCAAAGTAATAACTATGGCCGTGGCGGTTTAGGTAATGATGATGTGAAAGCCGAAGGCTTTGATGGAAGCGGCACCAACAATGCTAATTTTGCTACACCACCTGATGGCAGTAGCGGGCGCATGCAAATGTATTTATGGACAAGCCCCACACCCGATGCCGATGCAAGTTTTGATAATGGAATTATAGCACATGAATTTGGTCATGGCCTTTCGAACCGGTTAACCGGTGGCCCATCAAATACAAGCTGTTTATCGCACTCAGAGCAAGGTGGCGAAGGTTGGAGCGATTGGTTGGCTCTTATATTAACTATCGAACCCGGAGATAGTGGTGCTATGGGCCGCGGTATTGGTACGTATGCATTGGGTCAACCAACCAATGGTGCCGGTATCAGACGTTTTCGATACTCAACCAACATGAGCATAAATCCACAAACCTATGCCGATTTAGCAAGTAGTAGCGGCTCGCATCAAAAAGGCGAAATATGGTGCGATGCCATTTGGGATATGACCTGGTTTTTAATAGAAGATTTAGGCTTTAATCCCAACCCCGATTCAACAACATCGGGCAACAACATTGCCATGCGTTTGGTAATAGAAGGTATGAAACTGCAACCTTGCAGTCCGGGTTATATTGATGCACGCAATGCCATACTTTTAGCCGACCAGCTATTATACAACAATGCACACCGCTGTCGTATATGGCAAGCGTTTGCACGCAGAGGCATGGGCTATTTAGCCAGTCAGGGTTCGGTTAATTCAAGTACCGACCAGGTTGCCGATTTCTCAATGCCTTATTTCTGTAGCCCGCCCGTAAACCCACCCATTGCAGGTTTTACAGCAAATAATACTACCATTGATTGTGCAAACACAGTAAGCTTTAACGATACTTCTTATATACCGTATAACTGGTTTTGGGATTTTGGTGATGGAAGCACATCTGTATTACAAAATCCTACACATGCCTACGCCTCACCGGGTGTTTATACGGTAAAATTAGTAGTTACCAACCCATTGGGCAGCGACTCGGTTATCAAGCTAAATTACATTACCGTTAATCCTACGTTTAGTATAAGTACTACTGCAACACCTGCAAGTATTTGCCCGGGCGGTCAGGTGCAATTAGATGCAACGGTTACCGGTGCCATTGCAACTAATTATAACGTATCCAATATACCCTATACCCCCGATACCAATGCCGCTACATCAATTACATTGGGTGATGATGTAATAAGCAGCATTTTACCTATTGGGTTTAGCTTTAATTTTTACGGTAATAATTACACTGATTTCTATATCGGATCCAATGGCTACATAACATTTACACCCGGCCAAAATGTTGGACCGGTTTACGGCCCTGTATTGCCAACAAGTGGTCCGCCAAACAATATAATTGCTGCCGGTTGGAATGATTTATTAGCAACAGGCCCCGATTTCAGCTACACTACCGTTGGAACTGCACCCAACCGTAAGTTAGTAGTAAATTATAATGTAAGGCATTACCTATCGGCCACACATATTTTCAAATTGCAAATTCAACTTCACGAAACCACTAATATTATTGAGCTACATACAGATACCATACCCGATGTTTCGTCAGTAAGCGGCAGTGCAACAACAACACAGGGTATTGAAAATGCAAACGGTACGCAAGCCGTTACTGTACCCGGTCGTAACAGCCAACATTTTAATGCCGATAATGATGCATACAGGTTTACACCCTATTTGGCAATTAACGCACAATGGAACCCGGGTGCATTAAACGGCCTAACACAAAATGTAATACCGGCTGCTTCAACAACCTATTCGGTTACAGTAAACAATGGATTAGGCTGCACCAGTACGGCAACAGTAAATGTTACCGTGCACAATAATCCTGCGCCTGTAATAAGCGGCAATTTGGCATTTTGTGCCGGTGGCAGTACCCTATTAGATGCAGGTAGCTTTGCAAATTATCAATGGTCTAATGGCGAAACAACACAAACCATTAACCTGAATACACCTGGCACCTATACAGTAACCGTTACTGATGCAAATGGCTGTACGGCCTCTGTTTCGGCAAACGTAATTCAGCATGCACTACCAACCCCATCCATATCAGGTGTTTTAACTTTTTGTGCTGGCAATAATACTACACTTGATGCCGGTTTATATGTAAGCTATCAATGGTCTAATGGCGAAACAACACAAACCGTTTTAGTTAATACAGCCGGTGCATTTACTGTAACTGTAACAGATGCAAACGGCTGTACAGCAACGGCATCGGCAACAACAATTGTAAGCAACGCTTTAATGCCAGGTATTAGCGGCAACACACAAATATGTGTAAACGGCAATACAACCCTTTTGTGTAATGGTATTTTTGACTCGTATCTATGGTCGAACGGCAATACCACCAATTCAATAAGTGTGAATACAACAGGCACTTATACAATTACAGTGTCTGACAATCAGGGTTGTACGGGTACAGCATCTGCAATTGTTACAAATTATGCAACAGTATCATGCAACATTTCAGGGCCTGCTCAATACTGTGCGAGTGGTAATGTAACGTGGTGTGCTGCGGCTGCTGACAGTTATTTATGGAGCAATGGCAGTACCAACCAATGTGTGGTTTTAAACAGTACCAATACCTATACGGTAACTGTTACAAGTGCCGATGGTTGTACATCATCATGCAGTGCGCAATTGTCGTTAGCAGCCGATCCGGTTGTTTCTATAAGTGGTGCAAGTTCTTTCTGTACATCATCGCCCACTACATTAACGGCCACCGGTGGTTTTGTAAACTATGTATGGAGTAATGGCAGCAGCAATCAATCTACATTAATAAACAGTGGAGGCACCTATACGGTAACTGTAACAAATGGTTTAGGTTGTACCGCATCTGCAACCATAGCGGTTAATGGAGTTAGTGCACCACCTGTTACACCGGGTGCTGTTTCGGGCAACAATACCGTATGCGCTTTAAGTAGCAGCAGTTACAGCGTTTCACCAGTTGCTGGTGCAACCAATTATATTTGGACCGTTGGTAGTGGCGCAACTATAGCTTCGGGGCAAGGTACCAATGCCATAACGGTAAATTTTGCCAACAATGCTGTAAGTGCCAATGTAAGTGTAATTGCAGGCAATGTTTGCGGAAACAGCAATGCATCAACGTTAGCTTATGCAGTTGTTTCTACTTTGCCACTTAAACCAACGGTATTAAACGGCCCGCTGTACGGACGTTGCAAAACCAATAATGTGGCATACAGTTGTACCGTTATGCCGGGCCCTGTAAATTATGTGTGGACTGTGCCTGCAGGTGTTACCATTGTAAGCGGGCAGGGCACACCCAATATTGTAGTAAACTTTACACCGGCATTTACCAATGTGGGTACCATTAGTGTATATACATCCAACGGTTGTGGCAATAGCGCAGCACAAGTGCGTACTGTAAGTGCACGCCCGCAATCGCCTGTAATTAGTGGCCCCACATCGGCCTGCCCCAATCAAATACTTACGTTTACCGCTACACCTGTGGCCGGAGCCACAAGTTATATTTGGACAGTAGTGCCCGGATCTGTTATACAAAGCGGACAAGGCACCACTACCTTAGTTGTTAAATGGGGCAATGTTGGCGGGCAAATGTATTGTGCTGCTAATAATAGTTGTGGCGCAAGCGTGCGCGCAAGTAAGCCGGTTTCAATTGTTTGTAAAGAAGGTTTTGGTGGCTATAATTTCTCTGAAGTTGATTTATTCCCGAATCCGGCTTCCGGCAGCGTACAGCTTAAATTGGATGCAGCCAAAACCGGATGGTTGACTATAAAAGTTGCCGACTTGGTGGGTAAAGTTTGTTTGTTGGAAAAAACAGAAATGCAAGTGGGTGATAATACTTTTGTGCTCGATATTGAAACATTGGCTCCGGGTATTTATCAGGTAATGGTGGTGCAGGAAGGCATGATGCGAACCAAAAAATTGGTGGTGCAATAACCCCGCATTAGTTTACAATAAGAAAAGGCTTTCTATGAACATACGTTCATAGAAAGCCTTTTTTATGATTACACCATTTGATTTTTTGAAGGGACTAATAATCATCAATAGTTGTAATTTTTTTATAGCTTGCGTATTATCGTATGCAACCTGAAATTGCCTCTCCCTCGCTTAAAATAGTTTTTTAATAACTATTCAATTGCATCGTGTTAAACAAAATCGCATCAAATTTGTTTTTATTCAATTTATATTTTATCTCCAGTTACTTACCGTTTAAACTTTATTATCATGAAATTTAAATACACTATAACCGCCATTTTTTTTTTAATTTATAATAATGCATTTACTCAACATGATATTACATGGCAAAAGGCACCCGGTGGATTTTTAACTGATATCTTAACATCAGGCATCCCGCTTGACAATGGAGGCTTTGTTTTTGGCGGATATTCTAATTCCAATGTATCGAAAGAAAAATCGGAGAACACCAATGGCAAGTACGACTGGTGGATTGTAAGTACGGATGCATTTGGCAATACGTTATGGGAAAATACAATAGGTGGCTCCGGAGACGAGTATTTTAAATCAATTGCAAAAACTGCTGATGGCAATTATATTTTAGGCGGCAGTTCAAACTCGCCCATATCGGGCGATAAAACACAAGACACCGTTGGTGGATTTGACTTTTGGATTGTAAAGTTAGATGCAGCCGGCAATCTGCTTTGGCAGCAAACCATTGGCGGTAACAAAGCCGATATTTGTACAAAAGTATTGCAAACTGCAGATGGTGGATTTATTGCTGCCGGTTATTCAATGTCGGATAGTACGGGTAATAAAACCGAAAACTGCATAGGCGGTAATGATTTATGGATACTTAAGTTAGATAGTGTAGGTAATATTGTTTGGCAACAAACCATTGGTGGAGGTTTAGATGATAAACTTGGAAGTATGTTTCTTTATGCAGATGGTACATTAATGTTAGCCGCTACTTCTTTATCAAATAGCAGCAGCGACAAAACCGAAGATTGTTTGGGCAATTTTGATTACTGGCTGCTTAAATTAGATACAATGGGTAATATCATTTGGCAAAATACAATGGGTGGCACTAATGCTGATTTGATAACATCAATACAACCTACTGCTGATATGGGTTTTATCGTATCAGGACAATCGATGTCTGATACTTCAAGCGACAAAACCGAAAATAAAATTGGATACTATGACTTTTGGGTATTGAAATTTGATGCTGCGTATAATGTGCAATGGCAAAACACAATTGGAGGCATTAGTTATGATGCTGACCCCATAGTTAAACAAGCATTAGATGGTAGTTACTTTTTAACTGGCATGTCCTATTCTACAACTGTGAGCGATTTTACAGGACCAAGTTATGGCGATACCGATGTTTTAGTTGCCGGATTAGATAGTAGTGGAAATGTTACTTGGAGTACATTTGCCGGTGGGCTACAGAATGAATCTCCCGCTGAATTTATTAATATTAACGATACAAGTTTTGTTATCTGTGCAAATTCTAATTCTAAGATTTCGGGACGTAAAACACTGATGTCCTATAGTACTGGAGATTATTGGATTGTAAAAATGACCCGAATAAGTACCATAGCAGGCAAACTGTTTATTGACGCAAACAGCAATGCCGTTTTAGATTCAAATGAAGTTGCTTTAATAGCCAATCGGGTAATAAATAATAACAGTGGTGATTATGTGTATTCACAACGAAACGGGCGCTATAAAACAGCCGTAAGCGATACCGGAAGTTATCAAATTGCACCCAAGCCCATACCCTATTATCAAGCAAGCCCGGCTATCAGAACCATTGTTATTGATACATTACAAAAATCTAAAGCTTATAACGATTTTGCTTTTCAACCAACAAGTGTAGTAAACGATTTGCAGGTAAGTATTTTTCCTATTTCGTATTTCGGAACAAGCCACATGACCACTATTTGCATCAACTATAAAAATATTGGCACAACTACCATATCGCCAACTATTATTTATTATAAGGATACACAATTGGTCGTGCTAAATTCTTATCCGTTACCTAATGTTACTTTTCAGGATTCGTTGATTTATTATTTACCCCCATTAGAACCCTATAACGATACAACAATTATCATTGAATTTATACCTAATAGTAATTTAAAACCCGCGTATATTAAACTTAAAGCAAGGATTGAGCCCATTGCCAACGATAATAATCCTTCAGATAATTTTTCGGAATGGATTTTTTCAGAAGCCTCCATTAATTATGGCAATTTTGCCCACAGCCCTACAAAAATACTCGTTGATCAGTTAAACCCAACGCCTCCTTTCATAGATTATGTAGTTTACTTTAAAACCAAATATCATAGAAACCAATTCTACTTCAGTATCCAAAACGTAATGGCCGGAAATTTGGCTCAACACACATTTGAATTGGTTGGCAGTTCTAATCCTGTAAATATTGATTTCAATAAAGAAGGTAAAAAAATATTTATCGAAATGCCGCATTGTAATCTTATCAAATCAAAATTTTCAGGCCCGCGTAATTATGCTTGGGTTCATTACCGGGTGAAACCTAAAAAGACTTTAAAATCAGGAGATGTAATTACAAATGTTATTAATTCTAATACAGAGAATTATGATTTTTATGATGCTAACACATTTATAGTTAGCCCACCTGATTATTTTGCTACTGCAATACAGGGTGATACAACTGCATGTATTGATACAGGTTTGGTACATAATTACGCTACACCACTGCACACAGGCAATATTTATAATTGGACTGTACCTAATTACGGAAGCATAATTAGCGGACAAGGTACCCATGCAATAGATGTAAAATGGATGGCTACAGGTGCAAAGTATGTTGCAGTTGTTGAGAAAGACTCTGCTATGATTTTTGTAGATTATGACTCGGTAAAGGTTACAACTAATCCAACTTATAGTAAGGTAAATATTGTTTACTTATGGCCGGGCGACAGTGTTTTTTTAGCCGGCATGTGGCAACACACACCAGGCACTTATGTTGATAGTCTTTTGTCGGTAAAAGGATGCGATAGCATTATTATTTCTAATGTGGTAATAGCTAACGGTATTAATATGCTTACTGATGTTGATATGCAGTTACATCCAAATCCGGCTAACACACATACCACACTAACATTTGTGCAATGCGCCAATAAGTTTGTAACAGTTACTATATACGACAATGTAGGAAAAACATGTTTTAACAAACAACTTAAATTAGACCCTGCCGGTAAATACAACTTAGAAACTGGCAACTTGGCAAAAGGCATTTATAGCATTCGAATTAAACATGGAACAAAAATGTTTTATAAAAAGCTAATAAAATACGAATAGCTAAATTAATTGTATCCATATAAAAAGCTTTACAATTTCTTAATACAGAAGCAATACATGTTTTATAAGCGATGAAGTGCTTTGCATTATGAAAAAAATCATCTGTTGGTTGATAATTGGCTTTGGTGTAATGTCGGTAACTGCATATAACAAACAAGCAGTACCCAAACAATCAAAACAAAACGCATCAATCGAAACCGGTGCCGTAATAATAAGCGAAGTGCTATCAAACGGTTCGGATTATTACAATGAATTGATATTGCCCGGCAACCCAAATGGTGGTGCCGATTGGTTGGAGTTGTATAACACTACCAACGATACCATAGTCATTAAAGCAAATCAATGGTTTATTACCGATTCGTTTTTACATCCACAAAAATTTGCATTACCGCCAATGTTACTGTTACCTAACATGCATCAGGTAATATGGTGCGATGGTATGGATACTACCTTAACCCAAATACACAGTAATTTTAAACTTAATAAAAGGGGCGAGCGCTTAGCTTTATATTATAAAAATACCAATCAAACACTTACGCAAGTTAACAGCATAACATTTGGCTCAATAAAAGCACGACAAAGCCTGGTAAGAAAACACGCACATGCTGTTGCAACAAAATGCAAAAAGCCAACACCGGGCTACAGTATTTAATTGATTCTTTTCCGAAACGGCTTTTTTTAATTAGGGCTTATAGCCAAAAAAAGTATCGTCTTTATCCAGTTCGGTTTCTAAATCCTTAAGCTCAATTTTTAAAGCATTTACCGATATGGTAACTTCAATTATTGAAAGGCTTAATGATATAAGCATCAGCACCAAACTAATTGCAAAAATAATTTGTGCCATAGCTTGGTAACCCCCAAAAATTAAAAACATACACATTACACAAAAAAATAAACTAAGCACAGCAGCGGCTTGCATATTGCGTATAATTATTACGCGTTTGCGCAGGTTGTTTATTTGTTTTATTAAACCGGGCTCATGCGCTGCAGTATATTTGGTTTTAAGGCCGCGTATTAAACCGGCAATGGCTAAAAATCGGTTGGTGTAAGCTAATAACAGTAGTGATATGCATGGGAAAAGTAAAGCCGGTGTATTAACAGAAAGTTCCATGATTATATTATTTATTTAAATGATAAATGTAAAGTTAAAGCCCCTAAAAAAAATGCCCACCATTTAGTTGGTAGGCATCTGCATAAGAAAGATTTTAAGTATTTAAATTTACAAGCCTACCATTTCTTCAGGCTTAACCCATTCGTCAAATTCTTGTGCGGTTACATATCCCAAATCAATGGCTGTTTGTTTAAGCGTTTTACCTTGTTTATGTGCAGTTTGTGCTATTTCGGCCGCTTTGTAATAACCTATTTTAGTATTTAGTGATGTAACCAACATTAATGAGTTATGCAGGTTGCTATTAATATTTTCATGTATTGGTTCAATACCTACAGCACACTTATCGTTAAACGAAACACATACATCGCCAATTAAACGGGCCGAGTGTAAAAAGTTATAAATCATAACGGGTTTAAAAACATTCAGTTCAAAATGGCCGGTGCATCCGCCAATGTTTATGGCTACATCATTACCTAAAACTTGTGCAGCAACCATGGTCATGGCTTCGCATTGTGTGGGATTAACTTTGCCGGGCATTATGGACGAGCCGGGTTCGTTATCGGGTATAAAAAGTTCGCCAATGCCGCAGCGTGGCCCCGATGCCAATAAGCGAATGTCGTTGGCAATTTTCATCATACTGCAAGCAACGGTTTTAAGTGCGCCATGTGTTTCAACAATGGCATCGTGTGCTGCAAGTGCTTCAAACTTATTATGTGCGGTAATAAATGGCAGGTTGGTAAGCTTGGCAATATGTGAGGCTACATTTTGTGCATAGCCTTTTGGTGTATTAATGCCTGTGCCTACGGCAGTGCCACCCAAAGCCAATTCGGCTAAATGTGGCAATGTATTTTCCACAGCTCTGATACCGTGGTCTAATTGCGATACGTAGCCCGATAGCTCCTGCCCTAACGTTAATGGTGTGGCATCCATTAAATGCGTACGCCCAATTTTTACCACATGCATAAACGCTTCCGATTTTTGCTTCAGCGTGTCGCGTAGTTTGCGTAAGCCGGGTAATGTTACATGCATTAAAATTTTATATGCTGCTATGTGCATGGCAGTTGGAAAAGTATCGTTACTCGATTGCGATTTATTTACATCGTCATTGGGATGCACTGCTTTTTTTTCATCCATCAAACTACCACCTTGCAGTACATGCGCACGATAGGCTATCACTTCATTTACATTCATGTTTGATTGCGTACCGCTGCCTGTTTGCCACACAACTAACGGAAACTGATCCTGATGCTGGCCTGCTAATATTTCATCACAAGCTGTACCAATAAGCTTGCATTTTTCATCACTTAAAACACCTGCATCAAAGTTGGTTAATGCAGCCGCTTTTTTTAAATAGGCAAATGCTTCAATTATTTCGCGCGGCATTTTATTTATGTCGGCTGCAATTTTAAAATTATCAATGGAGCGCTGTGTTTGCGCACCCCAATACACATGTGCCGGTACTTGTACCAGGCCCATTGTGTCTTTCTCTGTACGGAATTCCATGGGTTTATTTTTTAGTTTTTTAAATACTTAAATTTTTACGGCCTGCGAATTTGAAAAAGTAAATGAAATATGCATTTTGATTAACAATAAATTCAAATACTTTTTTGGTTTAATGCCTTTCCCAAATTTATTGTTTTATGCAATTGTATTTAAGTTCTTATGCCAATGGGGGTTAGTAAGTTTGTTTTAAGGCTATTTAAGTATCAATTTAATTACTTTAGTTTAATGTGCCGATGCAGGCAAAAGCCATACTTTTGCGGCATCAATCAGGATGGCATTTTTAAAACAAATATGCATAACCCCCCATTTGTAATTTGGCATAAATTGAGTTAGGTAAGTTTATTATGTCAAACTGCAACACAACTTAATTGACATAAGCTTATGGCCGCAAGGTGTGTATTATCTACAGGTAAATGCGGTTAACGGCTTTGCAGGAAAACGTTTTTATAAAAATTAAATCTAAAGAGATTTATATAATCTGGTTTCTCTCAACTTTTGATATAAAGGCGGATCTTTTACCTTAAAGCGGTAGCCAATTATTAAATAACCCGTTACCAGCGATTCGACTAATTTAAGGTTTGACAAGCTTACCGAGTGGTAATCAATATTGTTATTTATCGAAATGAAAAACGATTCGCTGTTAAATCCGATACCGGCTTTAAAATCACCGGCAAATCCCATTGCAGTAACTTTTTTATTATAACCTGTGTTATATACGTATTCTCTGAATTGTGTTTCGGCACCAAAGGAAATAGTGCCATGTATAAACAACTTCCTTAAAATTACCAAATTACCGGTTGCACCGGCACCCATATTTATGCCCCACCATTGCAGTGTTTGCAATTGCGCATCACCTCCATAATAACTAGCCAATGGAGGCGGGATAATTGTTGCTGCTGTTTTAATTTTTTCATGATGAATATTGGAAGTTACCAACCAGGAAGCTGCTGATTTTATTTGTCGCTGATTTGCCATGTATGCAGCGCCAAAAGCATATTTTTTATGATTGAAAAAATACATGCCTTTAAGCCTGAAAGTAGTAACCTGTAATGAAGGATCAATATAAAAAGTTGGCCCGTTTGCAGGCATATAGCCGGTAGAATTTTTATCATACATACCTGTATATCTCCGGTAGCCAACAGCAATAAAAATGGCATTGCCACCAATATCAGCCGCTATATTCTGTGTACGCGATTGCCCATAAATATCATTGTTGGCACTTTTACCGATTGCAATACCTAATCTGATTTTGTCATAACCAAAAGCCAAACCCCATTGCAAACGGCCATTGGTTGCAAAATCAACATCAGGCAAACCTGCATCCTTACTGATGTTTGAGTTAATGCGTAAATTGTAATTGCGCAACGTAGAAAAGAAACCCAATGCAAGTTTGTGGCTATATTTTTTAAAATAGGTGCTGTCATGCTGCGCTTTTAAAGCTACCGAATTAATTAGAAAGAAAAGCAGGATTATCTTTTTCATTAAAGGTTTTAAATAATCAGTAAAATAAATTTTTTCTAATTATAAAGTATATCAGTAACCTAAGTGCTGGTGTATATACTTATACCTTATTAGCCGATGGAAAAGCTTCCGTTACCAAAAAGATGGTGAAGGTGGAGTAGGGTAAAGCTTTTAAAGAATGCAATAGATATTAACACCTAAGGAAAAAATCCCAAATAGATATTTGCTAACTGTTTGGGATTTTTTTACCCGCTGTAATTTGAGCTTTAAAAAACAAAAACCTAAACTTTGATTTTTGTGCACGGTTTGCGTCCCCGCGAACACTCAATTGAAGTTTGAAATTACTTAAATAATTTTGAAGCCTGATGGAAAAAAAATAAGCCAAATGTTGTTTCACAGCTAACATTAAATTTTTGATTGGTAAGCGAGGTCACAAACGATGTACAAAATAAAGCGAGTATAATTTAATAAGCCCCACAATTTGAATCATTGCAGGCACATCGCCCAAGTTACCTTTATGTAATTAAATGGCAATTTAGTTGCCTGTATCACTTCCCATACTACTTTTACTGAACACTTTTCGCACTGCCATTTTGTTTTGCAGTTACAGAATTTTACTTAACAAGTTTAAAACAGCACATCATGAAAAAATTACTCATAATATTTTTAATGCTGCTTGCACGTATTTGTAGTGCACAACTAAACCTTGTACCCAACCCAAGTTTTGAGGATACGGTGAGTTGCCCAACATCTGCGTTTGAAATCAGCAAGGCTGATAACTGGTATTCTTGCCGGTCAACACCCGATTATTTTAATATTTGTTGCAATTTATATTCAGGAATTGTTGGTGTTCCAAACAACGTTTTAGGCTATCAGTTTCCTCGCACCGGTAATGCTTATGCGGGGTTAATACCTTATGACATTAATGGACTTTTGGGATGGGAGTACATTGGAACAACGCTACTAACTCCTACCATAATTGGACAAAAATATTTTGTTACCTTTTATATAAGTCTTGCTGATAATACGCTTTTCGCAATAAATAAATTTGGAATAAAGTTAACGATGACACCGTACTCATTTAATAACCCTTACCCGGTAAATAATTCATCCTTAATCTACTCAGACTCGATCATTATAGATACTACTGGGTGGAGTAAAATTCAACTTTCTTTTGTTGCTGACAGTAACTATCAATATTTAATGCTTGGAAATTTTTTCGATTACTCCTTGACAGATACTGTTGGTAGTAATAGAACATTCGCATACTATTATTTTGATGATATATGCATGTCCACTGATTCAGTTTATTGTGACAACTATACTGGTTTAAATCATAGTACTTCAAATCAGCCTCAAACCATCATTAAAAATAGTTATCTTAAGGATGATAAATTAAAGGTTATATTCAATGATAATTATATTGAAAAAGAAATATTAATTTATTCGGTATCCGGTCAATTGTTAAATACTACTAAGACAATGGATCAACAAATTGATATCATGTTACCTGGATCGAGCACTATATATTTTTTATGTGTTTATGAAAAAAGTAAAATGGAATCAAAAAAGATAATCGCAATTAAAAATTATATAGAATGAAAAAAATCACTTACATTTTTCTGCTGACACTTATAAACATTAATGTTTATAGTCAGGTTGATGTGTTGAATCATACGAATAATTCAGCAACATGGTATGTTGGTTGGGATAATTCTGCTCAGTCAAACTTGTATAATTTAAACATAGAACACCGCGGCACACAAAATATAAATTTTTTAACAGGCACGCCAAGTGTTAACCGAATGACCATACTTAACGGAGGCAATGTAGGTATTGGTGTTGCTAACCCCACTTCAAGATTAGACGTACTCAACGATATAAACATACAAGTAAACGCCATAAATAACGCATACCGCCTTAACGGAGTTACCGTATTACAAAACTGGGGCAGCCGCAACATATTTACCGGTGCCGGTGCCGGTGCAGCACTTACCTCAGGTGCCGATAATGCCTTTTTTGGTTGGAATGCCGGTGCCACCAATGCAGTTGCAGGTTGCAATACTTTTATCGGCTCTGAAGCCGGAGCCAACATAACCACGGGCAGCAACAATGCCTTTGCAGGATACCGTAGTGGATACCAAAATACAACAGGCATTAACAACGCCTTTTTTGGGCCGGTTTCGGGCAGGGCAAATACTACAGGGTTGCACAATGTTTTTATTGGTGGCGGTGCCGGCAGTAATA
>JAEUTH010000031.1 GCA_016788165.1 Bacteroidia bacterium | reverse complement strand
CATCGTAAGCAGGTGTGCCGTATTGCTGTGTCCATAAAGGACTTTGGCCTTGCAGTTGCCTTGCCATCAGTATCAAAATAAGTAAGTTTTTACTTGCACAACTGCTGATTTTTGTTGTGTGTGTGTGTGTGTGTGTGTGTGTGTGATTTTTTCATAATTACTACGTTTTTCATAACAGATAAAATTAAAGGGTTAAGTGAAACTTGGTTTTGAAAGTGGTAAAGATAGCAAAGGAGTTGAAAGTGGGAAAGGGGGAAGTTGAAAGGGTAGAGCCTTTAGGGTGTTTAGCCTTTTATTTGGCATAGCCATGATTAAAACCCAATAAATATTTGGCTTTTGTTTCTTAATGTGTTTTTTCGCAACATTAATCAGAGTGTAAAAATATCATTACCAAATGGACAGGACTAAAATAAAGGATTTGCTAACTACAACACCAGCGCATCAAAGTGTAACCGTTATGGGCTGGGTTCGTACTTTTCGTAACACGCAGTTTATTGCATTAAACGATGGCAGTACGCTTCAAAATTTACAATGTGTAGTAGCATTAAACAGTGTTGATGAACAAATAATAAAACGAATAACTACCGGAGCTGCCATAAAGTTAACCGGTAATTTAATAGCTTCATTGGGCAAAGGCCAGGCAGTTGAACTGGTTGTAAACCAAATTGAGATTTTAGGCGATAGCGATGCTACGGCTTACCCATTGCAACCTAAAAAACATTCGTTAGAGTTTTTACGCGAAATTGCCCACCTGCGTTTTCGCACCAATACCTTTGCAGCAGTTTTTAAAGTGCGCCATGCATTGGCATTTGCCATACATCAGTTTTTTAATGAGCGTGGTTTTGTGTATTTGCACACCCCCGTTATAACGGGTTCCGATGCCGAAGGTGCCGGTGAAATGTTTCGCGTTAGCACCTTGCCTTTTGATAACACACCACGTACCGATGATGGTAAAGTAAATTTTAAAGAAGATTTTTTTGGCAAAGAAACCAACCTCACAGTAAGTGGTCAGTTAGAGGCCGAGCTGGGTGCCATGGCCTTAAGCGAAGTATATACTTTTGGCCCCACTTTCAGAGCCGAAAACTCGAACACAACCAGACACTTGGCCGAGTTTTGGATGATAGAACCCGAAGTAGCCTTTGCCGATTTAAACGACAATATGGATTTGGCCGAGGCTTTACTTAAATATGCCATCAACTATGCACTTACACATTGTGTCGAAGAAATAGAATTTTTAAAAAACCGTTTGATTGAGGAAGAAAAACAAAAGCCGCAAGACGAGCGCAGCGAGATGGACCTGATACAAAAATTGCAATTTTGCTTAGACCATAGTTTCGAGCGTATTACTTACACTGAGGCTATTGATATTTTACGCAACAGCAATCACAACAAGAAGAAAAAGTTTAAGTATCTGATTGATGCATGGGGTGCCGATTTACAAAGCGAACATGAACGTTACTTAGTTGAAAAGCATTTTAAAAAACCGGTAATTCTTACCGATTATCCCAAACAGATTAAAGCGTTTTACATGCGCCAAAACGATGATGGAAAAACGGTTAGGGCTATGGATATTTTATTTCCGGGTATAGGCGAAATTGTAGGCGGTTCGCAACGCGAAGAGCGTTTGCAATTGTTACAGCAACGCATGGATGAAATGCATATACCAGCACAAGAGTTGTATTGGTATTTAGACACACGCAGATTTGGTACATGCCCCCATGCCGGTTTTGGTTTGGGTTTCGAGCGTTTGGTTTTATTTATTACCGGTATGACCAATATACGCGATGTAATACCGTTTCCACGCACACCACACAATGCCGAATTTTAAAAATTAAATCGCTAACGTTATGTTTATACGTAGTTTGCACAATTAATAATACATGCTTAAGCAAGGCCTTCAACAAAAGTTACTTCAAAAACTTTCGCCTCAGCAAATTCAACTCATGAAATTGCTGCAAGTGCCTACTATTGCTTTGGAGCAACGTATTAAAGAGGAGATGGAAAACAACCCGGCTTTAGAAGAAGGACGCGATGAAGCCGAAGAAGAAGTAGACAACGATGAAAACGAAAAAACAGATATTGAGGACGAACAAACAGCAGAGCCGGACACAGACGAATCAACTGAGCCCGAACCCATTACCCATGAGGATGATGATTTTAATATAGATGATTATGTGGCCGATTATGACGACTCGCCCGATTACAAGTATAGTGCAAACAATAGCAGTAAAGATGACGAAACCTATGAAGCGCCCGTAACCGTTGCTGCAACTTTTCAGGATCAATTACTTGCACAATTAGGCCTGCTGCCCATTAATGAACGTGATTTGCGCATTGCCGAACATTTAATTGGCAGCATTGATGATGATGGTTACATACGCAGAGATTTGGCAGCCATTTCGAACGATTTGGCATTTACACAAAACTTAGATGTTTCTGTTAACGACATCGAACGCATACTAAAAATTGTGCAAACCTTTGACCCTGCCGGTGTGGGTGCGCGTAATTTGCAAGAGTGCCTGTTGTTGCAGTTACAACGCAACGATAACGGGTCGGAAGAATATAAGCATGCACAACTAATCATCAGTAAGTACATGGAAGAATTTTCGCGTAAGCATTATGATAAAATTGCTGCGCGTTGTGGTTTAGATGATGCAGCATTAAAAGAAGTAATCAACCTGGTACTTAAACTTAATCCCAAACCCGGCAACTCGGGCTACGATGGACCAAGGAGTGTACAACACATAGTGCCTGATTTTATAGTAGTAAATAATGAGGGTGTGTTAGAGCTATCATTAAACAGCAAAAACATGCCCGATTTAAGGTTAAGCAAAACCTATGTCGAAATGCTTCAAACCTACGGCAAAGAAAAAAATAAGAACCGCGGTAACCGCGAAGCCTTGCAGTTTGTAAAACAAAAAATTGATTCGGCTAAGTGGTTTATGGATGCTATTAATCAGCGTAACGAAACATTATTAGGCACCATGTCGGCCATAATGAATTACCAGTATGAGTTTTTTTTAGAAGGCGATGAAAAGCTGTTAAAGCCCATGATTTTAAAGGACATTGCCGATATTGTTGGGTTGGATATAAGCACCGTATCGCGCGTGGCAAACAGTAAATATGTGCAAACCCAGCATAGTACTTTTTTGCTTAAACGATTGTTTAGCGAGGCCATGTCAACCGAAAGTGGCGAGGAGGTATCGAGCCGCGAGGTGAAAAAAATATTGGAAGAAGCCGTTGCCAGTGAAAGTAAAAAACGGCCATTACCGGATGACCAGCTAATGAAATTATTAAACGACAAAGGCTATAACATAGCCCGAAGAACCATTGCAAAGTACAGAGAACAATTGGGCATACCGGTAGCGCGTTTACGTAAAAAGCTTTAGTTTTTAGGATGAAAAAAATAGCGCTGTTTATTTCAATCGTATTGCACCCAATACTTATGCCCATGTATGCAATGGCCATAATATTTTTTAGCCGAAATTATTTGGCAATGGCTGTACATCCTAAAGTGCAACTGATAATTTTTATAATTACAGCAGTTACCACCATTGTGTTTCCGCTTATTTCAACAGGTATATTATTGTTACGTGGCGAAATATCGTCCTGGCATTTACCATTGCGTAACGAACGTACCTGGCCTTTTTTTTACACCATCATTTATTTACTCATGTGCTTTTATTTGGTGCAAAAATTACCCGTACCTTTTATAGTATGTGCCGTGTTTGTAAGTGCGGCAATTGCTTTAAGTATGGCACTGATAATTAACTTTTGGTTTAAAATAAGCATACACATGGTGGGTGTTGGGGGCGTTATAGGCTTAATGCTGGTGCTATGCCATACTATGTATGCACAATTTACAGCAGCCATTGTATTAGCTACAATATTGGCAGGTTTATTAGGTTCGGCAAGGCTTTATGCCGGTAGCCACAAGCAAGCGCATATTTATGCGGGATTTTTATTAGGCTTTCTGGTTATTGTTTACACCTTACAATTTATACAATAAGTTTATTCCAAGTATCAAATTACTGAAGTCAATTTATTTGTATTTATACTAAGTGTAAAAATGAAACGACTTTAATTTTGGTTTTAAGCAGCATTATAAATTTTTAGGGATAGCAGAAATCTGAATATTATTCAATTCTGTAAACGGGATAACGCATATATGTTTTTTCGAACAGGTGCGATTGTTTGTATAAATAATTGAGTTGCTGATAGTGGTTTGTTTGCCACTTATTGCGTTCGACCGCTTGCTTTAACGAATCGGCTAAAGCCGGGTTGTCTGCTAACATTTGTGCTGCAGTTTGTTCAAATATATAATCACTAAATCCTTCTTTTTGTTGCAAGCTGGCATCAAAAAAATTCCATGCAAAAAATGCATCCGCAGCCTGCGGTTCGAGCACTTGCACCAGGTAGTTATTGTTTTGATTGGTGGGGATTAAATAATCGCCTTTAAAAAAAATTAAAGTTTGCGTATCGGTATGCAGTTTTACTTTACTGTGCAAATAATGACCCTCGTAAGGTCGCTCTGTAGTTTTATAATCGTCAATGTAATAGGCTGTAACCGCAATAGCAGTATCGCACGGTAAAGGCAACATTTTTATATTATTTAATTGCAGCAGTTGTACAGCCTTTTTAAAGCATTGCGGCATCAGGTAATATTTAGGTTTGGTAACAAACAATGTAGGTTTGTAATCATTGTAATAGGGTATGTACTTCGTATAGGGTTGTTGTTGGTTATAAGTTGTAAAAGGTAAATTACTAACCGAACTTATTTTTTTTACCGCTGCATAGCCATTAAACAAAACACTATCGGTAGTTACATTTTGCCATTGATATTGAAGTGGAAACGTATCCTGTGTTTTCACCAAACTATCTGCCTGATGTTTGATAAAGCGCAACTGTCTGCCATGCAATTCGACTAATGGCAGCATGGTTTTAAGCAGTGTTATGGTGGCATCAACTTGTTTATGGTAAGGCTTAAGCATGTGACTTTCTGATACAAACGACCATGTATTAAACAATGCCGCATAGCCCGATGCAAAACGTGGTGGTTCAAAAAATCCAACCAAACCACTATCCGGTATTTCATCTTTCGTATCAACATAAGGGCACATGGGTTCGCCATTAGTCTTCATAGCAGCATACCATTGTGGCAGCCAGATAGTTTGCATAAAATTGCTAAGCAGCGGATGCAGTTTGTCTTTTTGAGTGGCTATTAACGTCATATTATGTGCATAGTCGGCACCATTGCTGATATGTGTATCAATAAAAATATGTGGCTGCCACTGATGAAAAATTTTAGTAAACGATTTTGCATTTTCACTATCAGCTTTAATAAAATCACGATTCAAGTCCAGGTTCTGGTAATTTCCTCTAAAGCCATATTCATCGGGCCCGTTTTGATTAGCGCGCGAGCAACAGCCACGCGTTAAAGTGCCATCAATATTATAAACCGGTATAATGCAGATAACGGTATTGGGTGACGTTTGTTTTAATGATGTTTGAAGCAAAGCCTTTGCAAAAACCATACTTGCATCAATACCACAAGGTTCGCCTGCATGTATGCCGTTATTAATTAGCACTATGGTTTTGTTTTGTTTTTTAAGTGTTGCTGCATTAAAAACAGCATCGGCCGAAATTACAAATACGTGCAGCGGTAATCCCACATCCGTTGGGCCTGCTTCCAATAGTTTAGCTGTTGTATATTGCTTATCTAATGCTTTATAAAAATCAATAACCTGAATATAAGTAGGCGTTTTATTTTGTTGATACAAAGTTTCAACCGCTTGGGCATTTAATAAGGTTGTGATAAATATTAAACAAGTAGTAAGTTTGATATAAGTAACAAGTTGCATTTTGTTTTTAATAATTTGTTTAATCATTTAGCTGCTATTAAAGATGTAACCAAAAATTTATACAAAATAAATCTATAGAATATTAATTTCGTTGGCTGTTAATTTTAATAAAACAAAAAATAAATTTTATGCCAATCCGAATTACAAAAGACGACAATGGCACGAGCGGTCAGGATAATTTTCCGGGCGATAACAGACGTGGAGGTGGTGGTGGAGGCGGTGGCTTAGGCAGTTTATTGCCCATGCTTTTAGGCTTGTTTTTTAAAAGCCCAAAATTGGGTTTGCTTATACTAATTGTTGGTGGCGGCTTATATTATATGGGGGGTGGCTGCAATGGTGGTGGGGCTTTGGATAATGTACAACAGCAGGCAGCTTTGGCTACCGGTTGCGATATGAAACAAGAAGTTTATGACGCTGCCGAAGTGTATGAGCCATTAGCCGATAATGTAAAAAACCCACTGCCCGAAAAAATAAGTTTAGAGCAATTTGCACCCCAAAGACTTAATCAGGGTCAGCAAGGCTCATGTGTGGGTTGGGGTAGTGCTTATGCTGCGCAAAGCATTGTGTTTGCACAACAAAGCGGGCAGGCACAGGCTTTTAGTCCTTCGTTTATGTACAATCAAATTTCGTTAACCGGTTGTCAGGGTTCTTACATACAACGTGCTGTCGAAAAAATGCAGCAAGTAGGCGCCATTCCACTTTCGCAATTTGCATATACCGATGAAGATTGCAGCCGTAAACCCAATGCAAACGAATTGCAGGCAGCTAACACATATCGTATAAAGGGTTTTCAGCGGTTATCAGTTGCTGGCGATGATTACAAAACCGATTTGCTTGCCATGAAACAATACCTGGCGCAAGGTTCGCCAGTAATTATTGGTAATATGGTTGGTGGCAGTTTTATGCAAAACATGTTAGGCAAAGACACCTGGATTCCTACACGCGATGATTATAATGAAAATGGATTTGGCGGCCATTGTATGTGTGTTATAGGTTATGATGATTTTAAATTTGGGGATGAGGGTGGATTTCAGATAATGAATTCATGGGGCCCTGAGTGGGGTAATAACGGTATCGCCTGGGTGCGCTATAAAGACTTCGAATACTTTAATAAAGAAGCCTATGCCATATACCCCATGGGCAACAATCAAAAATTTGACAATCAGAAATTGGCAGCGGGCATTGGCCTTATTGATAATGCTACCAAAGCTAACATAAGCCTTATACGCAGTGGGTCTGTTTTTAAAACCGCTCAGGCTATACCTAAAGGCACTAAGTTTAAAATTGAAGTAAATAACAGTATTGAGTGTTATGTGTATGTATTGGGTCAGGATACCGATGCAAGTAGCTATATACTTTTTCCATACACCAAAAAACACTCGCCCTATTGTGGTGTTACGGGTATGCGTTTGTTTCCACGCGATTATAGTTTAACAGCAGACGACTATGGAAATACAGATTACATGGCAATTGTTATTACCAAAACGCCAATTGATTTTAATAAACTTAATGCATCAGTTAATGCAAGCAGGCAAAACACCTATGAAGCAAAAATTAAAGAGGCGCTTGCGGGTACTTTAATCGAAAACGTTAATTATCAGCCGGGCAATAACCTAACGTTTCAGTGTGATGTTGGCAATAAAAATGCTGTGGCTGTTGTGGTTCAGATTGATAAAAAATAAAAACGCAGCAGCCTGTGTTAGCCTATTTAAAAATTATAAAAAATGCATTGTCGGCCGAAAGGCAATTTTTTCAGTCAATGTATAATTTAACGGGTTTTTACCCGCGTAATTTGCGTTTGTATAAATTGGCTTTTGTACACAAATCAATAATGCGCGAACAAAATCAAGGTAAGTATTTGAGTAATGAAAGGCTTGAGTATTTAGGCGATGCTGTGTTAGGTGCTGTTGTAGCCGATTTACTTTTTAAAAAATTTCCTTATCGCAACGAGGGCTTTCTAACCGAAATGCGATCGCGTATCGTAAGTCGCGATAGTTTAAAACATGTGGCCATAAAAATGGGCATAAAAGCCTGGGTTGCCAATATCGAAAACAGCAGTTCGCGCAGTATGTATGGCGATGCATTGGAAGCTTTAATTGGTGCCGTGTATTTAGATTGTGGTTATAAGGCAGCGCAACAATTTGTGCTTAACCGTATTATACAAATACACATGGATTTAGAAGAGAAAGAAACAAACGATACCAATTTTAAAAGCCGTTTAATAAACCATGCACAGAAAGAAAAACATGAGTTGCTTTTTGATATGGTACAAGACGAACAGGCAGGCCGTCAGTTTACCATTTCGATAAAATACAATGGCGCGGAAATAGCCCGCGCCACTGAATATTCGAAAAAACGAGCCGAGCAACAAGCAGCTGCAATTGCCTGCAAAGCACTTGAATTGCTATAGCTGTTATTTTTTTGCATTGGCTGATAAAAATGCCATAATCAGATTTTTATCACTGTTACTAAAGTTTGCTTTTTTCTGCATACGGTTAACAATGCCACCCCACTCGGCTGCTGTGTAATTAGTGGTAGGGTAAAGTTCATGACAGCCACTGCATACCGAACGGTATGTTTTTTCGGCCGAAGCCATATCAACAGAAACCGGTATAGAGTTATCGGGTGCCTGTTCTGTTGCGGGTTTGGTTTGCGATGAGGTCGGTGCAGTTTTAGGACTGCAACTCCAAATAATACAACCTAATGTGCTTAATACAAGTAAAGTGTTTTTCATATGTTGAAGTTTTTATTTGCACTAAAATATATAAATTGAAATTGTTTAAATTCTAATCGTAATTAAAAATTGAATGTTCATCTTTAATTAATCTTATCAATTGCTCGTTTCGTTTGTGCGGCATTTTTCAGATGCTGTTTATATAACTTTACAACAAATAAAAATCAATTTAAATGATTCAAATACGTAATGCAAAAGTGGAAGATGTTGCAGCTATAACTGCCATATACAATGAAGCTATTTTAAATACCACAGCTACTTTTGATACTGAAATAAAAAGTGTAGAAAACCGCAAGCAATGGTTTTTATCACATGGTAAAAGGCATCCCATTATAGTTGCATACATGCTGGAAATGTTGGTGGGATGGGCATCGGTTTCGGCATACAGCGACAGAAAGGCTTATGACAGTACGGTTGAAGTGAGCGTATATGTATCGGCACAAAATCGCAACCGGGGAATAGGTAAGTTATTAATGGAGCAAATTACATTGCAGGCACATCAATGTGGTGCTCACAATATTTTATCGCGCATTACCCAAGGTAATGCAAGCAGCATACACATACATGAACAATTGGGTTATGAGCATGTAGGCTTATTAAAAGAAGTAGGTGTAAAATTCGGGCAATTGCTGAGTGTACACCTGATGCAAAAAGTTTTTAATGATTAATTATTGCGACAAAGAGAAACGAACTGAAAATCCGAAAGCTGTATTACTGTTCGGATAGGACGTTGCAATAACCGGACGGTTTATATTGGTATCCCAGTAAAAGCGTACACTAAATCGCTCGTTAATTACATAGTCGGCATCAAACTTAATACTAAAGGTATTTAAACCGCTACTGGGAATATTGGTTTGCTCAATTACCCTTCGTAAAATATTTAAACTCTTACGATAGCTGATATCCAGATTTAAAACCAAATCGTTTCTAAATACAGCACCATTTATTTTAAACGGCAGCTTAAAATTATTAATTCGATAGCCTGTACCTAACGAAAATTCGCTGCCTCTTATTTCGGTAAGCTGTGCACCGGTATAGGTAAGCGATAAACTGCGGTCGCGTTTATATTCAATACGCAAATTAAATTGTGATGGCCCTTTAAAGGTCATATCTAAACCAAGTAATGGCGAAAACGATTCCATCAAACTTACCTGTGCAATATCGTAGCGTGGTATAAAGTTTCTTGATAAATCACGTATAGGCGAGTGGTCGTTACCATCATTGCTCCATTGCAAGTTGGTGTTGTATGCGTTTACATTGTAAGTACTGCGGTATGCATGAGAGAGCTGAAAATTTTGAAATATTTTTTTACTCCATGCCATCTTCGTTAAGCCATCATAGGTTATACGCCAGTTAGGTAGCGGTATAGTTGGGAAATAGTTTAAGTTTATGTTGGCAGCGTTTTTACCACGATAGGCTGATAAAAATGCCCCGGCCAGTACTTGCGGGTTTGTGCCCGAATAGCCATCCCAAAAACCGGTCGAGTCTTGGCCGGTAGAGTATGGGTTTAGTAAACCCAATCGTTGCGAAATAATGGCGCGGTTGTTTGTAAACTGCGTAAACGTTTCATTGGTGTAATCTTTATTGTTTTTTACAAATGCAGTACGCCATGTAATGGTTGTAATACTAAAGCTACCTCCATCTAAACTATTAAAGGCATTATACTCGCCTGTGTTGGCATTAATGCGGTAACTCTCGGTTTGATTGCGTGTAAAGTTTCGTTGCACATTTAACTCAATACGGCACGATGTAAATGGTTCTAACGTACTGCGGCCTGTAAACGATTGTGTAAAACTACGTGCATACTGTCCGTTAAATAAAGTATCGGTTGTAAGCCAATTATTGCGCGCTGCTTTTACACGGATATCACTTTGGTCGCCAAAGCCAAAACCAAATCCGGGTGCAATGCTATTACTGCCATCGGTTGCTTTCCAATCCAAATCCTGACCCAATATTTGTGGCCTGGGCTTAAAGCCGGGTAAGGCTGTTCCATTTGTTTCGCTAAAGGTAACACCAATGGTTTTTACCATAAGCACCATTTTGCCTGCAAATTTTATTATCGGATTAATTTCCGAAGGTGCTTTTGGCACTGCCGGCTTAGCAGTTTTACTGGTATCGTTTGGCGATTTTGGCGGCTCGGGTTTTGGCTTTGGTGCCGGTGGAGCATTAGATGTTAGGCGTTTAAAAAACGGAATCTTATTATACAATTGTGTCATTGTAAGGGTAAGATTGGCTTGCTTATTATTTGAGTTCTGAATGGTGTTTTGCAGTATCGGATTGGGTTTAAAACTTCTGGTAGTTGAGTCGAACACGGATGGTGCTGCCAGCCACGAGTAATCAAATGCATAGCGTACGTTTAACGAAGTCCAGTCTAATAACGGTATTTTGTTTAAAGGCACCTGATAACTTAAGTTACCACTTTGGCGGTAGTCAACCGTACGGCCACCTTTGTAAATGTTTTTACGAATAATATCGCGCTCTTCTGAATTGTCAATACGGCCATTGGGTTCGTCAACACGGGATATGTTGGCAGCGTTAAAATCAAATTTAAGCGATTTGGTTAAGTCCCATTTGAGGTCGTAGTTGCGTGTCCAGTTCCAAAATTTATTAAAAGTAGTATCAATAGCCGATGGGTAAGAAGTGTTGTTGCGCAACAATTGTTCGCCATACTGCCTGTCCATACTGGTATTAAAATTAAAGCTCGATGGCAGCGGTGTAAAGTTGAAATCTTTAACAACACGCATCCATTTTGATTTAAGGCCTTGCGATTTTTTAAATGGTTCGATAGGTTTAATAGTTGTATTAAAATTGTAGCCCAACAAAGCGCGGTGATTTTTTAAAATGTCGTACTGCAGGTTAACGTTGCGGTGATACACTTCGGTAAATGCATAGGTTACATTAAAGTTTTCAATATCCCAGGGCATAGACTTGCCACCACCACCTGTTTTTGTTTTGCGTAAGTTGGTAACATTAAAACCTTTTCGCCTGGTGTAATCAATAGAGTTGGTTTTAATTTTTCTTTTCTCTTCTTCGTTGGCAGCGGCATCAATTGCTACTTCTAACGGAATATCGGGTTGTAATGGATCGAACTGAGGCTTTATAAACTGTTCTGCAAATCCAAAATAAACCGGTATGCTTAAGCCACTTTTTTCGGGGAAAAACCGACCCAGTTCTAAAGTAGTACTCAGGTCATAAGAGGTTATATCATCGCGGCTGCGGTCGTTTACTTTTTGTTCAATCATACCAAAGCCTATGGTTCTGCGCAAGCCACTTAAACTAAGTGTACCTAAGTTGGCAAGTTTGGTTGTAACACGTGCATTGGCAGCCCAGCCACCACTTTCATCAAAATCGGTAAGGCGCAATTCGTTAACCCAAACTTCGGCACATTTCGCTAAACCATCATCATTGTTGTATGCAGGATAAAGCGGGCAGTTTTGGCGTGGGTTACGTACGCCAATCATAACGGTACGTACTTGCATTAAGTTGGGGCTACCTACTACGTAGATGGTATTTTTGCCATCGGGTACCTGATAGTATGTTTTAATAGTAATACCACTACCCGGTGTTTGTAATGCTTGTTGGCGCATTTGCTTTGCACGTAACAATTTATCTAACTCAATCTCCATATTGTTTTCTTCGGGCCAAATTGAGTTGGGATTGTTGTTATACAGTGGCGACATTTTTAGCGGCATTTCATACTCATAAAAATTCTCGGTTAAGTCGCTACCAATACGAACAAACACAACTAAATCATTATCGTTAACTGCCGGTTGATTTACAAACGACTCGGCATGCACAAACATTTTTATCTTTTTGTAGGAGCGTACATCGGCTTGCATATTTCTGAAAGTAGCACGTCCATCACCATCCTGCAAATTGCATAAGCGTAACGAAAGCGATTGCTCGTTTAATTGTTGCACTTGTTGTGTTTGTGCATTTACTTCGCGTACAATGCCCGGTGGTGTTACATAATGTATGGGCGAGCGTCCGCTGTTTTCTTCAATACTTACAGCAGCTACATCAAATTGCGTATCGGCAAACGGGTTGGTACCAAAATTATCGCATTGATAACCTACGTTTGATAGGTACCTGCGCCATTCGCCCCTTTGTAAATCTAAACGGCCAAAACGAAGCACCACATCCTGATCAAAACCTTTTAAAAACATACGCATGTAACCAACCGATTTAAAATCGGCTATGTCGCCAACTTTGCGTGTGTAGTTGCTGATAGGTACTTTAAACTGATACCAATACACTTTTTTATTTGGGTTTTGGTCGCTTTTAACCGGAGCCAACAACCTATCGGTAATATAGTTTTGGCCTACTACTAATTTGGCAGGGTCAATATCCACTTCATATTGAAAGTAGTTTTCATATATGTCCATGTTATTGTCGCGGTTAATGTCTTCAGCATCGGGCAGGTTGGTGCTTGCTTGTACATAAGCACCAGTTGCCACAGGCGAGTTGCCTTCGGTACCATTAAAATCGCGGTAGCGGAATAATATGCTTGACGAAGTATCGCTGGTGGTATTGCCTCTGAAAAAACGGAAGTTATCGGTGCTGGGGTCGGTATTGGCTAATGTGTATGCCTGCGAGCCAGTACCAAACTGATTTACAATCGAATCTAAAAACAATTGTTTGGTAAACTGAAATACGCGTTCCGAGTCGGTAGGCAAACCATCAAAACCCACATCCTGTTGTGCACGCGATGCATTGTCGTTATCAAATGCATTAGTAGGGTTGGTGGTATTGGTAGGGTAGTAGCCCCAACTGGTTTGATTTACTTGGGAGCTAAGTGTATTTGATGGCAATCCGTTTTCATAAAGCCTGAAACCGTCATGCAATATGTCTTCGCTAATCTGCCCCAGGTTAAAGTATAATTTACCTTTGTTATTGGCTGCATTGGGGTTGTCTTCGTTAAAAGGATCCATCAGCCAAAAGGTAATAAACTCAACGTTTGCAATTTCAAAATCGTTGGTTTGCAGGTTGCGCATCATACCACCCCAGCGCGAAGCCGGTGCCAATAATTTACCATCGGGATTAATACCTGCCGAAATACCGGGCACACCGCTTACATCGTAATTATAAGGGCCACGTTCCGTGGGGTAGTAAGCTAGGTTTAATACACGTAACGGGGGTGCTATACCATTTGGGTAATTTTTTTGTGGAAACAATTCGTTATCAAAAACCTGCCTTACCTGATTGTTTTGTAATTGCTCATCGGGTATGCTGGCGGGTCGTAAAGATGAGTTGCTGTAAAATACGGTAGGGTCTATCTGATACCAGGCAAGTTTGGCACGGTTAACACCAAATACACGGTTTTCGGGTGAAGTGGTTTCGGGAAATAGTGTAGGTTGGTTTTGTGGCGGACTTGCTAATGACCATGAGCCTGCCGTAGTTAAATCAATGTTGGATTGTGTGCCTTCAAAATCATCTAAATAAGATGTGCCTGTACGGCCAATAACTTTAGGATGGCCCGGGAAAAAGTGTGCATACTCGCCACTAACGGCAACATTACTTACTTCTTTGGTTTCTAAAAACGGTAACCTGTCAATTAATTTGGTAATAAAGCGCGATTCGGTGCGGTAGTTACCATCAACACCCACAATGGTGTTACTTATAGGCTCATCGCCAATGTTTATTTTCTGCGTTAATGGCCTTTCGGTTAGGTTTAAAATAGTTCCGCCTAAAGTAAAATCTTTACTATGTAAATAGTCCACATGCAAACCCATTAATCGTTTTGATTGTATGCTGAATAATGAATTACTTTCTAACGTAACTGAAATAGGGCTGGCTGCATTAAGGTATGCCTGATTAATAATTTTTACGCGACCTAAATTGTAATCAACGGTAAAGTCAACGTTTTCGGTTAATGGAATACCGCCTGCCGATACCTTTACCGAGCCTTGCGGTATGTTGATGGCATTAAGCGAAATTTCGCTGCTGATATTACTTACGTAACTACCTTTTATTTTAAACTTATTTTTTTCAGGTATTTGTTGTGCTGCTGTTTTACTGCTGTCGTACAACTCTTGATACACATACTTTTGATATACATTGGTGTTGGGGTTAAACTTGCTGCGCAAGTAGCTGCCAAAAGGTTCTACTACCGGAAATATGATACGGCCATCATTAGAGTTTATGGTTAAACCTTCAATGTAATCGAAAACACCATCGGGCTGCGGGTCGCGTTGCGAGTTAACACGGTCTAAGTTAAGTACACGAATTAAAGGGATGCCATTAACATCGGGTTCGGTGGCACCAGCACCTAAAAAATTAATGTCGGCACCGGTTGAGTCGTTATAGTACAATACGTTTAAGAAAAAATCTTTTTGAGTTAAGCCGTAAGCGCCTAATGAATAGATGTTTTTCATCATCAAATCCCAAACCGGGTAAAGCTGATTTACGTTGGTGCTTTTCAGGATTTTTACAAACAAGCGGTTGGGTGGATTAATACCTGCTATGGTTAAATCGCCCACACGGTAAATTTGCCCATTGTGGCTGTACTCGTATGCTACTGCTAAAACCTGATTGGGATTTAACTGCGACTTTAAAGAAATATAACCCAATGTTGGATTAAGCGTAAACTCATTGGGTTGCAACTTAACGGCATTTTCAATACGCTCGTAATCGCGTGGTGCCACAAACCCCTGGTTGGTTAAATCGTTAAACACAGCCGTAGCATTGGCATAATTGGGATTGCGCAGGTTGTAATAAACTTGCGTTGTATCGCTCATATTGGCGTACAAGTTGTTGGCAAAGTTGTTAGGCAAAGCACCCGGTATTATCGGATTGGGGCTTTGTACAATGGGCGATTGCGATAAGGGTACGTCTTCGCCCAAATCGGCAAAACCAATTAAGCTGCGCGTATCGGTTAAGCCCGGCTTTACCACCCAAACTTCGCATTTGGTAATAATTACGGGTGAAGTAATTTGTGGCGCATTTTTTAATGCTTCATCATACCGGTTTCTGAAATATTGGCCTAAAAAGAAATGGCGGTTGGCTTCATAATTATCGGCTGTAACTTCAAAGTCGGTTTTTTGTCCGCCACCGGGTGGTACGTTTATAACCTGCGACTTGCCTTTTTGTTGTGAGAATAAACCTGTAAAAACCAGCTTGCCAAATTGCAATTGTGTTTTAAAACCAAATAAACTTTGGCTTCCTGTAATTAAAGTACCGGTTAAGGGCAAGGTAACGTTACCGGCTTCTATCTTTTTTATAATATCATCATCATGGCCTGTATATTCCAGCTTCATGGTGTTTTCGAAATCGAAACTGGCTTCGGTATTGTAGTTGGTGCTCAGTTTCATTTTATCACCAATATTACCCACCACATTCAATTGTATCTTTTGTTTAAAGTCGAATGTTGCCACACGTTGCTGGCGTGTAGGTATGGCCGGATTGCGGTTGGTGGCAATGTTAGCCCCAAAAGTTAGCTCGGCCGAACCTTGCGGGCGTATATCAATGGTATTGCTACCAAAAATGCGTTCAAAAACTTCGCTGCCTACATATAGTCTGGGGTTAAGGCCGCGTTTGCCGCTTATGCTGTTGCCGCCTTCGGCCAATTGTTTCCAGTATTTTTTAGTGCTTTCGTTATTGCTTTTCCGTAAATACTCTTCATACGTTAAATAACTGGGGTTACGGTAAAACTCATCACCAATCATTTCGTTGATATTGTACTGATTGCTGTTGGGGTCGTACGTTACCTGAGTTTTTATATTGGATGGGTCGCTTAAAAATAACGGGCTGTTGTGGTATTGTGACGATATGGGGTCGGAGTACCTGTCGGTAAAAGGAAATTTTAAAGTATCGTTTTTTGTTTTACCACTATCGGGCAGTAAAGGTTCGGGTTTTAATGCCGGATTATAAAATGGGATATTAAATGGTTGTGCAGCAGGCACATACATGCCGGGTAAAGGCTTATCGGCCATAACCCAACTTATAATTGCTGCACTGCTTACTAAAATGCCGGTGTATATAATTGATTTACCTAAGCGCAAAATTCTCTTTATTTATTGTTTTAACCATCGCATAATCAATACAATAGCATTGGTTTGGGCTATATAATTTTACCTGAAAGGGCGCCTAAAATAGATAAATTTTGGTTTGTGATAAAGGTTGTTTCCATAGGTAGTGTTATAAGCGCTGATTTTGTACAATAGGTTTACAAATACAATTTACTATAATGCGGCTAAGGCTGCTTTAATTAATTGCTCAACGGTGGCAGGTTGTTGGTTTTTAATTACGTTATCAATTGCTTTCTCGGCAATTGCCTTGGCAAAACCTAAAACAAGCAAAGCACTTAACGCTTCATTTCTGATGCTATTGCTTGCTGCGGGTAATATTGCCGTATCGCGCATGGACTCTTTACCTAACTTGTCTTTTAAATCAAGTATTATACGTTGTGCGGTTTTATTACCAATGCCTTTAATGCGTTGTAATAGGGATGCATTTGCTTGCATAATTGCAGTTTGCAATTCGGCAGGGGTTAGTGATGATAACATCATACGCGCTGTATTGGCACCTACGCCACTAACGGTTATCAGTTGCCTGAATATCCATCGTTCGTCCATATCGGCAAAGCCATATAGTAAATGCGCATCTTCTTTTATGGATAGGTGTATGTAAATAGTGGCTTGTGTAAGCTCTTTAAGTTTGCTGTAAGTGTGTAGCGAAATGCTTACGTCATAGCCCATACCATTATTATCTATGATGAGTTGTGTGGCGTTTATTTGGGCAATGTTTCCTTTTATGTAGTCGTACATAAGTTTGGCTTTGAGGTGATTTATAAAACAGAAAAAAGGCTGTTTCACATTATATGAAACAGCCTTTTAGGGTACCCGGAGTCGGAGTCGAACCGACATGCCAGTGAAGGCACAGGTGTTTGAGACCAGCGCGTCTACCAATTCCGCCATCCGGGCATGATACCAAAACGGGTGGCGAAAGTATTTATTACCGTTTATTAAGCAATAGCTTTACTATAAAAAATTAATGGGCACCGGAAAAGTCTTATTTAAATAGAAAAATTAGTCTGAACCCATCATTGTTTTACAAACTTACGTATCCCTTTTCTTTTATCCTTGGTTTCTACTTGCAAAAAGTAAATACCCTTTGGCAAATCGGCTACATCAAAACTATAATTTAAGGTGTTGCTAAAGTGTACTTGCTTTACCATTGCACCCACAGTAGTAAACACTGTTGCCGTTTGTATTTGTTGCGATGAGGTAAAACCAACACTAGTAGTAACAGGGTTTTGCAACAACGTAAAACTAATTTGCTGCTGCTCATTTATCCCTGTGGCTGTGCAATCAACTACTGAAACATCATCTAAGAAGTAATACGCTTCAACGTCAGTCCAATTAGCAATACTATCAAATTGCGTATGTGCATCGTCTCTAAAGTTACCTATGGTAATCCATTTTTCACCTCCTTGGGCTGTAAAATAGCCACTAATTGCTATCCAATTAATACTATCAGTTAAAATATTACCTGTGGGATTTTCAACCTGTGGGATAAGATTATATAAGTAGTTATCACTATCAGGACTTAAACTATCCAAAGAAAAATAAGCTCCAATTTTGTCAACATATATGTGGCAGGTGTTACCTGCACTTACATAAAAATTTACATAATAGGAGTGATTACTAATTAATGTAGTGGATAATTGCCCTGTAATCATTTCCCTAACATCAAATGTATATGGATAAGCACTTGGCGCAAAGCCAGTATAATTAATACCTGTTTTGGGCATTTGAAAACCATACGGTGTGTTAGGAGCCGTATTATAAATACAAGTGCCACTGTAGTTTAAACTAAAACAATCAGGACTTCCAATTGATCTATACCAGTAATTACAGGGCATTAGGTATGGCATCGTTGGCAATGCCTGACAATTAACAGTAGCAATTTCAAATGACGGGTTAAGAACTATATTTTGACCTTTTGATGTGGTAAAAACAAAAATTATAATTATAGCGAAACAGCACCCTTTCATGTTATTCAGTTTAAAAGGGCAGCTATTAATAAAATAGCTGCCCTAAATTAAATTAGTGACTTACAATTAATTTTTTTGAAGATAAATAGTTGCCATTTAAGTAAACAGCTATAAAATAAATGCCATTAGGAATTTTGCCAAAGTCAATAGTACCGGTTGCACTAAGTTTTTTAAACGGTAAAACTACTTTCCCCAATACATCTTTTAATTCAACTGCCAATGCTTCATTTTCAATTCCATCAATTGCAATTGTAGCTACATTAGTAACAGGGTTTGGATAAATTGTTACACCGTTATTATTTTCAATTGATGCTGTTTGGCTAACAAGCCTATTGTTTTGAGTTGCATCGTCATTTATATCTAACCCTAACATTACTCGTGCCGCATACGTGGCATTACCTCCTGTAGCTGCACTTTCGGTGGCAATGGTATATAGTGTTTCGTATTGCAGGCTGTCGAATTCGCTAATGTCCTCGGCCCAGGTAGCTAAGTAAATTTGGTTAACCTGCTTGGTGTTCTCTTCAAAATGATTGATTGGGCTAACCCAACTGTTAATAGCATTTGCCAGAAAGTTTGCCGAGTCC
>JAEUTH010000030.1 GCA_016788165.1 Bacteroidia bacterium | reverse complement strand
TATCGTCAACAAATAGCTGATTGTCGGATACAATAAGAGGATTTATGCCTTGTGGTTTTGGCTCCACTAACCATGCCTGTGTAACCGTTTAGGCATTTACCCATATTTGCGCAATTAGCAGGCATAAGAACAAATTGATGCGTAGCATAAGGTTAGGCTTTTTGTAATAGTAAATCTATATTTTATTTTTAATGGGCAAGCACAGCACTAAAAAACATCTGTGCATTGCAAAATCAAATTATACTTGCTACAAAAGTATATAACAACGCTAAAGTTATATGTGAAGCATGTTTTTGATAATCGCAAACTTTTATTTTATTTCAAATTAATAAAATTATAAAATATGAAAAAGCACCTACTACTTTCTGCAATCTTTACGCTTGGTCATTGTATTTTGTTGGGCCAATATTTTTCCAACAATTATTATTTGCCTTGGAGTGGTAATCCCACGGTAAGGTTCGAAACATTTTATGATGGCATGTACACTCGCTTAAATTATGGTGGCGGTAATCCATTAAACCATTATTTAATAGGCTTAGGCACCAATCACTTTTTAACGGCAACACCCTGCCCCCGCCCCGACTCGGTAATAACTTATTTGCGTTTTACACGCACCAGTAAAAACGGTAATGTTATAGATGCCAACACGGCAATTGCATTTCGCGAAAAAAACGATACCAGCATTTTATACAATGCTGCCGGTTACGGCATTGCCGAAATTGATGCTACCAATAACAAAGGCGGCTATGCTACCGTAGGCAATGTAATATCGTTCGAATGCGATAGTATGGATCGTACAGACGGTTTGTTTTTAAAATTAAACAATGCAGGCACAGCAAGCAATTGTTTCAGATATGATTTTATTGGTGGCGCTGAAGTGTTTACTAAAATTATCCGCTCGCAACTTTATAGTAACACTTACTATATATGTGGTTATACTACAATACCTTCGGGCAATGGCATACAAGCCATAGTACTGTCGGTAAACAACAAGGGCGCTGTAAACTGGAGCCGTACAATTGATTTAAGCCCTACGGCTTTGGGTACACAAAGCAAACTTTTTAGTTTAGCCGAAGACCTAAACAATGGCAATCTGTTTGCAGTGGGTACTTACTATGATCCTACGGTTTTATCGCCCAATACACAAGGTTTAGCCATTAGCATATCCAGTGCAGGTGTTGTAAACTGGAATAAAAGCTATAATTTATTACATGATGAGTTTAGAGATGTACAGTATGATACAAACAGTTTTATAATAACCGGCACCAGCGATTTTAATCCGGTGCCATTAGGTTTCAATTTTAATGATATATGGCTGATAAAGATAGACACAACAGGTACAATCAATTTCAGTAACAAATTGCGCATTAGTGATAATAACGGGAACGAATATCAAAGCCGTGGTGTTGATATGACTGTACGCTTGTCATCGAGCAATGTTAAGGAATATTATATTACAGGCCCCGCGTATTCCAACCCAAGCAAGGCCGTGGTTTATAAATGCAATGCAACGGGTGCGGGTTTAAACTGGTACGATTATCATGAAACGGTTTATGACTATGGTTTTGCTATTGATAAAAGTCCTGAAAATGCAACCGCTACCAAAGGTTTTGCACTGTTTTCGAACATTACTGAAGCACCGGCCAATTTAGGTGCACCACATGCAAATTTAAGGCGCATGTATTTTAATGGCGTTACTTGTTTAAGAACTTGTGTGCCAAACATACCCAACACCATAGCCGTAATGCCAACGGTAACTACATTAACGCATACACAGCAAACACAATACACGAAGCGACCATTAACAGCTTTTAATTTTACAGGCGCCACACATAACAACTGCCATGTAAACAGTATTAGTTGTGGTAGCAATGCTAAAACAACTGACTATTTTGAAACAGATGAATTTACAGTGTACCCCAATCCTGCAAGTGATATTATAAACCTAAGCGGCATAAATCACTACACAATATCTATAACGGATATTACCGGCAAACAAGTTATGCAGGTAATACAAAACGATTACGAAACGTCAATTGATATAAGCAGCTTAAAGCCCGGCATTTACTTTATTGACTGTGGTTTTAATCATGCCCTATTTGTAAAGCGGTAATTATATTTTTAAAAAGAGAAGGGCGTTTAAAAAACGCCCTTCTCTTTTTAAACCGTTTCACCAAACACATTTCTAATCAATAACCATTTCAAATTTTTCGTTATCGAATTGCGCCAACTCACTCAATGCATCAGCAACTTTGGCTTGCCACATCATTTGCATGTTTTCATCAAGCCCATGATTGGTTTCTTTGTCATACTTTTTTTGCATTTGAGCGCATTGTTGCTGCACCGCTTTATAAACTTTTGATATACTATTTGCAAAATTATAATGGTTGCTTAAATGCATGTTGCTTAATTGTTGCCGCAATAAGCGTACATGCCACTCGGTAATATTAAAATGCATTTGCTCATGCATTAAGATGGCCGGGGTTTTTGCTTCTTCCACAAACCATGAATTATTTTGATCGAACAAACTATACATTTCAAACTGTATGGTTTTACCGTTGCTTTTGTAACTAAAAACCATCGTACTTGCTGTTAAAGCAGCTTGGGTTTTATCGGCCGGTTTGGGTTTGCTTTTAAAATCATCAAACGTAAGTAAAACGTCCGCTTGCCATTTAATGCTTTGCGCAGCAACCAAATTATACATCATCAGGCAACAGCTGCAAAGCCAAAGATGTTTCAATCGTTTAAACCTTAAATTTGCTTTTAAATACATAACCATTTAAAACGCTATATAACCGTATATATGCAATATGTTTATAAAAATTTATAATTAAATAGGCATATTTTTTTCTGCTATCTGATAATCGCCTTATCATTACTGCCAAAACATTACCACTTCAAATTCACAGTTTTTAAACAATCATGAAATTTATAGTATCCAGCAGTGCTTTGCTTAAACAAGTTCAGATGGTAAGCGGTGCGCTCAATAACAACAGCCCCTTAGATATACTTACCCATTTTTTGTTTGATATTGACAAAAACGAATTATCCATTACAGCATCTGACCTTGAAACAACCATTACTACACGTATCGCTATCGAATCGAAAGAAAAAGGTAAAATAGCGGTTAGTGCCCGTCTGTTGTCGGATATGCTTAAAACCTTTGGCGATGAACCTTTATCATTTACCATCAATCCTAAAACTTTTGGTATTGAGGTAAGCACCGGGCAGGGTAAATTTAAGTTAACAGGTTTGGATGGTAACGACTACCCAAAAATACCTGAAGTTACCAATGCCAATTTTGTTGACATGCCCAGCGAGGTTTTATCACAAGCAATTAGTAAAACATTATTTGCTACAGGTACGGATGATTTAAGGCCGGTTATGATGGGCGTATATTGCCAGCTCAGTCCGGATGATGTGTTATTTGTAGCAACTGATGCACACCGTTTGGTTAGATATAAAAGAACAGATGCACGCGCCCAAAACAATGTTTCATTTATACTGCCTAAAAAGCCACTAACCTTGTTACGTAATATAGTTGGCAATGACGAAAAAGTACGTATTGACTATAATGATTCCAATGCATTTTTCAGTTTTGGCGATGTAAAATTAGTTTGTCGTTTTATTGAAGGCCGTTACCCCAATTACGAAGCCGTAATACCGAAAGAAAACCCTAATAAACTCACCATTGACAGAAGTTTGTTTTTAAGCACTATCAGACGTGTTGCCATATTTTCAAGTAAAACCACACATCAGGTTAAGTTTAAAATTACAGGCAGCCAGGTAGCAATATCAGCCGAAGATGCCGACTTTAATCATGAAGGAAATGAAGTATTAAGTTGCAGTTATGAAGGTGTTGATATGGAAATTGCATTCAACTCAAAATTTTTAGTCGAAATGCTTAATAACTTAGATACGGAAGAGATAACGATGCACATGTCGCTGCCAAACCGGGCCGGATTAATTACACCGGTTGGTATGGCCGATGAAGAAGATGTTTTGATGTTGGTAATGCCGGTAATGATATCGAACTAAAATACCGAACCATAACTAAAAAGAGGCTGTAACGTGTAGTAACAGCCTCTTTTTTATGCTTCACAAAATAAAAATCTAAAACGCTTCCTGCATACGCATTACCGAACCTAACGTGCTGCCATAAGCTTTTAAAAATGGTGCCATAGTGGGATGATAACGTTTCCATAATTTATGATTATCGCCAATAAACAAATCCCAGTTGGCTTTATTTAAATGTACACGACCATAGCTAATACATGGCTCGAACATGGCAGTAACATGCCACCATCCGGTAGGAAAAAATATGGTTTCGCCTTCTTCAACCATAACACTCGATACCTCAGCGTTTTTAAATAGCGGGTACTTTTCTAAATCGGGATTAAAAATATTTCTAACCGAACTAATTTTGGGTTTATCCTCGCGTGGATACATAAAGCCAGATTGGTCGGGTGGATACATATAAAACTCTTTACGGCCAAACAACTGCGTAATTTGCGTATGCAAAAACATGGCATCAATATGTAAAAACGGAAAACTGCTTCCATGCCCGCCAAAAAAAAACTCATGCACCTCTGTACCTTTTAAAAATGATGCAGGCATAAATGGATGTAACACCCTGTCTATTTCGCCATAATAAACCTGCGGTTTTAAAAGCTCCATCAATTCAGGAAAAATTTTTTCCACATTAAAATTAAATGGATACGGAGCCGGATTTTCAGGTGTACTGGCATACATCAAATCTATGTAATCGCCCATTTTAATTGTTATACCATCAATTACTTTTTCGATATGGCCATATTTCGATTTAAAAAACCGAGGCGTTAATTTGCCTAAAGCAGGCCAGTTTTTAATTGCATCAGTAATTACAACCGGTTTACTGGGCAATACATATTCATTAATAAACTCTTTGCTGCTTAGGTTGCTTCTTTTATCAATAGTTAGTGCCATAGCCAAAACATTTTAAGGCTCAAAAGTAATAGAATCGGGTATAAATAGCCTTTTTACTTCAATTTAAAAATTGATTATGGCCCTAAAGTGTAATTATTATTTTCGCATGCTTTTTTAAAGCCCTATGGCATGTTTGCACTTATAAGAAAAGAGATAAACGGTTTTTTAAATTCGCTGATTGGCTACGTAGTAATTCTGGTATTTTTAATTACCATCAGTTTGTTTCTATGGGTGTTTCCCGATAGCGAGTTTAATATTTTAAGCAATGGCTATGCATCGCTCGAGCCCTTGTTTACCATTACCCCTTGGGTATATATGTTTTTAATTCCGGCTATTACCATGCGCTTGTTTGCCGAAGAAAAAAAAACCGGTACGCTTGAACTGCTCATTACACGACCGCTTACCGAACTTCAAATTGTATTTGCCAAATACATAGCCGGAGTAATATTAGTTTTCATTAGTTTGTTACCAACCTTGGTATATTATGTAACGGTTTACCAATTAGGCTTAACCATTGGCAATATGGATTCGGCAGCTACATGGGGCAGTTACTTGGGTTTGTTGCTTTTAGGTGCTTGTTTTGTAGCTATGGGTGTATTTGCAAGTGCACTAACCGATAATCAGGTAATTGCATTTATAATAAGCCTATTTCTGTGTCTGTTTTTTTATATCGGTTTTGACAGGATTAGCGCCATGGCTTTTACGGGTGCATTAAGTCAACTCATTTACCAAACAGGTATTTATGCACATTACGTTAGTATGAGCAGAGGTGTAATTGATACACGCGATTTAGTTTACTTTTTAAGTTTAATTGCACTATTTATTGTATTAACCCGAACCATTATTGAAAGCCGTAAGTGGTAAATTATTTTAATCAGATAGTATAAAGGCGTGTTGAAACGAAGTCATAAAAATCAAAATATTATAAACCTGCTATTAACCTTAGCGGTTATTGTTGTTATTAATGTATTGAGTTATTACATTTTTGCACGTATTGATTTAACAGCCGATAAACGCTATACCTTGCATAAAAGCACCGAGCAGTTGCTTAGTAAATTAAAAGACCAATTGTTTTTTAAAGTATATCTCGAAGGCGATTTTCCACCGGGTTTCAGACGTTTACACGATGAAACGCTGGAGTTGTTAGATGAAATGCGCATCAAATCAAATGGCAAATTAGATTATGCTTTTATTAACCCATCGGCTTTACCCGATGAACAACAACGCAACGATTTATATAAGCAATTAGCCCAAAAAGGTCTGTTTCCTACAACATTAGAAGAAAAAGGCAATGATGAATCATCACAAAAAATAATTTTTCCGGGTGCTATTGTTACCTACAACAGCTTGGAGTTACCGGTTCAATTATTAAAAGATCAGTTTGGCACACCCCCCGAAGAAATGCTTAATAATTCCATTCGTAATTTAGAGTATGAGCTGGCTTCAGTAATAAAAAAAGCAACAACCAAACTACCGCCACAAATTGCATTTTTGGAAGGACAAAATGAATTGAATGGCCCTGCCCTATCGGATATAAAAAAAACGCTGGGCAAATTTTATGGACTTGATTCGATTAGAATTGATGAAAAATTGGATGTACTAAAACGCATACAACTTTTAATAGTTGCCAAGCCCGACACTGCATTTAGCGAAAAAGATAAATTTATTATTGATCAATACGTGATGAATGGCGGCAAAATACTTTGGTGTATGGATGCCACCAATGCCAGTATGGATAGCCTTGCACGCTTACCCGAAGCAATGGCATTAAGTAAAACACTTAATATTGATGATATGTTATTCCGTTACGGTGTGCGCATTAATGCCGATTTGATAATGGATATGCAAGCTGTACCCATACCTGTAATGACACGAAATTATATGGGCAATCAGCCGGTTCAAAAAATGTTACCCTGGCCATTTTTTCCCATGCTTTTCAGCACCTCATCACATCCCATTGTCGAAAATTTAAATGCCATTAAAACCGAGTTTGCAAGTTCAATGGATACAATAAATAATAGTGGTGTTGTAAAAACAGTTTTACTTACTTCGAGCAAATACAGCCGTGCTGCCCAAGTTCCGGTTCGGATAAGTTTAGATATTTTTGACTCGAAACCCAACCCCAAGTTTTATAATAAATCCTACCTGCCTGTAGCTGTTTTACTTGAAGGTACTTTTACATCACTGTATAAAAACCGCATACCGGCAGCGTTAGCATCCGATACTTTAATAAAGTACAAAGAACAAAGTGTGCCCAATAAAATGATAGTAATTAGTGATGGCGATATACTTAAAAATACTACTTCAAAAAACGGCCAGGTATTTCCACTTGAGTACGATCGTTATACCAATCAGTTTTTTGGAAATAAAAATTTGCTGCTTAACATGGTTGATTATTTAACTGATGATAGTGGACTTATTTCATTACGCAGTAAACAAATTAAATTACGCCTGTTAGATAAAAATTACATCCAGGCCAATACTTTTAATATACAGGCAATAAATGTGGTATTACCGCTGTTGTTAATTTTATTTTTGGGTATAACCAAAATAATGTTTCGCAAAAAACAGTATGCCCGTATTGCAAAAAAATAACAGCATTTACTTATAACATTTCATGAAAAAAAACAAATGGCTTTTGGTAGTTTTTATTTTGCTTGCTGCAGTTGCAGTTTGGCTTATCGTAAACAATAAAAAAACAACCATCAATCAACAAAACAGTGACTTTGCAATAGAAGATACGGCTGCCATTACCAAAATATTTTTGGCCGATAAAAACCAAAACGAAATTACATTAACGCGCACCAAGTCAGGCCAATGGACTGTAAACAATAAAGCAACAGCACGGCCCGATGCAATAACATTGCTGCTAAGCACCATTAAAACAGTTGAAGTACGCAGCCCTGTTGGCAAAGCCAGCTACGATAGAATTATAAAGTACTTATCGTCATACGGAGTTAAAGTAGAAATTTATGTAAATGATGAATTGGCTAAAACTTATTACGTAGGTGGCGCCACGCAAGATCATTTAGGTACTGAGATGTATTTAGAAGGTACTGACGAACCTTTTATTACGCATATACCCGGCTTTAATGGCTTTTTAACGCCCCGTTACTTTACCAATTACTATGACTGGGTATCACGTTCATTATTCAATATTGCCGCTACCGACATAAAACAAGTAAAGGTTACCGACCATAAAGACCCCAATGGTAGTTTTATAATTACCTGTGATAATAAAAACAACAAATACCAATTAACTGATGGTACAGGGCAAGAAGTAGTAAATGCAAATCCAGTAAAATTAAAAGGATACACTACATTTTTCGAAGGCTTAAATTTCGAATCGGTTGTGTATGAAATACCCGCTAAACTTAATGACAGCATTTTAACTGTTGGCAGCTTTTGCGATATCAACATAACAACTGCAGATAATAAAACACAAACAGCTAAATTTTTCAGAAAACCGGTAAGTAAACGTGCCACGGGTGGTTTTAGTAGCGAGGGCGTTAAATCACCTTACGATTTAGACCGCATGTACACTTTGTTAAATGGCGACACCCTTTTTCTTATTACCCAATACAATCAATACAACCGCTTGTTCAGAAAAGTGCCCGAGTTTATTGGCGAGATTACCGAGCCCAAACAAACAACACCTTAAAGGTTATTTGTTTTTGCATATCGTAACATAGCATCAACATCATCGGGTAAAAACCATTTTAAATCGTCATAACGCCTGAACCAGGTTAATTGTCGTTTGGCATAATTTCTTGTATGCTGTTTAATTAGGTTTATGGCTGTAGTTAGTTCAGTTTCATTTTCAATGTAAGCAAACATTTCTTTATAGCCTACTGTTTTTAAAGCCTGCATCTCTTTGTATGGTAATAACAACTTACATTCGTTAACCAGACCGGCAGCAATCATGCTATCAACTCTGCAATTTATACGGTTGTACAACTGTTGACGCGGCATGTTTAACCCAAGTTTAATCACCTCCATTACATTTTTTTCTTTTCCTGCTAAATAGGCTGAGTATGGTTTATTGCCCAAATGGCAAACTTCCAAAGCACGCATTACTCTTTGTTTGTTAAACAAATCAACCGTGTAATAATATGTCGGATCGGCTTGTTTCAGCATTGCCTGTAAAAAAGCAATGCCATTGTTTTCATACCATACATCCAATTGCTTTCTATAGGTTGCATCCATCAAAGGCAAATCATCCAGTTTGTGCAACCAGGCATCAATATACATACCCGAACCTCCAACCAGTACAAAGTTTTGACTGGGGTTTTCTGAAATTAATTTGTTGCAAGTTTGGGCAAATGCACCTGCAGTAAAAGGCTGCCACACATGATGGCTGTTTATAAAATGATGTTTAACTTTTTTTAATTGATCGATAGTTGGCTTAGCTGTGCCAATTTGCGTTTCGATAAAAAACTGACGCGAATCAAATGAAATAATTTCGGCATCGAGCGCTAAGGCCAATATAATACTCACATCCGTTTTACCAATACCGGTAGGGCCTCCAACAACAATTAACTTACGCTGCATAACCTATACACCAACAGTTACAAAAATTTAATTATTTAGATGAAGTATATTTTTTGCTTACATCGTTTTTAATTTTTGGAACCGAATTTAAATAAGTCCAAATGGCTTTGGTTTCTAAATCATCCAAAATGGTATAAGGAAACATTGGGTAACGTAGTGGGCCATGTGGTGAGTTGCCATAACGCAAAGCCTTAGCAAATTGTTCAAAATCGTACTTACCTAAACCGGTTTCGGCATCCATCGTAATATTAGCTGAATAAACGGGTGCACCGGCTTCATTAAGCAATAAATTACCTCCGCCCAAATAGCCCTCCGATTTCTCAGGTTCAAAAACATTTACAGTTTTAAAATCGGCACTGTGGCATGGAAAACAATCGAAACGGCCTGCAACTAAATAACGGCCATAAGCCAATAAATTATTGGTATCGGGTTCGGGTACAGGTGCCTCGGGATAGGGCAGTGGTTTAAAGGCAACGTTGCACAAAAATTTTGCAAGCCAACTGGGCTCACATTTCTGCGTAACCGCTTCGGCCGGTTGAACTGACGGGTGGTTGCTTCGTAAATAAGCTATAATCGAAAACAAATCTTCATCGCTCATTTTTACAAATTTAGGCATCCAAATAGGTGCATACGTACCATCAGGTTTTACACCGGTACGTAAAAAATAAACCAATTGCGCATCAGTCCATTTGCCAATACCATATTGCTGATGCTGCGTGATGTTTGACGAATATACTTTGCCGAATTCAGGCGGCATATCAAACATTTCGCGCCCGGTTAACTGATTACTGTTGTTACCTGTATGGCATTTTATACAAAGCACTGATGCCAGGCGTAAGCCCCGCTCTACATTTTGTGGTGTATGTGATACTTTAACCGTAACTGTTTGTGCTGTGTAACTTGGTATGCCCTTAATAGCAATAAAGCAATAGCCAATAGCTAACAGTAATACTACAACAAGTACTACTGCTAAAATAATTTTAAAAAATTTTTTCATGGGATGTTTAGTTTTGGTGTGGTATGCAATTCTAATAAAAATAAATTAAATTTTGTTAAAAATAACTACGTGCAAGAAAAATGTTTTAGATTAGTCTAAATTTATTTTTCTATAAATCAAAATATTTTAAACGACTACACATGCTATTGAGCGCAACCACCGAAAATTATTTAAAAGCTATTTATAAACTTAATGCGCAAACAACAATTGTTACCACCAACAATATAGCACTGGCATTAGGTACTACGGCACCTTCGGCTACTGATATGATTAAAAAACTTGCGCTAAACAAACTTATAACACATACCAAATACCGTGGTGTAGGCTTAACAGCCAAGGGCAATAAAGCTGCATTAACCATCATACGCAGGCATAGATTATGGGAATTGTTTTTAAATAAAGTATTAGGTTTTAAATGGGATGAAGTCCATCAGATGGCCGAACAGTTAGAACATGTTTCAGTACCGGAACTAATCGAAAGAATAGACCAATATTTAGGTTATCCTAAATTTGACCCACATGGCGATCCCATACCGGATGCAATGGGCAAAATTGCAAAACATCAATACCAATCATTATTAAATGAAAACTCGGGTAGTTTAGCAACCATTGTTGCTGTAACAAATGATGATGTAAGATTTTTAAAACAATTAGAAAAACTCAACTTAACCATTGGCACAAAAATAACCATATTAGCCAAGCACGATTTTGACAATGCAATGGAAATTAAACCTATGCGCAAACCGGCTGTAACCATTAGCGAAGCATTAGCCAAAAATATTTTAATACAATTAAATTAAATGAAAAACAGCAATGCATCGTTAGCCGAAGTAAATGCTACCGTACCTACCAAAGTAGCCGGTGCAAAATGGCGTACCTGGTTTGCTTTTTTTGGTCCTGCTTATTTAGTAAGTGTTGGATACATGGACCCGGGCAACTGGGCTACTGATATTGCAGGGGGTAGTAAATTTGGGTATTCATTGTTATGGGTGCTTTTAATGAGCAATTTAATTGCACTGTTACTGCAAAGTTTAAGCGCACGTTTAGGTATTGTACGTGGTTTAGATTTGGCACAGGCATCGCGTCAAATGTACCCCAAGGCCACCAATTTGTTTTTGTACGTATTGGCCGAAATTGCCATTGCCGCATGTGATTTAGCCGAAGTGTTAGGCATGGCCATAGGCTTGCAATTACTTTTTGACATACCATTAATTTATGGTGTTTGCATTTGTGTGTTAGATACATTTTTACTGCTCTTCCTGTTAAGCTTTGGCATGCGCAAACTCGAAGCATTTATTATCTGCCTGATAAGTATTATTGGTTTTGCATTTTTGTCTCAGCTCATTATGGCCAAACCCGATTTAACGGCCGTAGCCAAAGGATTTATTCCGGCAATACCTACTGAACAAGCACTATACATTGCCATTGGTATTATTGGCGCCACCGTTATGCCACATAACTTATACTTACACTCCTCCTTGGTACAAACACGCAAATTTGATTTAACACCGGCATCAATTGCGCGCGCTATTCGTTTAAATTTTTTCGATTCGGCTATTGCTTTAAACCTGGCTCTGTTTGTAAACGCTGCCATACTCATATTAGCTGCTACTGTATTTTTTAAAAATGGTTTGTACGAAGTTGCCGAAATTCAGGATGCTCATAAATTATTACAACCCATGTTAGGCTCAACGTGGGCACCTACCCTGTTTGCCATTGCATTAATTGCAGCCGGACAAAGCAGTACCATTACAGGCACCTTAGCCGGACAGATAATAATGGAAGGTTACCTTCAACTGCGCATACAGCCCTGGGTTAGAAGATTAATAACACGTTTAATTGCAGTTGTACCAGCTTTAATTACCATACTATATGCAGGCGAGTCGGCAACGGGTAATTTACTTATACTGAGTCAGGTTATATTGAGTATGCAATTAGGGTTTGCCATTATACCATTAATACACCTTACCAGCGACCGTATTAAAATGCAACAGTTTGCTATTTCAAATTGGGTTAAAACATTAGCTTGGATTAGCGCCAGCATCATTGTTGCTTTAAATGTAAAACTGGTATATGAACAAATTAATATATATACTACCGAACATCCACATAACATTTGGATGCAAGCATTGGTAATACCGTTTTTGCTTTTTGCGTTTGGGATGCTCCTATACATTACTATATATCCTTACTTTACAAATAAGCAAGCGCAGGATGCAAAAGGTATTCATGGCACTTTTACCGAACTTACATTGCCACCGGTTTCAACTTTTAAGCGCATAGCCATTGCCGTTGATTTTACCAAGGCAGATGAAAAAACCATACAACATGCTTTACAACAAGGTGGCTTAAATGCATCTTATTTGCTTATACATACCGTTGAAACGGCTGGTGCATTTATTATCGGTGCTAACATTAAAGATGCCGAATCAGAAAGCGATGCACAGCTTATAAATCATTATGAAATGCATTTAAAAGAAAAAAATTATCAGGTGGTTTCAACCATCGGTTATGGCAATCCTAAAAAAGCAATACCACAACTTACCATTGCATTCGATGCCGATTTATTAGTTATGGGTTCGCACGGGCACAGGGCGTTTAGTGATATTATTTGGGGCACTACCATTGATGCGGTTAGGCATCAGCTAAACATTCCGGTTTTAGTTGTTAGGTTATAATTTACCAAAAGCGAATTCAAACAAAAAGCCCGATGTATATGCTACATCGGGCTTCAGATACTTTGATGGTTTTCAATTAAAACCTTTCAAATTGTGAGAAGAAGAAACTGCTTTCAATTATAGCATTGGCATCGCTATCGCTACCATGCACAGCATTGGCTTCAATTGATTTAGCATATTTTTTTCTGATGGTACCTTCGGCAGCTTTGGTAGGATCGGTTGCACCAATTAAAGTGCGGAACGATTCAACTGCATTGTCTTTTTCTAAAACCATTGCCACTATTGGGCCTGAACTCATATAAGCCACTAAATCGTTATAGAAAGGACGCTCCTTATGTATATCATAAAACTTACCGGCTTGTTTAGCGGTAAGCCAAATATATTTCATGGCTTGTATTTTAAATCCACCTTGTATAAAGTCGCTAATTATGGCACCGGTGTAGTTGTTAGCTACGGCATCGGGCTTAAGCATGGTAAATGTGATGTTACTCATAAATGTTTGTTTTTTTAAAGGGCGCGAATGTAAAATAAATTAATGCAAAGCCTATAATGCCTAAAAAATCAATGCTGTCTTCAATTTAATTTAACAGCCTTTAAGCTGTATTAAGCAACCATAAATAATGCTAAACTTGCACGCTTTTTTAGTAAGCGTTATTTATAAAAAACATCAACTACAAATAAATTATCATGAAGGAAGTTTATATTTTATCGGCAACACGTACGCCTATCGGAAGTTTTAATGGTGCATTAGCCAGCATATCAGCAACAAAATTAGGTGCACATGCTATAAAAAATGCTGTAGCGCAAGCGGGCATACAACCTAATCAGGTTAACGAAGTTTATATGGGTTGCGTATTACAAGCTAATGTAGGCCAGGCCCCTGCAACACAAGCTGCCACCTTTGCCGGCTTAACAGATATTACCCCAAGCACCACCGTTAATAAAGTTTGTGCTAGCGGTATGAAAGCAATTATGCTTGCTGCACAAAGTATTATGTTGGGCACAAATGATATTGTTGTAGCAGGTGGCATGGAAAGTATGAGCCAAACACCCTATTATTTAGACAAAGCACGTAACGGTTTCAGATACGGCAACGGACAAATTACAGATGGCATTGTAAAAGACGGTTTGTTTGATGTATATAAAGAATATTTAATGGGCAATGCGGCCGAACTCTGCGCAACCACACATAACATTAGTAGAGCTGAGCAAGATGCACATGCTATTGCATCTTATGAACGTGCTCAAAATGCTTACAAAAACGGGAAATTTAAAACCGAAATTTCGCCAATAGAAGTACCTGTTAGAGGTAAAGACCCAATGGTGATTAGCGAAGACGAAGAATATAAAAACGTAAAATTAGATAAAGTACCTGCCTTAAAACCGGCCTTTATTAAAGACGGAACTGTTACTGCAGCCAATGCAAGTAAACTAAGCGATGGTGCTGCTGCTTTGGTTTTAATAAGCAAAGAAAAATGCGAAGCCTTGGGACTAAAACCTATCGGACGTATAGTATCTTTTGCCGATGCACAACAAGCGCCTGAATGGTTTACAACAGCACCCAGCAAAGCACTTCCTTTGGCTTTACAACATGCCGGCTTATCGGTTACCGATATGGATTACTTTGAAATTAATGAAGCATTTAGTGTAGTATCGTTAGCAAATAATAAGCTGATGAACCTAAACCCTGATAAAGTGAACATTAATGGAGGTGCAGTTGCATTAGGTCATCCACTGGGCATGTCGGGTGCACGTATAATGGTTACGTTACTGCATACCTTACTAAATGAAAATGCACGTTACGGTGCAGCCGGTATTTGCAATGGTGGTGGTGGTGCCAGTGCCATGGTTATCGAGCGTATGTAACATTTGATTTAAACAATTTTCAAAGCATGCACTGTCGGCTACGGCAGTGCATTTTTATTAGCTGTCAATAAATAACATCGCAACTAAACATAAATTATCACACACTTTTGCTTACTTCTTTTTATTAAAAATTAAATTTCTTAAACTGATAAAAATAATCACGCTTGTTAGGTGCATTAATTTTTTTATGGTTTCACTTTTATAGTGTTTTTACAATAATTGAGATTATAAAAATTCATACGTGAACTATAATATCGGTTAGAATTTTGTGCTTCCATAAAAACCCAAATGCCTTGCGAATAAATAGCTCCATTAAAACCGCAATAAAATTTGATTTCTATAAATTATAAAGTGTGCAACCGAATTAGCAATACATGCAATATCATTTTTTCCACATCGCAATAAAAGATGGTATTGCACAACTAAGGCAATAAATGTTGCCCTTGGTTGGAAAACCTACATGCTCAACCCGCATCCAAACATCAATAAAAGCCACGCAATATTTATCGTTTTAACGTTTATTTCAGGCTGAAAACATTGGTAAAACTTTCACGTTTGGCCGGTTATAAAATTTGCTACTCTTAAAAAATATACCCTCTTTTGCGCCCCGTTTGTAAGCACTACTAAACCATGTGCTGCTATTACAAATAATAACACTTTAATACCTATTAAATAATGAAAAAAATTGGAATTTTATTTGGACAGGAAAACACTTTTCCTGAAGCATTTGTAAATGAAGTAAACAGCCGTGGCGAGAAAAATATTGTTGCCGAATTTGTAAAAATAGACAAGTTGCAACAAAGCAGCGACTCAGGCTATGCAGTAATTTTTGACCGCATCAGTCAGGATGTGCCTTTTTACAAAGCTTATCTTAAAAATGCAGCTTTAAACGGAACTACGGTAATCAACAATCCATTTTGGTGGAGTGCTGACGAAAAGTTTTTCAACAATTGCCTGGCCGTTAAATTAGGTGTACCGGTTCCAAAAACTTATTTAATACCATCAAGCGAACGCCCTGATGACACAAGCGAAAAATCGTTCCGCAACTTAGAAGCCCCACTTGATTGGGAAACCATGTTTGCCGAAATTGGATTTCCGGCTTATATGAAACCACATGCAGGTGGCGGTTGGAAAAGCGTATATAAAGTAAACGACCCACAAGACTTTTTTACCAAACATGCCGAAACCAAACAATTGGTAATGTTGTTACAGGAAGAAATTGTGTTTCAGGAATATTTCCGTTGCTATTGCATTGGCGGTAAATATGTACGCATTATGCAATATGAACCACGCAACCCGCATCACTTACGCTATGTAATTGATGGCCCACCGGTTAGTCAGGCATTACTTGATAAAGTTGAAGAATATACCCTTACACTTTGCCAGGCTTTAGGTTATGATTTTAATACTGTTGAATTTGCTGTACGCGATGGCATTCCATACGCAATTGATTTTTGTAACCCTGCACCCGATGCCGACAAAAATTCTGTAGGACAGGAAAACTTTGACTGGGTGGTTAAAACTGCTGCCGACTTTGCTATCGAAAAAGCAAAAGAGCATAAAGCCGGTGCCAGCAATATTACCTGGGGTACCTACTTAAAAGATGCTACTTTAGGTATTGCACCAACTGTAAAAGTACCTGCTAAGGCAACAGCCAAAGCTCCAGTAAAAACTGTTGCAAAAAAAGGCAAGTAGTCCGTTAGAAAATAGCATATATAAAAAAAGCTGCTGCACAAATGTGCAGCAGCTTTTTTTATATGAGGCATTACGGTAAAAACGAATATGAAAAAATTGTTATACAATCTTTTAACCTTTTTATAAATTCGCCTTTACAAACCCCCTTTAAAACTTATATGGATAAGTTACGAGTAGCCATTTTAGATATGTACAATGGCGAACCCAATCAAGGCATGCGCAACATACATCAGTTGCTGGCCGACTATGCCACCGAAAATCAAATAATTATTGAAAAAAAAGTGTACGATGTACGTGGCAGTCATCAAATACCCGATTTAAGTTACCATGCCTACATCTCCACCGGTGGCCCCGGCAGCCCTATAGATACTGAAGGTTGGGAGGATGCATACCTCAGTTGGTTACATCAAATAATCGTTCACAATCAAATACATGCCGAAAAAAAACATGTGTTTTTAATTTGCCATAGTTTTCAGGTGGTATGTTATCATTTTCAATTGGCAAAAGTTTGTTTACGCAGAAGCGAATCGTTTGGCATTTTTCCCATGCACAAAACCAATGAAGCCTATCACAACTACATAACCAAAAACTTAACCGAACCCTTTTATGCAGTTGACTCGCGCAAGTGGCAGGTTATACAACCCAACAGGCATAACTTACGCGTTATGGGGGCCAAAATTTTATTGGTCGAAAAAGCACGGCACCACGTACCTTATGAACGTGCTACAATGGCTATACAATTTACACCTGAAATTTTTGGCACACAATTTCATCCCGAAGCCGATGCCGATGGTATGATTCTCTATCTGAATAATGCCGAAAAAAAGAAATTGGTTATTGATAACTATGGTTTAAAGAAATACAACGACATGTTAAACCATTTGTACGACCCAGATAAAATTAAGCTTACACAAAGTCTTATAATTCCTAAGTTTTTGGACGAAGCCCTTGCACAAATTAAAAACCTGATGTTGGTATTATGATTACAGAAGTCAGAAAAAAATACAACAGCCTTTTTACCGATGCACAGTATCAGGCATTTTTAAATCATTTAGATGTTTTGTACGAAAAGCCTGTAGGATTCCGCGTGCCCGAAACGCCCATTTTTATTGATAAAGCATTAAAACAAAAATTAATTAATGCCGGGGAGCAAATTATTGATGTTATACTGCAACCTGATTTTAAAGAACGTACCGAACGTGCCATACCGCCACAATACAACGTAAAAAACGAAAACCAACACCCACACTTTTTAGCCATTGATTTTGGAATTTGCAAAGATGCCGAAGGAAACTTTACACCCCAACTTATCGAAATGCAAGGCTTTGCCAGCCTTTATGTTTGGGAGCAATTAATTGGACGTAAATACAAAGAGTTCTTCTATTGCCCCGATGGATACACGCCATTTTTTAATGGCCTTAATAATCAAACCTATCTTGATCTTTTACGTAAAGTTATAATAGGCTCTTACCAACCCGAACAAGTAGTTTTAATGGACATTAATGCCCATGAACAAAAAACACGCATTGACTTTTTTGCAACTAAAGAAGCATTAGGCATACCCATAGTTTGTTTGAGTGAATTAAAGCAAGAAGGCAAAAAACTATATCATACACTTAATAATAAAGCCATTGAAGTAAAACGGATTTACAACCGTCTTATTTTTGATGATTTACAAGCCAATCCCGATTTTAAATACAGCATTAATTTGTTTGACGATCTGGATGTTGAATGGATAACACATCCCAATTGGTTTTATCGCATCAGCAAGTTTACCATGCCCATGGTTAAAAGTGATTTTGTACCTGAAACCATTTTCCTGAATACACTACAAACCATACCAGCCGATTTAGAAAATTATGTACTCAAACCGTTATTCAGTTTTTCGGGTATGGGAGTACTTATTGATGTAACGCCTGCCGACATTGAAAAAATAACCGACAAAGAAAATTGGATACTGCAACGCAAGGTACAATATGCCGATGCCGTGCAAAGTCCGGAGGGTGGTGTTAAATGCGAAATCAGGTTAATGTATTTATGGCCCGATGGTGATAAGCGACCCACATTGGCAGTAAATTTAGCACGTATGAGTCGTGGCAAAATGATTGGTGTACGCTATAATAAGGACTTTACCTGGGTAGGTGGCAACATTGCATTTATGCAGCCCTAACAGACCCCATATACGAAACACACATTTAAAATTTCATTTTAATTTATTTCAATTTAGGAAATGAAGAACTTGCTTCTGCTTATAACCTTACTCATAGCATTTGGTAATACCCAAGCTCAGGATGCCTTTGAGTTACCGCCCGAATGGAGTAAAAATGCAATCTGGTATCAGATTATGGTAGAACGGTTTCATAATGCCGATACAGCTAACGACCCTAAGCCTGATAATATGCTGGCACCAAACGAAGGTGCAATAGCACCAACAGGTTGGCACATCACCCCCTGGGCACAAAACTGGTTTAAAGCAGACGATTGGATGGTTAACAACAAACTTGATTTAAAGCACGCTTTTGGTTACAGACGCTACGGTGGCGATCTGCAAGGTGTAATTGACAAGTTAGATTATTTAGTTGATTTAGGCATTACTGCCATCTACTTAAACCCGGTTAATGATGCCCCTTCATTGCATAAATATGATGCACGAAGCTATCACCACGTAGATGTAAATTTTGGCCCTACACCCGATACCGATACAAAATTAATGGCCACTGAAAACCCGGCCGATGCAAGTACCTGGGTTTGGACCAATGCCGACAAATTATTTTTAAAACTTATTAGCGAAGCTCACAACAGAAATATTAAAGTGATAGTTGATTTTAGTTGGAACCATACCGGTACAGAGTTTTGGGCTTGGAAAGATATTATCGAAAAGCAAGAAAAATCGGCATATAAAGATTGGTATTACATTCAAACATTTGACAATCCGGCAACAACACAAAACGAAATGATTTACAAAGGATGGGCTAATTTGAAAGGCCTACCCGAGCTGCGTAAATCAAATATAGTTAGTGCACGTAAAAGTGGCAACCCGTATGAAGGAGATATGCCACAGGCAATAAAAAATCATATTTGGGATGTAACACAACGTTGGTTAGCGCCTAACGGAAATGCGTCTAACGGTGTGGATGGTTTCAGATTAGATGTTGCCGATGAAATAGGCATGGCATTTTGGCGATCGTTTCGTAAACAAGTACGTACTATAAAACCGGATGCCTATTTAGTTGGCGAAATTTGGTGGCAGCAATGGCCCGATGCATTAATGAACCCCGAGCCATACTTAACCGGAAATATTTTTGATGCCGTAATGTTTTATCAGATTTACAAACCGGCACGCGATTTTTTTATTGGCAACATTACCAGCCAACAATTTAAAGATAGCATCCTGACTCAATTAAACAGGCTTAATCCACAAACACAACAGGCCATGATGAATGTTTCGGCCACACACGATACACCGCGTTTGCTTACCAGTTTTTATAATACCGGAAAATATAAATTTAATGCATCGCCCGGGGCTGATGCAACTTACAAAACACAAAAGCCTGATGAGGATACCTTTAAAAAAGTGAAATTGTATTTAATACATAACTTTTGCAATATAGGTGCGCCTCATATTTGGAATGGCGATGAAATGGGCATGTGGGGCGCTGACGACCCCTACTGCCGTAAGCCTATGATGTGGCCCGGTATGGATTTTGAACCCGAGTATAAAAACAACTTTAATGGTAACTCAAAGCACGTTGACGAAGTACGTTTTAATAAATCACATTTTCAGTTTTACAAATCACTTTGTAAAATAAGAAAACAAAATCCCGTATTGATAAACGGTAGTTTAGAATTTATTAAATCAGATGATAAAACATTAATATATAAACGCACCAACAACGAAACCTCAATTTTAATTGCATTAAACACAGATAGTAAAGATTTGGTAATTGATTTGCCTGAAGGAAATTATCAGGATTTGATTACGGGTCAAAGTTTTTCGAATAAACTCATGCTAAATAAGTTAACCGGAGTTATCTTAAAGAAACAATAAACGTTTCTGATTATTGTACATTCAACGCATAAATCTTCTTCAAAATAAAATACTATAAAGCCATCACATTTGAAACTGCAAAAATTAATTAGCGCTATTGGCTTATTTTTTTGTGACACAATCACTTGTTTGAATTTTGAACAAATAGAATACAGGTTACTATTTGAAAACAGATTAAATTTTTAACACGTATTAATGCATCGCCATGAAATTTGAAATAAACAAAAACATAACCGAAGCACATACACTTCCCGGCAGCTTCTACACTGATGCAGCTATATTTGAAAAAAGTAAAACCGATATATTTTTAAAAACATGGCAATTTGCATCCTTAACCCAAGCGGCACAACTGCACGGAAGTAATAAGCCATTTACACTACTGCCCGGATTTTTAGATGAGCCGCTACTCATAACAAACCAAAACAACCAGCATCAATGTTTAAGTAACGTATGTACACATCGTGGTAAAATACTGGTAGAAAATGCTTGTATGCAAAACCACATCCGATGCCGTTACCATGGCCGTAAATTTGATTTAAATGGCAACATGCTAAGCATGCCTGAGTTTGAAGATGTAAAAAATTTTCCGGCCCCAACCGATCATTTAACACAACTGCAGTTAAAACAATGGTTGCAAATGTTTTTTGTTGCTGCTACTCCGGCAATGGATTTTGAAGTATGTATTGATCCGATACGTCCATTTATTAAACAACTTTCAACCGATTACATCTATCAACCTACCCTATCGCGCGATTATTTGGTACAGGCACATTGGGCGTTGTATTGCGAAAACTATTTAGAAGGTTTTCATATACCATTTGTACACCACGATTTAAATAAAACACTTGATTATAGCAGCTATCACACACAATGCTTTAAATATAGTTCGTTACAAATAGGCTATGCACAAAGTGGCTACCCTACACTGCCTATACAACACAATGAAAAATCAATTGCTGCGCTTTATTATTGGATGTTTCCTAACACCATGCTCAATTTCTATCCTTGGGGCTTAAGTGTAAATGTGGTTAAACCCATAACACCTCATTTGACGCGTGTATCGTTTATTTGTTTTGCTTACCCAAATGCAGATGTAAGCGGTCAGATAAATGCATTAGACAAAGTTGAACGCGAAGATGAAGCTATAGTTGAAAGCGTGCAGAAAGGCATAGGTTCCAGATTTTACAAACATGGTCGTTATGCTACCAAACGCGAAACGGGCACACATCACTTTCATGGCTTAATTGCCGAATTTTTATAAAGCTGATGCCGTTTATATATATATTGGCGCAATCTTAAATCTTAAAAAAACAATCAGATGAATATTAAAAAACTTATTCCGGCACTGGCATTAGCATGCATCGCATTTATACCGGCCGCTAATGCGCAAGATAAAATAGTGGAAGGCAAAGCTATTTTCGATTTAGAATTTCCAACCGAAGGCATGGATGAACAATACAAAGCAATGATGCCCAAAGAAGCCACCATTTATTTTAAAGAAGGTAAAACACGAACTGAAATGGATATGTCAATGATGACGATGGTAAACATTTATAACGATAAAGATAAAACCATGACCATGCTTATGGATATGATGGGAAAAAAAACAGCAACCAAAATGGACATTGACAAAATTGACAGTGACAAGAAAAAATATACGGTTACCAAAACGGATGAAACAACAACTATTGCCGGCTACAAATGTTATAAAGCTTGGGTTGCTGATGATGAAGGTACTAAAGTTGAAGTTTGGTACACTAAAGATATTGTTGGTAACACCACCGGTACACGTCAGTTTAAAGAAATTGAAGGTTTTATGATGCGTTATGAAGTACCTGTCGCAAATATGGATGGCAACATGAAAATGCAATGCAAGAGTGTACAAGCACAAAAGGTTAGTGATGATATGTTTGTTATACCTGCCGGATATGAAGTAAAATCGCAAGAGGATTTAATGAAAGGCAAATAATAAAATCAATTTTTATTGTTATAGAAGTGGCTGATTCCAATTTGAATTTGCCACTTTTTTTTAATGACTATTAAATATTTAAAACCAAAACATCATCCTATCCAACCAACAAACCATGGATCATACGCATAATACACCCGCTTACACTTTACGCCAATTGGTTTTATACTTTTTAAAATTAGGCTATGCCGGTTTTGGCGGGCCGGTGGCATTAGTTGGCTATATGCATAGCGATTTGGTTGAAAAAAAAGGATGGATTAGCGAAGAAGAATATAAAGAAGGGCTTGCATTAGCGCAATTAGCCCCGGGGCCTTTAGCAGCCCAATTGGGAATTTATTTAGGGTTTGTGCATTATGGCATTTTAGGTGCAACCTTGTGCGGATTGGCTTTTGTAATTCCCTCATTTATTATGGTTGTGTTGATTGGCATAGCCTATAAAATATATGGCGGCCTGCCTTGGATGCAAGCTGTATTCTACGGTGTAGGAGCTGCCGTAATTGGCATTATTGTTATGAGCAGTTACAAACTCACCATCAAATCGCTAAGCAAATTTTCAATTGTAGCCATAAGAGAAAAATGGCTGCTTTGGTTGTTCTTTCTCGTTGCCGGAGTAATTACAATTATCACCCAATCGGAAGATGTATTATTGTTTGTGTTTGCAGGGTTACTATATATGTTTATAAAAGCTCCACCGGCATGGTTTTCAAATCAGAAAACAACACAATCCATTGTATTAACCGGATTTTCGTTTTTGCATTTCGATAGCAATACCCTTATTGACATTGCCTGGTTTTTTACGAAAGCAGGTGCATTTGTTTTTGGTAGTGGACTGGCCATAGTTCCGTTTCTGCATAGTGGCGTTGTAATTGAATACCAATGGCTAACTGAAAAGCAATTTGTTGATGCTGTAGCTGTGGCTATGATTACACCAGGGCCTGTTGTAATAACTGTTGGTTTTATCGGCTATTTGGTTGCAGGTTTTCCGGGTGCATGTGTGGCTGCGATAGCTACTTTTTTACCTTGTTATTTATTAACTGTAATACCTGCCCCCTATTTTAAACGCATTGCCAAAAACAAAAGCATTAAAGCTTTTGTTGATGGTATTACTGCTGCCGTAGTAGGTGCCTTGGTTGGTGCCGTAGTAGTAATTGGTATGCGAAGTATTACCGATGTGCCTACAGCCCTTATTGCCATTGCCAGCATACTTGCATTAATTTATATAAAGAAAATACAAGAGCCTTACATTATAGCTGTAGCTGCTGTAATTGGGTTGTTATTAAAATCTTTACTTTAGTTACACAGTTACTAAATGTGGCTTTCATTAAAAACAACACCCAAGGTTTCTAATTCATTTAAAATCGGATTATAAACATCAGCCTTTACCGGAAGCAACACACCTGTATCTTTTATCTGCCCGTTTAAAATTAATTTAGTTACAATAGCCAAAGGTAAACCAACGGTATTAGCCATTGCAGTGTAAGCTGCATCATCGCCTATCACCGTTAACCATGATTTTAATTGCTGTTTCTTTTTGTTTGCATCTTCGTAATCAAACAAATGCACCATAACAATCAAATCTTTATCGTTAGGCTGTAACTGCCAGCATTGTTCTAATTTGTGTTGTAATATTTGTGCCGGTGAGGCATTATCCAAACCAATCAAATCATCGCTTGCAATGCCGGTAAACCATACGGCATCCATAACTTTATCATTTACATCAATGCCATAAAAATCAGCAACAGCTTGCCTCATATTTGTTGTATGTTTTGGCAAAAAAGATGAAAGCCATTTTGCATAACTTAGGTTTGATGCATTTTCGATTTTAAACGAATCGTCAGTTAAGCCCAATCGTACAAAAACATCCCATGCTTTACAATAACCTTCGTAACGTAAGGTGCCACGCAAAAGGGTAGGAATATTGTGCAAACCATAAACATTTCGATAGCTTAACGAATCGCGGTTGGCATAACCATCAAACAAACCAAAGTCAGGTATATCAATACTTTCTGTTTGTGTAAAAAGCCTATTGTATGGAATGTATTTGTAAGAATTGTTTTCGATATAACGGGCTGTGCTTTGGCCTGCTAAAATTACGTTTCGTGGATTCCAGGTAAATTTATATCCCCATGGATTATTGTTGCTTTGCGGTGCCACTAAGCCGCCACAATAAGATTTAAAACTCTTAATTGTACAACCATCGGCATGCAGTTTATCAATTATTTTCATGGCACTCATGTGGTCAATACCCGGGTCTAAACCACATTCATTCATAAAAGTAATACCGGCATCATTTGCATCATTATGTAAGGCTGCAATTTGTTGCGATACATAACTTGCTGTTACTAAATGCTTACGATGCTTCAAACAAGCTACAGCAACAGGTGCATGCATGTGAGCGGGTAACATGCTAATTACAATATCTGCTTTCGAAATATATTTATCTAATTCTTCTGTTTCTACATCTATTTGAATAGCTGTTGCATGACTATGGCTGGCTACTTTTTGTTGGGCTAATTGCAGCGATGCATCGGCAACGGTTACATACCATTGTTGTTGGCTGCTATGTTTAAGCAAATAATTTATTAATGTAGAAGCCGAGCGACCTGCACCCAGCACCAATATATTGCGCATATAACTGATAATTAAAGGGCTTCAAATGTAATATATATGGCAAAATAAAATGGTGCATAGGTAGTTTCAGAATTAAATAGATAACACAACTTAATCTAAATTTTATTTTTTTATGCTAACATTGTTCCAATAAATAAACCATCAACAACATGAAAAAAATAACGAGCACATTTGTTTTACTGTTTCTGTTTGCATTTGTAAATGCGCAAGTTGGTCAAGCAGTGCTATTTACCGAAAACGGTGAACGATTTACATTAATTTTAAATGGACTACGCCAAAATGAAAAACCGGAAACCAATGTAAAACTTACAGGCTTAACTGCACCACAATATAAATTGAAGGTGCTTTTTGATGACCCGAGAATTGCCGAAACAAGTTTTAATTTATTTGTAGAGCCGGGCTTAGAGCGAACTTTTTCGATAAGCAAAAACAGCAAAGGAAAATATACAATGCGTTTTATAAGTGAAAGTCCAATTGTGAATGCACAACCAACACCGCCACAAACACCAACTCCACCAACTCCGCCAACACCCAATACGCAAACTTATTCGCAAACACAGCAAAACACAGCTACCGACAATTTTAATATGAATATTAATGTTGATGGTATGGGCATGAGTGTAAACACAAGTGCAACCGGAATTAATATGAATGTTAGCACAACAGGTGGCGCACCTGTACCACCACCACCACCACCAGCGGTTGTGTACGTGCCCGGTTACACGGGCCCAATCGGTTGCGAACGTCCTTTATTTGATAATGACTTTAGAGATTTAAAAAGCACCATAGCCTCAAAAACATTTGAGGATACCAAACTTACCATTGCCAAACAAGTATTGCGCGACCACTGCCTTTTAACAGCTCAGGTAAAAGAACTTACTGCCTTATTTACATTCGAAGAAACCAAACTTGATTTTGCAAAATATGCTTACGATTTTACCTACGACAGAGGCAACTATTTTAAATTGAATGATGTATTTACTTTTGAGAGCAGTATTGAAGAGTTAGATAGATATATAGGCTCGCGCAGGTAAAAGCAGATTTATAAAATCATAAATCTTTCCATGAAATACCCGTCAAAATTACTGCAAGCAGCGGCTGTAAATGCCCTGCTTGCAGTACTATTAGGTGCAATGGGCGCACATGCATTAAAGCCAATAATAAGCGTTTATCAATTGCAAATTTTTGAAAAAGGAGTGCAGTATCACTTTTATCATGCATTAGGCATGGGCATAGCTACACTTGCTTTAATTATAACCCAACATAACGCTTTTAAACATGCAGCGTGGTTAATGCAAATAGGCATTGTTTTATTTAGCGGCTCGCTTTATGCATTGGCAATTGCCGATTTAATTGCAGTACCCAAAGCCATTATAGGACCGTTAACACCAATTGGCGGATTGTTTTTTGCCGCTGCATGGATTGTTTTTTTTAAAGGCTCAATGCAGCTAAAGCGAAAATAATTAATGATGGCAATGGTCGCCATGCACATGTCCATGGCTCAGTTCATCATCCTTCGCTAATCGTACCTCCGTAATTTTACCGGTAAAATGTAAATCGTGGCCCGCCAATGGGTGGTTAAAATCCATAAGCACAGTTTCTTTTTCTATGCTTTTAATTTTTCCGTTTAAAGTTTGGCCTTCGTCATTTCGCATGGGGACCATTTTACCAACTTGTAGTATTTCCGTATCCGGTTTGCCATCTATTATAAAAACATCCATTGGTATATGCACCAACGCATCGGGCATAAATTGGCCATAAGCATCGGCACTTGTTATACTAAAACTAAAGGCATCGTCAGTTTGCATGCCTTCTATTTCCTGTTCAAATTTCGGAATCATGTTGCCATGCCCGAACAAAAAAATTAATGGATTTTCAGTGCCTGCTTCTTCAACAAACTTTGCTTCTTCGCCTGCAGGGTTGCTGCTTAAACTGTATGTTAGTGTTACTACTTTATCGGTTTCGATTTTCATTTTTTAATAATTGTTGCGTATAAATTAATAATTTCAGTTTGATTTAGTTGTACAGGCTTCGGGTTATACACCTGTTTATTTAAATAAATATCCTACGGTAATGCCCGCTGATAATGTCATAGGGAAACTGCGGCCAAAATATAAATGACTATAATCGTACGAAGCTTCCGTTTCATAGTCAATGTTGTTATTTACGGTGCTGTTGCTGTATTTTACATCAGCTGTATGTAAGGCATAACCCAAACCTAAGTACCAATCCATAGTAACTACTTTGCCCAATATAACCTGGCGGCCATAAACCAAACCAATACCATAACTGGCAAAGCGTACTTCATCACGTTTGGTGGTACCGCCAAACGAACTTACACCGCCTTCTTCTCTGGTATATATACTAACGGTAATTTCGGGTTTAAAATAACGGCCCCGCAAACCATGTGCATATTTGGTATTACCCGAAACATAATCGCTGCCGAGCAAAAATTTGGGGCCTACTTTAAAAAAGGCACCACTGGCTTTTGGATAATCGGCAACACCCAAACCAATGAGGGCTACTTTGGCTTCGATATTAAGTCCAACCCGATACATAAATTCATAACAAAATGTTATGTTATCGGTTAAGGGCGAAAAAAATTCGAACTTGATTGCTTTGGTTTTATCGCGTACTTCAACATCGCCACTTACGCTGTATGGGTCAGGATTAAACCTAACTTCTTTTCCGCTTGAAAAAACAATTCGTACAATTTCTGATTTTTCCATTGTAAACATAGGGCCATCAGCAATATCTAAATCTTTAAACTTTATATCGTCTTGATTTACTTCTACCACTTTGGTAATAATTTTTGTTTGATCTTTTTTAAAGATGGTATCCTGTGCAAACAATGCACTGCTGAAAAACAACAATAATACTATAAGCTTTTTCATCGGTTTAAATTTATAGTTCAAATATAGTTTTTAAGGCTTTATAACCTTTATATAAAATAATTCGGTAGCTACTTTAACATCATCAACGTTTGAATAACCTTTTAAAGTTTGCCATTGTGTTGTAGGCTCAATCCAAACATAACTATCGGCCGCTTTAATTTTTACAGGCATATTAAATGCAGCCACATCGCATTGCCATCTGTATTTAACTACACCATCTTGTAATTGCAATGCCAATTTTGGAATAGATTTATTACGCAAATACTGATCGAATACCGGTTGCAAATCTTTACCGTAAGCCTTTGTAAAATAGTCTTCAATTTGTTTGGTAGTAACCGTTTGATGGTAAAAATCTTTTTGTATTTTTTTTAGCAGCCCTAAAAACTTTTCATCGTCATTAAAAATACTGCGTAACGTATGAACCAACATGGCGCCTTTATTATACATATCGCCACTGCCTTCGGTGTTTACATCATACAGACCAATAACAGGTTTATCGTTTTGTATGTTAAACTTCATGCCGTTAATGTATTTAATATAGTCGTCATAGCCCCATAAACATTCGCAATACAAGGCTTCGGCATAAACTGTAAAACCTTCGTGCACCCACATATCGGCAATATCTTTGGTAGTAATGTTATTGCCCCACCATTCATGTGCTGTTTCATGTATGATAATGTAATCAAACTTTTTACCAATGCCTGATGTTGAGAGGCTGCGCCCTAAGTATCCGTTTTTATACTGATTGCCATAGGCTACGGCACTTTGATGCTCCATACCCAAATATGGTGTTTCAACCAATTTATAACCATCGCTATACCAGGGATATTTACCAAAATATTTTTCGAAACAGGTAAGCATGGGTTTTACCTGTTCGAATTGTTTACGCGCTTTAACTTCGTTTTCGCGCAGTACGTAGTAGTCAAGCGTTAGTGCATCCAAGGTGTCGTGCCAGTGTGCATAGTTTGCAATATTCAAGGTTACATTATAAGTGTTTATCGGATTTGCCACAAACCATTCGTATCGCATGTAGCCTTTTTGATTGGCTTCCTTTTTACGTAGGCGGCCGTTTGATACATTTATTAAATTAGACGGACATGTAATGGCTATGGTCATACTATCGGGCTCATCGCTTTGATGGTCTTTACAAGGCCACCAGCAACTGGCACCAAAACCCTGACATGATACACCAACCCAGGGCATACCACTGCTGTCTTTTTTAAACGTAAAACCCCCATCCCAGGGTGGGTTTTTAGCAATGTTGGGTTTGCCCTGATACGAGAAGTAAATAGTTTGTCTGCTGCCTTGCTGCAATGTTTTTTTAAACTTTACAAAAACAGCATTGCCATCTCTGGTATAATCTAAAAACTGATCGTTGTGTACAATACTTTTAATTTTATAATGTTCGAATAAATCAATTTGAATACTATCGGTTGATGCCAACACATTAAAATTAATGGTATTTACGCCTTCTATCTGTTGCGAGTCAACGTCAACCTTTACATTTAAATAGTAGTAGGTAACATCAAAACAAGTACGCACCGGAGTAAGCATACCGCGCAAAGTATCGGCATGTGTTAGGCTGTGTGTATCGAATAATTGTGCTTGGGTTAGGTTTGCAAACAGCAGCAAAACCAAATAAATGTTTTTCATAGTTTATAATTAACGCCTTTAAAGTGCCATTAAATAGTATGGTAAAATAATAAGTGTGTTCTATTAACTCAAAATTAAAAAAGATGAATTCATATTTTATCGTTTACCGATGGTTTATGTTGTTTACCGACAACGCATGTCATTTGCCGATTTACTGTTGGATTGCTTGCAGCGTGAAAATATGTTTGTACCCATAAATTAAAAACCAATTAAAAATGGAAGTATTAGATAACGATTACAATAACAGTAATCAAAGTAACAAACAAACAGGCAACAATACATACATGCCTAATGCCGGCAACCAAAACAACAAAATAATAGGTGGCTTTATTGTAGTTGTTATTGGCTTAATATTTCTACTAAAACAAATGGGCTTTTATTTACCTTATTGGTTATTTAAGTGGGAAATTATATTGATTGGTATCGGATTGTTTATTGGATTTAAAAGCGATTTTCAAAACATCAGTTGGTTTATATTGGTATTGATTGGTGGATTATTCTTAGTAGGCGATATTTTGCCTGACATGCACTTACACCGTTATATGTGGCCCATAGGCATTATATTGGTTGGTATTTACATCATGATAAAGCCGCGTGTAAATTTTAAAAACAATCAAACCGAATGGAATAAATACGAAGCCGCAATGGGCAATCAAAGTACAGGTGCATCCTATCAAAGCAGTAGTGCCAGCGATTTTGTAGAAGCATCGGCTGTATTTGGCTCGGTAAAAAAAATTGTAGTAAGCAAAGACTTTAAAGGTGGCGAATTAAATGCAGTGTTTGGCAGTGCCGAGCTTAATCTGATTCAGGCAGATATAACTCAAATTGTAGAACTTGAAGTTAATGCAGTATTTGGAGGTACCCGTTTAATTGTGCCAACGCATTGGGAAATAAAATCAGAGTTAACTGCCGTGTTAGGCGGTATTGAAGATAAACGCCATATAATCAGAAACCCGGAGGCAGGCAGCAACAAATTTTTAGTGCTTAAAGGCAATGCTGTTTTTGGTGGTATCGAAATTTTAAGTTTTAACTAAACCAAATCACACACTTTAATTATGATGATACATTCATTAATCTGCGTGTTGTTTATACAAGTAGTACAGTTAGTTTTATATGTATATACCAAATTTGGTGAGTAAGTATTATATTAAAAATAAAACCTTAATAATTGTTGCAGGTAGTTTTTTTGCATGGACAATTACCCATGCTTTTATACTACAACAATTATTTTTACCCTGGCAAGCTGCATTTACCGATGCATTTATTGCCAATGCATTTATTGCACTTACAGGCTTTACAATTAACAGCACTTTTAAATTTTACAATCCTGGTAATTCGGGTATTTGGTATCGCATAATTTATTTGTTGCTAATGAGTATTGCATGCATTTGGCTTACTACCCTAACCTTAAATTATTTAGTGATTGAGCCCGCCTACTATCCACGTTTTTATAAATCGGTTTTACCTGTACGTTATATGTTTACATTACTTATGTTGGCGTTTATAATGGTGGTACATTGGCTGCTTATTAATAACAAACAACATGAGGCGCATTTGAAACGAAAAGAAGAAGCCGAATTGCTTTTGCGCGATGCCGAACTTGCCAAACTCAGACAACAACTTCAGCCGCATTTTTTATTTAACAGCCTTAATTCAATTAGTGCTTTGGCCGGAAGCAAGCCCGAAACCGCACGCAAAATGATTCAGCAATTGTCTGATTTTTTACGAAGCACTTTAAAAAAAGACGACCAGAAACCGGTGCCTTTAAGCGAAGAACTTGCACAAATTGAGTTGTATTTAGAAATAGAAAAAGTACGTTTTGGAAACAGGCTGCGTACAAATTTGGATATACACCCAAATGCACTTACATGTTTACTACCGCCATTACTGTTGCAACCGCTTATTGAAAATGCAATAAAGTTTGGGCTATACGATACGTTAGATGAAGTAACCATTACCGTATCGGCAGAAACAAAAGATAGCTATTTGCAACTTGCAATAACCAATCCGTTTGATGCCGCAACTACAAATGCCAACCTGGGTACAGGTTTTGGTTTATCGGCAGTAAGCCGCAGATTATATTTACTTTTTGGCCGAAACGATTTATTACAAACCACTACGCAATACAATTTGTTTACTGCCACTTTACAAATTCCGCTCTATGTATAAAGTTATAATAATTGACGATGAGCTATTAGCGCAAAGTATAGTGGTCGAATTTTTAAGCACACATACTTTATTTCAGATTGTTGCTACCTGCAATAATGGATATGAGGGCATAAAGGCAATTAACTTACATCAACCCGATTTAATTTTTTTAGATGTGCAGATGCCTAAAATTAATGGTTTTGAAATGTTAGAGTTATTAGACAAAATACCGGCTGTAATATTTACAACTGCATTTGACAAGTATGCTGTAAAGGCCTTCGAAACACATGCTGTTGATTATTTGCTAAAACCCTTTTCGCAGGAGCGTTTTAATAAAGCTATCAGCAAATGGCTGCAATTACCCGGGCAGCAAACAAAGCCGGTTGTAGATTTGGTGAACAACCAAGTTACTGAAAACACCAATCGTTTGGTTGTAAAAGAAGGTAGTTTGGTTAAAATAATTGCTTTTGATGACGTGATGTATTTTGAAGCATTTGATGATTATGTAAAAGTTTTTACGGCAACAGACTGCTACCTGAAGAAAAAAACCATGTCCTATTTTGAACAAGTGCTTAACCCCAAAGCATTTTTACGCCTGCATCGTAGTTACATAGTTAAACTTGATTTGGTAAGTGGTATCGAAATGGGCGACAAATCAAACCACATGGCGCGTCTTAGCAATGGTAATTTAATACCCCTAAGCCGCAACGGTTATCAGCTACTTAAAGAAAGACTTGGTTTAAAATAGCACGGTGCGATTTATTGCCTGTTATTTTTTATATCGTCAACAATAGTTGGGTCTAATAGTGTAGTTACATCACCTAACTGATTAATTTCTCCTTCGGCAATCTTTCGCAAAATTCTGCGCATAATTTTTCCGCTTCGGGTTTTGGGCAAGCCGGCTACTAATTGAATTTTATCGGGCCGTGCTATGGCACCAATCATATTACTAACCGTAATAGCAATATTGGCTTGTGCATCCACATCATCACCCTGATAAATAACGTATGCATATATGCCCTGCCCTTTGATATCATGCGGAAAGCCCACCACAGCACTTTCAATAACTCCTTGATGTGTGTTAATTGCATTTTCAATTTCGGCAGTGCCTAATCTGTGCCCGCTTACATTTAATACATCATCTACACGACCGGTAATTCGATAATGGCCTTCGGCATCGCGCATGCATCCATCACCGGTAAAATAATATCCGGCATAAGTGGCAAAATAATTTTGCCTACATCTTTCATGATCGCCATAAGTAGTGCGCAACATACCAGGCCAAGGAAATTTTATACATAAATTACCGCTTACGTTATTACCTGTTACTTCCTTGCCCTGATCATCAAGCAATATAGGTTGCACACCGGGCAATGGTGTAGTTGCATGTGCCGGTTTATGCGGTGTTATACCTGCTAAGTTCGAAATAAGTATGCCACCGGTTTCGGTTTGCCACCAGGTATCAACTATAGGGCAATTACCATTACCAATATATTTATGATACCAATGCCAGGCTTCTTCGTTAATGGGTTCGCCTACAGTACCCAATACTTTTAATGAAGTTAGATTTTTATCTTTTACAAAATCTAAACCGGCTGCCATTAAACTTCGTATAGCTGTGGGTGCTGTATATAAAACTTCTACCCGATGTTTATCAACTATATCCCACAAACGGCCGGCATCGGGATAATGCGGTATGCCTTCAAACATTAAACTGGTAGCCCCCGCTAACAGTGGACCATATACGAGGTAACTGTGGCCTGTAATCCAGCCAATATCAGCCGTACAAAAAAATATCTGACCGGGCTTGTATTGAAACACATTTACAAAAGTGTAAGCCACCCAAACCATATAACCACCACAAGTATGCACTACGCCTTTTGGTTTGCCCGTGCTACCCGAAGTGTAAAGAATAAACAACATATCTTCGGCATCCATTACTACCGGTTGAAATAAAGGCAGGCTTTGCACTTGCAATTTGTTTTGTATGTCATGCAACCACACATCACGGTCTGGTTTCATATTTACATTAATGCCTGCATGTTTATAAACCAGCACTTTTTTCACATCAACATGTAGCAAAGCATCGTCAACAATTTCTTTTAGTAGTACGTGTTTGGCACCGCGGTTTGCAGCATCGCAGGTAACTATAAAATCAGCTTTGGCATCAGCAACTCTATCGGCAATGGCACGTGCCGAAAACCCTCCAAATACCACACTGTGCACGGCACCCATACGCGCACATGCCAGTAAAGTTATTGCCAATTGTGGCACCATACCCATGTAAATAATTACGCGGCTTCCTTTTTGTACGCCTATGCTTTGTAATGCATAACAAGTTTGGCTAACCTGTTGCAACAATTGCGCATACGTTATTTTTTGTGTGCGTTGATTAATATCGTTAGGTTCAAAAATAAATGCAACCTTATCGGGATGTGTAGCCGCATGCCTGTCTAAACAATTATAAGTAATGTTCAGTTTACCACCTTCGAACCATTTTACATCAGGTGTATTAAACTCCCAGTTTAAAACCGTATCGTATGGCTTAAACCAGGTAAAATGTTGCGCAACATTTGCCCAAAACTCCTTTGGATTTTTAATGCTCAGGGCATAATCGTTTTCATATTGCTGTTGCGATTTTATTTGATATGGATAATGCATAGTGCTTAATGAATTAATGTTACTATATAGGATAAAAACAAATTAAGGTTTGAGCAAAAACTGCAGCGGAATATGCAAACGTTTATGCCATGCTTTTTCATTATGATCGGCACCTTCAAAAACAACTGACATAAAATTATTGCTGTTATAACCTATATCAATACATAAAGCATCAACCTGAATTTGTGTGCTTTCGTACAATGAGTCGATACCCATGGTGCCCATATCGAAATAAAGCATGTGGCTTTCGGGTTGTGGTAATTTGCCAATTAAATATTGGAGCATTGCATCCGGAAAAGGATTGTTGTCGGTTTTAAAAACCAATGGCCAATGGGTTGACATGCATGCTGCCTTACCAAAAATTTCGGGATATTGACAAATGGCATATAATGAAATCAAACCACCCATGCTGCTTCCCATAATAATGGTTTGGCTCTTGTCGGTATAGGTGCTAAATCGTTTGTCAATAAGTGGTTTTAACTCATTCACTAAAAACTTAAGATAGTTATCGCTGTTTACTTTAAAATTTGCAAACACATTATTGCCATAAGCAGTTGTATCATGATACATTGCAGTTTGCTGTTGCCGCTTTAATTTTTTAAAAGGTATTTGTGGTGTATAATCTGCATGGCGGCTTTGTCCGTTATTATGTATGGCAATAATTATTGCTGGCACTATTTTATTTTCAGCCATTAAATTAGCAACCACATTTTGTACCATCCATGCTTGTTTATTCCACGTGGTTGTACTATCAAAAAGCATCTGCCCATCGTGCATGTATATTACTGCATATTGCTTCGATGCACTGTAGTTTGCAGGTAGCCAAACATCAACATTATAGCCTGATGCATATTTAGATTTAACCACACCCAGATTAATTATAGATCCCACTTGTGCGTATAATATGGTTGGAAATATCGAAAAGGCAAAAGCCCAAATAAAAGATTTCATAGCATGGCTAAGGTATTATTTTGATTTTGAAACGAACCGATATTACAACGAAAGTTGTATAATTTATCCTTGATAATGCTGTACGTTTAATTTCCATGTTGAGCCAACATCAATTGATTTTTTTTTCATAATCAAATTGTGTTTTCAATTTTGAAAATTGTGATTATTTGAGAGTTAAGAGGATATTTAATACAACAGACGGTGTACTTTTATTTGCCGATGCAAAAGCGACTAAAGATGTTTTCAAGCAGGTCGTTGGTGGCAATCTCACCGGTAATAAGTCCGAGGTGATAAAGTGCTTCTCTAATGTCGCTGGCTAAAAAATCGCCCGATATTTGGGTTTCAATACCATGAAGCACTTTTTGTAAGGCTTGGCTGGTATTATCCAATGCCTCTTTGTGGCGCACATTTACAACGATTGTCGAATCTAAACTTACTTTAACATGTTGCACTTTGTTTAATAATAATTGAATGAGCTTTTCAATTTGCCATTTTTGTTTGGCCGAAATAAAACTTATTTCGGCTATCTGATTAAAAGGAACAAGTTCAGACTCAGGTATGGTGTCGGTTTTATTCAACACAGGTAAAATTACTTTCACATCGGGCAGTTTACTTTTCAATTCATCCAGAGTTTTCAGAACCTCAACCGGAGTAACATGCTTAGGGTCAAACATGTAAATTACAACAGCACTTAACTTCAGTTTTTGATAAGTGCGCTCCACGCCCAATGCTTCAATTGCATCAACCGTTTGTCTGATGCCTGCTGTATCCGTAAATCTGAAATTTAAACCTTCAATATTAATTTGCTCTTCAATTGTATCGCGTGTGGTGCCGGCAATTTCGCTAACAATTGCACGCTCTTCATTAAGTAAGGCGTTTAGTAAGGTTGATTTGCCCACATTGGGCATGCCTGCAATTACAACGGGTATGCCATGCTTCATCACATTACCTATTTCGAACGATTGCGCCAAAGCATCAATGGTTTGGTGCATGTTACTAACCAACTGAGTTAATTGCTGGCGGCTGGCAAAAGTTACATCCTCTTCGGCAAAATCCAATTCCAATTCAATAAGCGATGCAAAATGAATTAATGATTCGCGCAGTTTTTTAATATCACTGCTAAAACCTCCACGCAATTGTTGCAAAGCAATTTGATGGTTACTTTTACTATCGGCAGCAATTACATCGGCAACTGCTTCGGCTTGTGCTAAATCTAATTTACCGGCCATAAAAGCCCGCCAGGTAAACTCGCCTGCTAATGCCAAACGTGCACCAAATTTTATACAAGTATTTATAATTTGTTGTACGATATATGGCGAGCCATGACAGGAAATTTCTACAATATCCTGACCGGTATATGAATAGGGATTTTTAAAAATACTAACCAGCACCTCATCTATAACCCGACCATTGGCTTGCAACGTTCCGTAATGAACAGTATGTGATTTAAATTTACTAAAGTCCTTAGAACGATTGTTGCGGCTTTTAAAAATTTGTTCTGCAATCTGAAAAGCCTGCATGCCGCTTAATCGAACAACAGCAATGGCCGAAGTGCCGGGAGCAGTAGCCAATGCCACTATGGTATCTGTTACGTTATAAATCATAAAACAAAGGTGGCAGAAAAATGTTTGTAAAAAGTAGTAGGTTACAATTTCTATTCAATAAAATGCGCACTTACAACTTTAAAAACTGTTTACTAATAAGCACAAGTAGCTGATAATTAAAATATACCTCAAAAATAAACAGCTGCTATAGTGGTGTATTTATAAAAAACTACTTTCGCACCGCTTAAAAAAAAACATTTAAATACACTCCGTATATGAGCATATTAGTAAATAAAGATTCACGCGTAATTGTACAAGGCTTTACCGGAAGCGAAGGAAGTTTTCATGCATCTCAAATGATTGAATATGGCACCAATGTAGTTGGTGGTGTTACACCCGGTAAAGGTGGACATGAGCATTTAGAACTACCAGTATTTAATACCGTTGCCGAAGCGGTTAAACAAACTAAAGCCGATGTTTCGATTATTTTTGTACCACCTGCATTTGCTGCTGATGCAATAATGGAAGCTGCCGAGGCCGGCATTAAACTTATAGTAACCATTACCGAAGGTATTCCGGTGGCCGATATGATTAAAGCACGCGAGTATTTGCGCGATAAAAACTGCCGAATGATAGGACCTAACTGCCCCGGAATTATTACTGCCGATGAATGTAAAGTTGGCATTATGCCCGGTTTTGTATTTAAAAAAGGGCGCATAGGAATTGTTTCTAAATCGGGTACGCTTACTTATGAAGCAGCCGATCAGGTGGTTAAAGCCGGTTTAGGCGTATCAACAGCTATTGGTATTGGTGGCGATCCGATAATTGGTACAACTACCAAAGAAGCTATTGAATTATTTATGGCTGATGATGAAACCGATGGTATTATTATGATTGGCGAAATTGGCGGAAGCTTAGAAGCTGAAGCTGCACAATGGATTAAAGCAAGTGGTAATAAAAAACCGGTAGTTGGTTTTATTGCCGGACAAACAGCTCCTCCGGGCAGGCGTATGGGACATGCCGGTGCTATTGTTGGTGGTGCTGATGATACGGCTGCCGCTAAAATGAAAATTATGGCAGCATGTGGCATACATGTTTGTGCAAGCCCGGCAGATATTGGGACTACAATGGCTGAGGTATTAAAAAAATAATTTTAAACTTTTTTTAATACTTATTAATATATCTATATATTTGGCTCAACGAAAAAGAAAAACAAATAGCAGTTGCTATTAAAAATATAGGTTAGAAACTTTTCGAACAGGTCGGCAGAGTAAACTGTCGACCACTTTTCTTTTATAGGGGTACCGTATTTAACTTTTGTGGTTTACTTAAAAATAATTTGGCTTACCGGATGTAGTTCCCACGATGTGTTTGGCTTAAATATACCTGTGCCAATTATACCTGGTGCATGGTCAACATCATAAAACAAGCTACCACTTACTTTTATAGGAATAGGCGGATTAAACAAAGTATAAGCACCGCTGCATTTTTCGCCCATAAATGCTTCGAACGATGTGCGTGCATTTTGTAATGAATCCGAAGCTGCATTTGGTGGATTGGGCAAGCCCGATAATTCTACATTAATACTTTTGCTTGCGTTATATGGCAGTGTATCGCCCACTATAACATGAAAGTCGTTATCATCTTCGCGGCTCACAGCATAAATATACGCAGTTTGAATGGTGATATTCTTTTTTTCTTGTTGCACACGAACTGAATTAGATGCACTGCTGATATTTACATTTTTCATAATACTATCGGTTGGCAATGTGTTGCGCAAGGCGTTAATGCTACTGTAACTTTTATAGTTTCTTAAAACCAGTGTTGTTTTAGAACGTTTGCGTTTGGTACCCAAATACAAATCAGTAACACAATACAAACTGTCGTGAGCCACCAACTGTTCATCAACCCTTTCTAATGTAACGGTATAATAATTGCCATTGGGCGCTTTAAAAACAGAAATCGTTTGAACTTGATCTTGTAATCGTGTTATCGTATCGGGTATATTATGTTTTAGCGTATCGCCTACTGTTACAGCTTGCTGCGCATGTAAAGAAAAACCTGATGCACAACAAAGTAATGCTATGCATGTATAGAAATTAAAAAACAAATTAGTTTTCATATTGCAGTTTGTTAATTAGTTATTGTCATAATATAAATGTGGGCTTGATACAATTTTTAACTTAGCAAATACTAAAATAAAGAAACCAAATGAGTGTAGATTGTAGTGTATCGGTTTTTCTTTAAACAGGTTTAAGCATCCATGAATTATCGCATTAATCGAAAAAAATCTAACGCTAAAATACATAACACTGTGCATAGGAAAATTGGGTTTTTATTTTTAAGTATTATTATAAATATACCCGGGTTATTTGCCCAAAACGACAGTATTTACCTGAACAAATCGGTTACGGGCAAAGCTTCGTTTTATGGAGCCAAATTTGAAGGCCGAAAGACAGCAAATGGTGAAATATTTTCGAATAAAAATTTAACAGCAGCGCATCGAACCCTACCACTAAATAGTATTGTGCGCGTTACGGTAAAAGAAAATAGCCGCTACATTTTTGTGCGCATAAATGACAGAGGCCCTTTTGTTAAAGGACGGATAATTGACCTAACTGATGCAGGTGCCAAAGGTTTAGACTTTGTGCATGCCGGTACTGAATTAGTTAATGTAAGGCTATTAGAAGAGATACAACTTACCCCGGAACTTAAACAACGTTTTTTAAGTACTGAGTATTTGCACGATTGTTTAGGTAACACAACAACGCTAAAACAAAAAGCGCTTTCTATTGGTACTTTTTTATCAATTGAACATGCATTGTACAATGCCTGCGATTTATATAATGACAACCGTTTAAACTCTATAGCCATTAAGGCTATTAAAGTTGGTAAGCATCTACGCTATTTGGTAATTATACATGACATACCTTTAACGGCCGACCTTGAATTATTGGTTCGTATTGCACAGTCGCGCGGCTTTACCAATGCAAAGGCATACGTTTATAATTGATAAAAAATTTAGTTTGTTTTAAGACCGGTTATTCAATTGCAACAAAAGATGTACAACATGCTTTTCAATAGGAAAAGTAACATCGGCAATAACTAAAGTGTTTAATGATTTCCAACGCAAGCTACCACTACCGTCTAATGCATGCAATGAATTAAAACTAAGCAAAGTCTCATTAACTTCAACAAAATAATAAACTGCAAGTACTTGTTGCCTTGCGTCAAATACCGAAGGCACAAAAAAATCAGTGGTGTAAAAATGTTGTTTTACAATAACATCCCAACCATACTCTTCCATAAACTCGCGCTTCAAACAATCAACCGTACTTTCGCCAAATTGCAAGCCACCACCCGGAAATTTAGTAAAGGTTTTACCTGCAAAGCTTTCGTCAGCCAACAATAAATTTTGTTGATGAATTAACAGCCCATAAACACGCACATTAAACATGAATTAAAATTACCTTTATAATGCGTTTAATTCGTCCTGTACAAATTTCATTAGTTCGTTTATGTAGCTTTCGCTAAAATCGAAACGCACACCTGCCGCTTCATAAATCTGGCTGATGGATTTGGTATAACCCAACTGCAATGCCGCTACATATTGTTGAATGGTTTCGGCAGGTTGTAATTTATAATTGCGCCACATTGCAATGGCACCTAATTGGGCCATACCATATTCGATGTAATAAAATGGCACTTCAAAAATGTGCAATTGTTTTTGCCAGATAAAAGTTTTAAAGCGCTCGCAATCCTGCCAGTTTATAACAGAACTGCTAAATGCATTAAATGTTTCGTTCCACAATTTTAAACGCACGTTTTCATTGTTTTCATTTGTGTAAATCAAATGTTGAAATTTATCAACAGCAGCAATCCAGGGCAGTACGGTAAGTACATCTTCTAAATGTTCTCTGCGGGCACGTTTTAAATCATCTTTATTATCAAAAAACACATGCCAGTGTTCCATCGAAATTAACTCCATACTCATACTTGCCAATTCCGCAACTTCGCTCGGAAAACTTTTCATTTCAACATAAGGTAAATCGCTGCTAACAACACTGTGTATGGCATGGCCGCCCTCATGTACCATGGTTACTAAATCGCGCAATAAGCCCGATGCATTCATAAAAATAAATGGCACATTGGTTTCGTATAATGGGTAGTTATAACCTCCGGGTGCTTTGCCTATGCGCGAATCTAAATCAACCCTTTGCAACGTTTTTAACTGACGTAGGCAATTGCCTAACATCGGATCAATGTCATCAAAACATGCAATAGATTTGTCGAGCATTTGCTCTCCATTGCTAAAAGGTTTTAATGTGGACAAACCTTGTGCATCTACTTCGGTATCCCAGGGTTTATACGACTCAACTTTCAATTGCGATTTACGATTGGCGTCTAATACATTGCAAAGTGGCATCACACATTTTGCTATTGAATTATGGAAGTTAAAACAATCGTTGGCTGTGTAATCAAAACGACACATGGCTTCGAAGGCATAGTCGCGGTAATTAGTAAAACCGGCATTTGCTGCAATTTGTTGGCGCAAATTAACCAGCTCGGTAAATAATTTTTGCAAGGTATCGGCATCCGCTAATCTTCTGTTGGCTATTGTTTTATAAACCAATTCGCGTTTAGTCCGGTCGTTGTCTTTTAAATAAACTGCTGCTTGTTGTAATGTGAGGGTTTTACCGTCAACGTCAACAGTCATAGCTGCTGCAATGGCTCCATACTGTTGTTCTTTTTGTTGTAGTGTTGCTTTTAGCGGAATATTTTCGGGTCTGAAAATAGCTACCTGACTTTTAACCGTTCTGATAAAATTGGCATACCTGCTATCCAAATCGCCATGATAAGGGCATGCCAAAAACATTTGATTTAAATCGTTTGTGAATGATGCACAGTGGGGCTCAATATCGGTAACAAAATAATTAAAGTCTGTTTCGTAATTTTTATTTTGTGTATCGCATGTCATACGTATATAACGCCAGCCCATTTCTTCCTGTAACATGGTTTCGAGTTCGCTTCGTTGTGCCAACCAGTTTTGCAGTTGTGTAAAAGATGCAAGTTCTGCGCTTTTTAATTGCTGATAAAAAGGCTCTATATCCTGCCAGGTTTTTATTACAAGCGATTGGGGAATGTATTGCCTGCTTAAAATTGTATTTGTATTCATATTATGTTGATATAAAAAATCCATCACTGTTACTACAATGATGGACTGTTTGGATTATCAGTAAAAACCTTAAACTTTTTTACGTGTTTTGGTAGCTACTACTTTTTTATCGGAACTCACTTTGGGTGTATGCGTTGCAACTGATTTATTATGTGTATGCTCATCGGCTTTGCGCACTTTTGCAGCTTCGGCTGTTTCAGCTTCATCACCGGTAGCAGCCTCGTCTTCAAAACTTACTTCATCTTTTAGCATCTGAAACCATTTAATTACCTTTTGAATATCGCTGTTGTAAACGCGCTCGGTATCATAATCGGGCAATACGGTTTCGAATGCAGCTTTTAATTTTTCGATATCAGCTTTGGCATCTAAACTTAAAATCGCTTCACTATTTTTCATTTTCTGAAAAATATCCTTTAGTGGTGTATCGCCACTTTTACAATACATACTTATGTCTTCTAACATACTGATGCGTTGTGTTGCACTAACGGGCATGCGCTTTTTATCGCCTAATGACTCAACAATAAATCCGCTTTTCGATTGTGCAATTACTTTATACAAACCGGGCATTTTAGCAATGGAAATAATTCCTTTCAAACTCATAATAACTTGCTTTTATTTTTAATATTAAATCTTTCTGAATTGATAATTTTATAAACCAGCGGTCAAAATTAATAATTGACTTCAAATCGTAAACTATTGATGCATTATGGTAAGTTTTGTGCTGGTTGTACTATTTCCTTGTTTAACAACAATCATATAAATACCGTTGCTAAGTTGGCTTGTATTTATTGACTCATTAACATAACCCATACTATATACGTTACCTGTTTGCTTTACCAGCTTGCCATTTGCATTATAAATACTAATGTTAACTGCACCTGGCCTGACTACTGTAAACCCTAAGTTTACCAAATCATTGGCTGGGTTTGGCATAAGTTGTAATTGCATTTTGTTATCCAAATCTTTAATGGCAGTTAAGCCATCATATTTTATTTGTGCACTGTTGGCGCTGTTTTCCAAGTCGGCCAATTCAGTACCGGCAAGTATGGCAAATGCAATTTTTATACTGTCGCCTGCAGCAATGTTATAGGGTCCGGTGGCAACGATATCAATAACATCATTGCCGGTACCATTAGTACCTGCAGCAGCCCTTGCTGTACTAAGTGTTGTAAATTTACCGGCTGTTGTAAAACCGCCCGATATGTCTAAACCACCACCTCCACCAGAAATGTTATCAATAGCATAATGGTTAAAACCACCACTGGTTAAAACTTTTACTCCGGCATACAATCCGCCAACTTGTGTATTAAATGAATAGCCTAAGCGTATGCTTGCATTTTCGGACGAACGGTTTTGGGTATAATCCATAATATCCCAATCAAAACACAAACCGGCACGTACGTTATTTAGTGCTGATGCGGCATTGTTTTTTATTACATATTCAACAATTACATACTTATTGTCAGGTGTATTACTCCATGCAAAACTTTTATGCCTTACCTGAATGTTTAAGGGTGTGGTTGACGATACATCACTCATAAACCCATACGTATCAAAATTGCTTGTTGCAGCAGGTAACAATTGTTGTATGCGGTTAATGGATTGAAAGTCGGCATCGTTGCCACTGCCTGTACCACGTATTACATCGCTAACGGCACTACTGCTATTTCCAATCATTAATCCACCATCATACATTAAATTTTCGCCATCATACATAAAGCCTTGCCCATCGGCATTGTTATCATTATTAAAACCAATGCGTCCTTTACTGGTAACTGTGGTGGCAATATTGTTTACACTAAAGTTTATATAATCCACATTTACAGTCATAATTATCATCTCTACATCTTGATATGTGCCATCGTTATAAGTTAGCTTAAACTGCACTTTAGCATTTAAACCAGCGGTGGCATTTATTTTAAAAGTAAACGGATTGGCAACATTGTTTACTGAGTCGAGTGTATTTACAACTCCTAAGTTTATAGTATTGTTAAGTATGGTTACAATAGGGTTTGTAGTACTTAATGTTGCTGTTAGATTGGTAGTAGGAGCTAAAAAGTTTTTATGTACACCACTCAAGCGAACGGTATCGCCATTAACGAATGTATTGTCGTTGTTATCGGTTGCTAATTGATGTGTAAACCTGATTGATGGCGTGGTTGTATTGGTTAATGCTTCGAATAAATTAATACGGCCTGTGCCTAATTTATTAAGGTATTGACTATTTATACCTACACCATAAATATTATCGCAGGTTACGCGCAATTGCTCGCCCACTTGCTGCCCGGTGTAATTGGGGAATTGTGATTTTACAAGCGCTGCACATCCTGCAGCAATGGGTGATGCCATTGATGTGCCACTCATTTGTGTGTAGCTGTTGTTATACACTGTAGATTGAATACCTGAGCCGGGTGCACACATATCTATAGTTGCACCATAACTACTAAATGACGATTTGCCGTCAGATGAATTTGTGCTGGCAATTGAAAACACATTGGCATAGCCGGCCGGATAGTTTATATCTTCTGTATTGGCATTACCTGCGCTACACATCATGGTTACATTTTTATTATACACAGCATAGTTTATAACATCTTGCCCAAAACTACTGCCACCGGCACCACCCCATGAGCAATTGATAATATTAGCGCCATGATCGGCTGCATAAACAATACCTTCATAGCCATTATCAATTGAAGTTACACTTGCATCCAACGATGCCTTTACCGGAATAAACTTGCAATTAAAACCTATGCCTGCTACACCCACATTGTTATCGGTTACAGCAGCAGCACAGCCCGATACATGTGAGCCATGTGGCTCGGAACCTACGGTTGCATCGTTATCATTTTCGCTTACATCCCAACCCGAAAAATTATCAATAAATCCATCGGCATCATCGTCTAAACCATTTACAGGGTCGGCATAATTGTGTTTTAGGTTAGCAGCTAAATCGGGGTGGTTGGGGTCGCTGCCCGAGTCAACAATGCCTACCACTACATTGGTGTCACCTTTTTGAATATCCCAGGCATTGTATGCATTGATATTTGTAAAAAAGTATTGATTGTTTAATTGCGGGTCGTTAGGTGTATAAAAAGTTTGATAGATGTAATGCGGATCGGCATATTGCAAATGGCCCGTAGCCATAAGTTTTTTAATGGCCTGTTGTACGGTAAGTTTACCGTTGTATTGTAGTTGATAAATTAAGCTTAAATCAACCAACGGTTGTTGTTGCGCATTGTAGGCTGTTTCGGGCCTGCGGTGATTTTTAAATTTTTTGGTAACATGTGCTAAGCCGAGTTCGGAAAATACTTGTTGCAATTTATAGTCGTTAATTTTTTCATTTTCGCATAGATGCCTTAATTGTGGCAGCACCTTAATAACAACCGTTTGTGGTTTGTATTTAGCGGCTGCATTTTTTGTTTTCACTGTTTGTGCAAACAAATTTTGCTGTAGTAAAACGGTTGTGGCTAATACAAGAAGGTTAAATTTAAATTTCATAGGGATGGGTTTTAAGCGTGGCGAATGTAATTTATTTCGGCAAGTCAAATTTTATTACCGAATTTAAAGCCTTTCGGAAAAATTAATTTACATAAAAATGAAACATGATTGCATTACAGCGGAAAAGCAGGCATGTTTTTTTGGAGCAACAACTCGTTATTACATACCTCAAAACAAAAGTGTTGCATACCATTACTTAGTACTAAATATTGAACCGATAAATTCAAATGATAGCGAAGTGCCTGTTGAAAGGCATTTTGATTTAGCTTTACTTCCGGTGCTTTGCATTCGATAAGCATCCAGGGTTTGCCCATTCTATTGTAAATTAAAACATCGGTACGATTTAAAACCGCAAACATCTTTAAACCTGTTTCAACAGCCATTAGGGTTTTGGGATATTTTAACTGGATACAATAGTGAATTATATGTTGCCTTACCCACTCTTCAGGTGTTATTTGGATATACTTTTTACGTATTACATCATATACCAAATGTATATCGCCCGTTTGTTTGAACTTTAAATCAACCTGGGGCAAGTTTAATTTTACATACATAAACTAAGCAGGTGCTACCACTCCGGTATGAATTAATGATAAGTACTTTCTTTATCCAATAACTGAATGGTTCTTTCGTAAAATTCACGCGCTTCGTCATTGGTTTTGCCAATGCAAACCACACCAATTTTGCCATGTTGCGATAAAGCGCCAATCATGTGAAACATTACACCGGTTTGTTTGCTGCCATCGTACAGTAGGTGGTTATTCATGGCAATTTCAATTAAATCGTGTGGTGTTATGCCAATGTATTTTTCGCTTACTACATTATCAGAAGCAAAGTAACAACGCTGCTGGCCATTACTCATGGTGTATATACCGTCTTTCCAATTAAACTCGCCATTGGTTAAAAATTGCAACATCATAAAAGGATGTGTAGTACCGCCCTTGCGCAAATTAATTTCTATTGCAAAATGTTGCCAGGTATTATCAGGTTGTTTAACCGAAATAAAATCAATACCAAAACGACCAAGCACACCTAAACTGCGTAACTCTTCGGCAATGCTATTGCCCATTTTAGCAATATCGGCATTGTATGCTTTATTTGCCGGAAATGTAGCCCCAATAAACACCTGACCACCTTCGCCACCCAACAACTGATCGTGGGTTGAAATAATTTCGGTTTGGCCTAAAGGGTTTATGCGACATTGTACCGATGGCGATTCTTTAACATCACCCAAAACAAACTCCTCAACAATGCCACCCATTTCGTTAAACTGACTCATAAAAGCAATAAAGCTTATATGTTCTGCAACCACTTTGGTATGTAATGGCAATGTTTGCAAAATCACATTGGGTAATTTATCGTCAGTAGCTTTTAAATCGCCATAATAGTAAATGGCATTTCCTTCGCCCGAAAAGCCATCATTCATTTTTATAACGGCTTTTTCTAATTTGGGATTATCAATTTTAAGTTTGGCTAAAGCGGTGGCAATTTCGTGGTCGTTTTTTAAATTTTCGAAACCGGTAGGCACCGGTATGCCCAACTTTTTAAATATTAAACGGCTACCGGTTTTAGTACCTAAATACAATAGCCGCGGGTCGCATCCGTAAATCGGAATGTTTAAAGCCAAAGCCAACTGCTTTTCATACTCGGTAACATTAAAGCATGTTAAATGTGCTTTTTCAACATCGCGTATTTTTTCGCGTATGCGTTGCACCAGTCTGGGTCTGTCAACAATTTTTTGCGTTAACGATTTATCAGATGTATCATAACAACTAAACAAGGTTAATCGTTGCCTTGCATGATAACCGGTAATGCCGGGCAAAAGTGTGAGGTAATAATCAATAATACTTTCTTCGATGGGTGCACTGGTTACGTATATTACATGGGTGCGTGGCATGCGTAAATACAAAAGCATACATAGCATCCGCTCTTCATAATGTACAGCTCCTTTTATTGATTTAAGTATCTCGCGATCTAACGTTAAACTGGGCACAATAACCACGGTTTTGTCGGTTAAATCGTCCATATAATGTTCGATGTAATTGCGACTTAAACGCTCTTGCAAATTATTAAAAACGGGGTCGAAGTGGCTTGCGCCCGATGCTGCATTTAAATAGTTATCTGTTATCATAATCAGGTTTTGCTTTTAATTGTGGTTAATCGTTTAGCGATTTAACCCACAGTTGTTACCCCCACCCCAATCGAATTTTGCATATTCGAAGTATGCAAGCATAAAAAAAATATTCCTAAAAAAAGCAACTCAAATCATTCATATAATTTGGCCACAAAACTTTGTTGTCAATTTGTAATATTGGTATGAGCGCTTGATTGCTTCAATGTAACGCATACATTTGAAAAATAAACAAACCCACTTTATGAAAAAAATTAAATTACTAAGTTCCCTTTTATTGTTTTTTGGTTTGATGCATGGTGCATCAGGTCAGGATTGGATTACAAAAATGAAAGACCCTGATGTAAACTTCTTTGAAGTGCAAAAGGCTTTTGATAAATACTATGTAAAAAAGGAGCGTGAAATAGAACGTGCTATGAAAAAAGCGCGTAAGCTACGCAACGAAGGTGTAAGCGAGGAAGAATTAGAAGTACCCGGTTTTATGCAATACAAACGCTGGGAATGGTTTATGAAACCCAGAGTTTACAGCAATGGCCAACGCTTTGACCCATCGTACACTTTTGCCGAAATGCAACGTTACAAAAACAACATGAGTACCAATGGTGCCGGCAATTGGACGCTTATTGGCCCAACTACCACTAAACCCATTGGTGGTGGCTCGGGGCGGTTAAACTTTGTGCGTTTCGACCCTAACAACATTAATAACATTTGGGTGGGTGCACCTTCGGGCGGATTATGGAAAAGTAATGATGGCGGTGCCACCTGGAGTACAAATACAGATTTATTGCCCAGCGTTATTGGATGTACCGATTTGGCAATTGATCCTACCAATACCAATATTATGTATTTAGCTACAGGCGATGGCGATGCGGGCGATACATATACCGTTGGTTTACTTAAATCGGTTGATGGTGGCAACACCTGGCAAAGTACAGGCCTGTCGTTTTTTACTGCAAACGGACGACAAATGAGTAAAATATTGATTGACCCAAGCAATACCAACAATTTATTAGTGGCTACATCGGCCGGTATTTTCAGAAGTATTGATGCCGGTATTACCTTCGCTAATGTGCAAGCCGGTTCGTTTAAAGATTTAGAAATGAAACCGGGTACCCCAACAACTTACTATGCTTCAGGTACTGAAGTTTACCGAAGTACCAACAGCGGTGTAAGCTGGTCGAAAATAAGCAGTGGCTTACCTGCTGCATCTGCCGTTAGCAGGTTAGCAATAGCAGTTACGCCTGCCAATGCCGATGTGGTTTATGTATTAGCTGCCATTGTAGCACCCGATTATGGTTTTCAGGGATTATATAAATCAATCAATGGCGGTACATCGTTTACCAAGGTAACCGTATCGAGCCCGGGCAATATTTTAGGTTGGGACTCGAATGGTGGCGATAGTGGCGGCCAAGGATGGTACGATTTGGGTTTTGCTGCCTCGCCCACCAATGCCAACGAAGTTACAACCGGTGGTGTAAATGTTTGGCGCAGTACAAATGGTGGTTCATCGTTTTCGTTAAACGGTCATTGGACCGGATCAGGTGCGCCTTATGTACATGCCGATGTGCATGAAATTGTTTACACCGATGCCAATACTGTTTGGGTAGCTTGCGATGGCGGATTATTTAAAACGGTAAATAATGGAACCACCTGGACCGATTTAAGTGATGGCTTACAAATTAGCCAGATGTATGGTTTTGGCCAATCGAGCACCAATGCGAGTTTATTTATACAAGGCTGGCAAGACAATGGTACCAACCGTTGCAATGGCACTACTTGGCAAGAGGTTATGGGTGGTGATGGCATGCTTGCTTTTATTGACTGGAATAACGACCAAAACATGTGGGGCTCGCAATACAATGGCAGCTTAAACCGTAGCACCAATGGTGGCAATACGTGGAGCAGCGCCAACGGTAGCATTAACGAAGCCGGAGCCTGGGTTACGCCCTGGCTGCAAGACCCTATAACAGCTAGTACACTTTATGCAGGTTTTGTAAATGTTTGGCGCAGCAATAACGGAGGCAGTACATGGACTAAAATAAGTTCGTTTAGTAATTCGGGCACTTTAAATGCAATTGCTGTAAGTGCTGCAAATAATCAGGTGCTTTGGGCAGCCAAAGCAGGTGCACTTTACAAAACCAATAATGGTGGCACCAACTGGACCACCATAAGCAATGTACCTGCCGGCACTATTTCATCCATTGCATGCAGTAATACCGACCCCAATCGTGCCTGGATTACCTATTCGGGATTTTCGGGTGGCAATAAAGTTTTTCAAACCAACGATCAAGGTGTAACCTGGATAAATCTTTCGACCTCGTTGCCTAATATTCCCATCAATTATATCACACGTCAAAACAATTCCAACGATGCATTATATATAGGTACCGATGCCGGTGTGTATTATAAAGATAGCACCCTTACTATATGGCAACCATTTTTTAATGGCCTGCCAAATGTTATTGTTACACAATTGGCCATACATTATGCAACCGGTAAAATTAGAGCATCAACTTATGGACGCGGCTTGTGGGAAAGCGATTTATATGTACCCGGTGCTTATGCGCCTACAGCTTCGTTTATTTCAGATAAAAATATTTCATGCCCGGGCGCTGCAATACAGTTTACCGATGTGAGTGCCGGCCAACCCACTGCCTGGTATTGGGATTTGCCCGGTGGCAATCCTACCTCATCGGCACAACAAAATCCGGTTGTTTACTACAATACACCCGGCACCTATCCGGTAACACTAATTGCAGCTAATGCCATTGGCAGCCACACCTACACGGTTAACAGTTTTATTAATATAAGCAGTTCGGCAACGGCTGCTCCTGCTACAAATAATGTAACGGTTTGTGGCCCTACTACAGCAACTTTAACAGCAACAGGCAGTGGCACGGGTACGTTGCGCTGGTGGGATGCACCCGGTGGGGGCAATCTAGTAGGCACAGGTCCATCGTTAAATATAAATGTAAACGGAAGCACTGCTTATTATGTTGACGAAGATTTTCCGGCCGGTTTAATTGACTATACCGGTGAAACCAGCAACAGTATTGGCGCAGGTGCATACTTTACAGCTAATGATATACGCGGTTTGTTTTTTGACGTATTAAACCCCGTTATTCTTACCAGTGTTGATGTATATCCCAACTCATCAGGCAACAGAACTATTGAGGTTTTAGATAATCAAGGTAATACCGTAGTTGATACAACTGTATTTATTGCCTCAAGTACAGGGTCAGTAACCGTACCACTTAACTTTACATTATATCCCGGCACCGATTACTTTATTAAATGCCGTGGTCTGGTTGATTTGTATCGTAACAGCAGTGGTGCCATTTATCCTTACCAAAGCAATTCGGTTAATGTTACCAATAGCAATGCGGGATCGCCCGGATATTACTATTTCTTTTACAGTTGGCAATTTACCGAAATTGCCTGCAACACCATGCGTAATACAGCATTGGTAATTGACACTTGCAGCACCGTTGGTATAGAAAGCATTGACGCCCATCAAGTTCAATTGTATCCTAACCCGGCTAAAACACATGTGGCATTAAAATACTTTAGCCCTAAAGCCGAAACATACATCATTGAAATAATAAACGCCACCGGACAAAATGTTTTTAAACATGTAACCGAAAAACAAACAGGCAACAATCAATTAATGATTGATGTTTCGAAATTTGAAAAAGGTGTTTATTTGGTTTTACTAAAAACCGACAAACAAACCATCACCAAAAAATTAATGGTGGATTAATAAAAAACAAGGCTGCCTTTAAAAAGGCAGCCTTGTTTTTTATTTTACTATTAAGAATTTACCTGTTGTATGATTAATGTTTAAGCCTTCAACAATTAGGTAGTCACACAATCCTGCTGAAAGATTTTTTACCTCAATTTGATTTTCACTATAAAAGCCTTCGCCTTTAATACTAATTGCTTCCACTTGAATTCCATGATTATCATAAATAGTTAGGGTAGCATTTTCATTGGGTAAATCATAACCAATAGTTATTTTATCCTTTGCAGGGTTTGGGATCAATGAAACAGGTTGCTTTGCCGAACCTCCGTTTACTTCACTATAAATTGTTCTGTTGGCCGAGGCCTCGTCATTAAAATCTAACCCCAACATTACTCTTGCCGCATATACTGCATTACCTCCTGTAGCTGCATTTTCGGTGGCAATGGTATATAGTGTTTCATATTGCAGGCTGTCGAATTCGCTAATGTCCTCGGCCCAGGTAGCTAAGTAAATTTGGTTAACCTGCTTGGTGTTCTCTTCAAAATGATTGATTGGGCTAACCCAACTGTTAATAGCATTTGCCAGAAAGTTTGCCGAGTCC
>JAEUTH010000036.1 GCA_016788165.1 Bacteroidia bacterium | reverse complement strand
TATCATTTGGCTCAAAATTCCACCAATAAATGAAGTTTGGGATTTAATAGGTTGTAGCGATAATGGTATTGCTATTGCGGGTAGTAATTATTCATTTGGCAACCCGACAAGTAAATCCACCTACGCCAAATTAGACAGCTTGGGCAATATTTATAATTACCAGGGCATTCCTTATATACAACCCCAATTGGTAAGTGTGTACCCCAACCCGGCAAGCAATCAATTAACAATTGATAATTTACAAATAACAAATAAACCGTTTACCCTTACTGTATATGATGTTTTGGGTAAAGCGCACTTAACGCAAAACGCCAATGCCTCCACCATAGATATCAGCACACTAACACCGGGCTTATACGTACTGCATTTACATCAAGGCAATATAATGTACTTTGGCAGGTTTGTGAAGGAGTGATTAGTAGTTAGTAGTTAGTAGTTAGTAGTTAGTAGTTAGTAGTTAGTAGTTAGTGGTTAGTGGTTAGTTGTGTTAGCCTGAAATAGGTAATCATTTGAAATCAGCTCTAAAATAAATCTGATGCTTTTTTAGTTGTAGTATTAAACCATAGTTAAATGTAGTTTAGTGGTTTCATTTTAAATGTTTAGCAAATGAAACCATCAGTTGCTGTATGTCGGATAAGTAAAATTCAAAGCCAGGATGAACAATTTCAGTCCCAATTTGTTGACGATTTGTGCGCTGTTGAAGAACCCTTGGAAATCAGATTAGGTATTGGTCCAGAAAATGATCGTAGCCAGGTAAGTGTTGCAGTAACCATGCGTACACCGGGTCACGATTTTGAGTTAGCCCTTGGCTTTTTATTTACTGAAGGTGTAATAAATAACATGGCAGAAATATTAAGTATTAAATATTGTGTTACTGACGATACTAACAATCAGTTTAACATCGTCCGCATCGAATTAAAACCCAATGTAAAAGTTCAACTTAAAAATTTAGAACGTAACTTCTATACTACTTCAAGTTGCGGCATTTGCGGCAAAGCATCAATAGATGCAATACATATCAACCCCGAAATAATGTGCACTAATCTTTTGCAAAAAGTAAAGGCATCAACCATTATTTCGCTACAGCACACACTGCGCAAACAACAAAATATATTTGAATACACGGGTGGCTTACATGCATGCGCTTTATTTACAATAGCTGGCAACATACTATTATTACGCGAAGATATTGGCCGGCATAATGCATTAGATAAATTGATAGGTGCAGCCATGGGTGGCAACACCATGCCTTTAAACAACACTGTTTTAATGCTTAGCGGCCGTGCAAGTTTTGAGTTATTGCAAAAAGCAGCCATGGCTGGTATTAAAATAGTATGTGCAGTGGGTGCGCCATCAAACTTAGCCATACAAACAGCCGATAAATTTAATATTACCTTGATAGGATTTTTACGTGATAACCGCTTTAATATTTACACACATACCACCAATGTAATTGCATAGTATTTAGTTTTAAAATCCATTATCTTAGTAGCCATCATGAGCAAAAACTTAAGCAACCTTGCAGGCCGTAAAGGACTACAACAAACCTTGTTCGAACAATTAGGTAAAGCTGCATCTAAAACCGGTACACCTACACCTGATGAAATTGAAAAATTAGCCGAACAATTTGTAATGGGTGCTGCCAATGTATATGGTACCACCACATTTTATGATTTTTTACGGCCCGAAAACCAAGGCAAAAAAGTGTATGTATGCAATGGTTCGGCTTGTTTAACTGCCGGTACCCAACATCAACTAAAAGCTAATTTACTTCAACAATTTACTGCTGACGAAATTGGTGAAATGTGTTGTTTGGGTAGGTGCCACCAAAACAGTGCATTCTTTTATAACCAAAAAAACTATTCAGGTAATGCAATTACAAAATTTAACAGGCATCAGGCTGATCAAAATGCAACCGACAATTATTATGTTGGTGGAAGCGGCAAACAACTTCTTATTCAAAATATTGAAAATATAATTGACTACTACCAAATTTTAGCATCGGCATTAAAGCAAAACCCTGTAACCTTATTAAACGAATTAAAACAATCGGGCTTGCGTGGCAGAGGTGGTGCCGGTTTTCCTATTGCCATAAAGCTCGAAAGTTGTAGTAATGAAATTTCGGATAAAAAATTTATTGTTTGTAATGCCGATGAAGGTGACCCCGGTGCATATAGCGACCGGTATTTATTGGAGCAGCAACCGCATAAAGTTTTACTGGGTATGTTATTGGCCGGTTTTATGGCTAATGCACGATATGGCGTTTTATACATCCGTGCCGAATACCCCGAAGCTATTGCTATTATTAAACAACAAATTGAGTTTTTACATAATGCCGGTTTATTAGGCGAACAAATTTTAGGTAGCGATTTTAGTTTTAGCTTTAAAGTAATTGCAGCTCAGGGAGCTTATATATGTGGCGAAGAAACAGCATTACTATCGAGCATTGAAGGCCAAAGGCCCGAAGTAAGGGTACGCCCACCCTACCCCGTTCAAAAAGGGTTGTTTAATAAGCCTACCGTTGTAAATAATGTTGAAACCTTGGCTTGTATTCCATACATAATTCAAAATGGCGGACATGCTTTTGCAGCAATTGGCAAAGGAAAATCTACCGGTACTAAATTGGTTTCATTAGATAGTCATTTCAACCGGCCGGGCATTTACGAAATTGATATGGGAACTCCCTTACAACAGGTAATCGAAACATTAGGCATGGGCTTTAAGTCAGCTATAAAAGCCATGCATATTGGTGGGCCATTGGGTGGTTTAGTACCTGTACATTGCATCAAAGATTTAACGGTTGATTTTGAATCGTTTACTGCAAATGGATTTTTACTAGGTCATGCATCCGTTGTTTGTATTCCACAAACATTTAATATGGTTGATTACTTAAAACATTTATTTCAGTTTACAGCACATGAAAGTTGCGGCAAATGTTTTCCATGTCGTTTGGGCTCAACCCGTGGTGCCGAACTGCTCGAGCAAGCTATAAGCCATAACAACCCGATTGATGCACATTTATTCAGCGATTTACTTAATACAATGGAAATAGGTTCATTATGTGCTTTAGGAGGCGGTTTGCCATTGCCTGTAAAAAACGCCTTGCAATATTTTAAGGATGAATTGGCGCCATATTTTAAAAATCAAAAATAATACTGCATAAAAATTTATAGCTATGCAAACCACAAAAACAATTTCGCAACATCCCATTGCACCAACACAAGTTGTGCAAACAACAGCTTTTGTAAATAATCAACCTTATACAATAATACCTGGCGAAACCATATTAAGTTTTTTACGAAGGCATTTTGGTAATGATACAGTACCTACACTGTGCGATGCACCCAACCTCGAACCATTTGGATCGTGCCGCGTTTGCAGTGTGGATGTAGCACTTACAGCTAACGGAAGCACAAAAGCACAGGCATCGTGCCATACCCCGGTAATGGCTGGCAGCTATATATATCCCGACAGCGACCGCATCCAACAATTACGTAAAAATATTATCGAACTCGTATTAACCGACCACCCACTCGATTGTTTAACTTGTGAGGTAAACAACAATTGCGAATTGCAAACTGTAGCCGCCCGTGTGGGCATTCGCGAAGTTAGGTATCCCGATGGGAAAAACCACTTGTATAAAAAGCATGAAAAAGATCACAGTCATCCTTACATGACATCCGATTTTAGTAAGTGTATAAATTGTTTCCGTTGTGTACGTGCCTGCGATGAAGTGCAAGGCCAGTTTGTTTTAAGCATGGCAGGCCGTGGTTTCGATAGTCATATTGTAAAAGGACAGGATGTAAGTTTTAATGATAGCGATTGTGTAAGCTGTGGCGCCTGTGCACAGGCATGCCCTACTTCAGCTATTAGCGATGTGTTCGAATCAAAATCTATCGTATATGATAAAAAAGTGCGCACCGTTTGTACCTACTGTGGTGTAGGATGTAATTTGGAAGTGGCTGTACGTGCCGATAAAATTAAATCCATACAAGCACCGGTAAATGCCGCTGCCAATGGTGGCCATACTTGCTTAAAGGGCCGATATGCTTTTTCATTTCATAATCATGGCGATAGACTTCAATCGCCCCTGATAAAAAGAAATGGTGTTTTTGAAACCGCAACATGGGACGAAGCTTATGAGTATATAGCAGAAAGGTTAACACAAATAAAAAATCAATATGGGCCTGATGCCATAGGCGGTATTTCATCGGCACGCTGCACCAATGAAGAAAATTACATTATGCAAAAATTTATTCGTGCCGTAATTGGCACCAATAATATTGATAGTTGTGCCCGTGTATGCCACAGTCCCACTGCTTTAGGCATGCAGCGTACATTTGGTACCGGTGCGGCAACCAACAGCATAATTGATTTAGAATATACCGACTGTATAATGGTTATTGGAGCCAATCCAACCGATGCACATCCGGTAACCGGTGCAAAAATTAAACAAGCGGCATTAAAAGGCAAAACGCTTATAATAATTGATCCGCGTAAAACCGAGTTGGTTAAGTATGCACAATATCACCTGCAACTTAAGCCCGGCACCAATGTGGCTTTATTAAACATGATGTTGTTTTACATTATTAAAGAGCAAAAAGAAGATAAAGATTTTATTGCAAGCCGTACCGAAGGCTATGATGCATTTAAACAACAAATGCTTAACCTGAATATGGATGAAATGGAAGCGATAACCGGTGTACCTAAAGAATTAGTTAGAGATGCAGCTATAGCGTATGCAAGTGCAAACAATGCCATGTCGTTTCACGGATTGGGCGTTACCGAACATTCGCAAGGTACTTTTACCGTAATGCAAATTGCCGACCTGGCCATGATAACCGGAAATATTGGGAGGCGTGGTGTTGGCGTAAATCCGTTGCGTGGCCAAAATAATGTTCAGGGAGCAGCCGATATGGGATGCCAGCCGCATCAAGGTGCAGGTTATTTAGATGTAACACTTCCTGAATATCATAAAAAATATGAATCCTTTTACGGTGTTAATTTACCTCAACATGCCGGGCTTAAAATACCGCAGATGTATGATGCAGCTTTAAATCAAAAATTTAAAGCCCTATGGGTAATTGGCGAGGATATGGCCCAAACCGACCCTAATACGCAGCATGTGGTAAAAGCTATTGAACAATTAGATTTATTTATTGTGCAAGAACTTTTTATGACAGAAACATCTAAGCTTGCCCATGTTATTTTACCGGGCGCATCCTTTCTCGAAAAAAGTGGCACATTTACCAATGGCGAGCGCAGAATACAACGCGTAAATGCAGTAGTTGATCCATTACCCGGTACCAAAACCGATGGCAGAATTATAACTGACATCATGAATAAAATGGGCTACAAACAAGCCGATTTTGATGCACCTACCCTACTGAATGAAATAGCACAAATAGTTCCGTTTTTTGCCGGAGTTACCTGGGATAATTTAGGCGAAAATGGTAAACAATGGCCTGTATTGCCCGATGGCAGCGATACTGAGATTTTGCATACCGATACATTTAAGCGTGGCTTGGGCAAATTTATTTACAGCGATTGGCGCGAAAGTGATGAGATACGTAAACATGGAAAAGAATATCCTTATATAATTACCACCAACCGCGAATTGGAGCATTATAACTGTGGCACTATGACACGCAGAACGCGTAACGCACACATACTTACCGAAGATGTTTTGCTTATTTGTGCCGAAGATGCAGCCAAACATTTTATTGCCGATGGCGATATGGTTTGTGTTGAATCGCCAAGAGGCAAAGTGGATATTAAAGCAAAAATTACCGATCAGGTAAAGCCGGGTGTACTTAGCAGCACCTTCCACTTCCCCGAAATTATGCTTAACAATATCACATCTAATGAAAGAGATACAGATGCATTTTGTCCTGAGTATAAGGTGGTAGCTTGTAATATACGTAAAAGTAAAGGCAAGTATAAAAATCAACCCGCAGTGTAATTATTTATCAGTAATTGCACTGCCCTTTACACGTGCATAATAATGATAGATATAACCCATAAAATTAAAACACAACGCCTTGCTATTGCGCAGGCTACAGTTACTGTTAGCAATGCTCATACCATTGCATTAATTAATAGTAACACCATACCCAAAGGCAACATTTTTGAAGCCAGTAAAATTGCAGGACTTTTTGCTGTAAAAAATACCAGCTCTGCCATACCCGATTGCCATCCGTTGCCCATAGAGTCAACCACTATAACGCATCGTATTGAAGGGTTACAGATTATTATCGAAGTTGCCGTAAAAACCATTTATCGCACCGGTGTCGAAGTTGAAGCCATGCATGGTGCATCCATAGTTGCACTTACTATATATGACATGCTTAAACCTGTAGATAAAGGCATAGAAATTTGCAACATTAAATTGCTTAAAAAAACCGGAGGTAAAAGCCAATACAACGATGTATTAAACAGCACATTAAAAGCAGCAGTTGTAGTTTGCTCCGATAGTATTGCAGCCGGAAATAAAACTGATTTTGCAGGCAAAGCAATTATTACAACCTTAGAAAAACATAACATCCATGTTGCCGACTACAGCATAATTGCTGACGAAATTAAATTGATAACAGAAAAAGCAATACTACTTTCTGAACAACAATATGACTTGGTTATTTTTACAGGTGGTACAGGTTTGTCGCCACGCGATGTAACACCGGAAGCATTACGCCCGTTATTGACGCGCGAAATACCCGGCATTGCCGAAGCTGCACGAAGTTATGGTATGGAACACATGCCTTATGCCATGTTATCGCGTAGTTTAGCCGGCTTACGCGACAATACACTTATACTAGCATTACCGGGTTCGACCCGTGGTGCACAGGAAAGCATGGATGCACTTTTCCCATATCTGCTACATATATTTAAAGTGTTACAACATACTACGCATGCCTAACTTCTTTTATTAAATCACTATCAAATACTTTACACTTCTTTATATGAAGTACAATAATTTTAAACAACAAACGATTGCGTAAATCAGCAATTCATTAAAAATAAATAACATGAAAATTGGCATCGTTTGCTATCCCACATTTGGAGGTTCGGGCGTGGTAGCTACTGAGTTAGGAAAAGCATTAGCTGAAAACGGACATCAAATTCATTTTATCACCTATAATCAACCTGTACGATTAGAGCATTTTCACTCTAACATATCGTACCATGAAGTTAGCATAGCCGATTACCCACTTTTTGAGTATGTACCCTATGAAACAGCATTAACCAGTAAAATGGTAGATGTAGTAAAGTTTGAGCAGTTAGATATACTTCATGTACATTATGCCATACCGCATGCATCGGCAGCATACATGGCTAAACTTATTTTAAAACAACAAGGCATAAACATACCCATTGTTACTACGTTACACGGTACCGATATTACACTTGTAGGAAAAAATCCGAATTACTTGCCCGTTGTAACTTTTGCCATGAATATGAGTGATGGATTAACGGCCGTATCAAACAGTTTGCGTATGGATACGTATGCAAACTTTGATGTACAAAAAGAAATTGAAGTAATACACAACTTTATTGACTTAAAGCGGTTTTCGAAAAAACATAAAGATCATTTTAAGCGTGCCATTGTACCCAACAACGAAAAATTAGTAGTACACACATCAAACTTTCGGAAAGTTAAAAGAGTACAGGATGTAATTTATGTTTTCGATCAAATAAGAAAAGCCATACCAAGTAAATTATTGCTTATAGGCGATGGCCCCGAGCGCACCAATGCCGAACAGCTTTGCCGTGATTTAGATGTTTGTGCCGAGGTTCGTTTTTTGGGCAAGCAAGAAGCCATTGAAGAAATATTATCGGTAAGTGATTTATTTATAATGCCCAGCGAAACGGAAAGTTTTGGACTGGCCGCTTTAGAAGCCATGGCCTGTCAGGTGCCTGTTATTTCAACCAATTCGGGCGGGATGCCCGAGTTAAATGTGCATGGTTATACAGGCTTTTTAAGTAATGTGGGCGATGTGGATGACATGGCAAGCCATGCCATAAATTTACTTAAAGATGAAAACAAGTTAGCTACCTTTAAGCAAAATGCATTGGCACATGCACGTCTGTTCGACTTACAAACCATTTTGCCTTTTTACGAAAAATATTATCAAAAAATAATTGACCAATCTAAATTGTAATTAAAATACAATTGTATTTACCAGCTACTTTTTAGGTTGATTGTTTCGTTTTTTAAATGGCTTCCTTTTTTTACGACTTATATCTTTTGCCATAGGATTATAAACGGGGCTTGTACCAAATCTTTCAGGTACCGGCATTTTATCTACCAACATACCTGCCAGGTCCTCAATTTTTTTAAATCTGAACTGATCTTTTTCATTAATAAAAGTAATGGCTAATCCTGTGCTTTCGGCACGTGCCGTACGGCCAATGCGGTGTATATAATCCTCGGCATCGCGGGGCACGTCATAATTTATTACGATACCAATATTTTCTATATCAATACCACGCGATAAAATATCGGTTGCAACCAAAATACGCAGATTACGGCTTTTAAAATTTCGCATCACTTCATTTCTGCGGTCCTGCGTAAGGTCGCTGTGGATAGATGCTACATTAAATTTCTGTTCTGATAATTCGCGGTCAAGCTTTTTTACAATTTCCTTGGTACCTGAAAAAATTAAAATGCTTTTGGCATCACTATGCTGTAAAATATATTTTAATAACGGTTGTTTTTGTAAATCATAAACCACATAGGCTTGTTGTGTAATACCCTCGGCCGGTTTCGAAATTGCCAACGATAGTTGCTTAGGCTGGTTTAGTATGGCATTGCAAAGCAACCTGATTTTTGGCGGCATGGTTGCACTAAAAAGCAAGGTTTGCCTTTTAACAGGCAGTTTGCTGATAATTTTATTTAAATCATCGCTAAACCCCATATCCAACATACGGTCGGCTTCGTCAAGTACCAAGTGTTGCAGGGTACTTAAATTAATATAGCCCATGTTTAAATGCGAAATAAACCGGCCGGGTGTGGCAATAATAATATCAGCGCCCTGTGTAAGTGCTTTTTTTTCTTGCTCAAAACTCATCCCATCATTACCACCAAAAATAGCAATGGCACTAACCGACCCATAATAAGAGAACCCTTGAATAGCTTCGTCAATTTGAACGGCAAGTTCGCGTGTGGGTACAATTACCAAAGTGTTTATTCCTTTGGCCGGATGTTGCATTAACTTTTCGATAATGGGTAAAATAAATGCTCCGGTTTTACCGGTACCTGTTTGTGCGCAGGCAATAAGGTCGTTGCCATTTAATATAAGCGGAATTGCTTGTTCCTGTATAGGCGTAGGTTGGTCGAAACCCATGCTGTATAATCCATCCAATAAATCGGGATGAAAGTGAAAGTCGTCAAATGTCAATTTAAAATTTTTAATAATTAAACGATGGCAATTTGCCTAAAAAAAACAATTCAGTGCAAGTTGATATACTTGAATTACAATAAACTTAATACGTTTACAAAATCTGAAAAACATTGTTTTGTAAATTATATTTTTATTTTTGCCCGCCCCCTTAAAATCCCTATAAATATTGCATTAACAGTTATTTACCAATCCTGAAAATTCCTATCAGTTTAAAGTAAAATTTTTTAAATTTCATTAAGCATTTCACATATTAGCATCATTAAAAGCGTTTTAAACACGAAAAAACAACACCAAAAATTTTAAAAACTAAATTCTATGAACAAACCAACAGCACAGCAAGGTGGCAGCAATCCCAAAAACATGTTTGCATCACTAGTTATTATTATTTCGCTAGTAGTAGCCTTCTTAGTTTACTTTTTTGTTATGGGTAATCCCAGCAACTTTGAAGATAATAACGTACAAAATCACCCATTACCAGGTAACTACTTAGGCATTATCTACAAGGGCGGAATTATTGTACCTATTTTATTTACGCTTTTGATATTAGTTTTTACTTTTTCAATCGAGCGCTTTATGACTATATCAAGTGCAGCAGGTAAAAGTTCGGCACATAGCTTTTTAACAAAAATCAGATCACAATTATCAGCTAACAATATCAGTGCAGTAGAGCAAGAGTGCGACCGCCAATCAGGTTCATTAGGTAATGTGGTTAAAAGTGCCATGATTAAATATAAAGAAGTACAAACCGAACAGCACATGGACAAAGACCAGAAAATTGTAGCTATTCAAAAACAAATTGAAGAAGCAACAGAACTTGAAATGCCCATGTTGCAAAAGAACTTGGTGTTTCTATCAACCATTGCTACAGTAGCTACACTTATTGCACTTTTAGGTACTGTATTGGGTATGATTAAAGCCTTTGCCTCGTTAGCACAAGCAGGCTCGCCCGATTCGGTAGGTTTAGCAACCGGTATTTCTGAAGCACTTATTAATACCGCTTTTGGTATTGGTACATCGGCTTTGGCTGTTATTTCATACAATTACTTTACAACTAAAATCGACTCGCTTACATATGCAATTGACGAAGCTGGCTTTAGTATCGTAAACACTTTTGCTTCAACTCAAAAATAACTTTGTAATAATTAAAGCGAATGCCAAAAGTTAAAGTAAAACGGAAACCACCGCACATTGACATGACAGCCATGACCGATGTTGCATTTCTGTTGCTTACCTTTTTTATGCTTACCACCAAGTTTAAGCCTGACGAACCTTTCGTTGTTGATCCGCCATCATCGGTATCTGATTACAAATTGCCCGAATCAAACGTTATTCAGATTAGCGTTGATGCAACAGGCAAAGTGTTTTTTAGTACAGGCCAAGGCGACCGCAGAACTACACTTGAAAAAATGGCCAAGCAATACAACCTTACGTTTACCGAGCAAGAATTACGTAGTTTTTCTTTGTTAGAAACTTTTGGTGTACCGGTAAGTCAATTGAAACAATACCTTGCCTTAAAGCCCAATGAACGCGCAAAAGTAAACCAGCCCGGTATCCCTACCGACTCAACTGATAATCAGCTTCGCGATTGGATTTTATTTGCACGACAAAGCAATCCACAAGCTATTATTGCAATTAAAGGTGATGGAGATGCAGAATATCCTGTTATGAAAAACATCATAGCAACACTTCAAGAACGTAAAGTAAATCGCTTCAACTTTATTACCAATCTTGAAAACGCACCACAATAATTTTTTTTCAATCGGTTTATGGAATCATAAACCAATTATCATCAACTAAACATAAAGCGGCAATAGCCCACAAAAAAATAAAACATGGCTTCAATTGATACAGGCGGTAGCGATGGTAAAGAAGGTGGTAAAGTACGGGCCAAAAAAATGGCAGTACATATTGACTTTACTCCCATGGTTGACTTGGGATTTCTGCTCATCACCTTTTTCATGTTAACCACTACTATGAACAAACCTCAGGTAATGGAAATTAACATGCCTCTTAAAGAAGATGTACCACCCGAAGACAGAACCAAGTTTAAAGAATCGCAAACCATGACGATTGTACTTGGCGAAAACAATAAGGTGTATTACTACTTTGGTATTACTAACCCAGTGTTAGACTCGACCAACTTTAGTAACGATGGCATCAGAAAAGTTTTACTTGAGGAAAATAAAAAACGTAACCCTTTGGTTGACTCTATTGCCATTTACAAACGCATGCTCGACAACCGCATTATTAAGCGCGAAGAGTATAAGAAAAATTCAGCACGCATTAAAGCGTACAAAGATGCACTCATTGTTGTAATTAAAGCCGAAGACAAATCAAAATATCGCAACTTGGTTGATATACTTGACGAGATGGCAATTTGCAACATAGGACGTTATGCCATAGTTGACATAACAGAACAGGACAAACAACTTATTGCAGGTACCTTACCCACAACAAACTAAAAACCATGGCAAATAAAATTGATATCCTAGAAAACAACTGGATTGAGCAGGTTTTTAAAGACCGCAACAAATCCTATGGTGCCTATTTTTTAAGAAAAATATACAGCCACCATATTACACGCGGTGCTATTATCAGCTTAGCCATATTTACAATTGGCGCAAGCGCACCTAAAATTTATGACTGGATTACCGGTATGACTGGGGCGTTTAACGCAGTTAAGGTTAGCGAAGTTACCGAACTGATGGCCCCACCTCCATTGGATAAAACAGAACCACCACCACCACCACCCGATGCACCACCACCGCCACCATTAAAATCAACAGTTAAATTTGTGGCACCTGAAATTGTAGAGGACGAAAAAGTAAATGAAGAGCCTCCACCAACAGTTGATGAGTTGAAAGAAGTAGATGCCGGTGCTAAAACAGAAGAAGGCGACCCAAATGGCGTTGATAATAGTTTAGTTGATGATGGCCCAAAAGTTATTGACGAAGCACCTCAGGTATTTAGTATTGTTGAGCAAATGCCCGCATTTCCTGGTGGCGAAGAAGCTTTCTTAAAATACATTGCTACCAATTTTAAATATCCCGCAATGGAACGCGAAAATGGCATTCAAGGTAAAGTTTTTGTTGAGTTTATTGTTAGACCAGATGGTGGTGTTACCGATGTAAAAGTATTAAGAGGTGTAACCGGTGGCCCTGGCTTAGACAAAGAAGCCATGCGCGTAATAAAATCATCACCCAAATGGAAACCAGGCAAACAAAACGGTAAAGAAGTATCTGTTTACTACAGGGTGCCTGTATCTTGCTCGCTGCGTTAATTTAATTTCAATCAATAAAAAAGCAACCGTTATGAATAGCAAATTCTTTTACATTTTTAGCTTAATCATGACGGTTGCTTACATTGTATTCGGTGTGTTTATTGCCGCTTTTGCCGATATCCCTCAATTTCCTACACCCATAAAAATTGGATTAGGTTTACTGATTATTGCTTATGGTTGTTTTAGGGGCTACAGAGCTTACAAAATTACCCGCATCAATAATGATGCTTCAAATTAATTGCTTCTAAAAATTTATTACAAATGAAATTGCCGCTATATATCTGTGGGCTTATAATTGCATTATTTCATATAAGTTGTAACGATGGTAATAGTGTGATATACACGGATACTACTACGTCAGGCACCATTAAAATTAGTGTTGACGAAACTTTTGCCCAAATAATTGATGGCGAGTTAGATACTTTTCATGCACTATACAAACACGCCAACGTTGTACCACGCTACACAAATGAAACCAATGTTTTTCAGGATTTACTAAACGACTCAGCGCGCATTATAGTTGCAACAAGAATGCTTACTGCCGAAGAAAAAACGGTTTTCGAAGGACGTAAAATTACACCACGCATTACTGTCATTGCAAAAGATGCCATTGCTTTTATAACCCATCACACTAACCAAGATAGTATACTAACCATGCAACATGTTTATGATATTTTGAGTGGAAAAATAAAAAAGTGGGACGAGATAAACACCCAAAACAAATCAGGTAATATTCAGATAATTTTCGACCACAAAAACTCGAGTACTGCCCGCTACGTAAAAGATAGCATACTAAAAGGAAGCACATTTGCCGAAAATGTTTTTGCAGTTGATAGTAATGTGGCCGTAATTAATTACGTAAGCACACACCCCAATGCAATTGGCGTGTTAGGTGTTAGCTGGATAAGCGATGGCGATGACCCAACTACTTTGGGTTTTTTAAAAATGGTGCGTACACTGGCAATTGTTGCACCCGATAGCACAGCCGGTGCAGGTAAAAGTTACCAGCCTTACCAAGCTTTTATTGCTACAAACTATTATCCATATACACGAGCCGTTTATATAATAAGTCGCGAAGCGCGTAGTGGATTAGGCACCGGTTTTGCTGCATTTGTTGCAGGCGATAAAGGGCAACGTATTATTCTTAAATCAGGTATAATGCCTGCAACACAACCGGTACGAATTGTTGGTTTTAGAAACAACAACTAAAGCCTGGCAGCGTTATATTAAACCATAACGAAACAATGACAGTAGAGGCAAAATGAAATTTAGCTAAATTATTTTATTCTTGCGCCTCATAAATAAGAACGATGCTTGTTTGGTTACATTCTTGCATTAAATCAAATATTACTAAGAATTTTTAAATATGAAAAAATTAAGCTCCTTAAGTGTAGCTACACTTTTTGCAACAGGTGTGTTTGCACAAACAGTTACTGATGGCTTACGTGCATTGGATAACGATCAACTAATCAAAGCAAAAAATACTTTTCAAAGCCTTTTGGGCAGTAAGCCCGAAGAGGCAACTATTGCTTATTACCAACTTGCCAGTTTGTATATGGATCAAAAAACTACCGACTCGGCCGAACTTGTAGTTAACCGGATGCAAACAGCCTACCCAACCAATGCAATGAGTAAAGTAGCAGCAGGTAAATTAAATCTGTATAAAAAGAATGCAACTGCAGCCAAAATTAGTTTTGACGAAGCCCTAAAAATTTCAGCTAATAAAGATGCTAAAGTTATGGCCTGGATTGCAGATGCCTATCTGACCACTGAAAACACTGATGGAGCAGCAGCATTGCAAGTATTAGCAAACGCTACCAAGTTAGATCCTAAGAATGCAGAACTCTACCTATTAACTGGCGATGCACATAAACTTGATTTAAACAGTGGCGGCCCGGCAATTACCAATTATGAAAAAGCTATAGAGTTAAATGCGCAATTGGTAAAAGCCAATCAACGTATAGGCTTGGTGTACTCACAAGCACGAAATTATCAAAGCTCAAGTGAGTATTTCGAAAAATCGCTGGGTATGGATGCAAACTATGCGCCTACATTGCGCGACTATGCTATGCTAAACTATAACTTTAAACAATACGAAAAATCAAGAGCCTTGTATGAAAAATATTTAGCCATTGCCGATACTACCGAACTTACGCTAACACGTTATGTATATATCTTGTTTATGTGTAAAGACTATCCTGCTGCTACAGCCATGATAAATACATTAATGGTACGTGATGCAAATAATAATTTACTCAATCGTTTGTTAGCATATTCCTATGCAGAACAAAAGCAAGACAGTATTGGACTTACATACATGCAAAAGTTTTTATCAAAGGTTGAGCCCTCAAAAATAATTCCGTTAGATTATAGATATCATGGCCGTATGCTATCACGCACAGGCAGCGACTCGTTAGGTATAGAACAATTAAAATTAGCAATACAATATGATTCGACCGATGCCGATATGTGGCAAGATATGGGCGAGGCACTTAACCGCTTAAAAAAATATTGCGAAGCAGCTGGTGCATTTAAACAAAAACTCAGCATCTCGAAAAATCCATCAGCACTCGACTATTTTTATTTAACCAAAGCTTATTACTACTGTAAAGATTATGCAAACGCTGACAGTGCAGCACAGGTAATCATCAACTTAAAAGCTTCGAGTCACATAGGATGGTTATGGCGTGGAAATGCCAATGCAAAAATGTACACAGATGATTTAGAAAAACCATTACCATTCTATCAACGCGTTGCTGAAATATCGGATTCGACAGGCGCAAAAATACCGAACAGCGATGCCATAACAGCCTATAGATTTTTAGGTGTTTATAATATTAAAAAAGAAAACAATGTACTTGCTAAAGATTACTACAATAAAATTTTAGCACGCGACCCCAAAGATGCAGATGCAATAGAAACAATGAAACGACTTAAATAGTTAAAAACTCCGAAGCAACACTTCGGAGTTTTTATTTTTGTATGCAAATTGAAATGCATAAAATCAACTTGCTTAATTTTATATTTTTACCCAGTTCCAATAAACAATTGGATATTGAAGTTTAGCATTAAAATTAATTTTGTATGAGTGATAAAAGTCAAATGATTCAAAACGATGTAAGTTTTGAAACGTTTAAGCAACAGGTATTAGATGATTATAAACTATGCCATATCAGCCGACAGGCAAGCTTAACAGGTCGTAAAGAAGTGCTTACAGGCAAAGCCAAGTTTGGCATTTTTGGCGATGGAAAAGAATTGGCACAAATAGCCTTAGCCAAAGCATTTCAAAATGGCGACTTCAGAGCGGGCTATTACCGCGACCAAACTTTTATGTTTGCCATTGGTGCACTTACAGTACAACAATATTTTGCACAACTATATGCCAACACGCAAGATGATGCCGACCCATCATCTCATGGCCGTTTAATGAATGGGCATTTCTCAACCAAACTACTTGACCATGATGGCCAATGGAAAAACTTAATGGCACAAAAAAATTCATCGGCCGATATATCGCCCACTGCCGGACAAATGCCACGCCTGTTAGGTTTAGCTTATGCATCAAAATTTTATCGCCATAATAAGGATTTGCAAACAGAGGCATTTCAAAAATTTTCGGCCACTGGTAACGAAGTTGCCTTTGGCACCATAGGCGATGCAAGCACCAGCGAAGGCTTGTTTTGGGAAACTATAAATGCGGCCGGAGTGCTTCAGGTACCCATGGCAATAAGTGTTTGGGATGATGGTTACGGCATTTCAGTATCGCAAAAATATCAAACCACCAAACAAAGCATTAGCGAAGCTTTAAGTGGATTTGCCAAAACAGATGATAAAGACGGATTCCTAATTTACAAAGCCAATGCATGGGATTATCCATCACTATGTGAAATGTACATGCAAGGCATTGCACAATGTCGTAAAAAACATGTACCTGTTTTGTTTCACATCGAATCATGCACACAACCACAAGGCCATAGTACATCAGGTTCGCATGAACGTTACAAAAGCAAGGAACGTTTAGCATGGGAAGAAAACTTTGACTGTATTAAAAAATTTAAGGAGTTTATTTTAGAAACTGCATTGGCTGATTTACAAACGTTAGAAACCATTGAAGCTGATGCAAAAAAAATAGTTAGCACTGAAAAAAAACTTGCATGGGAAGCATTTGCAACAAGTATAAAAGCAGATGCAAATCAAGCAATTACGTATATGAGTTTGGTTAGCCAATCAAGTAATAACCAAGCTGCCATACAACCGGTGGTTGAAACGCTCAAGTCAATGTCGGAGCCCGAACGCAGGTTTACTTATGCAGCCGTAAAACAAGTACTAAGATTAACTGCCAATGAACCTTCGGAATCGCGTACCAATTTACAACACTGGCTTTATCAGTTTAAGTCGCAATTAAATGACAGATACCATTCGCATTTAACAAGTCAATCACAATGGTCGGCACTTAAAATAAAGCAGGTAGATGCAATTTATGATGGTAGCCCGGCAGTTAACGGTTACGAAGTACTAATAGCCAACAATGATGCACTACTTGCAAAATACCCTGCCATGTTAACCTTTGGCGAAGATGTTGGTAAAATTGGTGGCGTAAATCAAACCTATGCAGGTTTGCAACAAAAATATGGAGAGCTGCGTGTTATTGATACCGGCATTAGAGAAGCAACAATTATCGGACAAGGCATTGGACTTGCCTTGCGTGGCTTAAGGCCCATAGCCGAAATTCAATACTTAGATTATTTAGTTTACGCACTAACTACCTTAACCGATGATTTGGCTTGCTTACACTATCGAACCAAAGGTGGCCAAAAAGCGCCTTTAATTGTAAGTACACGCGGCCACAGGTTAGAAGGTGTTTGGCATGCCGGTTCGCCAATGGCATTGCTTTTAGGTAGCTTACATGGCATGCATATATGTGTACCGCGCAACATGACACAGGCTGCTGGTTTTTATAATTTATTAATGCAAGCTGATGATCCGGCATTGGTTATTGAATGCCTAAACGGTTATCGCTTAAAAGAAGAAATGCCAACCAACTTATCCGAATTTACAGTTCCTTTAGGCATACCCGAAATTTTGAACGAAGGGAATGATGTTACCATAGTAACTTATGGTTCAACCATAAGGGTAGTGCAAGAAGCGATGACGCATTTAGCACTGTTAAACATATCGTGCGAGTTAATAGATGTGCAAACCTTATTACCTTTCGATATCAATCATAGCATTAGCCAATCTATTAAAAAAACCAACAGAGTAATTTTTGTTGATGAAGATGTAAATGGAGGTGCAACAGCTTTTATGATGCAACAAGTGCTTGAGTTACAAAACGGATATCAATATTTAGACAGTGCCCCTGTTACGGTTACATCATACAATCACAGGCCAGCATATAGCAGCGATGGCGATTACTTTAGCAAATCTAATGTTGAAGATATTATTGACGCAGTTTATAAATTGATGCATGAAGCTATGCCACAGAAGTATGTTAGCTTAGACTAAGACGCTACTTACTTACTGCCAATTGCTTCGTATGCAATTTGCATCATACGTGTTCGAATGTTTTGTTTGGCTAAAGCATTGTTTTCGGCAAGTGGATGAACTCTGTTGCTTAAAAAAACAAAAACCAACTCATTGGTTGGATCTGCCCAGGCACAGGTGCCGGTAAATCCCTGATGACCAAAAGTTGAAGCCGAAGCATCTTTAGCACATGGGCTTTTAATTACATCTACATCCGGTTTGTCAAATAATAAACCGCGCCTGTTATTAGTATAATATTTACCGGTAAACAATTGAACCGTGGCCGCATCAATATATCGGTGGCCGCCATAATTGCCTTGTTGCATAAGCATGCTCATTAATATGGCTATACTCTCTGCATTCGAAAATAAGCCGGCATTACCGCTTACACCACCTAACAATGCTGCAGATTGGTCATGCACGAAACCATGCACCAATTGCTTTCTGAAAATGGTATCGAACTCGGTAGGAACTATTTCATTTTTCGAAAATTTTTGCAATGGGTTAAAAGTTATCCGGCTTAAGCCCATGGGTTTATAAAAAACATCATAAACAAGTGAATCAAGCGTAGTGCCTGCCACTTTCTCAATAAGGTGTTGCATTATTATCGGACCTAAATCTGAATAAACATATTTGCCTGTATCTCTTAATTCGCTTTGTACAATACGCTGCCATAATGATTTCGAAAATGTTTCCGAAACAAAAAAGCTATCGGCTACTTGTACACTATAAGCATCCGTTTTAACCCGGCTATAAACACCTGATTTATATTGATTGCCTTCAATGGTTTCTTTATAAAAAGGAATAAATGGCATTAAACCCGCCTGATGCGTTAACACATCAGCAATTATCAAATCACGCTTATTACTTTTCTTAAACTCGGGCAGGTATTTTGATACTTTTTTAGTTATATCTAAAAGTCCCTTATCAACCAAATACATAGTTGCTAAAGCAGTGGCTGTAACCTTGGTTATTGATGCCACATCATACAACATGTTATTGTTAACCGGTGCTATCTCTTTATAAGTTTTATTTCCGAACGATTTATCATAAATAACGGTTCCCTTATACGCAACTAATACCTGGCAGCCCGGCATAATTTTATTTTCGATTGCTGAAAGTGCTAAACTGTCAATACCAGCCAATACAGTAGCATTAGCACCAACTGCAAGCGGAGGTGCATAGGCTAATACATTGCTTTTATCAATCCTTCCTAACCCATTCCCAATACTAAAAATACTATCAGCCGAAACCGGTAACGAACCTGTGGGCTGTTGTGCTCCAAATAATACTTGTGCTGCAATTTCATTGGGTAAATAGGTGTCCTCATAAGCCATTACAATAGCAGCAACATTACTGCTAATTTGAAGTTTACTTAAAGTATAAGTATTACCAAATACTACCAAAATAATCTCGGTATTGCCTGCAAGTTTTTCGATTAATTTTATGGTTGATGGCGTAATGCCATAGTTTGCATTGGCTTTGGTAGTTGTATTATGTATGCTTAGAATTACTTTTCTATATCCGGATAATGTTTTTACAAGATTATTAATTCTTTCATCGCTAATTTCTTTGTCTGCTTTAAAGTTTTTTGAAATTGCATAGCGTGCTAATACCATCTGAAAAACATTGTTTATCGAATCATTTATAACAATTGAAGCTAAGCTGCTGTCGCTAAATGACGTAAGTGGTAAAACGTTATTACGGTTTCGTAACAATGTAATTGCCGAGCCATACATTTGATGATTAAGGTTTAATGCATAGGGATTTGCATTTAGCTTTTGATATAAATTATTGGTGTCGATAATTGCAGTTTGTAAAACACCACTCCAATGTTTTAGTTGCAATATTTTAATTACACTTTCATAAACATCAATACTATCTAAAAAACCTGACTGCATTGCATTCATAATACTATCAATAGCAAGCGGTACATTTTCAGGACATAACAAAACATCGTTGCCGGCTTTTAAAGTAAGCACCTCCAATGCACCAACTTTATAATGCGATGCAACGCCCTTCATATTTAAAGCATCGGTAAAAATTAAACCATTAAAACCCATTTTCTTTTTCAAAAGCTGCTTAACAATAGGCTGCGATAAAGTTGATGGAATACCTGTTGAATCCATTGCCGGTATATTTAAATGAGCAACCATAACACTGCCTAAGCCTTGTGAAATTAATTGGCGGAACGGATACAGTTCTAATGAATCGAGTTGGCGATATGTTTGAGTTAAAACCGGAAGCTCGTAATGCGAATCGGTGTTGGTGTTGCCATGTCCCGGAAAATGCTTACCACAAGCCAACAAACCATTTTGCTGCATACCATGCATGTAAAGCAGGCCCTTTTGTGCAACATCATATTTATCCTGACCAAACGATCGTGTATTTATAACCGGGTTAGCAGCATTGTTATTAATATCAATATCAGGTGCAAAATTAACATGTATGCCCACCAGCTTAAACTGCCTGGCAACCTCGGCACCCATATTATATATGAGTTGTTCGTCAGGCATGGCGCCCAATGTCATCTGACGCGGGAAACGCATACTACTATCTAATCGCATTTGCAAACCCCACTCGCCATCGAAACCAATTAACAATGGGATTTTAGATTTTGCCTGAAAGCGATTATTTAACAACGCCTGCCGCATGGGTGTACCTTGAAAAAAAATAATACCACCAATTTTATACTTCAAAATTAATGAATCAATTTCTGCCTGATTGGCTTTATCGGCCGAGCTCCAAGCCGAAACCATAAATAACTGCGCAACTTTTTCGCGTGGCGTTAGTTTTTTCATTACCGAATCGGCATAAGCACGCGATTGCTGGTTTATAAATGCCGGATATACTTGCGCTAAAGTTGTATTACAAATAAAATATAAACAGGCAACTGCGCTTAGATAGAATGCTTTTAACATAGCGGCCGAAACTATAAAAAAGCAAAGGGCTAACGATAGGTTATGGCTTAGATTTACACACAAACTAATGCCAACATATATTAACAGTGTTTTATAGTCGAATTAATTAGTGCAATTTTATTTTTAAAATCTTTTTCTACATTTGCGCCCGCCTTACCAAAGGCTAATCCGGTTGCGTAGCTTAACTGAATAGAGCATCTGACTACGGATCAGAAGGTTGGGGGTTTGAATCCCTCCGCGACCACAAAGCGAATCCTGAATAGGGTTCGCTTTTTTATTTTAGCTCAATCTCTGCTTTGAATTTAGTATCGTTATCATTTTACTTTAAATTTAAGCATTATGAAAACCGTACTTCGGCTATTGATGTGTTTTTAAAACAATAGCGTATAATGCACTTGGCATTGTTTTAAATCTGGCGATGCCATACAAATGGATATTTTAAAAGGCAAAATTCCGGCTGCTTCGTCTATTATACTGATGACAACAAAATTATCAAAACTAAAATAACCAATACCATAAACGAACAATGAGCAATCATAATACAAACACCACTACATGTGCTGAAACATTTGCTCGCCAACCAATATTATACATAATAAAGCTATAAATATAGGTCTATAGACCTATATTTGCTTATATTTGACCACGTTCAAAAAAAACTCTATGGCATACCATGCAGTAATTACCGGTGATATAATAGGCTCACGTTTGTTGTCGCCTGTTCAAAAGAAACAAACAATGGAAGTCTTAAAAGCATGCTTTTTAATGCTTCAAAAAAGAAAAGATATTTCATTTGAGAAAGGGTTCGAAATTTTTAGAGGCGACAGCTTTCAAGGTGTTTTGCGCAACCCGGCTTTGGCATTACGCGTTGCATTAATTATCCGTACCTGCTTGATGAAGCAAAAGATAACGGCTCATACTAAAATAAAATCCAATTTAAAAAAACCACATCAATTAACCGACACACGAATTGGAATTGGTATTGGTAATATCAACTACAAAGCCAATAAAGTAATTGAGTCGGATGGTGAAGCTTTTCAACTATCAGGTATGTTGGTTGATACCATGAAAAGCAGTGGCAAACGAATAATGGTAGGTGTCCCCGATAAAGCTTTAAGTGAAGTATTTCAATTACAATTCACATTGCTCGATTTTATAGTAAACAAATGGACTGAACAGCAATGTGAAGCTATTTTCGAAATACTGATTCATAATTATAATCAGCAGCAGTTGTCGCAAAAATTAAAAATATCACAACCATCCATTCATCAGCGTTTAAAAATATCGGGCTGGTATGCTGTTGCGCCATTTATTGAATATTATGAAACACTTAAATTTTCGGCAGCATAATGTATAATGATACACTTCTGTTATTTTTAAAACTACTTTCTGCACATCTAATCACCGATTTTATACTGCAAAAAGATAATTGGATAATGCAACGTAATACATTGCATTACAAAGCGCCATCCTTATACCTCCATACATTAATAACAGCGCTTTTTGCTTACTTATTTAGTGCATTATGGCAAAATTGGCAAATACCTTTAATTGTATTTGTAACCCATACCCTAATTGACATTGGCAAGAGCTACTGCAAGCCACTATTTATATACTTTTTTATTGACCAAATGCTGCACTGGTTTGTGTTGTTAGGCTGTGCCTGGCAATACAGCACTACCACCACTGATATTATACATACAAATGAAATAATGGCTATGCCAAACACTTTTTGGGTTTATGCCGTTGCCTACTTGCTTGTTACATTTCCGATGGGTTACTGCATTGGCGCTTTGGTTAAGCCATTTAAAGAACAATTGCAACAAATCCAAAATCAAAGCAACGATACTTTAGCTGATGCCGGCAAATGGATTGGTATTTTTGAACGTCTGCTCATTCTCACATTTGTTTTGGCTAATCAGTTTGCGGCTATTGGTTTTCTAATTGCAGCAAAATCAATTTTACGCTTTAATAACAAAGACGAAAGTTTTGCCCGTAAAGAAACCGAGTATGTATTGGTTGGCACACTTATCAGCTATGCATTGTCAATTTTTACAGGGCTGATTGCCAACAAGTTAATTCAATTATAATATCCAATTAACGCACTGGCTACTTTTATTCAAACAATAGCCACAAACTTCAATTAATAATTATAGTATCAGCGACCTATAATTGTACTTTATAGTATCAGCGACCTATAATTACATTTTATAGTACCAGCGACCTATAATTACACTTTATAGTATCAGCGACCTATAATTGCACTTTATAGTACCAGCGACCTATAATTGCACTTTATAGTATCAGCGACCTATAATTGTACTTTATAGTATCAGCGACCTATAATTACACTTTATAGTACCAAAAACATATAGTTATACAAATTGCATCATCAAGTTATATTTACACACCCTTAATAATTAATTATGCAAAAGCCATGACACATAGCAAATACAACAGACGCAACTTTATAAGAACCGGTGCAACAGCAGGTTTAGGCCTAACACTATTACCCTACGCCTGGGCAACACCGCAGCAAAAAGAAAAAATAAAAATAGGTTTTATTGGTGTAGGCTTACGCGGACAAAATCACTTAGAACTGGCATTAAAACGAACCGATGTTGAGGTGGTTGCTATTTGTGATATACAACAAGTGATGCTGGATACAAGCATTGATATGTTTAAAAAAGCTAATAAAACACTGCCCAAGCAGTTTAAAGATAATCCGTATGCATATCGCGATCTGCTTAAAATAAAAGAAATAGATGCGGTAATTATATCAACACCGTGGGAGTGGCATTACACCATGTGTATGGAAGCCATGCAGGCAGGCAAGTACGTTGGTTGTGAAGTAATAACCGGTATTACCATTAACGAAATGCATGAGTTGGTAAAAACATCGGAAGTAACAGGTAAGCCACTTATGATGTTAGAAAACGTTTGCTACAGACGCGATGTATTGGCTGTACTACAAATGGTACGTAAAAATATGTTTGGCGAAATTATTCACCTCCAGGGTGGTTACCAACACGATTTGCGTGAGGTGAAATTTAATGATGGTAAACAACCCTATGGTGGCGGTGTTCAATTTGGAGCAACCGGTTTTTCGGAAGCACAGTGGCGCACTGCACATAGTGTACTTCGAAATGGCGATTTATATCCAACGCATGGTATTGGCCCATTGGCTATGATGATTAATATAAACAGGGGTAACAGGTTTGTTTCGCTTACATCATTTGCAAGTAAAGCTCGTGGCTTACATAATTACATTGTTGATAAAGCCGGAGAACAACATCCCAATGCCAAAGTAAATTTTAAACTGGGCGATGTGGTAACTACCATGATAAAATGCGCTAATGAAGAAACCATCCTGTTAACACATGATACGTCTTTACCTCGCCCCTACTCGTTAGGCTTTAGGGTGCAGGGTGCAAAGGGTATTTGGATGGATTTAAACAATAGCATTTATTTGGAAGGCACATCACCACAAGCACATCGCTGGGAACCGGCCAAACCGTATTTAGAAAACAATGACCATCCTCTTTGGAAAAAATATGGGGCTGATGCAACGGGTGCAGGCCATGGCGGTATGGATTTTTTTGTGCTGCATGCCTTTGTTGAATCCGTAAAAAGACAAACACAAACACCTTTAGATGTTTATGATGCCGTTACCTGGAGCGCAATAACGCCATTGAGCGAAAAATCGATAGCAATGGGCGGCCAATTGGTTGATTTCCCTGACTTTACAAACGGCCAATGGGTTAACAGAAAAAACAAATTTGCGCTTGACGACTCATATTAACCTAAGCCCTATACGCTATTAGCAATAGTTTATTAAATCCAGCCATTAAGTTTATAATAAAGCAAGGCAACATACTCGCGCAAACAAGTAATCTGTAACTTATAATAATTCCAAAAGTTGTAACGTACATCTAAGCGGCCCGATACATCGGGCAACCAGGTACTACCACCGGCTGCCTTATGCTCGTATGTTAATGTGCTATACATAGCATTTTCGAATGCAGGCATAGCATCTATGTTTTTAAACCCTGCTTTGTTAAAGGTGTATAAGGTTCTTTTCACACATTCGGGCGAGGTAATGAATAAAACATTTTGTTGCAACCATTCGGGATGTGTAGCCGACAGCGACTGTACTTGCGTTACTGTATTGGTACCCATTGCAAATTTTAGAATTCTGTTTTCGTTTATTTGATTATTTAAAAGCACATCAACCATTGCCTCCATAACTTTACCGGAATCAGGATGCACCAACACAACCGTTGCATTTATAAAACGTTTTGCCTGCGTTGTGGTTTCATATAACCTCATTAAATTATCGCCACTGGGCATACCACTACCACCCATAAAAATAATATAATGCGGGTAAAATTTTTTAGCCAACAAATTGGTGGCTAATTGGGTATAAGCAAAATATGGTAACGATGTAAATGCAAGTAATACCATAGCCATTTGTTGGCAGCCTAAAATAATTAACAGCCATTTGAAAATATTTTTACAACGCTGCATGGCATCACATATTTAGTAACTGTTACAAATGCTAATAGCTTTGTTTCTTATAACCACGCAAAGCATACCAGGCTATAAATGCATAACATGGCAACATGATAATATAACTTTTTTGTGTTCCAAAATCTGGCAAATCGGCAAGCCAGCCATACAATAATGGCAATGTTGCACCGCCTGCAATAGCCATTATAAGCAAGGCTGATGCAGTTTCAATAAATTTACCTGTACCATGTATAGCCAAAGGCCATATTGCAGGCCACATAATGGCATTTGCTAAACCTAACAATGCAATACATAATACTGCAGTGTAACCCGATGTAAACAATGCACCCAAAGTAAATACTACACCAATAAAGGCTGATATTGCCAATGCACTTTGTTGCGTAATATATTTAGGTATGGTAAGAATGCCGATGATGTAACCAATAATCATTGCACTTAAGGTAAAAGCAGTAAAGTTTTTTGATTGAGATAACGGAATGCCTTGATCGGTACCAAAATTACTTATGGTATCGCCTGCCATTACTTCAACGCCAACGTAAAGAAACAAAGCAATTACACCATAAATTAAATGTGGGAACTGAAACACCGATGTTCTTTTATCTGTGGCCGATTTATCATAATCGGCTGTTTCGTAATTTAACTTTGGTAAACTAGAAAATTGAACCATTACTGCCAAAGCCATCAATAGGAAACCCATAATGGTATAAGGTTTAACTACACGTGCTGCCAAGGCATCTAAAAATGGGCCTTTGTCTGTTTCGCTCATTGTAGTTAATGAGTTGGTTATCAAATCAGCATCGCTTAAAATGATAGCACTTAAAATAATGGGTGCCAAAGTACCTGCTACTTTATTGCAAATTCCCATAATACTAATCCGCTTGGCTGCACTTTCGATAGGGCCTAAAATTGTAACGTAAGGATTTGAAGCTGTTTGTAACAGTGATAAGCCTGTGCCAATTACAAACAAGCCTGTTAAAAAGAGCGGATATGTACGCGTGTATGCTGCAGGTATAAATATAAATGCACCACAAGCCATAACCAATAAACCTACCATCATTCCGTTTTTTAATCCGGTACGTTTTAAAACCCAGGCTGCCGGTAATGCCATTACAAAGTAGGATATGTAAAAGGCTGTTGCAACAAAATACGATTGAAAATTGCTAAGCTCACAGGCAATTTTTAAATAGGGTATTAATGTACCGTTGAGCCAGGTAGCAAATCCGAAAATGAAAAAAAATGCACCCATAATAATTATAGGCAAATGGTTGTTTCTGTTATGATTCATTTTAGGTGTATTAAAATACCGTAAGTGTAAATTTAAAAAGCCGCCAATAATACTTTAATGTTTTCATATGAGTAATATTAATGCATATTTCAGCACATTTTGTTTAGCTCCTGATTAATAAAACAGCATGAAAAAAAGTCTTATCATTTTAGCAGCAGGTAAAGGTCAGCGTTTTGGCGGGCCCAAACAGTTAGCCTTAGTTTTCGAAAGTTATACCATACTCGACTTTACAATTTATGCAGCAATTAAAGCAGGGTTTAATCACTTCATTTTTGTAATAAATGAAACAATAGAAACAGCCTTTAAGCAACATTGGTATTCAGGTAAACTGCCCCTATCATGTGCTATTGATTTTGTTTTGCAAGATAACCAACCTCAAATTTTAAAACCACACATTGTAGCTAATACAGCAGTTAAAGGAACTGCTTATGCAATACTTTGTGCTTGCCATTTAACAGAAAAAAAATTTGGTGTGCTTAATGCCGATGACCTTTATGGATTACAAGCTTTGCAATTATTACACGATGGATTATTTGGTAACGATGCAGGGATTGCTGTGCTGTATGCGTTAGAAAAAACCATGTCGAAACAAGGTAGTGTAAACAGGGCAAAATGCACGGTAGTTAATGGCGAATTAAAAAATGTTACCGAACAAAGTTATCATTTTGAAAGTGGCGTTATTAAAGATAGTACGGCAATGGCAGTACCTGACAACACACCTGTAAGCATGAATTTATGGGGCTTTCCGGATGAATCAATTCCACTTTTACTAAATAGATTCGATATGTTTTTAAAAAATCCGGTAAACGAATTTCTCTTACCAGACTTTGTATCTTATTGTCAAAATAAATTTATGTTTAAAGCATTGCTAACTGATGAAACCTGTTTGGGGTTAACGTACGCAACCGATTTAATATCCCTACAACAACAAATTATTGATTTGGTAAAACAGGAAAAATATCCGCAAAAATTATGGCTTTAAATTTTCAATCAATATTAAGTGCATATGGTATTAATAACCAATTAGAGGTATCACCATTCGGTACAGGCCTAATACATCATACATATATTGTAGGTAAGCAACCTCAATTTATATTACAACAATTTAATCAGCATGTTTTTAAAAATCCATCAGAAGTGTATCAAAATGTATATGAGGCAAATCAATATTTAATACAAAACAAGGCTCCCATAAAATTAATTATTCAGAAGTTAACCCATAACAAGCAACCTTTTTTCATATCAGAAAATAGTTATTGGCGTTTATTTGATTTCGAAAAAAACTCGTTTTCTAATACCAAAGTTGTTTATGCATCACAAGCATATCAGGCAGCAAATCAGTTCGGTAAACTTACATATCACCTTAGTGGCATCGAAATCAATAAAATAAAACATACTATACCCAACTTTCACAACTTAGAATTTCGATACAATCAATTTTTACAGGCGCTAAAACAATCAAAACCTAACAATGAATGTAAAACTGTTATTGAATTTTATAAATCACAATCAGCGCTACTAAACGCTTACTACAAAATAACTTCAGATAACTACCTCCCTATTCGCATAATGCATAATGACACTAAAATTAGCAACGTGCTTTTTCATGAAAAAACAAATGATGCAATTACCGTAGTTGATTTAGACACCTTGATGCCCGGTTATTTCTTTAATGATTTAGGTGATATGATTAGAACTTATGTGAGTACAACAACAGAAGAGAGCGATAATAGTGCACCGGTAAGTATGAACCCAGAGTATTTTAAGGCTTTGTGGCATGGTTATAAAGATGGATTGCAAAATTCGCTAACACAAAATGAACAAAACGCAGCTCAATATGCAGGGCCCATTTTAATTTATATGATTGGCTTGCGTTTTATTACAGACTATTTAAATAATAACCGTTACTTTAAAATAAATTATCCATTGCATAATTTAAGCAGGGCAATTAATCAGATGCAGTTGCTACAATGTTACTATGAGCATAAGCCCCAACTAAATGATATTTTAAACGCTTAGGATTTATTAAAATATAAAATAACCATTCATGCTATTTCAAATCAGCAAAGTGCCTTTTGGAAATTATACAAGCGTGAGCTTAGAATTAAAAGATGTATGCCAGGCTACCATTTTAAATGTGGGTTGTACTTTAAACCGGTTTAGGTGGATACCAAAAAACATTGAACTGATAAATGGGTATAGCACACCCGTTACTTTAGACAATGAAATAAATAAAAACTTTAAAGGCGTTATGCTTGCTCCGTATGCCAATCGGGTAAACCATGCCCAATACTTCCACAATAAGTTGCATACCTTAAACAAAGTTTGGCCTGATGAGGACTTTGCCATACACGGATTCGTGTACAACAAACTTTTTGAAATTGGCGAAAGCAATTTAACTGACGAATATGTTTCGCAAACTTTTATTTACTCATATCAAGGAGATGAATCAGGTTATCCTTATCCGTTTAATTTATCCGTAACATATTGTTTACATATAGATGGCAGGCTTACCTGCAAAACAGCCATAACCAATATGTATAATGAAACCATTCCCTTTATATTGGGCTGGCATCCCCTATTCTTTAATGTTGATGCAATTAATCGCTTAAAATTGAATTTCGACAGTGTTTATAAAATTGAATTGGATGATAATTTATTACCCATAGGCTCGTCCTCATATAATAAATACAAACAAGCAAAGTTTATTGAAGACGACTTTGATTATTGTTTTTTACTGAATAGTAATGTAATTACCATTACCGATGAATATAATGGTATTGAACTAAATATTATTTTGGAAAACGGATCGCCATCGTTTAAATATATTCAAATATACACACCGCCAAATAAAAAGAGTATAGCTATAGAACCAATGACTAGCTGGCCCGATGCATTCAATAATAAAAATGATTTGCTAATAATTGAACCACAGCAAACGGTTGCTTTGGCATATAGTATAAACTGCAAAACCTTATAACGAAATTTTAAACCTATTGCTACTTGTTATTACATCCAAACTTTAGCAACAGTTCGATAAATTATTTTTAAATCAACCCATAAATTATGGTGTTCGATATATTGCAGATTTATGGCCAGTTTAGCCGGCATAATTACGTTTATATACTCCCATTCCGGATTTTTTGCTTGCGCTAACAAATCATTTTCATTTGTAAATGCAATTGAGGCATTGTCAGTAATGCCTGGTCTGATACTAAAAACCTTTCGTTGCATTTCACTATAAAACGAAACATAATAAGGCACTTCGGGTCTTGGGCCTACTAAACTCATGTGGCCTAAAAACACATTCATTAGTTGTGGTAATTCATCTAACTTATACTTGCGCAGATAGTAGCCAACATTAGTTATGCGCGCATCTCGGCCACCAACAGTTAACTGGCCTTCTTGCTCGGCTTTCAAAAACATTGTACGGAACTTATAAATTTTAAAATGTTGTTCATTTAAGCCCACCCGTATTTGTTTGAAATAAACAGGTCCTTTTGAATTAAGCTTTATCAGTATAGCTATTATTAAAAATAAAGGCCACAATAAAAAAAGTAAAAGCATAGCAACCGTAATATCCATTAACCTTTTCAAAATCAATCAAGTTTTAATATTTCAGTAACAGCATTTACAACTGCGTTTATAACCGATGTTAACTGTGCTTCGGTGATATCAAAAAAAACAGGTAATGAAATTTCGCTGGCGTAATTTTGATATGTATTAGGGTAATGGTTTATATCATAACCCAAATTTTTATAGTATGAAAGCATAGGCAGTGGAATAAAATGCACGTTAACTGAAACATCGGCATCAAATATTTTTTGAATAATTAAATCTCGTTGTGCCTCGTTTATGTTTTTAATTCGTAAAGGATACAAATGGTAACTGCTTTCAATATCTGCCAGTTGTTGTGTGGGTAATACAGCCCAATTGTATTTGCTTAAGGCCTCATTGTAAAATTTACAGATGGCCTTTCGCTTTGGCAACGTTTGGCTTTCATATTTTTTTAAACCTACTGCACCAATGGAAGCATTAATATCGGTAAGGTTACATTTAAACCCTGCTTCAACAATATCATATCGCCAATTGCCTTTCTGCATTTTTGCCAATGCATCTTTGTTTTGGCCATGTAAGGTATATATGGCCAGAAATTTATAAATGGCATCATTATCAAATGGTTCAGGTAAATTTAGTGCAATGGCACCTCCTTCGGCTGTGGTTAAATTTTTAACTGCATGAAATGAAAAAACGGATACATCGGCCAGGCTACCGGTTTTTATACCAGCTATACTTGCTCCGAATGAATGTGCTGCATCACTTAAAATTAAAATACGTGCCAACTTTTGTTGATTGTCGCTTTTAGCAACAAACATGTTTGCTTTCTGAGCCACTAAATTTTTAATCGCATTATAGTCGCAAGGATAACCACCAAAATCAACAGGCATAATAATTTTGGTATTAGCAGTAATTGCTGCATCAATTGCTTTTATATTGATATTAAAATCAGTTGGGTTAACATCAACAAATACCGGTTTGGCACCCACATGCATTACAACGTTAGCTGTTGCACTGTATGTGTATGCAGGTAAAATAACTTCATCGCCCGGCCCCACGCCAAACCAACGCAGCATTATCTCTAATCCGGCAGTGGCCGAATTTAAGCACAGTGTGGCTTTACAATTACAATACGTTGTAATGTCTTTTTCAAATTGTTTGGTTACAGGGCCAGTTGTAATCCAACCACTTTTTAAAACTTTTACAACGGCTTCTAATGTATCGTTATCAATGTGCGGTGGTGCAAACGGAATCATATTGCTTTAGCTTATTATTTGTATTAAACATCATGTAAAAAAAACAAAAGAAAATTATACCACTTTGTACTTCTAACACCGATTCGGTTAATGCATTCAGACCTACAATTATTAAAAAATATTTACTCAAAATATTTGTATTGGTAAGGCCAAAAATAAATATCATTAGTAAGATGGCTAAACCTAAAATACCCAAAGCAACAGCAGTATGCAAAAATTGGTTGTGCGGGTTATAATGTTCGTTAATACCACGTTGAAAATTCTTAGCTATATAAACTTGTTGTAATGCGTCCTTAATATCGCCTGTACCTACACCAAAAACAAATGAAGTTACGTTGTTACACCAAACATCAGTAGCGTATTGCCAAAGCAATATACGCGAATTACTACTGGAAGTTGACGGCACCTGGGCAGTTGCGTTATTTACTTCTAAGGTACTTTGCAGTTCATTATACCGGTTAAAGTATTTTGATATATATATTTGAAATCCCACAGCTATAAGTAATGCCAAAACCACATAACGCAGCATTAATTTTTCTTCCTTATAAAAAACATGAATGCTATAGGCAACCATTGTTATTATTGCAACTATGCTGGCCATACGCGAAGCAATAAAAACCATAGTAAGGCAGCCAGCTGTTAATATCGTTACAAACACTAATTTGTTAGGCATATTTTTGTTGTAGGTAACAATAAGAAGCATGGCTAAATTACAGTACATACCAAAATAAGTTGGATGCATAAACTTACTAAAGGATGTATAAAAAAAATAAGAAGGATTTGCCTGTATGCAAAAATTTAAATATGCATTTACCCAGCAAATAATAGCAGCAGAGATACAACCTAAAACAAATGCAATACCAATAGGTTTTATGGATATCATATTGCCGGCATTTATAAATATCAATGGAAAAACAATAAACGACAGTTTATACTCTAAATCTTTAAAACCGTATTTTAAATTATCAGAGTATAAAAGCGCAACTATATGCATTAAATAAAATAACAGTAAAAGTAAAGCCGGCTTATTATGCAATATACTTTTATAGCTATCGCCTTTAATAAAAAGTAATGAAAGTATAAAGCTTACAACTATGGCAATTGTACTTATTTGTGGCTTAATTGGCAGAAAATATGCCAACATAATTAAGGCTGTATTTAAAAGTAGCGGCCAGCACATTATGCAACAGGATGTTTAATAAAACCAAAAATAAACCCGCATCCATATGAAAAATGAATTACCGGATATGCTATAAATTGAAATAGTTTTTGTTTACAAGAGCCATTACTTTTAACTGAATAAAACGAAGCCAATAACACATATAATAACAAGGGTATAATTAAAAAAAACCATACCAAACTAAATGGTAAAATGGCCATTATGTAAAGTACAAAAGCAGCCGGTATTAAATGCCTGAGTTTGATTGCTGATTTTACTTTTTGCAAAACCATAGGTTTGTAAAGCCCATATTGAAAGTATTGTTTACTTAATTTTGTATAAGAGTTACGTGGATAGTAATATGATTTAATTTCGGGATTCAGATAAATTTTAAGCCCCATTTGTTTGGCCCTGTAATGAAATTCATCATCCTGATTTCGTTTAAAGCGAACATCAAATAAGCCGGTCTTTTCAAAAATACTTTTTTGCCATGCGCCTAAATAAACGCTATCCACATAACCACTTGCATTTATATCATGAAACGTACTGTTGCCTACACCCATTACGGATGAGGTTGCCTGAGCAATTGCTTTTTGCAACGTTGTTTTACCAATTGCATGCATAGGTCCGCCAACTATATGTGCATTGGTTTTATCAAATGTTTCGATAATTTTTTCGAAATAATCCATTGCATAACATGTATGTGCATCTAACCTTACAATTACATCGTATTTACAAATTGGAATGGCCATGTTTAAAGCGTAAGGTACCGTGCGGTTTACATTATGGAGTAATGTAATATTTTTATGCGCACCGGTATATGCTTCAACAATACGAACTGTATTATCTGTTGAGTTACCATCAACTATTATTAATTCTTTTACTGTTGGCTTGGCAGCAATAAAAAACTCAATTAGCTGTGCCATATATTCAGCTTCATTTAAAACCGGGCATACAACTGATATCATACATATTGATTATAAAGTTGCACCATTTGCATCAAGTTATCAGGCCAGTTATAATGTTTGATAACAAATTTACGACCGGCTTGTCCCATGCTGTTCCTTAGCGCTGCATCATTGCATAATTGCAGCAATGCGTTTGCAGTTGCTGTTACATCATCCGGCTCGACAATAATACCTGTAATCTGGTTTGCAACAACTTCTGGTAGGCCGCCTGCATTGCTAACCAATACAGGGTTACCACATGCTGATGCCTCAAGCACGGCTACACCAAAACTCTCTCGTCTGGAAACGGCAACAAAAATATTTATCATTTGATGATATTGTAAGGTTTGTTCATGTGGTATCCAGCCTGTAAATTTTACCCTGCTTTCTATGTTTAAACTTTTGGCCAATGTTCGATATTGATTCATTGAAACTCCGTTGCCAACAATTAATAAATCAGCCGAAACTTTATCGGCAATTAATGCAAAAGCTTTTATTAAAATATCTACTCCATAAATATATTCCAGACGCTTAATTGTACCTATTAACAGCCTGTTTGATTTTGTTACACTTGGTACAAATACATTTGCATCAATGCCAAATGGTATATGAATTACCTGTGTGTTTGTGTACTTAGCAGTTTCGCTACACATTATTTTGCTAGCCGAAACAATTACATCGGCTTTGCGCAAATTATACTTTAATATACTTCTGTTTATAAAATGGTTTTGGGGAAAATCAAATACATCGCTACCCCAAACCGTAATGATAAACGGCTTAAAATTTAATAAGGCTCCTAAAAGTCCATAGCTACTTGCATAGTTTGCATGTAATAAATTTGGTTTAAACGATTTTACAACCTTTTTAAGCTGTGGTAACAAGCTTAGATATTGCAACTTGCCATAAATACCCGCTGTAAATGTTTTTTTGCTGATGGTACTTTCATTTAGCAATAATACATTGGGTAAATGCTTGTACCAATTGGTTTGACTTGGCGTTAGCGAAAAAACACCCATCATAAAACCTTGTGATGCCAACCCGCTTACCCATTTTTGAGTATGTGGCGAGTTAATATCACTTAAAAACAAAATTCGTTTCATGTAAGGTAACTGAAAACTGCTGCAAGTTAGTGAATGACTTCGCCACTTAGATAATTTATAAATCAGATTTTAAACAATAACAAAATATATTAATCGCATTTGAAAAGCACAAGATTGTGTATCTCCATTGATAACACTTGCATTACAAACATGTTCAATTAAAAATATGTATCGGGAGGTTACACCTGTTAAAAAGTTTCGGTAGCACCAAAATAAAATCCATTCGATTGTTTACCGAATGCATAATCCATAAATAAGTTAGTACGCCCTTTTTTATCAACCATAAGCCTTAAGCCCGCCCCCACAGCCGGTTTAACATATTCGAAAAGTTTAACATCAGCTAACTCAGATGAGGTGGTTATTACATTTACAAATACAACGCCTCCTAAAACTTTCGTACATGGCGATATATTAAACCGAAATTCAGTTTCGGCATAAAAAAGTTTTTCGCCTCTGAAACGGCCTTGCGAATAACCCCTGCCGGCACGACTTCGTTGATCATAACCTAATGCAGGTAAAGTCATATAAGGCAATGAACCTGATACCAACCAATCCAAATAAGTCCAAAATGCCAACACATTACGCGGATTTACTTTTGAAACCGATTTGAAATACCTGTATTCCAAATAGGCCTGCATGCTATTTTTATCGCTACCTAAGCCTGTACTATTAAAGCGCAAATTAATGTTTGCAAAATGTCCCTTATAAGCATTCACCAAATTATCTCTGCTATCAAACACAGCATTAATGCTCACACCGTTTAAGTTATATTTATTTACATTAAATCCTTCGATTTTATTATATAGATAATGGCTTGTTAACCGAGGCGACAAACTACTTGTATCCAGTTTAATGTCGTTTATATCTTGGTACTTATCAATGTGAAATCCGCCACCAACATATAAATCGGGATAAATCAACCACGATGCAGTTTGATGTATTTTAATGTAATCATAGCTCATGGGTTGCGCCAACGAATCATCGTTGGTGCTATATCCATTCAAATCGGCTAATGCTTTTTGCAATTTACCGGGTGCATTGGTACCTAAACCATAAGTTGATTGCGAGAATAATAGCAGACGCAAATCGCCCATCAAAAACAATTTATTGTGCAGCAAATACACGGTGTTTTTAGCCAATAGTAATTTTTGCCGCTTGGCCGTAAATTGCATACTACCCGAAATGCTCGAATACCTATCGGTAACATAGCTACCTCGCATAACTATTTGCAAGCCTACACCACCAAAAAAACCGGTAGCAGGTGTACTACCAATAATAGGTAAGAGTAACATTGCAAAACGGTCGTTGGAGTTGGTTTCTTTAGTCCTGTTCTTAAATAAAACCGATGGCAGATCGCTTTGTTGGCAAGTATCAGTAATTGTTTGTGCATTGGTATGATTACAACAAATCCAAAATATTGTAATCAGAAATAATGTTTTATTATTAGGTAACACAATACAATATCTTAAATAAAATTGGGGTTAATATTTCCAATAAAAGCCCAGGTTTAACGACAAGTAATTGCGTGTTTCTTTTAGCTCATTTGTTTTGAATGCATGAAAATATTTAGCCGAAAAATTGATGCCGGATGTAGCGCCTGTTTCATATTGCAGGCCTAACTCTGGTTTTAATGCAAAATGCCATGTTTCGAACCGGGCTCTGTACATACCCATATCAATATCAGAACGACTGTACATGGTTCCAACACCTAAACTCACGAATGGATTTATTACTTCGTCAGGCATTAAGTAGTAGTTCAAATTAAATAAAACCGGAACACAACTGCCATATCTGTATTGTGTACCACTTAGGGCCTGTGTTCCATCAGTAATTGTGGTGTAACCAACGTTATCGTAAAATGCATTCCAACCAGTTTCAACACCTACAGCAATACCGGGTTCGAGATAATGTAGCATACTTAAGTTTGCGCCACGCCAACTGGTTTTACTTATAAAATCGTTTGCATCGCTCAGCGGGAATGCAACGCTATAATTTAAATTAAAAATATTACGTTGGGCATTAACGCAGTTAATACTTATACAAAACAAAATAATAAGATAAATTCTTTTCATGAGATTACTGATTTAAAATTGGCGATTGTGTATAAGCTTGATCTATACATTTATCAATACGATTCGAAAAATCTATGTTGCTGCCTTCAACCAATCCATTAATAATGCTAAGCCAAACTACAGCATTTTGATTATTAGGACTTGTATTTTTTCGTTCAACCATATTTATTCCAATACTACCCGTTGTATAACTACTAACTACAGGGTAAGGGTAATACCAACCACCACCATAGCCCGGGTAATACCAGGGATAATAGTAATCGTACCAGTAACCCACCTGATAATTTTCAACTTCGATAGCAGCCGTTAATATTTCAAAATCGGCTATGGTAGTATCGGCAGTAAACGTATATCCTTTAGCTATCATATTACTTTTAATACGGTTAATAATTTGTGTATTATAGGGTTCGCTAATAAATACAGGAGGTTGCCCTTGACCAATGTTGCCGGTAATGCGCACAATTTTATCGGGCATGGTAAATAACTTTTTGTCTTTAAATGAATAGTCTTTTTTATAGTTGGTATAAACTACATCAAACTCTTCGTAATAGGTTGGGCCCTCGGGATAACAACCACTAAAAAATGTACAGCTTATGAGGATAAATAAACTTATGCTCAAAATGGATTTTAGTTTCATATACTTAATTAAATTATTTATTTATTCGGCAAAGCGGAATGAAATGCCACCTGTAAAACCAAATTGTGTAATGGTTGATGTTGCTGATACGCCTGCACCTGAACCTCCGGTGCCAACATAAATACTACCGCCCCAATCTTGTATGGGCATTTGTAAATTGGTTTGCAATTTTAAACCCACCTTGGGTGTCATCCAAATGTTTACACCTAATTTAAAGCCTACTGCAAAACGCCACACATCATCATAATCGTCTTTTGGGTTTACAATGAAAGCGCCTAACATTAAACCGCCATATCCTTCAACTTTTCCAGAAGGCGAAAACGGGTGTTTTTTAACACCTCCTATTTGTAAATAGCTTAATGAAACCGGAATATGGTTGTCAGAAATTTGTAGCCCACCGAAATAATACGATAATTTTCCGATTGCCTCTTGTCGCACATAACTTAATTCAACAGCCATATTTTGTTTTACATCAAAACCTAATATACCACCGTATGTCTCATTATCGCTAATATGGCCTGAACCGCCACTAACATTAAACGACTCGTCAAAATTATAACCAATAGTAGGTGTTAATGTAACACCTTGCGAAAACCCGGCATTATTAATTAATGTAATTATTAGAGCAAGAAGTAGGAGTCTTTTCATACTTAAGATTTTAAATTCGAAATTTTTTAAATAAAAAACACAAGAAACAATAGATATAAATCTACTTTATTGGACAACTCCAAAAAATATCATTAATAATTTTGTCAACGCGTTCACGTATTTGAACAGGCGAAATTTGTATTTGCTCAATCGGATTTGAACCATAAGCATAACCGCGCCAAACCACTGTATTTGTTGAATGATCAATAAAATCAATAATTAACTGACCATTACGATATGGTACCTGTTCAACCTTGGTACCTACCTGAACACGTTCGTTGTAAACACCAATACTACCATAACCACCGCCACCATAACCCCAACCATATCCCATACCATAACTTACCCGTGGTTGATAATCATAAACCGGTGTGTTTAATATGGTTGTACTGTTATTAAGCATTACGGAGTAGCGAATTAACAGATGCGGATTAATGGTATCTAACTTTAACTTACGTTTAAATAACTGTGCTTCAATTGCCGATGTTATTGAATTCATTAACTGATAATGATCAATGCTAACCGAAACAGAATCGGCATAAGGCAACCAGGCATACGTACTAAACTTTTTAAAATCAACACCTTTTGTTTTTTCTGATTTTACGGTGTAATTTTCGTTACAACCAATTATAAATGTAAAGCCGATAGCAACTGTAACAATTGAAAAAACCTGTAGCGGTTTTAAATTAATATTTTTCATAGGTTAAAGAAATTAAATTGACTAAAAATCAGAAAACAAGTATTAAGTTGTCTTTTTGATTTTATGTAATGATTGTTTGATTATTTGATGCAAAGTATTTGAAAAATTTTTTCAATGAAAAAAAGTAAGCTTTAAACTTTATGCGGGCAATGTGGCTAAATAAATAAAACAATGCAAGTGCAACTAATCTGCTAATTATATGAATGAAACTAAAAACAACTGCTATGTAATAATTTACTGCATTGCTATGTTTACGCAAGTACTTTAATTTGCTAAGTATTTGATTGCTGATTACAATGTGATAGTTCTTAGTTGAACTTTTGCCGCTGTGATGTATCAGGTTAACATCTGTTACGTAATAAGTAAAATTGCCGTTTAAAAAATTACGATAACAAAAGTCAATATCCTCCATCCAAAATAATTGCGGGTCGAGGCCATGTAAATTCTTCAAACTCGATTTATGAAATAGTATGGCCGCTCCCGAAACTGCCTCAACATTTCTGTTTTGTTTTAATTGATTGGGTTTATAAATATGGTTTCTAAAAATTACATGTAAAAACAATGCTTCGGCAACAACAAACCAAACCGAAGGAAACTTAAAACACGATAATTGCAATGAGCCATCGCTGTTTAGTAGCTGAGGTGCTATCAATGTATGTTGTGTTGAAACATTTGCAATTAATGTGGTTATAACATCTTGCTTTAGTTCCGTATCGGGGTTTAGTAATAAAATGTAATCGCCTTTACTTACTGCAATACCTTGATTATTTGCTGCAGAAAACCCTGCATTAAACTTATTTTCAATAAGTGTAACATCAGCCATAGTTTTTACAACAGCACAACTGTTATCGGTTGAATTGTTATCAACTACAATTACTTCTAATGCAAAATTACCTGCATGCTTTTGTAACGATTGTATGCATACAACTAATAAATCACATACGTTATAACTTACAATTACTACTGAAACTGTATGCATACTATCATATAAATCGAATTAGTTTTAGTATCAAATAAACAGGCAACATAAAAATCCAAATCATTTTTAAAGTTGTGTTTATTGTTACCACATCACTTGTGTTTTTTGCAAAAACGCCATCCCAAAACGACTCAAAACACCTTACATTTAAATACAATTTTTGCCTAAGATTTAATCCACTGCTTTTTTTATATCGATATAATACGGGCAATATATGTTTATGCATCATACGTAAATCAGTGCTGGCACTTGTTGCATGAATACGAACCACTGCAGCAATATTACCGGCTTCAATACACTTAAAATTGCTACCATTAATTGCAAATCGTAACCATAACTCCCAATCTTCGAGGCCGGTTAAGGTGGTATCAAAAAAACCAAACTTGCGTATTAAATCAGTTCGAAATATGGGCGCATTAATGGGCATAATATTATTTCTGATCAGATAGTTTAATACCAAAGCGCCACTACAACAAGGCATCCATTTTTTATCAGGTAAATGCATAGAATATAAAAGCGTATTGAAACCGTTTCGAAAATACCTGGCTTCGCTGTAAATTAAGTCTATTTCATCCGTAAACGCCTGCAACATAAGTTCAAACTTTTGAGGTTCAATCCAATCATCGGCATCTAAGAACTGAATAAAAGGTGTTTCAACCTGGGCCAAGGCTACATTACGTGCATAACTTACTCCAATTTTTTCTACAACCTGATAGGTGATACGAACATCATTTAAAAACGGCTTCAATACTTCGGCAGTATTATCGGTAGAACTACTGTCAATAATTATCAGTTTCCAATTACTATAAGTCTGCGCTAAAACACTATTAATAGCATCAGGCAAAAACCTTGCATAATTATAAGTAGGTATAATAACGGTAATCATTTGCGCAACGTACTATAGAGTTGATAAGGAAGCCAGTAGTAAAGTGGCATGTTATTACGCTGCGCCTGATGGCGTTGTTTAAATAAGGTTTGTTGCATTTGTGGTTTGCCGCTAATACCCGTAACATCAAATACAGCCACTGGCATATTTATATACCGGGTGGTTGCATTATGCTTATAAATCAAACGTAGCAGTAGTTCATAATCGGCTGCAATTGTGTAATCAATATTGTAACCATTACATGCTTTTAGTAATTCGGTTCGATAAAAAGTAGCAGGGTGCCAAATTGTATCGCGAAGCATATGCCTAGCAGTTAAGTATGCCGGTTGTTTCCGCTCGGTAGCTATTTTATCACTAAAAAACAAATTGCCATAAATCAAGTCTTCTGTTGCCTTAAGCCTAACTACGTTGCGTACTACGTCATCACTACAAAATATATCTCCGGAGTTAAGAAATATAATGTACGTACCGGTAGCTTTATGCAAACCTTTATTCATGGCATCATAAATTCCATTGTCGGGCTCTGAAATAACATGATTAATTTTAGCCCGATAAGGCATTATTAATTCCAAACTATTGTCAGCCGATGCGCCATCAATTATTATATATTCAATTGCTGCATAGTTTTGACTAAAAACACTTTTAACGGTTTGAAATAAACCACCGGCATTGTTTCGGTTTATGGTAACAATACTTATTAGCATAATACCGATTGATAAAGTGTAATATGCATTTGTAATACTGTAGTCGAACTTAATTTTTTATCGGCATCGGATGCAATCTGTTTTCGGTTAAAATGCTGATTATTAGCAATACAATTATCAATTGCCATTAATAGCTGTGTTGCATTAAAATCAGGTATTAAAACGCCATTATTATTATCAATCAGTTCAGGAATACCACCGGTATTAAAAGCCACAACGGGTGTGCCACAGCATAAGGATTCGCAGATTGTATTTGGAAAATTTTCGGCCAATGATGGTAGTACAAATACATTGGCAGCTACATACCACCATTGCAATTCTTCCGGTGTTAAATAGCCCAATTGATTTATGCAAGAGGGCAAATTGGCATCCGGCTTACCAATTCCATAAAATTTATGTTTGCTTTTGTTAGCTGCTTCAATAATAAACTGTATGCCTTTGCGCATATTATTTACATCGTTTGCTACAAACAACACTACGGTTTCGTTTGGTGGCAGATTAAGCTTGTTACGACTGTCAATTAATGGCTTGTATGAAAACTGTTGTGCAATGAGGTTATAAATTTGCGTATGCCTGAAATCGGAAAACAATTTTGATTGCACGGATAATTGCAATAACCATTTACTGGGTGCAATTATTTGCAATTTGTTGCCAACATATTTCAAAACTTTTTGTTTAAACAAGAATGCATCCGCTGCAAGGTATTGTTGTTTAATGTGCAATTGCGGGCATTTGCTGCAGTCGTTTTCAAATTGCAAGCAACCATCGGCATGATGGCAACCGCCTGTAAATGGATTCATATCGTGCAAAGTCCATACAAATTGTTTAGGCAACTGAAATAATGTTTCTAAATTAATATAGCCATCACTAACCCAATGCAGGTGAATAATGTCGGCCTGCTGAATCCATGGGTGTTTACTTAAATCAATGGTACCATAGGGTAATGAGAATATTTCAAATCCTGGCGGTTTTTTCTTTAATGTTTCTGCCTTTTGTATTTTCCAGTTGGGCAAAAAGCCCAATTTCTCTGCCACTTTATTCACTAAAGTAGTTGCTCCAATTACGTGATGTGTATCATCTGTAACATTGCCATATTTGGTAATAATTTTTGATTGCAAACCTGCTTGCAACAAAGCACGATGCAAACGTAGTGCTGCAATACCAGCGCCACCTCCAATGTCTGTACTTAAATGCACTATCTGCATGTTGTAAAGAAATGTAATTGCTGCTTAAATGCTGTTAGTTGCCAGTTTCTTACCAGAAAACGCGGCAACTGAAAAATATCGCTGTTTTTATGTATGATGTAAGGATAATTAGCTGCAACACTTTTAAACTGCAATTGATTGCAAATGGTAAGTGTATTGGTATTATAGTCTTGTTTGGTACCAAAAGGATAGGAAAAATGCTGTATGCGTTGTTTTAATAAATCTTCTAATATTTTTTTCGAAATCTCAACTTCAAGGAGTTGCAAATTATAATCCAGAGCCGCCAATGAAGGGTGATTATGTGTGTGTGCACCAATGGTTACATATTTGCTTTTAGCAAACTGCCGTAGTTCGTAATGCGTTAAGGCCCTATGTGTTGCGCGGGTCTTGTTACCAAATATTTGTTGCAAAGCATTTATAATTTCTTGCCTTTGTTCAGGTGCTGTTTTACGAAGTATGGGCAGTACTGTTTCATATTTTTTATAACGATTAATTTCAAAATCATTTAAATCCAATTTTAGGCCATGCATTTCAAACTGCGCAGTATCGGGCAGTTTGCTTAACAATAACAACCTTTCCATTTCATCCCACCAAAACTCTGCATTTGTATCAAGCGTTGCTGTAGCAATATAAAATACAGCCGGTAAGTGATGTAATTCCAAAATAGGCAGCGCTTCTAAATAATTATCGGCATAACCATCATCAAACGATATTACAACCGATTTATCCGGCAGCTTTGTTTTTGTATTTAAATGCCAGGCTACTTCATCAATGCTTAGCACATTATAATTTAATTTTAAAAACAACATCTGCTCATTAAAAAGTTGCGGATGTACAGCGAGCTGTTGCGGGTCGGTTTGTAAATCGGCAACTCTGTGATACAATAACATTAAACAACTGCCACCAAGCCGGGCATCATAATAGTGCCTGGCTTTAAGCATTTGTTGCTTTACAGCGCTTTTAAATTTGTTTAATGCCATGTATGTTTAGTTGGATATCCATATCAGCACTACGCCCATTAGCAATTTGTTTCCAGGGTAAGTTGTTTATTGATTTGAGGTAGTAACGAAAACCTTGCTCGGTTAACACCTGCAGCAGTTGATTAAGTTGCTGAGGCTGACCTTTAATACTATGATATTCTACAAATAAATATTTTACTTTATGTAACTGAAGCGCTATGTGTTTTATTACATCTGTTTCGGCACCTTCAATATCTATTTTTAAAAAATCAATACTTTCACAGGTGTTCAATATGCGTGCTAAATCGAGCACTTTTACTTTTTGTTGTCCTTGTGCATGCAGCGAGCCTCCATCAGCCCCGTTACCGGCAAAAAACATTTCAGTATCGGCATTATAAATAGCTGCCTGATGCACTACTACATTTTCCCATCCATTGGTTTTAATATTATGTTTTAGGCACTCAAAAACATTCTTATCAGGCTCAAAACAAACAACGTTACAACCCGGATATAAAAATTTAAAATAAGCCACAGCTATGCCAACGTTAGCGCCACAATCAACAATAGTTGGTTTGGTACTTTTGGTGTTAAAGTAAAGTGTTTCGTCTTCAAAAATTTCTTTAAGCTGCCATGCAACCGATAAAAAATCGGTTACCTTAAATGTATAATGTCTAAACGCAAATTGCTTATCCGTAAAACGTGGATAGGCATTTGCTTGTTTTAGAATTTTTGCAAACTCATCTGGCAGAAATTTTTTTTTAATTGAACGAATCATTTTAAAACTTACTTTACAAATGTTGAAGTATTTGAGGCACCAAATGTTGTAACTTAATTTTCATAGTATAATTATGCCAGGTGCGTTGCTTACCAGCTTGGGCAATACTTATTCTTTCGGTTTCATGTTGAAGTAAGTAGGTAATTTTTTCGGCAGCTTCGTCAACCGTTTTATAGGTAATTACTTCTTTATCAGGTTCAAAAAAATTATGCAGGTTTGGTTTCCAATCGGTAACTAAACAGGCACCCACTCCGGTTGTTTCGGTAAGGCGCATGTTGGCAGCAACATTTGCGGCATTGTCGCCATGGGTATTAATTACAATTTTGCTGTTGTATAACTTTAGATACATCTGCAATGCAAACAGGGCTCCTTTGTTTTGTTTGGTAATTTGATAAACATCAATTGCTTCTTGAAATTTAAGGTGCTTTATCCTGCTTAGCCATGATTTCGACAACCAGTTATGCGCTTCAAAATTACTTGCATAAATATCCATAGGTATTTTGCGAGATAATGCAGCCAAAAATTTGAGTCTGCCTAAATGATACCCTTTGGCCAAAACAAGCGAACCTGAGAATGAAACATTGCAATTTTTATGTTGTTGTAGTTTCCCAGCAATGGTTGTTTCGAAACCGCTTACAAAATAATAGGCAGTCTTATTGTGTTGCTTGTAAAAATCTACCGATTGCTGCACACAACTCAGCACCACATCAACATCAGCATAAGTTTGTGTTTTATGCCACAATATGCCATCCCAAGCCATTACCAGTTTTATAAATGGATAACGTTTTTTTATATCCACATACCAATGTGCATAGTGATAAATATCTTGAATAAAAATTACATCCGGTTTAAATTGGTTTAACTGGGCAAATAATATTTGTGGCATCCAATCGTCAAATTTGAAGTTGTTTTCAATTGCCCATTTCTTTTGCAAAAACTCATTATTAAATACCACTTCGCAAACCTGAAACTGATTGGTAGCTTCTAAATTAATTTTCCAAAAATCGGCCCATGCAAAACAATCCTCAAAGTAAGCCTGCAATGCTTGCTGGTATGTAGCATGGCGCAATTGCTGATGGCTGTTAAAAAATCCATCGGCATACTTTGGGTAGGTAGATGCTATTTTAAAAAGTTTAATCACAATACGTTTTTCATTTTTATGATTGCCGGATTTCCATAAGCCAAAGCTCCATCTGAAATGTTTTTAGTAACTACAGCCTGTGCGCCAACGGTTACCCCGTTTCCGATGATCACACCTTTTAAAACTACGCTGCGTTTGCCAAGCCAACAATGACTGCCAATAATAACTGGAGCCGTTACCGGTTTTTGATATTCTTTGCCTATCCAGGGATAGTCGTTAATGGTTTGTTGCTGCCGAATTTCAGCATCTAACTGGCAATGCGTGTTGGTATCATAAATCATGCAGTCGTACGATATCATATTAAAGCTTCCAATATTTATACTTTCATCACATCTGATTTCGGTTTGATGCATTATGCCATTATAGCTACCAATGTTGCACACTCCATTAAACCGTACCGTAATATTACCATAAACCACGTTGTGGTGTTCGATATGCAGTGCGCCATTTACGCTAATATGCACCGGGCTATTTTTAGTACCATTCAGCATACAGTGTTCACCTATGTAAACCTGGCCCTCGGTTACTTCAATATTAACGTATTGCATATTTACATGTTCGGCAATGGTAAGTTTTGCTCCGGCACCTACATTAATATTGCACTTATACAGCGAAGTATTTATTGCACTATTAAAAACACCTTTGGTATAAATAGTATTTCCTTTAAAAAGTTTACGCTTGATTTTATTATAAAAACGATACATCATTGATTACTCCATTTTCCATTTTTGTGCAACTAAAATACTTCGGTGTGTAGATGCTACGGTTTTACCGGTACCGTAAAAATCGCCATCATCTACCTCAATCATTGCTGCTTGCTGTACCCAATCGTGCATGATACCATTGCAGTACACAATTAGGTTTAACGCATATTTTCCTGATGTAAGCGGAAATTTTTCGATAGTACAATACATGCTGCCGCTGTTTGGCGCTGTTGCAAAATTGCCTTGGGCATATTCGTTAGCGAATACGGTAAAAAGTTGTCCATCTAAACCATATATACCAATAGCTGCAGCAATTTGTTTTGCCTCAAATTTGTTGCAGCAATAATCTAATTTAAAAATAACGGTTTGGCCACATACGGCAATGTCGATAGGTTGCATTTGCGCATTTAAAAGATTAAAAGCAGTAAACCGAATACCACCTTCGCCTTGCCTATCGGTACGTTGCGATATAACGGATTGAGCCAAATGTTGCGTAATTTTAGTATAGTGGCTAATGGCATCTTGTATGGGCGATAGCGGCAAATTTACAGTGCCTTTATGTAATACCATTCCTTTATTGCAAAGACTGCTTAATGAAGGCAAATTGTGGCTTACAAATAAGATGGTACGGCCGCTACCCGAAACATCTTTCATTTTGCCAATACATTTTTTTTGAAACTCGGCATCGCCAACTGCCAACACTTCATCAACTATTAAAATTTCGGGCTCGAGATGTGCAGCAACAGCAAAAGCCAATCGCACATACATGCCTGATGAGTAACGTTTAACAGGCGTATCTAAAAATTTTTCTACTTCGCTAAAGGCAACTATTTCGTCAAACTTACTTTTAATCTCTGCTTTATGCATGCCTAAAATTGCACCGTTTAAAAAAATGTTTTCGCGTCCGGTTAATTCGGGATGAAAGCCCGTGCCTACTTCGAGCAAACTTGCAATACGACCGCGTAATGTGATACGACCCTTGGTAGGCGTAACAATACGACTTAATACTTTAAGTAATGTTGATTTGCCTGCACCATTACGACCAATTATGCCAACACGATCGCCACTATTTATCTGAAACGAAACATCGCTTAATGCCCAAAAAGATTCGATTGTTTTTGGCTTGCCCGGTTTTAAAATTTGTTTTGCATTACGTACCAACACATCGCGCAAGGCCTGATATGGCAAGCCTTTCTCATGCCTGATTAAGTATTGTTTACTTATATTTTCGACTTCTATTACCGGTTGCATATTTTTAAATTACATCAGCAAAAGATTTTTCCATTCTTCTGAAATTAAATATTCCCAGCATTAAAATACCAAATGCACATATAACAGAAATAATTACCGATGTCCATTGTATAGATATATTACCAAATATACACCATCTGAAACCATCAATTACACCAACTACCGGATTAAGCATGTACAATAATTTTATATAGGAGGGAATACCTGCATGTTGTAATACATCGGTACTGCTGAACGAAATGGGCGATACATACAATCCGAACTGCACAATAAAGGGAATTACATATCTGAAATCGCGATACTTTACATTTAAAGCGGCAATAAATAAACCACTACCTAAAGCAATTATAAAAAGCAATACCATAAAAAAGGGAAGCCAAACTATTTGCAGTGCCGGCATGTATTGGTAATACCACATAGCTACCAGCATAATGGAAACTGAAATTAAAAAATCAAAAACGCAAACTATCACACTGCTAATTGGAACAATCATACGCGGAAAGTAAACTTTGGTAAGTAAGTTGGCATTGGCTACCAATGAGCCTGAGGACTCGCTAAATGCGCTTGAAAAAAACTGCCAGGGTAATGTTGCAGCACATACCCATAATAAACGCGGAATGCCATTGGGTATGGGTGCATTAAAAATCCAACCAATACCGGCCATTACCAGCATGGTTAACAAGGGTCGCACGATACTCCAGGCTATGCCAATAGTTGTTTGTTTGTATCGCACCAATACATCGCGCCAGGCTAAAAAATAAAACAAGCTGCGGAAGTGCCAAATGTCTTTCCAATAATTGGCTGCTTCGTTGCCCGGTTCAATAACAATACTTTTATCCATAAACAGGTGTACAAATACGAATCACAAAGTTGCAATAATTTATATGGCTGTTTTGGTTGCTATCTGTAGTTTTTATAAAAGCTATTAACAACTAAAAAGAATTTAATGTTTCAATCACTTTCAGTACATCATCTTGTGTATGGCCATAAGAAATAGGCAAGCTTAATGTAGTAGCATGTATCAAATCGGCAACAGGTGTATTACAATGATCTACAATACCGTTCATGGCTTTTTGCTTATTAGGTGGCAATGGGTAATGAATTTCGGTGCTAATATTTTTTTGCGTCAGGAAACTTCTTAACTTATCACGTTGCTGATGCCTGATAGAAAAAATATGAAACACATCGTCATAATCCGGTTCGATAACCGGTAAAATAAAATCAGACTTTAAATTTTCGAAGTAAAGTTTTGCCAGATTTTTTTTATGTTGATTTATCGAATCCAAAGCTTTAAGCTTTATCTGCAAAAATGCTGCTTGCATTTCGTCTAAACGCGAGTTATAACCAACCACTTCATTAAAGTACTTTACTTCTGAGCCATAATTGCGTAGCCTGCGAAGTGCAGCATTATAAACATTGCTATTGGTTGTAACTGCTCCGGCATCGGCCAGGGCGCCTAAATTTTTTGTAGGATAAAAACTAAAACCAGCCATGTGCCCAAATGCACCTGCTTTAATACCTTTAAGCGAAGCACCATGTGCTTGCGCTGCATCTTCAATAACCACCAGTTGATACTTGTTTGCAATTTCCATTATCGTATCCATTTGGCACATTTTACCATATAAATGCACGGGCATTATAGCTTTGGTTTTAGGCGTGATAGCGGCTTCTATTAAGCTAACATCAATATTATACGTAGATAAAAGTGGCTCTATCAAAACCGGTTGCAATCCGTTTTGTACTATGGATAAAATAGTGGCAATGTATGTGTTGGAAGGTACTATAACCTGGCTGCCCTTTTCGAAATTACAAGCGTGTAATGCCAGAGTTAGTGCATCCAGGCCATTGGCTACGCCTATGCAATGCTTTACGTTATTATAAGCAGCAAATGCGGTTTCAAAATTGTTTACTTCATTACCTAAAATAAACCAACCTGATTTTAAAACTTGTTCAAATGCATTTTTATAAGCATCGTAAAAGTTTGCATTAGTTTTTTGCAAATTTTCGTATTGTATCATTTTTAAAATAATTAACCACCGGCCACAACCTGAACCATGTTTTGTTTGTTAAAATACTTTTGCGCCATAGCAAGCAATTGGCCGGGCGTTACATTTTGCAGCACTTCTAAATATTGGTAATAATACGCGTACGATAAATTATTGGATAATAAGGTTCGGAAACGCTGCGCCAAAGCAAATGGGCCGTCTAACGATCTTAAAAAAGCGCCTTGCATATATTGTTTAACCAAATCTAACTCCATATCCGGTAACGGCTCATTGGTTATTCTATCCATTTCAAAATATATCTGTTCCAAAGCATCGGCTAACACTTCTTGTCCTACTTCGGTTGCAATAACCAAATTGCCTGCATTTAAATTAGAAACCAAACTTGCATTAATGCCATAGGTATATCCTTTGTCTTCGCGTATGTTGCGCATAAGCCTGCTTCCAAAGTAACCGCCAAATGCAGTATTTAAAACCATTAAGGTTTTAAAATCGGTATGGTTTCGGTTTACCATTAAACAACCGATGCGGATAGCTGCCTGAATTGCATTTTCCTTTTTAAAATATTGTTGTTGTGGCTTTGGAATTGCAATCGTTTTAAATGCTGCATCGGGTTGTACAATAGGTGTAGTATTTGATGTAAATGCACCCAAGTATTTATTGATTGTTTGAATTATTGAAGGTGTAATAAAACCCGCTGCAACAATTGTTGCTGATTGCCATTGATAATTACTGCTGTGCAGTTTTAAAATGTCTGACCGGGTTAATGCATCAAAATCAGCTAACTCAGGCGTAGCGCCATAAGGATGGTTACCAAATAGCGCTTGCTTAAATTGTTTGCGTGCTACATAATCTACCTTTTCATTGTTTACTATAAGATTTTGTTTTTGGCGTTGTACAAAACTTTCGATTTCGGTTACCGGATATGCAGCTTCGGTAATTATTTCGGCCAACAGTTGCAGACATGGTTCGAGGTATTTATTTAATACATATAGTGTAATGGTGCATTCATGATAATCGTTTCCGGTTTCTATTGAAGCGCCATAAAAATCAAACCGTTCGGCTATTTGTGCTGATGTATATTTAGAAGTTCCATCATCAATTAAATGAGCAGTAGCCGAGGCAATAACTCCAATTGGTTGGTGTAAATCGCCTGCCGGAAAAATAATTTCAATCTTTATAAGTTCTTGTGTACCGGCATGTATCTGATACAAGGGGATGCCATTATCGAGCAGCATTTTTTCTGCTTCAATTATTTTTATCTGCTCAATGGTTTTTAATTGCGGCTGAATGGTGCGGTTCATTGTTTAAGATTGTATTGCGTGATAGTATAATGTTGAAGCATTGTTTTCATTAAAAATTTGTTTTGCGGTTTGCATTAACATATCAGTTGTAACATCTAAATATTTTTGTGCTTGTTGGTTTACATCTGCAGCGTTTCCAAGCATTTCATAGTAACATAAATTTAATGCTTTGTTGGCAATGCCCATTTCGCCAAAAATTATTCCGGCCTCTACTTGTTGTTTTATTTTTTGCAGTTCCTGCATTTCAACAGATTGTTTTATCAATGTATTACATTCAAAAGTTAAAGCATCTTCAGCTTCCTGATGTGTTATACCCGGATTTATTTTACCATCTGCAACCACCATGCTTTTATCAATTTCGCCTAACATGTACATGTTTAAATTCGAAAACAATTTCTGTTCCTTAACCAGTTTGGTATAAAGGCGCGATGATTTGCCTCTTGATAGAACATCGGTTAGTATATCGGTAGCATAAAAATCAGCGTCATTACGGGCACAGCAATGATAGGCTTTGTATAGGGCATTAACCGGCACATGGCTTTCGATATTTTTTATTCGTTTTTCATTTTGTTGTGGTTCAACCGGAATGTTTCGCTGGATATTTTTACCGGCTGCAATGGGTTGAAACCATTTTTTACAAAGCGCTAAAGCTTCATTGGTGGTTATTGCACCACTTAAACAAAGTATGGCATTATTAGGCAAATAATATTTATTAAAAAACATTTTTACATCATCCAGTGATGCATTTTCGATATGACTAATGTCTTTGCCAATAGTTGCCCATTGGTAAGGATGTACTTTATAAGCTAATGGTCGCAATTGCAACCAGGCATCGCCATAAGGCTGATTTAAATAGCGTTGCTTAAACTCTTCGACAACAACATTACGTTGCACCTCTAAACTTTTTTCATTAAAAGCTAAGCTAAGCATCCTGTCGCTTTCGAGCCAGAAAGCGGTTTCGATATTATTGGCAGGTATGGTTAAATAATAGTTGGTAAAGTCGTTGCTGGTAAATGCATTGTTATCGCCACCGGCTTTTTGTAAAGGCTCGTCATAGCTTGGAATGTTTATCGAGCCACCAAACATCAAATGTTCGAACAGATGTGCAAAACCGGTTTTATCGGGATGCTCATCGCGCGCACCGGCTTTGTATAAAATATTCATGGCTACTAAAGGCGATGAAAAATCCTGATGGACTAAAACGGTTAATCCATTACTTAAAATCTCTTTATCAAATTGAATCATGTGATATTTAAAAATTATCAGAGTGTTTATTAAATCAAACTACGCATATATGCACTGATATAAATACCAGCCGTTTCGGTTCTTAGCCTGTTATTGCCTAATGAAACCGGTTTATAATTGTGTTGCAATGCTAATTCAACTTCATGGGAAGTAAAATCGCCCTCGGGGCCAATAAGCATAATTACCCGGCTTTGTCTATTAATCAGATTTGCCAAGCTGTTTTTATTTTCGGGTTTACAATGGGCTATAAAACCAGCCTGATGTTTTTTTATAAAATCAACAAAATGTACCGGCTCATTAATTACAGGCAGATAAAGTTGAAAAGCTTGCTTGCAAGCAGCTAATTTTATTTTGTGAATACGTTCGGTTTTGTAATTCAATCGTACCGAATCGTGGCATATTACCGGTGTTATTTCATGCACACCCATTTCTATTGCTTTTTCAACGAACCATTCAAATCTATCGGTTTGTTTTGTGGGTGCAATAGCTATATGTAAATTATATGGTAATGGTTGCAATTGGTATTTAAATGTTACCTGGGCTATTAATTGTTTATCTTGATTTTTTATAAAAACCGCATCATACAAATTACCCATGCCATCAAAAACTTGTGCAGTATCACCTATACGCATGCGCAAAACTTGTAATGCATGCTTACACTCATCATCATCTAATGTTGCCAGCTTATCAATAATATTATTGGAATAAAAAAGGTGCATAAGGCAAATTTAATTTGGCTACATTAAGCATGATAACCGATATTACAAAATGGCCATTGTTCAAAATTTAATTTTAGAAAGAGAAAAGTTATATAGGCATTATACGAAAAATAAAAACCAAACGATGATGTAACTGTTACCCTATTGGTATATAATAACACCATGATTAATTAGTTAACCGATGCATGTAAGCTGATAGATACTGTTTAACCTATAAACAGGGCACTGTTAATAACTATACAGTTTTTGACCCATGCAATCATTTGATTGGTAAAAAATTCATTACTACTTCGCCTCCAAATCATTAAACAAAAAAACAATGAAAAAAACATTATTAGTATTATCTATGGTTGCACTGTCATCAGTAGCTATGGCACAAAAAGGCAGCTGGTATGCAGGTGGCATGGTTGGTTTTGGATCGTCAACTGACAAAGATGCCAACGACAAAAAAAATGTAACTTCAACTTGGAACTTTAGCCCTGAGGTTGGTACATTTTTACGCGATGATATCCAATTAGGCTTAGTTTTAGGCTTAGGTGGTAGCAAAACAAAATTTGATGGTGATGAAACAGGCAGCACATCAAGATTTAGCCCAACTGTTTATGGTCGTAAATTTTTTAAAGTAACTGAGCAATTTAGCATGTTTGGTGGCTTGTACCTTAGCTTAATCAATGAAAAAAGTACCGACAAATCATCGGGCTACGAAATCGAAATGAAATCAAACGGTTTTGGTGCTAAAGTTGGTGTTGGTTGCGCTTATGCATTATCGCCACGTTTTACAGCGGTAGGTCAGTTTGGTGTATTAAATTTCCAATCGGTTAGCAACGAAGTTGAAGGTAATGATGCAGGTAAATCATCTGATTTCGGTTTAGATATCAACACCTTTGGTGCTGCTGCATTTAATGTAGGTTTATACTATACATTTATGCAATAGTGAAAATTTAAAGAATAAAAAAAGCCTCGAATTTATAATGTTCGAGGCTTTTTTTATGGCTTTTATTTAGTGCTGCAATTTACTTGTCATAAAAAATTCAATTTCAAATAATACACCGTTTTTATTAATAACCCTAAGTGCTCCATCAATTTGCTCAACCAATCCACTAACCAATTGCATGCCTAACGTTTCATAATTATTAATATCAAAGCCGGCCTCTAATCCCTTGCCGTTATCAGCTACGGTTAGTACTACTTTACCATCTAATTCTGCTGCCGTAACTTCTATATATTTATTGCGATGTTCTATTGTAAAAGCATATTTGAGCGAGTTGGTTAAAAGCTCGTTTACTATAAGTCCGCATGCAATGGCTACATCAATATTTAGGTGAATTTCCTGAACACTTAATTTAAGTTGAATTTGCCGGCCAATTGAGTAAGTAAACAATAAACTATTGGCAATACTGCTGATATATTCTTTAAAATTGATACTCGAAAAATCTTTATTCTGATAAAGAAGTTCATGAATGTAGCCCATACATCTGATGCGACTTTGGCTATCGCGCATGGCTTCGAGGGTTTGCGGATCGTTTATGTTGGCTGCCTGCAAATTAATTATACTTGAAATTATTTGCAGGTTATTTTTTACACGATGATGCACCTCCTTTAACAGCACTTCCTTCTCTTGCAAGGATTGTTTAATGGCTTCTTCGGCTTGAAGTCTGCTGGTTATGTCTCTAAAACTCCATACACGACCGGCATAGCTGCCATTAATAAGTTGTGCTTGTGAATAACGTTCAAAAACGCGGCCATCAATAAACTCAATAACATCAAAACAAATTTCATCAGGCTTGTCATACAACCATTGTACTTTTGCCAAAAAATCATCCGGATATTTTAACTGATTTACCACATACTGTAATGTGCTGTTATCATCACGCAGTTCTAAAATCTCAGGTGGTATGCGCCATAATTCTAAAAACTTTTTATTATACAGTGAAACACGCCCCAGCTTATCAACCAATAAAATACCATCGGCCGTTGATTCGATGGTAGCTTCGAGCTGTGATAAAAAGTGTGCATTAGCTTCATCGTTTTTATATTGCTCAGTTATAATCTGAGAAATGAGTATGATGCCGGTAACTACCTCATTATTAATAACAGGTTTTACCTGAATTTTAAACCAGCTATCGTTTCCGTTTGAGCCGCTGCCATAAATATTGTAAGAGGCAACTACCTGCTCATTTTTTACTTGCTGATGGGTTTTGATTGCCAAATCATGAAACTGCTTGTCAATAAAATTGAATACAGGCATACCGATATAGCGATTGTTATCGGATTGGTTAACCTGATTAATAATTTGGGTTATTTTATTATCTAAATCAAGATGAATGATACTGTTAGCAAAATATGATGCATTTGTATTAAACTCGGTTTCGAACAGGACACAAACAGCACTGTTGTTTCTTACAATTATGCACTTTACTTCAATTATATTTCCGGCTTCGTTAATGATGGATAAGGTATTGCTGCTGTTTTCTGAATTGCCGGCTAACAGTTGCTCAAATTTTTCTTTACTATTACTATCAGCCCAACTTAAAACAAAATGGTTGTTTTTTGTACCTAACAATTTTTGCATAGGCACATTTAAGCTAAACAACGTGTTTTCAGCTACATTATATAACCCAACAGCCGTTTGACTTAATGCCAGTAACTGAAGTACCGAACAACTATCATCTTTCGTTTCAGCTTTTATCTTTGCCATGAGTTAATTGTGGCTTGTTGCTAAATAATTTTAATAAAACTAAACCGGTAACTGCTGCAATAGTTGATGCTACTAAAACACTTAATTTCGAAACGGTAGTTAATGCTTCATTATCGTAAAATGCCAAGTTGGTAATAAAAATTGACATGGTAAAGCCAATACCTGTAAGCATGCTTACGGCAAATAAATTATTCCAGTTCATGCCTTGATATAATTTACCCCATTTTAACTTTACCAACACAAAGGCAAAACTAAAAACACCAACCAATTTGCCTATTACTAACCCTACCATTATACCTAAAGAATTGGGAGTAGTAAAAGCTGCCAGCAAATTTTGTGGCAAAGTAAAAGCAGTATTTGCTAAAGCAAATAACGGTACTATAAACCATGCCACCGGGTAATGGAGTTTATGCTGCAATTGGTTAGAAATATTGTTTCCGGTTTTTGAAAAAGGCAATGCGAAGGCCCACATTACACCGGCAACGGCTGCATGTATGCCTGAATGAAACATACAATACCACATAACCAGACCCGGCAAAACATAGTACCATAGTTTATTATATTTTAAACGATTAAACAGTAATAGGATAAAAAATACGGCTATAGCTGCCACCAGATAACCTACATTTATATTACTTGCATAACAGGTTGCAATAATTACAATAGCACCCAGGTCGTCAATAATTGCCAATGCTGCCAAAAATATTTTTAATGCAAAAGGCACATGTTTGCCAGCCAGCGAAAGTATGCCCAATGCAAAAGCAATATCGGTTGCCATAGGTATGGCAAAGCCTGCTTGAGTTGGCAATCCGTTATTAAAAATAAGATGTATGACAGCAGGTACTACCATACCTCCTACTGCCGCAGCTACGGGCAAAATGGCTTTCGAAAATGTGTTTAATTCGCCTTCATACAATTCGCGTTCAATTTCTAACCCCACTAAAACAAAAAACACAACCATCAATCCATCATTAATCCACTGCTCAACAGTAAGGTTTAAATCAATAAACCAAAATGAAAGATCGAAAGCAGTATGCCAAAAGTGTATATAAGAATAACCTTGTGTAGTATTGGCAATAAAAAGTGATATACAAGTGCAGAGTACTAAAACAATACCGCCAAATTGTTCACTTTGTATAAATGATTTAAACAGATTGCTGTACTTTTTCAATTTATTGATTCGACTTTAAAAATAAATCATCTGCATTATTTGAAAACCATATTAAACCTATGCCTTGTTTTGCAGCATGGGAACAAACTTAAACGAACCCAGTTCAATGGTTTCGTATTTGGTGGCCGATTGCTTAATAACCGTAGTCATTATCTGCACATCAACACCGGTTGGGCAAACTAACACGCCCCCAATACGCAGCTGCTCCAATAATGCTTGTGGAATGCTGGGTGCGCCACAGGTTACAATTATTTTATCATAAGGTGCAAATGCAATTTGACCTTTAAAACCATCGCCATAAAATAACTTTGGTTTATATGGCAAGTGCAGTTCAAAAAGCTTTTTGGTTTTATCAAAAAGTTCGCGCTGCCTTTCAATTGAAAATACTTTTGCGCCCATAGCACAAAGTACACTGGTTTGATAACCTGAACCGGTACCAATTTCTAAAATTTTATCGCCTCGTTGTACATGCAATAAATGTGTTTGATAAGCCACCGTATAAGGTTGCGATATGGTTTGCCCGGCTGCAATTGGAAAGGCCTTGTCAACATAAGCAAACTCTAAAAAAGCTTTATCTAAAAAAAAATGCCTGGGTATAGCTTGCATTGCATCCAAAACCTGGGCATCATTTATACCTTTTGCCCTAATATTTGCAATCATTTCTTTACGCAAACCCTGGTGCTTAAAACCATCAATCATAACGAACCACTATTTTATGCGATGATATTGATAATGTTGCAAAGCTCCATAAATCTAACCACCTTTTATTATTAACGCTGCCTGGTTTAAAACTAAAATACAAATTTCAGCGCGTTAATACACAGCACTTTACTTTCGGTGCTGCCATAAAATGGCTCCTTTTTAAAAGAAAAAAACTCAACTTTAAAAAACTATGAAAATTGGTGTATTAGGTGCAGGCCATTTGGGCAAAATTCATATAAAACTTTTAAAAGATATAACACAATGGCAACTGGTAGGTTTTTATGATGCTGATATAGAAAAAGCAAAGGCATATAGTCAAATTATAGGTGTACCCTATTTCGATAGTGATACCGATTTAATAAATCAATGCGATGCGATAGATATTGTTACGCCAACCAAATACCATCATGCTTGTGCGGTAAAATGTTTAAAAGCAGGTAAACATATATTTGTCGAAAAGCCTGTGGCAGCTTCTATACGCGAAGCTAAAGAGATGATAAAACTTGCCAGCGAAGCAAATGTAAAAGTACAAATAGGGCATGTTGAGCGATTTAACCCGGCTTTTTTAGCCGCACAGCATCAAATACAATCGCCCATGTTTATTGAAACACACCGTTTGGCGCAGTTTAATCCGCGAGGTACCGATGTTTCGGTAATTTTAGATTTGATGATACATGATATTGACATTGTTTTAAGTGTAGTAAAATCGCCTGTACGAAAAATTTCGGCAAGCGGTGTAGCCGTTGTTAGCGATACGCCCGATATTGCAAATGCACGTATCGAATTTGATAATGGTTGTGTTTGTAATTTAACTGCAAGCCGCATATCGCTTAAAAACATGCGTAAAAGCCGTTTCTTTCAACGCGATGCTTATGTTTCAGTTGATTTTTTAAAGAAGACTACGGAATTAGTTCGTATGAAAACAGTTGTTGGCGAGCAAGATCCTTTAGGCATTTATTTAGAACTTGGCGAAGGCAAGGGTGTAAAACAGATTTATTTTGAAAACCCAAACATTACCGATTCGAATGCCATACAAATGGAGTTAACTTTATTTGCACAAGCTATTTTAGATGACACTGAACCCAAAGTGAGTTTAAATGATGGTTATGAGGTTTTACATGTGGCGCATCAGATTATTGATAAACTTAAAAACATTGGCTAAAAGTGAAAGCAAAAAAAAAGTGGACGTTCTGTCCACTTTTTTTTGTATATTTTAAATTTACTACTGCTTGTTAAATTTATAGGTTCCCGATTGGGTTTTCAAAAAATAAATGCCGTTACTTAAATTGCTAATATTGATATTAGCCTGAGGCAATGCAACACCTTCGGCAACTTTAATTCCGGTTACATTTAATATTTGGTATGATGCAGGTTTTTGGTTACCTAAATAAATTTGATTGGTAGCTGGGTTTGGATATACATTTAGTTGACTAACATTTTCAGCAATACCCGAAGTACTGTTATAGTCAATAACCATATTGCCGGGCGATACACCAACCATAAAACTATCTAAAGCCAAACCGGCCATGTTATAAATAAATACCTGGCCTGTAGAAACAAAATCCGTTTCGCCTGCATAAATCAAATTCGCAACATCTTCATGCGCTAAACCATACACCGGTTTATTTATAAGTAATGAGTCGTAGGTTGATTGTGAACTCAAGCTAAATTTTTGTAATGTAGTTGCACCCATAACCTGATATAAAATTTCGGTACCGGCAAGTACCGATGTGCCACAGCCACTACTAATTTGTAAATCGGTGGTGGCTAATTGGCCAGTAGCTAACTCATAGGTTGAGATAGATGCATTGGTAAAATCGCGATTATTTAGGGTATGGATAACACCATTTTTAATTGCAAAATAATCGGGGTTAAGTCCTATCGGACCTAAATCAAACTGACGTACGTAAGTTGCAGTAGGTAAGTATATCACACCAATGTACCCTGTATAATTCGGAAAATTAAATCCATTATTTAATGCGATATAACAACTATCACCCACCACAGAAATGCCTTCGGTTGAATATGCCGGTCCGTTTGTAACATCCAGTTCATAAATGAGTGCTAATGTGTTTTTATCATAAGCCTGAAAAAAATAATTATTCAATCCGATATCGCCACGCGATACTAATAACTGGTTATTCCATACACACATTTTCCTGATACCTGTTGCTGTATTGTTTGTAACAAACTGTTTGCTGTTTTTATTGTATTTATATATACCAACACTGGTTGCAGCATAAATATAATTGTCATCAATAATTACATCGCTTGCAAATTGTGCAGCAGGTATAGTGTCAAAAGATGTGTAAGTTTTTAATGCAACATCATAAGCGCCTAAAGTTACCGGCACCACTTGTGTTTGTGTACTCCAGTTGTAATAACCCTCGTTTAAAACAATTACTTGTTTAGCGGTTTGCGCCAAAACTGAGCTGCTTATGAATAATGATAGTATAATTTTCTTCATGTCTGATTTTTTAAAAATTTATGCGAATTAGAAAAAATTTATAGCCACTATCAAACATTTAATCTCAATAAAAGTTTTTGTGAACAATATTTGCCCATAATTATTAGCTTATAACTTTACACGCAAAAATTAAAATCATGTTAGCTATTATATGCGCACTGTTGTGCATGATGTTTGTTTACTTCGCTTATTTAAACTTTAATGATGTTGATCCTGCATTATGGGTTACTATTTATTTAATTGCGGCTTTGTTTTGTGCATTAGCCGTTTTTAAAATAACCAATTTATATGCAGCCATAATTTTAAGTATTGGTTATGTAGGCTTTGCTATTAAAAACTGGCCCGTAAGGTGGGAAGGTGTTACCATGCCCATGTCGCATAGCATTAATGTGGAGCGCGGACGCGAATCGTTGGGATTATTAATTTGTGCCGCTGCAGTTTGGTTTTGTTACTACGCTGCACAATAATGAAGATGCATTTAAGAATTAAACAACACTTCTTATTAATCAGTGCTATTGTTGTTACAGTAGCATTAACAGCCGGCATGTATTACAAGGCTTATGCCTGGGGCTTTTGGGGGCATAAACGCATTAACCGTATGGCCGTTTTTACATTACCACCGGCCATGTTTTCGTTTTATAAAAAACACATTGAATTTTTAACCGAACATGCCGTTGACCCCGATAAACGCAGATACGCAAGCGCTGATGAAGCCCCCCGCCACTATATTGACTTAGACCATTATCCGGCAAATGAAAGAGATAGCATACCCCTGTTTTGGAACGATGCTGTTAAAAAATATTCGGAAGATACCCTTAAAGCTTATGGTATAGTACCCTGGCATGTGGTGCGCCAATTAAACATGCTTACAAATGCTTTTAAAGAAAAAAATATTAATCACATTTTAAATTACAGTGCCGACCTGGGCCACTATATAGCCGATGCACATGTACCATTACATACTACTGAAAACTATAACGGGCAACTTACCAACCAACACGGCATACATGGTTTTTGGGAGTCGCGTTTGCCCGAACTTAATGGCGAGTCGTACGATTATTTTTTAGGCCGCGCTAAATATGTAGCGCACCCTCAACCCGAAATTTGGAAAGTGGTACATAGCAGTCATGCCGCAGTTGATACGGTATTAAAATTTGAAGCAGCTTTAAGCAATCAATTTCCGGCTGATCAAAAATATGTAGTAGAACAACGAGGCGCCACCGTAGTAACAACCTACTCAAAAGCATTTAGCGATGCTTACGACAAAATGTTGGACGGCATGGTTGAAAAACGAATGCGTGCATCAATAATTGCTGTAGGCAGCTTTTGGTACACAGCATGGATAAATGCAGGCCAACCGGCTTTAGATAATTTACAATTTTATGTTGAAACAGAAGCTGAAAAAAATCAACGCGAAGCCGAAGATAAAATGTGGCGCACCGGTAAAGCACCCGCCAACATTAAAGGCCATGATGATTAGGAATTTTTCCTGTTTAATTCTTTAAAATAAACGAACTTGAAAAAAACATTTACATTTCTAATAGCTTGGCTTTGTGTTTATTCATTAGTAATGACTACCCATGCGCAAAATTTGTACGCCTATCAGGCTTATAACAACAACCTGATAATATTTGATAACGGAAACTTTGTTACTGCCGAAACTTTACCGGTTTTAAAAAAATTTATTGGCTTTGATTATGTTGCCTACATAAGTAATAACAATTTGCTAAAAATGTATTGGCGCAAACAAACCAATGAAATAAATGAAGCTGCTTTTATTACTCGTAGTGAAGGTAAACGTGGCTTGTTTGCATATCAAATGGATAAGCAATTAAAAGTTGTATATAATGGCAAAGATATAACGCTAACCACATTTTGTAATAACTGGAATGCCTCTGATAGTTTGGTTTTGTTTTATGATGATGTGCGTAATATGCATTTCGTTTTTTATAACGGGGATGTATTTGCATTAGATGATGTATTACAAGGCAAAACCGGTTTGTTTAACGGCAGTAATTGTTCGATAGGGGGCAATATACTTTGCTATGTAAATTCATTTAATAAACTGCGTGCACAATACAATGGCGTGTTTTATAATTTATCAGACTACAACCGTTTTTTAGCGTTCGAAGCAGGTAATAATATTTGTGTTTATTTAAATGAGAACAGCAATGCATGGACAGCATTTTGCAATGGTTACACCAATGTATTAGATCAGTTTGAACCCCAATCATACCAATTAGGCAACGGCATGGTTGCTTATGTAGATAACCTGCAAAATTTTAAAGTTTTTTATAACGATACCATTATACGTTTACTACCTGTACAACCGGCCGGTTATCAGGTTACCGATAGTTTGATAAGCTTTAGTGACAATGTAAACAACTGGTATGTTTTTTATAATGGACGCATGCAGAAATTAGAAAACTACATACCAACTCAGATAAAAATGAGCAATGCAACGCTTTGCTATATTGATAATGTTGGCGCATTGCGGGTATTTATCCGCGGCAAAAGTCAGGTAATTACAACAGAACAAGTGCGTCAATTTGAAGTGACCAATAATGTAGTATCATACACTTTGGGTAATTCAGATGTTCGCATTTATTGGGATGGTAATAAGTATTAGTTATATACCACGCAACCATGCACATGTAACTAAATGTAGCTTGTGGAATTAATCAAGCAAAACATAACAGGAAAAACACCATTATTAAAGATACCACCTTGCATACCATGCTATAGGTATGCCACACACTTACTTGAGGCCGGAACCGATATGCGCTACATACAGGAACTGTTGGAACACAACGCACCCAAAACCACGATGATCTATACACAAGTGAGTACTAAAAAGCTAAGCGAAATAAAAAGCCCATTAGATGATTTAGATGTTTAAAATTAACCTGAACCAATCAAAATATAAAACATACGATAAACATACCTATATTGGGCGGATACCTGAACCTAAAAACGGAATAGGTTCAGGTATAAACAAGTTGTAAGCAAGCCTAAAGAACGACCGTACTCCGAAAAAACAGACATCTGAAAAACGAACTTTGACATCTTGACAAAAACTTACGGACTAACTTTGGCGACACACAAATCCGACCCGAATGTTTTAAAAATTTTTCCCACCGCACATTTTAAAAAGTAATTTTAACCAGCCACACATTGGCACATTTGCAAAACCGCACAAGTCGACACACGACCCAAGTTTTGCAAAAGAGCCAATTTCCCAACGCTCGACAAGGATGTTGAAAAGAATTTGAATTAAAAGGATACAAATCAAAAATCTTTTTCTAATTTTGACACATTATGTCAATAGGAATTATGTCAACAGAAACAATAGGCGAAAAGCTAAGACACATAAGAGAAGAAAAGGAACTTCCATTGCGGAAAGTTGCTGCATTGCTTGACGTTGACGTTGCTATTTTGAGCAAAATGGAACGTGGAGAGCGGAAAATCACAAAAGAAGTAGTTCTTAAACTTGCCGACATATACGATTACAGCGCAGACGAACTTTTGGTTTCGTTCCTAAGTGACAAGATTTTATATGAAATTCAAGACGAAGATTTAGGAATAGAAGCACTGAAAGTAGCAGAGGAAAGAGCCAAATATATTAAAGCGAATAAGAAGAAATGACAATAAAGCAACTCATAGAAAAATATACAGCCGACAGGGATTATTACTTGACAAGCAAGTATAATGAAACACTGCTTCGCAGTGATTTCTTAGACCCTTTTTTCGAGTTGCTTGGTTGGGACATTAAAAACAATGCGGGTAAACCAACCAACGAACGAGAAGTAATTTTGGAAGAAGCATTGAAAGCAAACGCTTCCGAGCACTCCAAAAAACCTGATTACACTTTCCGACTTTTTTCTGAAAGAAAATATTTTTTGGAAGCAAAAAAACCTTGTGTTTCTATTGAGTCAAACAACGACACAGCAAAACAAGTCAGACGATACGGATTTACAGCCAAGTTGAAAATTTCAGTTCTCTCAAACTTTGAATATTTAATCATATATGACACTTCCGTAAAAGTCGAAAAAGAAGATACTTACCCAAAGGCACTTGTAAAAAAATATCATTACACAGAATACGAAAGTAAGTTTGAAGAAATCAAACAGCTTTTAGGAAAGGAATCAGTTTATTCAGGTGAATTTGAAACAGAGTGGAAAGAAATTGAAAGCAAAATCAATCAGTACTCGATTGACAATTTATTTCTAAACCAAATCAACGAATGGAGAAAAGCCCTTGGTTCTGAAATTTACAAACACGACCCAAAAATTGACGAGCAACAACTGAATGACATTGTTCAAAGTTATTTGAACAGGGTTTTGTTTCTGCGTGTTTGTGAGGACAGGAATTTAGAAGATTATCAAACGCTTTTGAAGTTTGCCAACACAAACGACTTCAAAGCACTCATAAAGAAATTTGAAGAAGCCGACAAACGATATAATTCAGGACTTTTTGACCAATTGCTAAAAGATAAGATTGTAGAAAATATCAGTTCGGTATTTTGGACAATCATCAAACAATTGTATTATCCTGAAAGCCCCTATTCATTCAGTGTTTTTTCTTCTGATGTACTTGGAAGCATTTATGAAATCTTCCTTTCAGAAAAATTGACCGTACAAAGCGGTGCTGTTGTTTTAGTCAAAAAACCTGAAAATGTTGACCGTGACATTATCACCACACCAACATTTATCATAAGCGATATTTTAAGAAATACCGTTTTGAAAAAATGTGAAGGGAAAACAGATAAGGAAATTCTAAAGCTGAAATTCGCTGATATTTCTTGCGGTTCAGGTGCGTTTTTATTGGAACTTTTTCAATTACTCAATGACATTCTGATTGATTACTACCTGAAAAAAGACAAGTCAAAACTCATTCAAACTAATATCAATACCTACAAACTGCCATTTGAAATTAAGCGACAACTTTTATTGAATTGTATTTATGGAGTTGATAAAGATTATAATGCAGTTGAAGCAGCCAAATTTGGATTGCTTCTCAAATTACTTGAGGGTGAAGATGTAAACTCAACCAACAAAACAAAACCAGTTTTACCCGACCTTTCTGAAAACATCTTTTTCGGAAACAGTTTGTTGAACCCGAAACAAGTAACCAACAAGAAAGACCAGGTAATTATCAATCCGTTTGATTTTTCAAAACTTCGCTTTGATGTCATTGTTGGCAATCCACCTTATATGAAGTCGGAGGATATGAAAAACATTACCCCGCTTGAATTGCCACTTTATAAAACCAACTACGATTCAGCATATAAGCAGTTTGATAAATACTTCCTTTTCCTTGAGCAAGGAATTAACTTGTTGGCTGATGATGGAGTTTTAGGCTATATCGTTCCGAGCAAGTTTACAAAAGTTGGAGCAGGTAAAAAACTTCGTGAATTACTCACAGACAAAGAGTATTTACATTCAATCTTATCATTTGGTGCAAATCAGGTTTTTGCAGATAAAACAACCTACACTTGTTTGCTAATTTTGAACAAGAAACCTCAAAAGACTTTCCAATATGCGGAAGTAAAAAGCCTGAAAAGTTGGAAAGTAAGAGAGCCGGAGGCAGCAAAATACGGCACAAAGAAAACAGATGAATTGGATAGTGAAGTTTGGGTTTTAGTTCCACCCGAATTGACTAACGCCTATAATAAAATCGTTTCTCAAAGTGTAAAACTTAACGATTTGGTTGGAAGCGATAATATTTTTAATGGTATTCAGACCAGTGCAAATGATGTATACATTTTTACGCCAACTAAAGAGGACAAGAAGCACTTCTATTTTACGAAAAAAGGTGTTGATTACAAGATTGAAAAGGAAATAACAAAACCCTACTTTCAAACTTCATCAGGCGAAGATAATTTATACACTTACCGAACATTCAAACCGAATGCAAGGGTAATTTATCCTTATGAACCTACCAAAACAGGCGTAGATGTAATTCCTCTAACAACAATTCAAAAGAAATTTCCTTTAGCTTATGACTATCTGCAAAAGCATAAAACCATTTTAAATAATCCGAAACGAGACATAAAACCTGAGCCAAAAACAAAAAATGAATGGCACAGATACGGCAGACATCAAAGTTTGGATAGTTGTGGACTTCCTTCAAAAATTATTGTTGGTGTTCTCTCTGTTGGGGATAAATACGCAATAGATGTTCACGGAACTTTGATTTCGTCAGGTGGAACAGCAGGATATTGTGTAGTTGCAATTCCAACAACTTCCGACTACTCTATTTACTACATTCAAGCTATTCTCAACTCAAAATATTTGGAGTGGTTTAGTGCTTTATATGGCGAAGTTTTCAGAGGTGGTTACATAGCAAGAGGAACTAAGGTTTTGAAAAATCTACCCATCAGAAAGATTGATTTTTCAGACACAAAACAAAAAGCACTTCACAACAAAATCGTTGAAACTCAAAAAGAATTAATCAGCATTTATGACCAAATAGATGCAAACGCAGGAAATAAAAGAGCTTTAACTCCAATGCAAGGACAATTTGTAAGAGAGAAAGCCAACCTAGAAAAGCTATTAGCTAAATTATACGATTTAGGTAGTGAAGATTCATTAATCCCATTAATCAAAGAATTGTATGAAGCTAATTAAGAACGCAACAGCCGAGAAATTGAGAGGTGGATTTTACACGCCTGAGCCAATTGCTGCATTCATTTTGAAATGGGGCATCAATGGAAGTTCAGACTATGAAATTTTAGAACCAAGTTGTGGTGATGGAGTTTTCCTTGAACAATTGAAAGAGAACAACCATAAATTCAACTCAGTAACAGCCATTGAATTTGATGATGTGGAAGCAGAAAAAGCGGAAAAGATTAAACTCAATAACAAGGATGTAATCAATACAGATTTTCATTTGTATTGCAATGAAACCACACAGAAGTTTGATTTAGTGGTGGGCAATCCGCCTTACATTCGCTACCAATATTTTCAGGAAGAACAGCAAAATGAAGCCATTAAAGTTTTCAATCGGGCTAAACTGAAATATTCAAAACTGACCAATGCTTGGGTCTCTTTTGTGGTTGGTTCAAGTTTGTTACTCAAAGAAAAAGGAAAGATTGGTTTTGTAATTCCTGCGGAATTGTTACAGGTTTCGTATGCTCAACAACTCCGTGAGTTTTTGGCACATTTCTACAATAAAATCAATATCATCTCTTTTGAAAAGTTGGTTTTCCCTGACATTCAGCAAGAAGTGGTTTTATTGCTTTGCGAGAAAAACGGAAGTGATTCGCACTTAATTGAGCACCTTGAACTAAGAGATGCTTCAGACCTTGAAAAGCTTGATGTAAACATCCTAAAAAGTCCTTCCAAAAAGATAGATTTCAAGTCAAATAAATGGACTTATTACTTTTTAGAGCAAGAAGAAATTGACTTTTTGGAACAGATTGCCAAAAAACGAAAAGTTCCGACAATTAGTAATTATGCCAGTGTAGAAGTTGGCATTACCACAGGAGCAAATGATTACTTCACTGTTCCTTTGCCTGTTGTAGAAGCTTACGACCTGAAAGCATACGCAAAACCAATGGTTGGCAGAAGTGTTCAGGTCAACAGTGTAATTTTCACGGAAAAGGATTGGAAACTTAATAGACAAACCAAGGCAAAAGCCCACTTATTGGTATTTCCGGCAAAAGAGAAAATTAACGGACACAAAGGAGCGAACTCATACATTCGTTTAGGTGAATCAATGGGCGTAAACAAAGGCTACAAAACAGGCATTCGTGATGATTGGTTTGTGATTCCTTCCATCAAACTTTCTGATGCGTTATTTATCAGAAGAAACAATCTCTATCCTCGTTTAATTCTAAACGAAGCAAACGCATATACAACCGACACAATGCACCGTGTATTTATGAAAAAAGACACGGACAAAAACGCTTTCATAGCAAGTTTTTACAATTCCTTGTCTTTGGCTTTTTCTGAAATTGTTGGTCGTAGTTATGGCGGAGGCGTATTGGAATTGATGCCAAGCGAAGCAGAAAAAATACTGCTCCCCTACCAAACCGACAATTCTGATTTACTTGCCACCATTGACAAAATGATGCGAGATAAAAAAAGCATTGATGAAATTTTAAAAATCACCAACAAGCGAATCCTGAAAGACGGATACGGCTTTACGGATAAAGAAATAAAACTTGCGGATAGTATTTGGAAGAAGCTTTCGGCAAGGAGACTAAATAGAAATAAATAATATAGTATGGCAACACACGACCCAGTAAAACATATAAAGTTTTTAAGACAAACACTATCACAGGACAAAAAACCATTAGGTTTTTTTATTTCGGCAGGTTGCCCACTAGCAGTAAATATGCCAGATGATAAATGGCCTCTAATACCTGATGTGGCAAAACTAACTCAGTTTGTTACAGATGAATTAAAATCTAAAACAGAAGAGAAAAACGATTTTGACAAGCTAATTGATGAAGTAATCCTTTCAGAAAAAGACGAGAAAAATATTGAAGATATTTTGAGCTTTCTTAGAGGATTAAAGGAGGTCTCTGTTGGAAATTCTGTAAGAGGTTTCACAAAAGAAAATTTGGTTGAACTTGAAAAAAATATTTGCAATAAAATAGTCGAAAAGCTTGAAGTAAATCTCCCCGATAAAGATACGCCATACCATAAACTTGCCCAATGGATTTCAATTGATAGAGAAAAACCAATTGAAGTATTTACTACAAACTATGATTTGCTTCTTGAAGAAGCGTTTGAAGATTTATCAATTCCATATTTTGATGGATTTGTAGGTTCAAGACAATCTTTCTTTGACTTGCGTGCAGTTGAGGATAATTTGATTCCAAAACATTGGACTAGACTATGGAAAATTCACGGTTCAATAAATTGGTTTCAAAAAGAAAACAAAGAAGTTTATAGGTCGAGTTTAACAAAGGCTAATGGTGATTCATATTTGATATATCCTTCTCATTTGAAATATGAACAAAGTAGAAAAATGCCATATTTAGCTCTAATAGACCAGCTTAACAGATTTTTAAGACTGCCAAATTCATTAATGGTATTATCAGGCTATTCATTTAATGATGAGCATTTGAATGATACCATTTTAAGTGCTTTAAAGGCAAACCCCAATTCTATGGTTATAGCTATGTTATTCGAGACTTTAACCTTTGAAGACCCAGAAAAAAATCTAATTGAGCGTTATCCTAAAGCAATACAATTAGCCAAAAACAGAAACAACCTTGCTTTATGGTCTTTTGATGAAGCTATGATTGGAACTGTAAGAGGGAAATGGAAAATCCCATTAGAAATGGAGGAGGAAGATAACTTGGCAAATTGCATTCATAAAGTACCGTCCACGGAAGATTCAGAAGAAAAACACCTTTTGAAACTAGGAGATTTTTCAAAGTTGGGTGATTTTCTTCAAGCACTTATTGGCTATAATCAAACTAAATTAGATGAAAAATAATTCTACATACTTAGGAACAGTTCAAGATGTAACTGGTACAACCATAAGGGTAGCAATGGTTAATGATTCTCTTTCAGGTTTGACTTATGTTAACGGAGAGGGTTATCGAATTGGACAAATTGGGAGCTTTGTAAAAATACCTATTGGATATAATTATTTATTTGGCATTATTACACAAGTCGGTGCAGGTGCTGTACCTGAAAATCAAGTTGAAAATCAACCTTATGGCAATAGATGGATTACGATTCAATTAGTTGGTGAAGGACAAAGAGCAGGTGAATTTCAAAGAGGTATTTCCCAATATCCAACTATAAGTGACGAAGTTCATTTAGTCTCAGAGGAAGATTTAAAAAGAATTTACGGACAACCAGACAAACCTTATTTTGTCAATGTTGGGCATATAGCAGGTGCCGAATCTATTCCAGCATTAATTGATGTAAACAAATTAATAACAAGACATTCTGCAGTTGTTGGAACAACAGGTTCGGGTAAATCTACAACTGTTGCAAGCTTATTAAATGCTTTATCAGATACAGAGAAATATCCATCTTCTCGAATTTTGGTTTTTGATATTCACGGTGAATATGGTCAGGCATTGAAAGATAAAGCCAATATTTATAAGATAAATGCAGATAAAAGTGCAGGAAGTGTTGAAAAAGAACTTCTACTTCCGTTTTGGGCCTTAAATTTTGACGAACTGTGTGAGGTTAGTTTCGGAAAAATTTCAAATGAAAAAGATTACAATACAATATTAGAAAGAGTATTGTCTGAAAAAAGAAAGAGTTTAGAAAAATATCCTAGAAAAGGGTTGAATACTGATACCTTAAATGTTGATTCTCCAGTTCCTTTTAGTTTAAATCATCTTTGGTATGACTTATATACACAGACACTTGGTAAACTGTATCAAGATAAAGAAGGAAAACCTTTGGCTTATGAATTAGATAAAGATGGAAATGAAATTATAGGAGACCCAGTTAATGGTTTTCCTCCTATCTTCAAAAAAATCAATTCAAATGGAGCTAATGGTGACCGCGTTCAGTACCAAAATGAATCTCCTTTAACAAATGGACAACAGCTTCATTCACTTGGCTCAAAGTTGAGAATTCCAAGATTCGATTTCATTTTCAAACCTACAGATTTGACTCCAAAACACGATGGGGAGGTTGACAAGGATTTAGATGACTTATTGAAAGGTTGGATAGGAAGTGATAAACCAATAACCATTTTAGATTTATCAGGTGTTCCAATTACAATATTGAACACAATAATTGGAGTTTTGTTAAGGATTATCTATGATGCCTTATTTTGGTCTCGAAACCTATCTCAAGGAGGAAAGGAAAGACCACTATTATTGTTAATGGAAGAAGCTCACAATTATTTAAACTCTGAAGGAAGTGCTCTTTCTATTGTCCAAAAAATAGTAAAAGAGGGTAGAAAATATGGTATTGGAACAATGATAGTAAGCCAAAGACCATCCGAAATAAACTCTACTATTCTTTCTCAATGTGGTACTTTCTTCGCTTTAAGACTTTCAAACTCTACTGACAGAAGCCATATTACAAGTGCTGTTTCCGATAACCTCGAAGGTCTTACTAGTATGTTGCCGATTTTAAAAACAGGCGAAGCAATAATTTTAGGTGAAGCAGTTAAACTTCCTATGAGAACAATTATAAAGGCTCCTTCAAAAGATAGACGACCAGATAGCCAAGACCCAATTGTTTTTGATGAAATTGAATCTAAAGACTCGCTTCGCCCTGGCGGATGGGGTAATAAAATGGAAGAAGATCCAAATTATGAAGAGTTTATTGAAACTTGGAGAGCTCAAAACCCGAAAATTGAACGTATAATTAAATAAATATAAAAATGGAAAGAAAACCTGTAACATCATCAAATATCGCTTCAATTGGATATGATGAAAACACTTCAACATTAGAGATTGAATTTTTGAATAATTCAATCTATCAGTATTTTGATGTGCCTCAGCATATTTATCAAGGATTAATGCAAGCCGATTCCCACGGTCAATTTTTGGCACAAAACATAAAGGGAGTTTATAGATATTCTAAAGTTTAACAATGCTTAAAATAAACCAGCAACTCAAAAGAATTGAAATCAAAGAATTTGAAATCGAAAACCAAATTGTTTTCAATTACTTTGACAATCTTCCTGCAACTGAAAGAGATGATAAATTGCTTAGAGCAATTTATATTGGAGTGTTGGCTCTAATGGAAGACCGAATTTCCTCTTTTCTGTCAAAAACAACCAATGAGTTAGGAACAGAACTCGAAAGTTTGAAGATGATTTTTGAAATAAAAAAAGAACTTTTCTATAAATCAACTATTAAAGGCGTTTTAGCAGAAGATGAAATTGCAGAGTTCTTAAACCAATACTTTGCAGACAAAAAATTAAAAGATAGAGCTATTTTAACGGGTAATACAGCAGGGAATTTACCGAAAAACAAAACAGGTGATATAATTTGTGAAGTAAACGGAACGCCTGATTTGAAAATAGCTATTGAATGTAAGTTTGATAAAAGCGTTCGTTTAGGAGACATTGAAAGCAAAGACATTTTTACTCGAAAATCTGATACGGCTTGGAGTCAGTTAATAGAAGCACAAGCCAACAGAGACAGCAAAGTAAGTTTGATTGTTTTTGATATTTCCTTAGTAGAAAACTCCATTCTTAAGAATTTTGAAAATGTGGGTTACATTCCGGGAGTTGGTTTTGTTGCCATTATCAATTCACAAAAAGGAGATTACAGCAATTTGGCTATTGCGTATATGTTAGCGAGAGACATTGCTTTAAATGCAAAAGAAATCGAATTAGATAAAGATATTTTGGCAATGATGGTAAACCGTATCATCAAAGACATAAACGAAGTGTTGACAATAAAATCTTTGGTTCATAATAACATTGACAACAACAAAGCAATTTTGAAACAATTGGAAAAATCAATCCTTTTAATGGAATTCAACCAAGAGTATCTGAAACGCTTTTTAAGTCAAGGAACGCTAACCAAAAAAGACTTACTAGACTTTTATTCAGGAGAAGATGTAAAAGACAAGTATCGTTTAATTGAAAAGGAAATTAATGAATTATAAAGAGGAAACCAATCCCACAGGTGTAAGCACATTTGCAATTCGCACGAGCCAACGCTCAGACCAAAAATTGCAAAAGAGCTTCCACCTTTGCCACCCGAAGGAAAAATTATTTTTTAAAATCCCTTCTCTCTAAAATTTTTAAAACAGCCGACACACAAGCCAGACAGACAAAAACGGAACAAATAAAATGACAACAAAAGCACAGGAATATAACGACTTGACACTGACGGAGGACAGAAGGCCAGCTTACAACAGGCGTTTGGCTCAATGGCGGGTGACGTGGTTAGTTGAACATTCTACCTCGCATCAACTTTTGTGGTATATTGACAGTTTTATGCTCCGAAATCCGCCACTGCGCCAAGCGCCAAAACGTTATAGCCAATGGTAGGACGACCGTTCCAAAGACGATAGACCGACCAAAATTTAAACATTAAAACAAAAACAAACCATTTTGACAGGTGACCAAAAACATACAGACCATATTGAAACGGGACAGCGAGTAATC
>JAEUTH010000039.1 GCA_016788165.1 Bacteroidia bacterium | reverse complement strand
GCCAACACCGTGCTGCACGTGCCGTTGGATATACCGCATGCCACCGCTGCACCCGCCACCAATGGCCTTGCCGGCAACTACCTGTATGTATTTGATATGCAGGGCCGCCAGCTCATGCAGCAAAAAGTGCAACCGGGCAACAGCACAGCCCAATTGGATGTAAGCACCCTCGCCCCCGGCACGTACAGCATGGTGTTGGTAGCCGAAGGATATAGTATCAGCCATCAAAAATTTGTAGTACTGCGATGAAAAATAAAGTGTTTCTCCCTATGTCAGGCTTCGTAATGGCAAACAAAAACGCCAAACAGATCACCGTAGATTTAACCGGCCTTGGTTCCGGATCTTATTTATGCGCATTGCAGGTTGATGGCCAAGCCATAGATTTCAAAAAGCTGTTTATTGTTCACCATTGAGTTTCATATTAGCGATGAGAACAAATAAAATGAAATCAATATACATAACTGTTTTCCTGGTATTTAGTTACATGCAATATGGCCTTTGTCAAGTAAATTTTGACCGGCACTATGAAACAGGGTTTTATAGCGAAAGTTTTTTCGTAAAACAAATTAGTGGCGGCAAATTTTTAACCTTAGGTTATAACCATGATTCGTCACCACCCTTTACAACCGGTGTTTTAAAGGGTATTTTGGTGATAGTGGATAGCATTGGAGACACGGTTATGATTAAGAAAGTAGGCACCGACACTTCCTTCCATTTCTTTCAATATGCTTGCAATGTAAACGACTCAGAGTTTATTGCTGTGGGAGCCTATGCAAATTCTTCATTTAATGCGTACGACTATGATCTTTATCTTGTCAGGTTCAATTTAAACCTCGATACGATATGGACCAGAACCATTTCGCATTTTGGTACACAGGCTTTAAAGCCACATAGTATAATAAAAACAAAAGATGGCCACTATGTAATTGGCGGTTATCAAAATGATTGGAGCAACGATTGGTTTACCAGTTTTTTAATGAAAATTGATGGCCAGGGCAATTCGCTGTGGTATAAAAACTATACCACCCCGGGTGACCACACAATATGGGGCGTAGCCGAGGCCAATAATGGCGATCTTATTTGCTCAGGGACCAACTACAATACCGTAGATTTGTCTAATTTGCTGATTGTAAAAACAGACTCTATGGGCAACAACTACCAGGTACTTCATGATATTGCAACTACCGATCGCAATTTTGGAACAATGGTGATGCGTACAGAGGCAAATAATTTTATTGTTGCCGGGTTAAGGCGCGGTTGTTTTACCTGTGATGCCTATTCCTGGGCCATCTTGATGGATTCCGCAGGTACCATTATCTGGGATAGAACCCATGTACCTGCCCGTGATGAGTCGGGTTATTCTGTGATAATGCCATTAGCCAATAATGCGTATTTAGGCATTGGGGTGGTAAACAGGTATCAGGAATCGCAGCGGGGCCTCATACTGAAAATGGATGCCAACGGAGATTCGTTATGGAGCAGAGAGTTTTATACTCCCGGCAGCATTGAAATTTTTTGGGACGTAGATACCACCTCCGATGGGGGCTTTATCCTGTGCGGAGAAACCTACTGCTGCAATTTTAACCCCGGATTCGGTTACACCAGCAGCCTGTGGTTGGTCAAAACCGACAGCCTTGGTTTTATAACTACGGGTATAAACGATTTGCCGGGTTATCATTTGTACAGCATGGGGCAGGGGTATCCCAACCCTGCCAACACCGTGCTGCACGTGCCGTTGGATATACCGCATGCCACCGCTACACCCGCCACCAATGGCCTTGCCGGCAACTACCTGTATGTATTTGATATGCAGGGCCGCCAGCTCATGCAGCAAAAAGTGCAACCGGGCAACAGCACAGCCCAATTGGATGTAAGCACCCTCGCCCCCGGCACATACAGCATAGTGTTGGTAGCCGAAGGTTATAGCATCAGCCATCAAAAATTTGTAGTACTGCGATGAAAAATAAAGTGTGGTTGGCAGGTTGGTACGGAGATCAACATGGGGAAAATGGTCAATGCCTACATAATGGAAGTAACAATCCATCATAGGAGCCGAGGCCGGTTCAGGGCCGGAAAACTGCCGTTGTGCAGAAAGCCCGTAACAATTGCAGCACAACTTGTAATTACTGCAACACGTGATTTCACAAAGTGTTTAAGGTTGAACAACTAACGTGTAAACCTTACTCATAATCTGTAAATCCATGGGCACCCGGTGTATAAAAGGTGCTTTTATTAGCTTCGGCTAAAGGCAAATTTTGTTTAAACCGTTGTGGCAAATTCGGATTGGCAATAAATAAGTTACCATATACGGCCATATCGGCTAAACCCTGTTGCAGCATGGCCTCGCCACTATTGGCAGTTAAGCCGCCACCCACTAATAAGGTGCCATTATACCAGTTTCTAAATGCAAGTACGGGTTCAAAGCCTCCGGGTTGGTTTATGTGTTGCTCATTATGCACTACATGTAGATAAGCTAAAGGTATGTGGTTTAATTGCTGTAACAGATGCTCGTAAATAATTGCCGAATCATTTATATGAATATCGTTAAAAGCCATGCCCGGACTAAATTTAATGCCTACCCTATCGCCACCAATGGTATTGCATACGGCTTGTACCATTTCCAATACATAACGAGAGCGGTTTTCGAAACTGCCACCATAATCATCAGTACGCATATTGGCATTGGTAGCTAAAAACTGATTGGGTAAATAACCACTTGCTGCATGTAACTCAACACCATCGAAACCGGCATCAATAGCAAACTGTGCTGCTTGTGCATAGGCTGCAATGCTTTCATGTATTTTGCTTACACTCATGCCAAGTGGTTGTGGCATATCTACCAAACCTTTGCCATCAATATAAATTTTTGCATGTGCGGCTAAACTTGATGGCCCCACCAATTGTGCGCCCTCGGGCAGGTTTTCAATATGTCCAATACGGCCTGTGTGCATAAGTTGCATAAAGGCTAAGCCACCTTTGGCATGTATGGCATCGGCAACGGCTTGCCAGGCTTGCATTTGTTGCAGCGTATAAATACCCGGTATGCGCGCATAGCCTAAACCATCGGCATGTGGCGCTACACCTTCGGTTATAATTAAACCTGCAGAAGCTCGTTGGGCATAATATTCGGCTATAAGTGGCGTAGCCATATTGTTTACGGCACGGCTGCGCGTCATGGGTGCCATGGCTATGCTGTTTGCCGTTTTATACCTACCTATGTTAGCCGAAGCAAAAAGTTTTTCCATAATTTAGTTTTAACCTAAGTCGCGTTTGCGCAAAACTTATTGCAGCTTTAAGGTATTAGCAAAATTATTTTTAAAGCTATAAACCTGTTTAGTCTAATAACATCTTAATGCCGGGCAACTCTTTACCTTCAATATATTCAAGTAATGCACCACCACCGGTACTTACATAACTTACATTATCAGCAAAGCCAAATTTATTTATTGCAGCAGCACTATCGCCTCCACCAATAAGTGTATAGGCCCCAAAACGGGTTTCTTCGGCTAAGGTTTCGGCTACTTTTTTAGTGCCGTTTTCGAATTTACTCATTTCGAAAACGCCCATGGGCCCATTCCATAGTATGGTTTTCGATTGCCGGATAACCTCCACAAAAAGGGCTACACTATTGTTTCCAATATCTAAACCCATTAAATCGTCAGGTATTTGCATAATGCTGCTTTGGCCTACTTTGCGTGCATCGTTACTAAAGCTTTCGGCATTAACGCTATCAACCGGCAAGTGTAGTTTTACTCCGGCTTTTTCGGCCTTCTCAATAATTTCAAGAGCCAGGGGTAATTTATCTTCTTCGCATAAGCTGGTGCCTATTTTACCACCTTTGGCTTTGGCAAAAGTGTAAGCCATAGCGCCACCAATAATCAGATGATCTACTTTTTGCAAAAGTTGTTCAATAATTAAAATCTTATCCGACACTTTTGCGCCACCCATGATTGCTGTAAACGGACGGGCCGGATTTTCGAGTACCTTTTTTATGCTTGCCAGTTCATTAGCCATTACAAATCCAAACAATTTATGGTTCGGAAAAAACTGTGCAATAACAGCCGTGCTGGCATGTGCACGGTGTGCTGTACCAAAAGCATCATTTACATAAACATCACCATAAGCAGCTAGTTTTTGTGCAAAAGTTACATCGCCCTTTTCTTCTTCTTTGTAAAAGCGCAAGTTTTCTAAAAGTAAAACCTGACCGGGCATTAGTTTTTTTGCCGCAGCAGCGGCTGCATCGCCCATACAATCATCAACAAAAATTACTGTGGTTTTAAGTAAGCTTTCAATAACAGGTACGGTATGTTTTAGCGAGTGTTTGTTTATTGCAATGGTACCATCGTCATTTAATTTTTTTAGTGGTCGTCCTAAATGCGACATTAAAATTATACTGCCGCCATCGTTCAGTATTTTTTGCAAAGTTGGTATGGCTGCTCTGATGCGCGTATCGTCTGTTACTGCCAAGGTGCCTTTATCTAACGGCACGTTAAAATCAACACGCACTAAGGCTTTTTTATCTTTGAAATTATAATCGGCTACTGTTTTCATTTTTAAATGGTATTAAATTAAGTATTTATGGTTTGTAAAATGCGGGGGCGAAAATAGAATTAAAGAAATAGCTGCTACTATGATATAAATTCTGTTAACCGTTTCAAAAAATTAGTTTTGGGGCCCATTGATAATCGTCAAACAATAAAAACAACAGGTTAATACGCTTTATACGTGCAATTTAAAAACATTATAGGTCAACAAGCCATTAAAAACAGGCTCATACAATCGGTGCAAAACGAAAGGTTGCCGCATGCCCAGCTTTTTTATGAACATGAGGGAAGTGGAGGCTTGGCCTTGGCGGTGGCTTATGCACAATATGCCAACTGCTTAAACCCCGGGCCTGATGATAGTTGTGGTACTTGCAGTGCCTGTCATAAAATAAATAAACTAATACACCCCGATATACACTTTGCAGTGCCTACTGCTGCCGATAGCAAACGTGAAAAACTGGCACGTACCAGCGATTATGCAGGTATATGGCAGCAATCTTTTTTAAACAATCCATACCTAAACTTAAACGATTGGTTTGCCGATTTAAATTTCGAAACCAATAAACAATTGTTTTTAAGTGTTGAAGAGAGTGCAGATATTATTAAAAAGCTAAGCTATAAGAACTTTGAAGCCCGTTATAAATTTTGCATCATCTGGTGTCCCGAAAAATGGAATACCAGTGCTGCAAATGCTTTACTTAAACTAATTGAAGAACCGCCACCAGCCACAATTTTTATTTTAGTTACCGAGCATTACGACCAAATAATATCAACCATACTATCGCGCACACAGCTGGTTAAAATACCCCGCCTAACGCAGGATGAACTAATAACGGTGTTACAAGCGGAACAAATACCTATCGAAAAACAAGCAAGTTTAATTCATTTAAGCAATGGCAGCTATCGTTTATTGCAGGATTTGATGCATGAAAGCCAGGATGATAATTACGCAACTGATTTTTTGGTTTGGATGCGTTTATGTTTTAACCCTATAAAAACGTATGCACCCTTATTAAACTGGATAGAAGGCTTTGTCAAAAAAAAACGCGAACAACAAAAACACTATTTTGCTTTTTGTATGGAAACCTGCCGCGAGTGTTTGCTGATAAACTATGCCGATACAAGTATGGTTCGTTTTACTGACAATCAATTTAAAGGCCTTAGTGCGTTTGCGCCTTATATAAACCAAAACAATGCTTCCGAGTTTGTACAACTTTTTAGCGATGCACTGTACCATATCGACCGTAATGCCAATGCCAAAATAATGTTATTAGATTTGTCGTTTAAAATTGCCAAGCTGATGAAGATTAGATAATAATAAACGGACAACAGCAGGCCACCTAAAATTAAAAAAACAGAATAACAGCAGCTATGGGATGCAGCACATGTGCAACTACCGAAGGCAGTAAGCCCGGTGGATGTCAAAATAACGGTACTTGTGGTACTTCGGGATGTAATAAATTAAACGTATATAATTGGCTGGCCGATATGGCATTGCCACATAACCATCAGCCTTTTGATATAGTTGAAGTAAGGTTTAAAGGGTCGCGTAAAGAATTTTATCGCAATGTAAATAATGTGCCTTTACACGAAGGCGATGTAGTGGCTGTAGAAGGTAACCCGGGTCATGATATAGGTACGGTTTCAATTGCAGGCGAATTGGTAAGGCTACAGTTAAAGAAAAAAGGTATTGATGAAAAAGCGCCTGAAATAAAATCGCTTTACCGCTTGGCTAAAGGTTACGATTTAGAAAAATGGACTGAGGTAAAAGCGTTGGAAATTACCACCATGTATGAATCGCGCACAATTGCTATTGAGTTGGGCTTACAAATGAAATTAAGTGATGTGGAATATCAGGGTGATGGAAAAAAAGCAACGTTTTATTACACAGCCGATGAACGGGTTGACTTTAGAGAACTGATAAAACGTTTGGCCGATAAATACAAAACGCGCATTGAAATGCGCCAAATTGGAATGCGGCAGGAAGCAAGCCGCCTAGGTGGTATTGGCTCATGCGGCCGCGAGTTATGTTGCTCAACATGGCTTACCGATTTTAAAGCGGTTACTACCAGTGCAGCACGCTACCAAAACCTATCACTCAATCAAATAAAATTGGCCGGGCAATGTGGTAAACTTAAATGCTGTCTCAATTTTGAACTCGATAGTTACTTAGATGCCATTAAAAACTTTCCGGACACCAACATAAAGCTCGAACTAAAAAACGGCTATGCCAAACATGTGAAAACCGATATTTTTAAAGGCATTATGTGGTATAATTTTACACCAAGCGAACGTAAGGAAGACACCTATTACATTGCCGATGCATGGGTTCAACTATCGGTTGAACGCATAGCCGAAATAATTGAATTAAATAAAAAAGGTATTAAACCTGATGAGCTAAAAACGGATATTGTTGAAGTAGCGAAAGAAAAGTTGTTAGACTATGAAAATGTGGTTGGTCAGGATAGTATTACCCGCCTTGACAAAAAGAAAAAGAAAAAGAAGAAGAAAAACACCAACACTTCAAATCCACAACAAACTGAAGTAAAAAATGCACCAACACAGGTAATTAAAAACAAACCCCATACACCACAAATACCTGCAGCAAATAGCCAGCAAGCAAAAAATCAACCCAAACAACCAGCGCAAAAACAAAAACCTGCTGCCCAAAGTGGTGCAACAAACCAGCAGCAGCAAAAACCACAGCCTAACCAACAGCAGCAGAAAAGCACACCTCAACCAACTCAACCACCTCGGCCCCAACAGCAACCTAAACACAAACCTGATAGTATACCGGCACACAATACGCAAAAACCGGCACCACCAAAGCCCATTGTTACACGTCAACGAATAACACCTCCATCTGATAACAATTAAGCGTATTAATTTTATGTTGAGAAAATATATGCTCCTTTTAAGCTTGATTTTAAGTTTACAAGCTTGTGATGATAAAATGGTAATAGATGAAAACAAAACTATAACCAACAGAAACTGGGATGTTGCACAACCCTTGCATTTTGATGTTTCGATTAATGATACGATAAGTAGCTACAACATGTACGTTAACGTACGAAACAGTAACAACTACAAGTTTAGCAACCTGTATATTTTTATGCATACAAAATGGCCAACAGGCGAAAACGAAACCGATACACTTCAACTTTTTCTGGCCAGCCCTGATGGTAAATGGTTAGGAAATGGTTTGGGTGATATTTATGAAAACCAGATTCAATTAAAACAAAACTTTAAGTTTTATCGTTCGGGGCAATATCGGTTTACATTGGAGCAAGCTATGCGCTTAAATCCATTGCCGGGCATTATTGACATGGGCATACGCATTGAAAAAAATAAACCTTAGTTATATTGCGTTCATACTTAAAGCAATTTCAATCATGAAAAGGCATTTACTAAAAATTACACACTTGTTTTTATTGGTGTTTGCCAGCTTTTTTCCTACAAACACAAATGGACAATCACTATCAATTTCAACCGAAATAAATGAACGTGGATTTGATTACGTGAAAGTAATGGGCCAAACCGAAAACGGCTTCTACGTATTGTTTAGCAATTTTCCGTTTGCAAGCAACCGCGATAAGGTTGGATTTAAAGTGCGTAAATACAAAGCAGCCTTTTACGATTTCGACATGAAATCAAAATGGAGTTTACCCATTGAAACACCCGATAATTACACATTAGACAATATAACATTTGCATGCCAAAAATTGCTGATTACCTACAGCAACGAGTCTGAAAACAATGTACGGAACTATTACCTGCAATGGATTACAGAAAAAGGCAGCATACAAGCAAACACTAATAAAAATTTTGAGCTTACTTTTAAAAAAGGGAGCAGTGTTGATAAAGTAGAAGTAAGCACATCACTTAATCGCAATTGTTTGCTTTTTTTATTGCATGAAGTAACCAATGATAACCATCAGATTTTTCATTTAGCTACAGCCGATAGCAGTTTGGTGTTTCAGCATATTAAAACTTTAGAAATCCCCTACAAGCCCGGTATTTTTGCGCCTCAAGAGTTTGATGTAAGCAATGCCGGCACCATAGCATTATCGGGCATTTTATTTAAAAGCGAAAAACGCAACAAGGGTAAAATTTTTGATGGCAAACATCAGTACTACACATTTTTAAAAGAATCGAATACTGCAGCTTTAAACGAGTTTTTTTTAGCCGACAAACAAATTGTATCAAGCAGCATGGCTTTCGACAACAATACCAATGAGTTGATTATTGCAGGGTTTTATTTCGAAAGTCAGGCTACCATTGGCAGCGGTATTGCCATGCAACGCTTAAACCCTGATAGTGCATACGCATCGCCTATTGTTACCCAGGCATTCGACCCAAGTAAAGATGATGAGCTAAAGGGGGCACGCAACAGCAACGATGCCAACGACTTGTTTAACTACACCATTAAAAAAATTGGCGTAACTCAAAATGGAGGCATTACGGTGCTTGCCGAATCGTTTTACACCAGCGAATACTCCTACTTCGACTACTTCACGCAGTCCTACTATCAAAGGGTAGAGTATCACTACGGAAATGTTTTAGTGGCCGCTTTACATGCCGATGGCCGAATTGCGTACAGCAAGCTTATAAAAAAGCAACAAAACAGTGTTGATGATGCCGCACTATACTCCTCTTATGCCAGCATGACACAATATGATCAACTATATATTTTTTACAACAAAAACACCAGCAACAACAATGAGTTAATGGGTGTTTCAATTAACTCGCAAGCCAACAGGCAACAAATAAATTTTGGCAAAAATTTAGACAATCTGTACATAATGCCTAACGAAGCCAAACAAGTAAGTGCAAACGAATTAATAACACCCGCTTTTCAAAAACGCAGATTGGTTTTAGCTAAAATAAAATTGTAGTTCGAAGTGCATTATTATGCTAAAGCATTTATCATTTGTATTGGCTTATATCAAATATCGTTTTAACTGTATAAACAAATACGGCATACACTCGCCTTACTTTTTTAACTGGGCACAAATCATTTTATACGACTGCAACCCTTACCCTGTTTACGAAACAATTAAAAAAACAAGGAGGAACTTAATTCACAGCAAACAAACCATCAACGTAACCGATTTTGGCACAGGCACTTCGCATACAAAAACCAAAAAGGTATCAAGCATTGCAAAGCGTGCTGCCAAGCCTCACAAATATGGTGCGCTTCTTTTTAAAATGGCAGCATTTCATAAGCCACAATGTATGATCGAATTGGGGACATCGCTGGGACTTAGTGCAGCCTATCAGGCCTTAGCCCGACCCAAAGCATCGGTTACTACCTTAGAGGGATGCCCTCAAACTGCACTTATTGCCAGCCAAACTTTTGAACAACTTCAAATAAAAAACATAAAAATTATTACCGGTAATTTTGATCAAACGTTTGAGCAAGTTCTTACACAACAACCTAAGGTTGACTGGATTTTTTTTGATGGCAACCACACTTATGAAGCAACCATGCGCTATTTTAAACAAGCATTGCCTTATGTACATGCAAAAACTGTTTTTGTTTTTGATGATATTAACTGGAGTACAGGTATGAAACAGGCCTGGCTCGAAATTAAAAATCACAGCAGTGTTAAAGCTACTGTGGATGTATTTGCTTTAGGGATTGTTTTTTTTGAAGATGCTTTTAGCAAACAACATTTTGTATTAAAATATTAGTAACACTAAAACTGACAACATACAAATGCAATTACAAAAATTGTAATCTCGTACTGTAATAAAACAACAGATACTGTATCCTACTTTTTTATGTGATAAAACACAACACCGTTTTTACTTAAAAACCCAATTTCACTTTTACGGCATTATGCTATGCAAACAACAGAAATAATCAGGCTTCAAAATATATCACGTACGTATCATATTGGCAATGAAACCATACATGCACTACGCGATATAAGCACCACCATTTACAAAAATGAATATGTTGCTTTAATGGGGCCATCAGGTTCGGGCAAATCAACGCTCATGAATATACTGGGATGTTTAGATACACCTTCGGGCGGTAATTACATTTTAAACGGTGTAAATGTGAGTCACATGTCCGACAATGAACTTGCCGAAGTACGTAATAAAGAAATAGGTTTTGTTTTTCAAACGTTTAATTTACTGCCACGCAGTACGGCATTAGAAAACGTTGCACTGCCATTAGTTTATGCAGGCAAAAACAAAACCGAGCGAAATGCAATGGCAGAGCTATCGCTAAAAAATGTTGGGTTGGATAACCGTATGACACATAAGCCCAACGAACTATCGGGCGGACAAAGGCAGCGTGTAGCTGTGGCGCGCGCTTTGGTTAATGCACCCTCAATTATATTGGCTGATGAGCCAACGGGTAACCTCGACTCGAAAACATCAGTAGAGATAATGGGGCTTTTTGAAGAAATTCACCAAAAAGGAAATACCATCATTGTTGTTACCCACGAAGAAGACATAGCGCGCTATGCACACCGCATTATCAGAATTAAAGACGGTTTAATTGAATCGGATATTCAAAATAAAGATTACATCAGGGTACGATAATTAATCAACTATTTATTGCCAAATAATTAAAACAATTGTTTTTAATTACCTTTTTATTGGTTAGATATTTAATATTAAAGTGCTTTTAAGCATATTTTGCAATGCTTACTTTTGCATTTATAATCAAACCGGATTGGATTGGTATGAAAATAGCACTATCCACAATGCCCCCATTTTCTCCCTAATAGTTTTATTTATTTACTACACTATATCATGCAAAAAAAGTACTCCTTATTCGTATTATTTTTTCTTCTATGCATTCCTTTTATAAGTAAAGCTACCCATATTATGGGAGGTGGCTTATACTATGAATACTTAGGAATAAATCCCGTAAACGGCAAATACAAATATCTGGTATCGGCCAAAGTTTATCGCTACTGCGAACCGGGCAGCGCCAATTTAAACAACAAATTATTGTTAGGTGTTTATAACGAAGACCCATCAAACCCAAACGCTACCAGTAAAACCAAATATGGTCAGTTTAATATAAACCGCATTTCGCTCACCTTTATACAGCCACCTAATCCGGGCGATAGCTGCACCTTTTTACCCAATGTTTGTGTGCAAGAGGGTTATTACTCAGGCATCATAAATTTAGATGCATCAATAGGCGGTTATCATTTAATTGCTGACGAATGTTGCCGCAATGGAAATATTGTAAATATTAATAATCCTACGGGTGCAGGTTTTGCGTTTTACGCATTTGTACCACCAACAAACATTGTAAATAATTCGCCCGTATTTGCACTGCCTCCGATTCCGTTTTTATGTACCAACGATACAGCTTCTATGTTAAACACGGCAATAGATCCTGATGGCGATGTGTTAATTTACAATTTTGTTCGTCCATTAAAAGGTGTATCGGTTTCGGCACCCAACCCTACCCCTTCGCCCTACCCTTGGCCTATACCCAAAGTTAACTATTCGGCCGGCCATAGTGTGTTTCAACCATTAGGGGCTGCGGGCGGAACTGCTATTGATACCACCACAGGTCTTACACAATTCTTCTCCCCGTTTACAGGCTTTTACGTTGTAGAAATAGAAATACGTGAATTCCGTCAAGGGCAACTTATTGGCGTTTCGCGCAGGGGTTTACAGTTAATTTTTATTCCTTGTCCTAATAATGATGCACCGGTTTTAAGCAACACACCCACCACATACACCATTAACGAAAGTGATAGTATTTGTATAAACTTTAGCGCAACCGATATTAACAGCGATAGTTTGTTTTTAACTTATGGTGGTGATGTTTTTGATAGCACCATTGTAAACCCCGTGGCTACCATGATGTTTAATAATGATACCTCATTATTAAATGTCAGCTTTTGCTGGATAACAAATTGTAATACCGGACGTACTGCTCCCTATCAATTTTTTGCATCGGTTTCAGATAATGGATGTCCTGCAAAAACCGAAATAAAAGTATTTACCATAAACGTTATACCGTTTATTGGCGATACGATGATAAATGGCAATGATAGTTTATGTATTGAAAACCTATTTAATCAAACCTATAGTGTACCATTTACACAAGGTATATCATATAACTGGATGGTAGAAAACGGAGTTATAATGAATGGGCAAGGCACCTCTCAGATTGTTGTGAGTTTTAACACTACCGGCCCGTACAGCGTTTCATTGGTAGAAACCAATAGCCGTGGTTGCAATGCCGACACACTTAAGATGTCGGTTTTTGTTGAAGATATTGGGCCACAAGCCGGTAGCGATACAGCATTTTGTGCCGGAAACACCATACAAATCGGAAGTACATCTGTTACCGGTTGGAGCTACCTGTGGTCACCAGCTACAAACCTAAGCAGCAACACCATAAGCAACCCAACCCTAACCTTAGTAAATAGCGGAAATACACCCATTGCACTTACCTATGTAGTAACCGTTACAAATTTAGCAGGTTGTACACGTACCGATTCGGTTACCATTACAATACTACCATTACCCGAAACCGATGCAGGTATGGACACCGCAGTGTGCTCTGGTCAGCCAGTTACATTAGGAACAACTGCAGTTGCAGGTTATGGCTATGTATGGCAGCCCGATTTATTTTTGTCAGACGATAGTATTGCACAACCTGTTTTACTAGCAACTAACTTTACCGGTGTAAATGATACATTGATTTATTGGTTAACCGTTAGTAATGGTTACTGCCAACGCAGCGATAGTGTTTCTATTATTGTAAAACCTGCTACCAAAGCACAAGCAGGTGGTGATGTAAATTTATGTACAGGCGATACCATTCAATTAGGATCCAATGCCATTGGCGGTACCGTTTATAATTGGTCGCCTGCAAACGGCCTTAGTAGCACAACGGTATCAAACCCATTTGCTATCATTCCCGATACAGGCACTACTGCAACCATTTACACTTATGTTTTAACTACCGACTTAAATGGCTGTTTAGATACAGACACCATAAATATTGGTGTAAACATCTCGCCAATAACTGTTGCAACTGCTACCCCATCGAGCGGTTGTACAGGAAGCACCGTTTTTTTACAAGGTAGCGGTGCATTTAACTACGAGTGGACCGATTTATCGAACCCCGGTGTGGTTATTTCGACCAATGATACACTTACGATATTGGCCAACACTACGGTAACTTATGTATTATACGGAGTTACCACAACCAATTGCCACGACTATGATACCATTACTGTTGCTGTTAATGCGCCTCCACAACTAACACTTAATGCTATACCTGATAGCGTTTGTTATGGCGATACGATTACACTCATAGTTAATGGTGCTAACACCTATATTTGGCAAAACAACATACAACCCGGAACTATTATCAGTACCAGCGACACGCTGGTTTTTATTGCAACAGCCAGCTTAACTATGTATGTAACCGGCACCGACACCAATGGATGCAGCAGTACAGATAGTGTGCAAATTGGAGTTAAACCGCTACCTGTGGTTTATGCGGGCAACGATGTAACTGCCTGTGCTTTTGATACGCTCCAGTTAGGAGCTACACCGGTTAACGGTTACAGTTATTTATGGCTGCCTGCCACAAACCTTAGCAGCGATACCATAGCAAACCCAATTTGGGTTGTATCAGATACGGCTATAACCACTTATACCTATATACTAACAGTAACCAATAGCGGTTGTACACAATCTGATACGGTAAATATTAGCATTAACCCGGCACCTGCAATTAATGTACTACCAGCCAACCCCGAAATTTGTGCAGGCGATCAATTAAACCTTTCCGCATTTGGTGCAGTTAATTACTTATGGTATGAAGTTAATAATCCGTCAACCATTTTATCAAACACTTCAACGCTGGTTGTAAACCCTACTGGCCCTGTTAGTTATGTGGTACAAGGAAGTAATACAACAGGGTGTAAAAGTTATGATACGATAAATGTTGCAATTAGCCCTGCTCCTGTAATTTCAAGTGCCATTAATCCATCGTTAATTTGTGCAGGCGATTCTGCAACCATTGCACTTAGTGGTGCATCTTCTTATCAATGGGAGTTAAGTAGTAATCCGGGTGTTGTTGTTTGGACTGATAGTGTGCTAACACAACCATTTAATACAACAACTACATTTATAATTGTTGCACAAAGTGATGCCGGCTGTATTGACACATCAACAATTACGGTTAACGTTAATCCATTGCCGCAAACTTTTGCTGGTAACGATATAAATATTTGCGCGGGCGATACCATTCAGTTAGGTGGAGCGGCACAAGCAGGAGTAACTTATAACTGGAGCCCTGCTAATGGATTAAGCAGCACCACTGCTGCTGACCCAACGGTTATCATACCCGACACCAATCAAACAGTTACATTTACTTACATATTAACTGCACAATTAAATGGGTGTACTTTGGCCGATACGGTTAATATTACAACTAACCTAACACCTTTTGTTCAAATTAATGGCAACGATTCTATTTGTGCCGATAACGCGCAAACATTATTGGCTACGGGTGCTATTAGTTATACCTGGCAAAACGCAAGCAACCCCGGTGTAATCATTGGAATATCCGATACCTTACAGTTAACACCTAATCAAAGCGGTACCTATATAGTAACAGGTACAACATCCCCAAATTGTAGCAGCAGCGATACAATAACCATTACAATTAATCAACTGCCTACCATTATTGCTACTGCTGCCACTGATAGTATTTGTAAAGGCGATACGATTACCCTTTTTGCGCAGGGCGGTGTTAGTTACACTTGGGTTGATGCCAGTAATCCGGGAGTTGTTATAAGTACTAATAATGCATTAAACATTTTCTTAAACAACACTGCAACCTATTTGGTAACAGGCACCAATGCTTTAGGCTGTGTAAATAATGATACGATAACCATTAATGCAATTGATTTACCTAACACACCTACATTAACAGGCGATAGTATAATTTGCGATACCAATAACATATACTTATATATTGCCAATAGTGCAAGTGTCGGCCTGAGTTACAATTGGATTATTAGTAATGGTATCATAGTTAATGGACAGGGTACTGATAGTATCATGGTGCAATGGAACACTTCCGGACCATATCAACTTACTTGTATCGGCACCAATGTATTGGGATGTAATGCAGTACCAACCGGCATCTCGGCCATATTGGGTAATCATATAACGTTGCCTATACCAACCGGAAATGTAGTAGTTTGTGATAACGATACGGTAACTTACAGTGCATTAGCCAATCCTAATTTTGTTTACAACTGGATAGTTAACGGAGGTACTATACTTAGTGGCAACGGAACTTCGAGCGTAAGTATCATCTGGAATTTACAGCCACCCACTACAGGACAAATTTGGTACACGGTAAGCACCATTGCGCCTGACACCTTGTGTTTTACAGTAAGCGATACTTTGGAAGTTACTATAAACAACGCACCAGCACCACCGGTACTAACGGTTCCAACGGCCATGTGTTTATTAGATACATTTATACTAAATGTAACACCTGTAGCCGGCAACACTTACAATTGGGCCATTAGTAACGGCAGTATTATTAACGGCAATGGTACTGCACAAATAACTGTTGTTTTTCAGAGTGCAGGCATGCAAATGGTTACTGTTTTTGCAACATCGGCTGCAGGCTGCGAAAGTGCATTGGCTATAGCCAACATCAATGTTAATGCCTTGCCTGCAGCTAATGCCGGCAACGACACTACGGCATGCATAGGCGAATTAATTTCACTCAACGCCAATGGAGGTAGTAGCTATTTGTGGTCTCCTGCAACAGGTCTTTCATCCAATACCATTTCAAACCCTACTGTTACTATTACAGGTAACATAACTTATACGGTTTTAGTTGGCGATAATAATGGCTGCTCGGCTTTAGATAGCATACAAATTACCATGTTACCGCAACTGACTGCAACAGCAACGGCCGATCAAAACAGTATTTGCCAAGGTAATACTGCTATACTGACTGCCACAGGCGGCAATAATTTTGCCTGGATACCTGCTACAGGTTTAAGCAGTTCGAACAATGCAATAACCAATGCAAATCCATTAACTACAACCACCTATAGTGTAATTGTAAACAACACCAATTTTTGTGCCGACACTGCAACTGTAACACTTACCGTAAATGCACTGCCTAACATAAGTACCAATAATAATTTAAACGGTTGTAATGGCGATAGCGTATTACTTATGGCACAAGGTGCAACAACCTATAGCTGGCTACCCATTTCGGGCTTAAGCAATAGTAATGTATCTAACCCAATGGCATTGGTTAGTGGTAATACAACCTATACCGTAACCGGTACCGATGCATCAGGCTGCACAAGTACAGCAACAGTTGCCATTGTTGCAAACACGCAACCTGATGCAGCATTTGATACTTCTTATCTGGCTGTAAATTGTAATGGATTGTTGGTATCATTTACAAATCAAAGCACCAATGCATCAACTTATTTATGGGACTTTGGCAATGGCAATACATCAAACGATGTAAACCCTCAACATAGTTTTGGCTTTGGCAATACTTACAGTGTAACCTTGTTTGCCTATAATGGTAATTGTGTTGATAGTACCGTACAAATTATTAATCAACCAACACTTAATACTTATTTTGACAGCATACCCAATGTGTTTACACCAAACGGTGATGGAAAGAATGATTGTTTTAATGTAACAGCTCATGCCAATTTAGCGGCCTGTACTTCGGTTGAAATTTATAATCGCTGGGGTAACTTATTATATAAATCAAACGATACGAATGCATGTTGGGATGGTAAAAACGAAAATACAGGCGAAGCGGTTCCTAAGGGCACCTATATTTATCTTATAAAAGTAAACGACCAGAAATTTAATGGTACGGTTAACTTATTAAAATAACGCTTGAGGCTCCATAAATGCAAAACGGCTAACTCGAATCTGAAGTTAGCCGTTTTGCATTTATTTATTGGATTAAAACTAAACCTTTTATTGGCTGTTGTTATACATTGCTGATGTGCTTACACATTCACATTCATTTTAAATCCTTTGCCATGTATATTCATAATATCTATGCGGCTATCTTCTTTCAGATACTTGCGCAACTTGGTTATAAACACGTCCATGCTGCGTCCTGTAAAGTAGTTGTCATCCCCCCAAATAGCTTTTAATGCTTTTTCGCGTGGCAACACATCATTCATGTGATGACAAAGCATTTTAAGCAAATCGGCTTCTTTGGGCGAAAGATTTACTTGCGAGTTACCGAAATGAAGTATGCGCATGTTGTAATCAAATTTATACCCTGCAATTTCAAATTGCGTTTGATCGGGTTTTACAAAACTCTCGCTGGCACGTTTTATTAATGCTTTAATTTTAAACAAAAGCACTTCGCTATCAAATGGTTTGGTTAGGTAATCATCGGCACCCGATTTAAAACCTTCAATCATATCTTCCTTCATACTTTTAGCTGTAAGGAAAATAATGGGTACGTTGGCATTATGCTGTCTGATGTCCTTGGCCAAACTAAAGCCATCCTTTTTTGGCATCATAACATCTAAAACACATAAGTCATGTTTGGTTTTATAAAATCTATCTAAACCCTCTTGCCCGTCACGCGCAAGCGTAACGTCATAATCGTTAAGCTCTAAATAGTTTTTTAATACACTGCCAAAGTTGGTATCGTCTTCTACCAACAATATTTTTTCTTTTTGCTTATTCATAGTATCGTGTATAATTTATAGGTGTAACTGGTTTTTTTAAGCTTTAGCTGGCTCTAATATAGGCAGTTGAATGGTAAATGTGCTTCCGGTGTTCTTTTCGCTTTTAACAAAAATTGCACCACCATGCAATTGTACTATCGTTTTAGCATAACTCAATCCCAATCCAAATCCTTTTACATCGTGTAAATTGCCTGTTGTTGCCCTATAGAACTGCTCAAATATACGTTTTGATTCTTCAGATGAAAGCCCAATACCCTTATCAGATATGGTTATGGTAAAAAGGTCATTTTGTGAAAAGGTGTTAACCGACACTTCTACTGTATCGGTGCTGTATTTAATTGCATTGTCAATTAAATTATTTATTGCATTACTCATGTGAAGCTTATCTGCATTTATTATAAATGCCTCGGCCTGAAGATTAATATTTAAGGTACCGTTTCTGTTTACAATCTGCAGTTTGTGCCTGTCTGCTACTTCGGTAATAAGTTGATGCATGTTTACGGCAACCATTTGCATTTTTAACTCGCCTTTATCTAACTGTGCTGTTTGTAATACATTGGTTACCTGGGCATTCATGCGTATGTTTTCTGTCTTTATAATATCAGTATAAAACATAAGTTTATCTATGTTTTCATACACTTTAGGATTCCGGATGCTATCGGCTGCTAATGCAATGGTAGCAAGGGGTGTTTTAAACTCATGCGTCATATTATTTATAAAATCATTTTTAATTATTGCCAGTTTCTTCTGTCGCAGTATTACATAAATTGTATAGGCCGATGTTAAAACAATTATTATAGTAAATAAGGCAGCACTTAGTAGCACAGGCCAAATATTAGCTAATACAAACCGAAACTTGCCTTGAAAATTTATCATAAGCATTATTGGCTTTTCAATTAAATCGTTCGGAAATAATTGCGCACGTATTAAGCTTTTAGTTATTTCTGATTTAGTTTTCTTACTGTTTGCATATAATATTGAATCGGTAGTAATATCAACAACAGCATATTGATAAGGCAATGCAATACAATTGTTTATCATGGCACGTTTTATCAAGGTATCGAGCATCAAATAATTTTGTGGAGTTAGCTCGGTATTATTTTGGCCTAACTCTTTTGAGGCTTTGTTTAATAGTTCCTGATAGCGTTTGGTAATTTTATCAATTTTATCACGGCCTGCCTCCATCTGATTTGCTAATATGACTTTTTCGGTTTGTGATGAAATGCCTTCGAATTCATGCAACAATGAATCGCGCTTGCGTTGTATGGTTTTATAGCTTATCACATAATTAAACCCTGATGAGGTACCATAGTCAACTTTCATTTTCGATCCACTGGATGCATCGTTTATAGTAAACGATTGACTTTCGTTTTTATCCGAATCAACTTTTAAAATATTATTTCTTCGTTCGGTGTTTTTTCTTGTACCGCGTATATTTTCATCGGAGGGGTCAATCGGATAAAAATAAAAGTCTTCGCTTTGCAATTGATCCCAATCCAAATTGTCTTTAAACTTTTGAAATACATCGGTACCAGGTGTAATTATTATCTGGTTATCATAAAAGGTAACAATTTCTTTATTGTTTTTCTTAAAGACCCTGATACTGCTATGCATACGGCTTCGCGATGAGCTGTCTAAATGTAAGCCGCTCGACTCCATGTTGCTTCTATGTTTGGCGGCAGGCAAGTTGTTGCCCATTTTTTTTTGACCACTATCGGATTCTGTTGCAGTTAAATAATTGAGTGCCCTGTATGACTCAAACTTATCTACAGCTTCTTGCAAAGCTGTATTAGCCCTGTATTCAAACTGATCTTCCTTAATTTTAATATCGTGGCTTATCCAATACACTTGTAAGGATATTAATCCCAGCAAAGCCACTATCATAAAAACGATAACAAATTTAAATTGCAATTTACTCATGCCCTCAAATTTATACGGGTAAACTTTGGCCGTTTACGGTTAACCAACTATTAACAGCAGCATTAACCTGCCATTAACCACTAGCAACTCTTACTGCTTTTACGTTTGAGATATCAAACAAACAAAAAACAAACGCTTATGAAAAATCTAATTTATAACACCGTGAAACTTTTAGGTTGTACTGCTTTTGTTGCCATTGCAGGTATTGCATTAGGGCAGCAGAATCAAATAAGAATTAAAATTGAAAAAAACATTAATGGCAAACAAACAACCATTGATACAACTTTTTCGAACCCAGATGATGCCGATGCATTTATGCAGCAACACAATACCGGAGGTAATAACGAAGAGTCGTTTTCATTCAACTTTAAATCACCAAGTTTTAATGAAATAGAAAAGGAAAATATCGAAAAAGAATTTGAAGAATTACGTCAAAAACTATCGGAAAACATAGAAGCGTTCAAATTTAAATTCGATACCAATGAGGCAAATGGCAACTATCATTTTGAATTTAAAATGCCCGGTAAAGATAGCTGGAATGAAATTGAGAAAGAGCTACAAGAAATGAACAGCAAGTTTAAGCAGGGCTTGGATTTTGACATTGATTTAAATATGCCGCACTGCCAATCGAAAGAAAATGAAATTTCGAAATTAAGCGAAGCAGATAGAAACACCTATCAAAAACTGATGGAAGAATCGGAGGAAAAGCGCCAACAGGCACTTGAGTTATTGCAAAAAAATAAAGCAAACGATATTGATGCCCCAAAAACAAACGAAGAAAAAACTATTAAAAAACAACGCTCTGTTAGCGGTAAAAAAGATGCCGGTGCTCAGGATGATGCCGGTAACATTCGTAATGTAAAAGTATATCCCAACCCTAATAAAGGACTGGTAAAAGTTAGTTTTGAAATGGCAGAAAGTGGCGATGTAACTATTCAGATTACTGACGAAAAAGGAAATACAGTGCTTACCGAAACGTTGCCAAACTTTATGGGTTTTTATAGCAATAGTTTTAATTTAAAGCGTGCACAAGGAACCTATACAGTTGCAATTGTTCAAGGTAAAAACAAAGTGGTACAAAAAATTGTAATTCAGTAAATCAAATTAAGCAATAAGCAATCATACTTATTCGCGTAAAAAAAATAATGCCGGCCAGTTTGCCGGCATTATTTTTTTTGTGGACTACATGAACTAACACATTACCACACGTAGGTGAAAAATGATAGAGATAACGGTTAGTAAAAATATTTTACAAACTTTTTACTTTGAAAATACTTTGTATTTTCGCCCGCAAATCAATAACGGTAACGTATTTAGCACACCTATGTCAACACAATCAACTACGCATCAAGCATCTACCTCGGTATGGGGTGGTGGCAAATCACCTTTCAACATCAGTTGGGGTAAAATGTATATGTGGTTTTTCTTGGTTTCTGATGCATTCACATTTTCATCATTACTGGTAGCTTATGGCACTTTACGTCATAAATATTCGGCCTCATGGCCAAATGCCAACGATGTGTTTACGCATTTCCCTTTTATACATGCCCATGTGCCATTGGCTTATGTGGGTTTAATGACGTTTATCCTTATTATGAGTTCGGTAACGATGGTATTAGCCGTAGATGCCGGCCATAAACGTGATAATAAATCAGTTGCCTTATGGTTAGGGCTAACCATTATTGGCGGTTTTATGTTTGTGGGTTCACAAGCCTGGGAGTGGTATCACTTTATTAAAGGTACCGATCAAGGTGCCTATATATTAGCCGACCACTCAGTGGCGCGCGTAAAAGAAGGTGCCGAAAATATTTTAATCTTAAATGGCAAAGAAATATCCGGTGCTGCGGCCGAACAAATAAAAGCCACAGGCGAATTTTTTCAAGGTGCCAATCTGGTGAAAAACGAATATGGGAACCCATTGTTTGGCGATTTTTTCTTTTTCATTACCGGTTTTCACGGATTTCACGTGTTTAGTGGTGTGATAATAAATTTAATTATCTGGTTTAATGTTTTAGATGGTATTTATCGTAAACGCGGCCATTATGAACAAATTGAAAAAACCGGTTTATACTGGCACTTTGTAGATTTGGTGTGGGTATTTGTATTTACATTCTTCTACCTTGTTTAATATCATTCGCAAACTGAATAAAACCCAAATTTATGTCGCACAACGATAGCCATAACGAACATCACGAACACGGATATTATACCGGTGATATACACAATCAATTTGTACCCGAACATGTTGACCCAAAAGGAAAAGCAATAATCTGGCGTACATTTTGGATACTTTTAATTGTAACCATTTTTGAAGTGGGTATTGCATTTACCTCTATTCCAAAACAAGTACTACTCTATATCTTTATAGCGCTTACTATAGTTAAGGCTTACTTTATAGTTTACTTTTTTATGCATTTAAAGGCTGAGTGGAAATCGTTTCAATATACCATAATTTTGCCTTTTATACTTATTGTTTATTTGATTTTTATTGCGCTGATTGAAGGCAATTACTTAACAAAAGTAATGACAGGTAATTAATACTTTTCTACAATCCTACTTTAACTTTATATGCAACAAAAGCGTAGCACAAAGGTTAGGCTAATTATAACAGCATTACTTGTGTTACTGGGGCCTGCCCTGTTTTATTTTTTGCTAACCCGGGGCAAAAACACATATAAATCATTAGAAATTTATGGGCCGGTGCGTTTCGAAAATGGGGCGCGCGGTATTGATACCATATATCATATTGCTGCCGATTTTAATTTATCTGATCAAAAAGGCAATCGGGTTTCGCTCTCCGCTTTTCCAAACAAAATCTATGTAGTTTCTATACACCAATCAAACAACACTACCGGTACAGCTTTAGCTAAAATACAAGGCATTGTTTATCAATATAAGGCGGATACCAACTTGGTATTTGTTTCTATTTTAAAAAACCAATCATTAACTGCAGATAGTTTGGCTTTGAAATACCGTGCAAAGTATGGCAAATGGCTTTTTGCCGAAGCCGACTCAACCATTAATAATGACTTTTTTAAATCATACTTTGTTTCAAATAGCGATAGCATAAACACATCGTCCAATGTGGTTTTGTTAGATGAAACCAAAAGAGTGCGTGGCTTTTATGATGCAACTGATGCTTGGGATATTGCCAAACTTGGCGATGAAATTAAAGTTTTAGAATTTGAACGATTTGGAAAAGTTTTTCGGGATTAAGTATATCAAATCCATTCAGAATAAATGAGTAGCCAAAACTATACGAAGCAGGATAAACTTATTTTTAAGTGGGTAGCCTGTATTTCCATTTTTGTTTTTGCGGCCGTGTTATTGTTAAACCGCAAGGTACTGCCCCGCCCCGAACCCACACCCGACTTTGTGTATATACTACCTGCAATAAATGCCATTATAAATGCAACCTGCACCATTTTGCTATTGCTGTCATATTATTTTATACGGCAAAAAAATGTTACCATGCATAAACGGTTAAACATTACCACGTTTGTATTGTCGGCACTGTTTTTCATTTGTTACATCACCTATCACTACATGGCCGATGAAACCAGGTTTCCGGTTGGTGCACCTTACCGTTCATTCTATTTAACCATCCTTGCATCACATATTGTTTTGGCTGCATTGGTACTACCCATGATTTTAATTTCTTTTTATTTAGGCTTAACTCAAAAAGTTGCTTTGCATAAAAAGTGGGTTCGTTTTACCTTCCCTATCTGGTTATATGTAACCGTAACAGGTGTAATTGTTTATTTAATGTTATCGCCTTACTATAATCATTAGGTTATGATTTAAGTCATAATTTGTTAGCCACAAGCTAACGTTATTGCACGTTAAATCACTTGTACGATTATGTAGTTTTTTACTTTTGCACACATGAAAAAATGGCTAATTATTTTTTTACTGATAGTTGTGGCTTATAAATCGCCTGCGCAATGCAGTATGTGTAAAGCAACCGTTGAATCGAACATGAACGACAATGCCGATTTTGTGGGTAAAGGTTTAAACAAAGGCATTCTATATTTAATGTCAATCCCATACTTAATGGGCGGTGTGGCTTATATTATTTACCGTGTTTACCGTAAACCAAAAGCTACTGCATAAATTGCAAATTAAGCTTTACTAAAAAATGTATTACTGCCAATACGCATATCATCACTATGTTAGCAAACAAATACGATAAGACTACCTTAAAAGCACGACTTGATAAAGAAGATTTTAAGCGCACTACACTTTCATTTTATCGCTATACACAATTAGAACCCGAAACTTTTAGGGATGTACTTTATAAAAGTTTTGATGCACTTCAGATATTTGGGCGTGTATATGTAGCACAAGAAGGAATTAACGCCCAAATAAGTGTTCCCAATCACCATTTCGAACAATTTAAGGAACTACTGCAATCAGTAGCTGCATTAAAAAATATGCCGCTTAAAATTGCTGTAGCGGATGATTGCAAATCGTTTTACAAATTAATTGTTCGGGTAAAACATAAAATTGTTGCTGATGGTTTGGGCGAAATAGATTTTAGTGATGTTGGCAATCACATTAACGCTGCCGAACTAAATAAAGCCTTAGACAATCCGGAAACAGTTATAATTGATATGCGAAATCATTATGAAAGTGAAATAGGTCATTTTGAAGGCGCATTATGCCCCGATGCTGATACTTTTAGAGAAGCATTGCCGCAAGCAATAGCCATGGCTGCCGATAAAAAAGATAAGAAGATTATACTGTATTGTACAGGCGGTATCAGGTGCGAGAAAGCCGGTGCTTACTTTAAGCAACATGGGTTTACAGATGTAAACCAATTACATGGTGGCATAATTGCATACGCTGCGCAAATAAAAGAACAAGGTCTTACATCAAAATTCATTGGTAAAAACTTTGTGTTTGATGACAGACTTGGCGAGCGTATTACTGAAGATGTAATTAGTAAATGTCATCAATGTGGCCAACCATGCGATACGCACACAAACTGCAAAAATGACGACTGCCATTTGCTTTTTATACAATGCAACAATTGCAAACAAAAATATGATGGTTGTTGCACACCTGTTTGCCAAAGCATTTTAGCCTTACCATTAAGCGAACAAATAAAACTTCGCAAAGGCAAAATTAAAACCGATACGCATGCAGTTTATAAGAGCAGGCTGCGACCCCGTTTGGTATTGAAATAGCTGTATTTTACATGCTGCTTTAAAAAATTAAACCTAACTTATTTTATTACAACATTTTTTAAAGTGTAAGGTGTACTATACTTTTAAAAGAAGTTATTTACCAAATGATTTATAGGGTAACCCGATTAATTTTTGCTGTCTTTTTTAAGCTGTATTATAAGCGTATAACTATTATCGGGCAACAAAACCTTACCAACAAATCAACCATTCTTGCCGTCAATCATCCCAACTCATTAATGGATGCTTTAATACTTGGCGTTGTATTAAAACAACCCATCTATAGTTTGGCAAGGGGCGATGCATTTAAAAAAAAATGGGCTGCCAAAATTTTAAACGCATATAATATGCTGCCTATATACAGGCAATCGGAAGGTGTGGCTAATTTGCAACACAATGCAAATTCGTTTGAACTTTGCCAACAACTTTTAAAACAAAATAAAACCATATTAATTTTTGTTGAAGGTTTATGCGAAAACAACTGGCAATTGCGTCCATTAAAAAAAGGTGTAGCAAGGTTAGTACAACAAGCATGGCAAACAGATAAAACAGCTCATACCCAAATAATACCGGTTGCACTTACTTACCAACATTTTAATGGTGCCGGCAAATCGCTTATCATCAATATTGGTAATGGAATTACCAAAACCTCATTGGCTATGCAGCAAACATCTTTAGCTATTCCATTAAATCAAATTATTCAAAATCAATTGCAGCAACTCATGCTACAATATTCATTTTTGCCAAACACTGAAACGCATAAAAACTTTATTAACTATTGGTTTGATGCAGAGAAAAAATATGCCGGTATTGAATTGTTTAATGCACTAAAAAAGTTTAACAACCAAACTGCAACAACCAAATCAAGCTATAACAAATTTGCATTTACCATTATCTTATGGCCAAATTATTTGATTTGCAAATACATAAGCAAACGACTAACCACCGGAACTGTTTTTTTTGATTCGGTATTATTTATGCTTTTGGTTTTTTGCTTGCCGGTTTACTTATTAATGGTTTGGCTTTTTGTTGAAACCTTAATCTGGATCCTTTGAAATGGTTGATTTAATAAAATAGCAGTAAGGCTTTTCGGCCTTAGCCAACGGTTATTCTTTTACCTTATTTAATCCCAATAAACCTACCATCCAGTTGGGTAATGGTTTTTGTTTTCTGCGGTTTTTTAAGTTTAAGAAAATACCCCACTTTTTAAATACCGGTACTTTATGTGTTTCAACCATTTCTATTAATGTGCCGTCAGGGTCTTCAATATAGCTAAACCTACCACCACTATCACCCATATCAAACGTTTGTGCACTATCAACTGTAAACTTGTAACCTTGTTTTTCAATCTCAGATTTAAGCGCATTCATATTAGGCACATCAAAACACAAATGAATAAAGCCCAAATCGCCCCAATACCGGTTGGCAAAAATTTTAACCGGCTCATAATCTAAGGCCTGTATAAGCTCAATATAAATGTTGCCTAATAATTTACTGAAAGGCGCTTTAAAATCGTTTTCAAGTTTTAATAATACGCGCCTAAAATTCTGATTAAGATATGGCTCACCTAAATCAGTAAAACATCCTTGCTCGTCAAAAACCACTTGCTGCAGTTTAAATGCTTGTTTATAAAACTGTACAGATTGCTCCATATTACTTACACCAATTACAGCACCACAAACACCGCCTTGCATATACTTGTTGCTCTTAAACCATGAGTTGTCGGTTACAACTTGATATTGATTGTGGTGTGCATCGCTAATCAAATACGTGTCTTGGTTATCCGGTGTTTTATTGACAGCCGATTTACCTTTAGCCAACAAGCGTTGATGACTTTTGATTACATCATTTGTTTTAATTTTAACGGCATTAATACCCAAATCGCCCCAACGAACCGGTTTGGGTGGTGGCATACCTTTTCGGGATGTAAACTGCCAAATTTCGGCACCGCCTCCACCATTCATATTCATGGCTAAGATTGCACGCCTGCTATGTATTTGATTGCCTGTATATGCTTTCATTAAAGCTGCCTCAGCCTCGTCATCAAAAATACGTGCATTGATACCGAATGACTGGCGCAGCCAAGTAAATGTTTCATCAACATTATTTACACCAATACCTACTTGTTGTATGCCCGACACTAAATTCATGTTAGGTAAGATTAAGTTTTTTTACCAGAAATCGAAAAAGCGGTTTGCTTAACCAATTGGCAAACAATAGTAATCGTTCGTTCGACACTATATATACTTTATGATTTTTATTAATTATTGCTTTTATAATTTTTTGTGCACACCGTTGTGCGCTGATTCCATTTGCCTGCCCCGCATCTAACTTGCCGTGTACATTGCCTTGTGCAGTTAATGCACTGTAAGAAATATTGGTTTGTACCCTGCCCGGTGCTATAATAGAAAAAGACACTTTACTCTTATTCTCAAGTTCCCACGATTCGAAAAAACCTTCTACGGCATGCTTGGCCGCTGCATAAGCGCTGCGCAACGGGAAACCAAAAGTACCCGTTAAACTACTCATAAGCACTACCTGCCCTTGTTTAGATTGCAACAATAATGGCCACAAACTTTTGGTTAATAAAACCGTACTGAAATAATTAGTTTCCATAACCATTCTATCAACTTGCATTTGTGTTTCGGCTGCCAGCGAACGCTGACTTATGCCTGCATTATTAACCAATACATCTATAACCGTTGTTTTTGATTTTACTGCTTCAACCATATTAAAAATGCTTGCTGTATCACATACATCAACAAAAAAAACAGTGCACATTGCACCTTTATTTATACACTGTTGCTTAACATGCTGTAAAGCTTCCATATTTCGTGAAGCTATAAACAAATGCACATTTGGTGCAGCCAACTCTAATGATAATGCCCGCCCTATGCCAGAAGAGGCACCTGTAATTAAAATGATTTTATTGTCGAAATAATTGTTGCTCAATTTTGAAAAGCATTATTGATGTTGCATAGATAAAAAGTATTTTGACAATAAAGACGCTCATTTGTTCACAGTTAATAGCTAACGCACATTAATAACTATTACCTCGAATCTTTTTGAAATTAAAATTTTGCAAGCGTTTGCCGTTTATATTTTTAAAGCAACCAAAAACACCTTGTGTATTGTAATTGTATTCGAGCCCAGGTTTTAATTGCAAGATTTATTTTAACCGTTTTAAATTGTATGGCTTTATAACTTGTTAAGTTACAATTATAAGGTTTAAGGCTTCGTGTAAATTTTTAAGTTTGATTATTTTCGGCCTTTCGAATAGTTGAACATTTACAACAATGCGATTTTCATTGGTACTTATATTTTTTATTACCGGCTTAAAAACAGCATGGGCACAAGTGCAGTTTGTAAAGGAGTATATACCTAACACAATAGGCAAACAAATTAATGTTTTACCTTCTGCTAATGGTTTTAAAATTTTTACACTCGATAGTTTTAAGCTCAGTAATTTTGATTTGTGTGGCAATAGTGTGCTTTGCAAAAAATACTTTTTGCCCGTATCAGCAACGGTTTTGGGCGATGTAAAACAACTTGCCAATGGCGACTTAGTTGTTTTAAGCCGAAAAGATTATATAAATACTTCAGGCATGGTGCTTACACGCATAAGCGATAATGGCAATGTAATTTGGAGTTTTGAGTATGGTGATAATATCCAATCGCTGTTTCCTTATACTGTAAGTGAGGATCAGATGGGTAACTTATACGTTTTTATGAATGCTGAAAACAGTGTTACCAACCAGGTGCAAAGTTGTGTTTTAAAAACTGACAATACCGGCAATATTATCTGGAGCAATTTTTACGGTTATGGTATTATATGGGGAGGCGGCATAACAACTAATGATGGTGGTTTTTTATTTAGAACCGGCAATACATTAATTAAATTAGATGGTAATGGAGTGGTGCAGTGGTCTAACAGCTTTAATCTTACTGGTTATTTTTATTATGCACCGGTTGAAGTTGCAGACGGGTATGTGTTTAACAATCAGTTGCCGGGCAATGCAGTTGCATTTTATAAAACTGATAAGCAAGGCAATGTGCAATGGGGTGGGCTTAAACGAACTAATTTACAAGGACCACTAAGCCCGCTTCAAAATAATGGCAACCATATAATTGCCTCATTTGTAACAGCAACAACGCCTGCAACTGTTTCTATATATGAATTTGATTCGGCATTGCAGGTTATTCGTCAATATGGAGTTAACACATTGGCATCGGGCTATGCCATTAAACCAGCCGCACTATTAGCCGATGGCAGTTTATTAAATGCAGGTTTTAACAACAATATACTACAGTTGAACAAACTGAATCAAACAGGTAATGCACCATGCGCGGCAGCGCCACTAACGGTTACACAAAACGTTGAAGTTTATTCGAAAAGTGCAGGTAATGCCGTGGCAACTTCGCATGCATTTACACGAACTGCCTTAACTATTACAACAGATACTTTTTCATTAAACGATATTGCTATTTGTACACAAAACAAGTATCTGAATTTGGGTGCCGATACTTTTGCATGCGGCAATATTAATTACATAATTAAAAATCAATTGCCCGATAGTTTCGAAACGTATTTGTGGTCAACAGGAGCCACCACCTCTCAAATACAAGCTACAACAGCCGGCACCTATACACTAACTGTTACATATCTGTGTGGCGAAAAAAGTTTAACCGACAGTATTCATATTTCTTATCAAACAGCACCTGTTATTGGTTTTGCCGACAGTATTTTTTTATGCGAAGATAGTTTGCTACAGTTAGTTGGGCCGTATTGTACCAATTGTTCTTATTTGTGGAATACTGGCGATACCAGTATGAGCATGTTAGTTACCGATACAGGATGGTATTGGCTTACCGTTCAATTTGGCAATAATTGCAGTATAACTGATAGTATTAAAGTACTTTATGCGCAATGTAGTTGCTCAATGTATATACCCAATGCTTTTACGCCAAACAATGATGGCATGAATGAAGGTTTCAGAACTTATAACTTATGCGAAATGAGTTATTATGAGTTTTGCGTTTACAACAGAATTGGCGAGCAAATATTCAGCACAAAAAAATCATCAGAGCCCTGGTATGGAAAGTATAAAGGCAAAAAGGTTCAGGAAGGCATGTATGCCTACACCGTAAGATATACACCACGTATTAACGGAGTTGACAAGCAGCAGATTTTCAGAAAAGGATTTATTTATGTGGTTTATTAGAAAAAAAAATGCACATCGTTTAGATGCGCATTTTATGTAAGGCCTGTTTACAAATCAATCCTGATTTTGTCCATGGCAGTTTTTGAATTTCTTGCCACTACCACAAGGGCATGGGTCGTTACGTCCTATTTTTTGTTCGGCACGCACGGGCTGTGCTTTGGGTTTGGGCATGTTGTCATTTGCATAGCGCGGTGCTTGTGTGCTTGACGTATTGGAAGCGACCTGTGCCGGCACAGCATTGGCATCGGCATGTGTTGCTTTTAATTTGGTATTATCAGCTTTGGGTAATGGCTTTGCTTCGCGCACCTGCTCAGGATTTTGCATGGGAATAAAACCTTTAAATACAAATGATAATATATCCTTATTAATACTTTCCAATACTTGTTGAAACAACTTAAACGACTCGAACTTATAAATCAACAGCGGATCTTTTTGTTCATATACAGCATTTTGAACACTTTGTTTTAAATCGTCCATGGCACGTAAATGTTCTTTCCACTCATCATCAATTACGGCCAGTGTAATGTTGCGTTCTAATGCGGCAATTAACTCTGCACCCTGGCTTTGATATGCTTTTTTCAGATTAACCATAACCTGCATTTGACGTAAGCCATCACTAAAAGGCACAACAATATTTTCGATGGTTTGGCCTTGCTGCTGAAATACATTTTCAATTATTGGGTATGTATGTTTTGCCACAGCAACGCCTTTATTACGGTAATGCTGATGCGCTGCATCAAACATTTTATCGGTAAGCGATTCGGCATTCTTGGTACCCGAAAATTCTTCATTTGTAATCGGACATTCCATACCAAAGTACCTGATACAATCGGCTGTTAGTTGTGCATAATCGTTTTCATCATGCGCATTTTTAACTATCACATCAGCCAAATCGTATTGCATATTCAACATATCTAACTGTAATCGTTCGCCATACAATGCATGTCTTCGTTTTTTATAAATCACTTCGCGTTGTGCATTCATTACATCATCGTATTCGAGCAAACGTTTACGTGTGCCGAAATGATTTTCTTCTACCTTCTTTTGTGCACGTTCAATTGACTTGGTAATCATACTGTGTTGTATCACTTCGCCATCTTCTAAACCCATACGCACCATTAATTTGGCAATACGTTCGCTACCAAATAAGCGCATTAAATTATCTTCGAGTGACACAAAGAACTGTGATGAACCCGGGTCGCCCTGACGGCCCGACCTACCGCGCAACTGCCTGTCAACCCGCCTCGACTCGTGACGCTCTGTACCAATTATGGCTAAACCACCAGCCTCACGAACACCGGGGCCTAACTTAATATCGGTACCCCTGCCGGCCATGTTGGTGGCAATGGTTACAGTACCGGCTTTACCGGCTTCGGCAACTATTTCGGCTTCGCGTTGGTGTTGTTTGGCATTAAGTACATTGTGTTTAATGTTATTGGCACGTAAGGTGCGCGATAACAACTCTGAAATTTCGACACTGGTTGTACCTACTAAAACCGGCCTGCCGGCTTGGGTTAGTTTTACAATTTCATCAATTACAGCTTTATATTTTTCGCGTGTGGTACGATATACCTGGTCTTCGTGGTCTTTACGTATAATGGGTCTGTTAGTTGGTATGGTAACTACATCTAATTTATATATCTCCCACAATTCGCCTGCTTCGGTTTCGGCTGTACCGGTCATACCGGCCAGTTTGTGGTACATCCTAAAGTAGTTTTGCAGTGTAACGGTTGCATAGGTTTGCGTTGCAGCTTCAATTTTTACATTTTCTTTTGCTTCAATTGCCTGATGTAATCCATCGCTGTAACGTCTGCCTTCGAGCACACGGCCGGTTTGCTCGTCAACTATTTTAACCTTACCGTCTTCGCTAATAATATATTCTGTATCGCGTTCAAAAAGTGTGTAAGCTTTTAGTAATTGTGTTATGGTATGTATGCGTTCGCTTTTTACCGAAAAATCGCGCATGAGGGCTTCTTTGCGTTCAAACTTTTCGGTATCCGAAAGGTTTAGTTTGTCAAGTTCGGCAATAAAACTACCCATGTCGGGCACTATAAAAAAGTCTTTATCGGTATTTGCGCTTATCAGTTCAATACCTTTTTCGGTAAGTTCAACCTGATTGCTTTTTTCATCAATTACAAAGTAAAGTTCGGCATCTACTTTATGCATTTCCTTGCTTTGGTCTTGCATGTAAAAGTTTTCGGTTTTTTGTAATAAAACGCGCACGCCATCTTCGCTTAAAAATTTTATCAAGGGTTTGCTTTTGGGTAACCCTCGGTATGAACGTAGTAATGCCAAGCCGGCATCGTCATTATTTTTTTCGCCAAATTTTTTCTTTGCATCAGCAATTGCCGTATTGAGGTAATTGCGTTGTGCATTTATTAAAATTTCAACGTTGGGTTTTAATGCATGAAACATTTGATCGTCACCGCGTGGCGTAGGGCCCGAAATAATTAAGGGTGTACGTGCATCATCAATTAATACACTATCAACCTCGTCCACTATGGCATAGTGATGTTGGCGTTGTACCATATCTTCGGGTGCGCGTGCCATGTTATCGCGCAGGTAGTCGAAACCAAATTCGTTATTGGTGCCATAGGTAATATCTGCCAGATATGCATTTCTGCGATTATCGCTATTGGGTTGGTGTTTGTCAATGCAATCAACGGTAAGGTTTAAAAACTCGAATAACGGCCCATTCCATTCGCTATCGCGTTTAGCTAAATAATCGTTTACCGTTACCACGTGCACACCACATCCTGCCAATGCATTTAAGTATATGGGTAAGGTTGCCACCAATGTTTTTCCTTCGCCTGTGGCCATTTCGGCAATTTTGCCCTGATGTAACACCGTACCGCCAATAAGCTGCACATCGTAGTGTACCATATCCCAGGTTACGGTATTGCCTGCTGCAAGCCACTGATTGGCGTAGTATGCTTTATCACCATCAATGGTTACGTTTTTACGATAGGTTGCCAATTGTCTGTCGTGTGGCGTTGCCGTAACTTCTAATTGGGCATTGTTTTTAAATCTACGCGCAGCTTCTTTAACTACAGCAAAAGCTTGCGGGTGAATTTCGGTTAATACTTCTTCGATAATCTGAAGCCTTTGTTTTTTTAATTTATCAATTGATTGATATAAATCTTCCTTAGCGGTTGCATCCATATCCGGATCTTGCTCGGCCTCGGTTTGAAGTTGTGTTATTGCAGCATCCGTTTCGGCAGTGCGTTGGGCAATGGTATCTTTAAATGATTGGGTATGTGCCCGTAGTTCATCATTACTTATGTTTTCGAGTTGGGCAAACTCCTTATTAACTGTAGTTGCTACGGGGTTTAATTCTTTAAGATCGCGATCGGTTTTGGTACCAAAAAACTTACCCAGGGTTTTATTTATTAAGTCTAACATTTTACTCTTTATTAAATTAATTATTGCCAAGTAGCTATACAGCTTCAAAGCATGTTGTGTTTACAACAACTTAGCCATCAAAACTAAAAGGACATTATGGCACAACTTGGTATAAACGGCTGGCGAAAGTAAATATTTACGTTGTTTAAAAAAGTAACAACGGTGCATTAAAAAGCCTGTTAAACAAACCTTTAAATATGGCGCAGTAAATATTGATTAAGTTTTGAAAGTGGCTTAAGCAACAAGGTAAATACATTTGGCTTAATGCCATTTAATTGCCAGGCTTTGTGGTCTTCTTTATTAGCAATTAGCTTATTATTTATGGAGAAATTGCTGATACCGCCTAAACGCATACGAACCATAATTTGTGGCAGGTAAATTATTTTAATTTTTCTTACATGAATAAAACGAAGCATTAATTCGTAATCGGCCGCATATCGAAGTTGTGTATTAAACACACCATATTTTTTGTACACCTGTGTTTTTACGAAAAAGGTTGGATGTGGCGGCATCCAGCCCCATTTAAATGCATCTGGCTTGTAAGCCCCACTACGCCAAACCCGTTTTATTTTTGAGAGGTTGTTTCTGTCCACAAATATTAAATCACCATACAAGGCTTCGGCAGTGTTATTATTAGTAAAAGCATAAGCTACATTTGTTAATACTTGTGCATTATAATACACATCGTCACTATGTAAAATGCCAATAATATCGCCTGTACACAGGCTAATGCCTTTATTTAAAGCAAAATATAAACCATCGTCTTTTTCAGAAACTACTTGTGCAATATGATCACGATATTTTTCAACTATTGACAGGGTTCCGTCTGTTGATTTGCCATCAATAATTATAAGCTCCACATTTTTATAGTCTTGCATCAGTAACGACTGAAGCGTGGCCTCAATAGTTTGTGCACTGTTATAAGTTATGGTTATGATAGAAATTTTAAGCACTTTAATTGGATTATGAAAAGTAAATACTAAGTGTTTTCAATTACCCTTTGTTTTATTTTAATACTTGGGTTGCCTGTATAAATTCCAAACGCATCTAAATTTTTAACTGCTACAGACGCAACCGTAAGTACTGCATGTTGCTGTGCTGTAACACCGGGACATACAACTGCATTACACCCTATCCAAACACCGTGCTGTAAATGAATGGGCGCTACCATTAAGTCGAATGTAGTTTTTTTATAGTTGTGATTACCCGTCATTAAAGTAGCGCCTTGCGATAAGCAAACACTATCATCAAGCATTACCTGACCCTGGTTTTCAATCCATACGCGTTCGCCCAACCATACATTATTGCCTATGGTTAAATTCCAGGGGAATTTAATATTAACCGATGTTTTAATTACAAGCCCTTTGCCCACTTTGGCACCAAACATTTTTAGCAACCACACTTTAAAACCCATAAGCGGGAAAAACGGATTCATAAAAAACAGGCCTTTACAAATAAGCCATAAACCCCATTTAAATTTTGAAGCTCCTATTTGAAACCAACTGTTATTGTATTGCGATAAATCTACTTTCATTTAAAACCGGCTTGAAAAATTAACCGACAATTATCCACAAAAAAAATGATTGAAGTAATTGCTTCAAATCTAAGTTTATTTGGCCTCGATAAAAAGTTTTACATTTTGTTCCAAAGCTTCATTGTTATTGATAATCTGTTGTGCAAATACATAAATGTGATTTTGATAAGAATTAAAATTAATTTGGTCTAACCTACTCACACTTTCAAGAGCACTTACAAAACTATCGGGCTGATTTAAAGGCAGGTTATAACCTACACCTTTTTCGACTAAGCCTTGCCAGGGTGTATTATCACTGATAATGGCAATACATCCGGCTAACCAGCTTTCGACTATTGCATGACCAAAATTTTCGTTTAAAGTGGGTAAAATAAAAGCATGAAAACTTTGAAGCGTATTGGTTATTTCGTCCGGTTGTATTGCCCCTCCATAGTTTGCAGTAATGTGTGTTGGCAGGTTATCAAATAATTGTTTGCACTCATCAAAGTATGCTGCATCGTCAGCAGGGCCAAAGTATGTAAACGATATTTTATACTTTGTATCAACCGCTTTCAAATAATCATATACAGCTTTTAAGTTTTTTTTTGGCGATATGCGCGACAAAAAAGCAAGCCTTAATTCGTTTTCGGTTTTTGTTCTATGTTTCGGAATTACATCTTTTTGTTTGCTAAGGTTTAAAGCCACAAGCACATTTGCCTGTGGCAAAACGTTTTTAATTTCAGCTTGTTCCAATATTGTAGATGCATGCCAAATTACGTTATGAAACAAGTTCATTACTTTTACTACCGATATAAAAAGTTTCTTTTTAAACGCTTTAAGTTGCAGTGCTTGGGCAGCTAACATACCACGGGGTGCCAGTATGATTTTTATTTGTGGGTAATATCGGTTTACAATATTTATGGGATAAAGTGTAAAGGGTATGGAAAAAAAACTATTAAGGTATATACCATCAAAATGGAGCGAGCTTAGCAGCTTTTTTACATTACTGTAATTAGCAGCACCTTTATCGAGGTAATAAATATCGGTGCCATCAGGTGCTTTGGTCCAGCAATTTATTTCAATGTTGGGTAGGGTTTGAGTTTCATTTAAATCATAAGCCGATGTAATGATTTTAAATTGAACTTGATTTTTTAGCCGGGCTACAATATTGGATACCGATTGTACTGGGCCTCCGGCTTTGTATGCCGGCAAATACCAATCAATAAAAATGATAAAAGTGGGTTTTTGCATTAATGGTTATAATTGATAAATACAGGGTGTAAAAACCATAAATAAAAAAGCCACCTGATTGGGGTGGCTTTTCACATTAAATATTACTCAACCGAAACCGGTGTATCGCTAATAACTGCATTTTTTATCCACTCTGTGGTAACAGAACTCGGCCTTTCGATGGGTGAGCCTAATGCCCTGTCCCAAAGCAAAGATGTAAGTACACCAATAGCGCGCGATACGCCAAAAAGTACGGTATAAAAATCATATTCAACCAAGCCGTAATGTGTAAGCAATATACCTGAGTGGGCATCAACATTGGGCCATGGGTTTTTAATTTTTCCGGTGGCTTTTAATATTTCAGGTGTTACATCATATAATAGTTGAACTATTTTAAATAGTTCGTCATCGGCCATGTATCGTTTAGCAAAAATTTGTTGTGCTAAATAACGTGGGTCGGTTTTACGCAATACTGCATGGCCATAACCGGGCACTACTTTACCATCGGCTAAGGTTTGTTTAATGTAGTCGGTTAACTGTTCTTTTGTGGGTACACCATTATATCGTTCGCGTAATTCAATAATCCATCTTGCCACTTCTTGCGCTGCTAAGCCGTGCAATGGACCGGCCAAACCATTCATACCTGCAGCCAGAGCCAGGTAAGCATCGCTTAATGCACTGCCTACCAAATGGGTGGTATGTGCCGATACGTTGCCGCCTTCATGGTCAACATGTATGGTTAAGTACAGGCGCATTAAGGTTTTAAATTCATTGGTATCAAAACCCAACATGTGTGCAAAATTGCCTGCCCAATCTAATTTTGGATCGGGTTCAATGTGCACACCATCTTTATAAGTATTGCGATAAATGTAAGCGGCTATACGTGGCAAACGGGCAATAAGATTCATCACGTCTTCGTACATCGGATCCCAATAATCTTTTTTATTCATGCCATCGCGGTAGCGTCTGGCAAAAACCGATTCGGTTTGCAATGCCATAATGGCCATGCTAAATTGCGTCATTGGATGTGTTTTTGCAGGCAACATATCCAGCATATCAAACACATGCTTTGGGACCGTTGAGCGCATGGTCCATTCTGTATTAATTATATCTATTTCATCGGCAGTAGGTATTTCGCCTGTAAGTAACAGGTAAAACATGGCTTCGGGTAGTGGCTCTAAACCGCTTTCTTTGTTTTGTGCAAGTAGTTGCAACAATTCAGGTATTGAGTATCCTCTAAATCGAATACCTTCTTCGGCATCTAACTTAGATGTTTCGGTTACCATCCCAATCATTCCCTTCATTCCCTGATATACTTGCTCAACTGTATATTGACCTAAAACAAAACTGCCATTTTCTTTTATTATTTTTTTTATTTCGGCTGCCTGTGGTTCTGCTTTACTGATAAATTTTCGTTTGATAGGATCCATAACTTAAAAGTGAGTTTATTTTGAGAGTTTTTATATAATAGAACTTGGGTGTAAATTGATGCGGGATTTGTTGTGGTGATTGTATTTTATTGGTGCGTGATTAATCTGCGTGCGCTTATTACTTTTATATCTGGAATCGTTTATGCCTAATTGCTTGTAAAGTATTACCAAGGTTGCTATAAAACCTATAATAAATGCTATCCAGATTAATTTTTCAGTTGTTTTTTTAAGGTTATGTTTCGAACTGTTTTTTTGCTTAACACGTATGCGTTTTTTTACTTTAACTCTATGCTTTTGTTGGTAGCTGCCGTTAGATTTATTACCGCTTGAATTATCGGTAAACTCGAATGAAGGTGCATTTTCCAAATTGCTTGTGTTATTATCAGCCATAGCATTGCGATTTATTAAACAAGTACGTTGGTTTATTTAATAGCGTTTTAGCGTGACAAAAATTTGAATTGGCGTCCTTTAAAAACTGCCGAAGTGCCTAATGCTTCTTCAATGCGTAACAACTGATTGTATTTAGCCATCCTGTCGCTACGGCTTAAGCTGCCTGTTTTTATTTGGCCTGTACCCAATGCAACTGCTAAGTCGGCAATGGTACTGTCTTCGGTTTCGCCCGAACGGTGACTCATAACAGTGGTAAACATTTTTGATTTTGCCAATTGTACTGCATTAATAGTTTCGGTGAGCGAACCTATTTGATTAACTTTTACTAAAATCGAATTGGCTATACCTTCGTTTATTCCACGTTCTAACCTTTTAACATTGGTAACAAACAAATCATCGCCTACTAATTGAACTTTACTGCCCAATTTTTCGGTCAATAGCTTCCACCCACTCCAATCATCTTCGGCCAAACCATCTTCGATTGAAAGTATGGGGTAGCGTTGGCACCAATCGGCCCAGTAGTCAACCATTTGCGCACTTGTAAATGCATCACCTGTTGATTTCTTAAATACGTACATTTTTTTCTCTTCATCATAAAACTCAGTACTGGCTGCATCTAAGGCAATATAAATATCAACACCCGGTTTGTACCCTGCACTTTCAATGGCTTTCATAACCATTTGTATGCCTTCTTCATTCGATTTTAAATTGGGCGCAAAACCGCCTTCATCGCCAACATTGGTTGATAGGCCTTTATCGTGCAATACTTTTTTTAATGCATGAAAAACCTCCGTACCCATGCGCAAACTTTCGCTAAACGAATCGGTATTTACAGGCATTATCATAAATTCCTGAAAGTCGATAGCATTATCGGCATGTGCACCTCCATTTAAAATATTCATCATAGGTAAAGGCAACTCATTGGCGCATACACCACCAATGTATCTGAACAGTGGTAAGCCTAATTCTTGCGATGCTGCATGTGCTACGGCCATACTTACACCTAATATGGCATTGGCTCCTAAGTTCGATTTGTTTTCGGTTTCATCTAAAGCCAACATGATGTTGTCAATGTCGGTTTGTGCAAATATTGAAACGCCTTCTAATGTTTTGGCTATTGCTTCGTTTACATTTTTTACTGCTTTGGTTACGCCTTTGCCATTGTAGCGGCTTTTGTCTCCATCACGTAGTTCAACTGCTTCGTGTTTACCGGTTGATGCACCTGATGGTACTGCGGCCCTGCCTAAGGTGCCTGTATTGGTTATTACGTCAACTTCGATTGTAGGATTACCACGCGAGTCTAAAATTTGTCGGGCATTTAACTGTGCAATAGTGCTCATAGCTACTTTTATTAATGTTGAATTTTTATTGTTTTTTAAAACAAATGAGTCATGCTTGGGGTTTAAAAACAATGCCTATTTGAAGTATGTTTATAAATAAAACATGCCATTTATTTTCGAGGTGCGAAAGTAATTTTTTAATATTGATTGGCAATAATCAAGCATTGCTTTTTACCGGTTAAGTGCAAATTGCATTTACATTTTTTCAGAACTGGCAGCTTACCAAAAAAAGCAAATTTATACTAATGCTTGCCATTAAAGCGTAAAACAATTGTTGGCAGCCAAACGTGTTGTATTAAGGTTTTACAACAAACTTTATCGAAATACCTTAAATCATTTTTAAAGAAACCTAAACCAAAGCAGTAATAGCAGGCTTATGTTTGATACATGCATTTAAAATTAAATACCGCTTGCAATCAGCAGGTTTAAATCTCTAAAAGGCAACTGCGCAACTTCGCTTACATATTTGTTGGTTACAGTACCTTTAAACATATACACACCGTGGCGCAAATGCGCATCGCGCCAAAGTAAATTATCAAGCCCGCCCTCATCGCCAATACTCATTAAAATAGGAGTAAAAATATTACTGAGTGCATAAGAGGCAGTACGTGCTACACGCGATGCAATATTGGGTACGCAATAGTGTATAACCCCATATTTACTAAAAACGGGTTGCGTATGATTGGTAATTTCAGAGGTTTCGAAATTGCCACCTTGATCAATGCTTACATCAATTACAATAGAGCCAAAGCTCATTTCGCTAACCATGTCTTCGGTAACAATTATGGGCGAGCGTCCATCTGTGGCGGTAACGCTACTCACTACAACATCGGCCGTTTTTAGTGCCTTTCCTAAAATATTAGGCGAAATAGTTGATGTGTAAACCCGTACGCCTAAATTGTTTTGTAAGCGTTTTAATTTTGCAATGTTATTATCAAAAACTTTTACGTTGGCACCCAAACCCAATGCAGTTCGTGCAGCAAACTCGCCCACAGTACCTGCACCTAAAACCACCACTTCTGTAGGTGGAATGCCGGTTATGCCACCTAAAATTTCGCCTTTACCATTTTTGCTGTTGCTCAAATATTCGCCTGCAATAAGTATTGATGTTATGCCCACTATTTCGCTCATGGCACGGATTACCGGAATGCTGTCTGTACTATCCTTTATAAACTCAAAACCCAATGCAGTTAATCGTTTGGCCGACATTTTTTTTAAGTAATCCGGCTTTTGCATGCCGGCTTGCAGAATTGAAAAAAGGGTTTGTTTATCTTGCATCATTGCTAACTCGTCATGTGCAGGTGGTGCAATTTTTAACACAATATCAGCTTTGTAAACTTCATGTGCACTGTATGCAATTTGTGCTCCGGCTTCACTGTAATCCGTATCGGTAAAATTTGCATTTGAACCTGCACCGGCTTCTATCATAATTTGATGGCCATTATTAACTAAAAGTGCAACGGCTTCGGGCACGAGTGCGATTCGATTTTCCTGAAACGAAATTTCTTTTGGAATGCCAATGAACAAACTTTTTTGCTGTTGCTTTATTTCGAGCATGCTCTCTTTGGGCAATAAAAAACTTTGTGATGCAAATGATGCCTGCGAAATTTTTGACATAGTTTAATTTAATATTACTAACATTAGTATGGTTACCAAAAACATAATACTGCTTAACTTACAATACTTGTTGCAGCGTGATAATGCGTTGCATTAGAATTACTTCGATATTTAAATTTATATGTGGTAAGTCTAATAGCTCTTCTATATTTTGAGGCCACTCTATAAAACAATAATTGCCGCTATTAAGATAATTATCAAACCCTAAATCAAAAGCTTCTCTGAAATTATTTATTCGATAAAAGTCGAAATGATAAATGGTTTCGCCTGTTTGCGCTAGATATTCGTTTACTATGCTAAAAGTAGGACTTGAAGTGTGGTCAATAACCTGAAGTTGATTGCATAAAGCACCAACTAATGTGGTTTTACCTGAACCCATTGCGCCATTTAATGCAACTATTTTATGCGGTTTAATGGCTTCCAATATCTGAGATGCAAGCAATGGCAAATCATCTAAGCGGTTACATTTAAACACTTGCATTAATTAATTTCTGTTTCATTTTAAAAGCAGGGCTTCAAATGTAATATTTGATTTTTTAGAAAAATAAAATCAGGCTAAACCTAAGTAAAATCAACACTAAAAATGTTATAGCAAAACATTAATGTAACGATGCTTTTATCAAAAAGACCAATCATTACCTTTGCCCGATAATTTTAGATACCAGATGATTTTACAAACGATTGGGCATGCCAGTATTTTATTACGAAATAAAAAAAACGAACCGGTTTTATTAAGCGATCCTTGGTTATTAGGCAGTTGCTATTGGCGTAGCTGGTGGCTTCAAAATTATCCGACAGCAGCCGAGTTTGACGAATTGCAAAAGGTTAAATATTGCTACGTTACCCATGAACATCCCGACCATTATCATTTACCCAGCATACGTAAATTGGGTAAAAACCCTACTTACATTTCACCCGGATTACCTAAAGAAAAAATAGCGTCTTATTTAAATTCATTGCAATTTAAATCGGCATCGCTTACTCCGCTTACTTGGTATAATTTAGATGATGGCATTAGTGTGCTAAGTATTCCGTTGTATAATGACGATAGCTGCCTGCTAATTGATACGCCACAAGCTTTTATTGTAAACCTGAATGATAGCAAACCAACTCAGGCACAATTAAAAAAACTGCGTGGGTATATGAATGAAGCCGTAAACAAAAAAATAATTGTACTAAGCAGCTACTCGCCTGCAAGTATTGTAAACAGCTTTAGAAAAAACAGTGAATACGTTAGTATTAAGGACAAAAACGATTACATAGTTTACATAAATCAATTGGTTAGCACCCTGCAAGCCGATTATTTTATTCCGTTTGCCAGCCAGGTAATTTTTTACCGCCCCGATTCGGCATGGGCTAATCAATATAAAGTTACATATGATGATATGGAAAAAGGTTGGACAGCCCCTAAAACCAAGCTGTTGCATCCATATTCGTGCATTGATTTAAATACTTTTGACGTAACTTATGTGGCCCCTGAAAATTACAACCATAACAGTGCCGACATTAAAGAAAAAGTAAGCAACTACTTAGAGTCTGTTGCATCAGTTACTTTGGACGAAGCTGATGAAAAAGCATTGGAAAAAAAACTGCGGCATCACCGCTTTATTTTAGCGCCATTATTTCCGCGTGGCATTGGGTTTCACATCGACAATCAGGATTACTATTTTAACACCTGGAAAGGCCGCTTAACCCGTGGCAAACAAAATTCGAGTTTTGCACTGCAAGTGCCTGCACAAGCTATGAAAGATGCAGTTACTTATGGTCACTTTGGCGATTTAGGTATTACCATGTTTACTTTGGTGATTTTAAACCGTAGCAATAATCCTAAGTTGATTTATATATTTTTCATTTTGCTTACACTACACGATTATGGGCATACCGTAAGCTTTAAAAACTTTTACAACTGGATTAAATCGGCCTTTAAAAATTACAATTGGAATATTCCGCCAATGACTGCGCCCAAACCGGTTTTGGTTTAATGTTTAAGAAGTAAATATTTAATTGTTTGGGTCAAACAGATCAGTAATTGACGGCTGATATATGTTTTACTATTCGGTTTTTTTGATTTGACCGCCACCCATAGTGGGCATATCCATTAGTTGAAAATCGTCAATATTAAATTGCTTTTCATCTACCTTGCCGGGTTTTACATCGGTAATGGTTACTGTATAGCTTTCCTTGTTTTTAAAATTGGTTACCTGCGTTTCTAACGACACCCCATTACGGCCTGTATATAAACGACTTAAGCCGCGCAACATAGCACTGCCCGGACTTTTATTTGCACTAATGGCTGTTATAAGCTGCGTCATTTCTATAGGCCACTCTTGCGTTATCCAAAATGTACCTTCGCTATCATCGCTTTTCATAAGCACTTTGGTACAATTAAACCCGCTTATTTTTTTTTTCTCTGTAGTTTCGGTAAAAACCGGTGGTTTGGCATTTGATGATACGGGCATAAAACGCTCCATCTCATTAAGATTGCTGCGCATAGCTACTTTGCGGCCTCCTTTATCAATGCATGTAGTTAAGGTTTGTGTAGTATTATTTACAATACCTTTTATAAATCCGCTGCTTTGCATTGACGGAATTTCCATACACATTAAATCACTTTTTAAAAACATAAACATTTCGATTGGCAAAGGCGTACGCGCACTTTCAATGGTTATGGTACATGTGCCTTCAAATTGTGCATGCGTTTTAATTCCTAAAAAAAGAATGGTTACTAATAAAACGAAGTGTTTTTTCATGATGCAATTTTATGCACGTAAATAAAGTGCTTTATGCTTTAAAATTATTGTTTTTGGAATGAATGTTTGAAATTACATTGACTTATTACAAAACAAACCGAAACAATAATTTACAAAAAGCAAACACTTGTCTGCAATAAACAAAACGACACTTAATTTAAAAACACCTTCAATTGGAATTGGCTTACGATTCGAATGTAATAAAGATACCGTTACAAACTCCAATATGTAAGCTGCTTTATTTTATTTCGATACAGACCCTTTATATCAACTAAAATGCAGCGTGGAGCAGCAATTGACTTGAAGTAGGCTTCATCTAAATTTATATATTCATTATGTGATACCGCTACAACAATGGCATCATAGGCAGGCTGGGGCTTAGGTATTAATCCGAACCCATACTCATGCATCAGCTCATCGGTATTGGCTTTGGGGTCAACCACATCAACAGAAACACCGTATGATTTAAACTCGTTAACCACATCGGCTACTTTGCTGTTTCGTATATCTTCAACATCTTCTTTAAAGGTGGCGCCCATAACCAGTACACGCGCTTCGCTGTTGTTTTTTCCGGCTGCTACCATGCGCTTAACGGTTTGTTTGGCTATGTAAAAACCAACACTATCGTTAACAAACCGCCCCGAGTTTATTACCTGGGCATGATAACCTAGTTCGGCCGCTTTGTAGGTGAGGTAATAAGGATCGACACCTATGCAATGACCACCAACCAAGCCGGGCGAAAATTTTAAAAAATTCCATTTAGTACCTGCTGCTTCTAAAACTTCATAGGTATTGATTCCTATTTTATTGAAGATGATACTAAGCTCATTCATCAAAGCAATATTTACATCGCGTTGTGTGTTTTCGATAATTTTTGCGGCCTCGGCCACTTTAATTGATGAAGCACGGTGTGTGCCCGCTTTAACCACTATTTCATAAACCTTGGCTATGGTATCTAACGACTCGGCATCGCAGCCTGCAACTACTTTAGTTATATTGGGTAAGGTATGCACTTTATCGCCCGGGTTTATACGTTCGGGTGAATAACCTGCTTTAAAATCGGTTACAAACTTAAGTCCCGATATTTCTTCTATTACCGGTATGCAATCGTCTTCGGTACAACCGGGATAGGTAGTTGATTCAAAAATCACGTAATCACCTTTCTTAATGGCTTTGCCTACCGTTTTTGATGCACTAAGCAGGGGTTTTAAGTCGGGTAACTTATGGTCGTCAATGGGTGTTGGCACGGCAACAATAAAAAAGTTAGCCTGGCGCAACACCGCTACATCTGTAGTAAACTCAATATCACAATTTGAAAATGCTTCCGAATCTAACTCGCCACTGGGGTCAATTTGATTGCGCATCATTTCAACACGACTTTGATTAATATCAAAGCCAATAACAGAAACTTTTTTTGCAAACTCCAGGGCAATTGGCAAACCCACATATCCTAAACCAATAATACCAATCTTCGCTTTTTTCTGTAATATTTCGTTATACATGTAACCCGTTACTTTTAGTTTTAAGGGTTGCGAAAGTAAATCTATTACGCAATTTAAAAAATTGCTTTTTTAAGCTCTATTGCCTAATCAGAAATTCGCTTTATAAACTAACTGCACCGTTTTAATACGATTTACTTTACACCTAAAATGGGCGCTTTTACAACTTTGTTATGCAAGTAAATTCGTTCAATAATATCAACCACTTTTAGGCCTTCTAATGCATTGGTGGTGGCATGTGTACGCCCTTTTAACGTGTCAATTACATTTTGAAATACGTAGCCGTGATTGTTAGCGCTGCCTTTATAATCGCCATAATCGTTGGCCGGATTGGTGGGTGCCAGTTCGGGCATGGTGTAGTTTTGTATATGGCAGTAGTCCACTTCATTCATGTATTGACCACCCACTTTTATACTGCCTTTACTGCCAATAATTGACATGCTGCTTTCGAGGTTTTTATCCCAAACGGCTGTGCTGTAATTTATGCTGCCCATACCACCGTTTACAAAACTAAACTGCACAATGCCGCTATCTTCAAATGAAGTGCTTTGTTGATGATTGAAGTCGGCAAAGGTTGCTTTTATGTTATTGATATCGCCAAAGAGCCAATACATCAAATCAATCCAATGACTAAACTGTGTAAATAAAGTACCTCCATCCAGGTCGGCAGTACCTTTCCAGTTGCCGGCTTTGTAGTATCGGTGATCGCGGTTCCAATAGCATATAAGTTGCACCATACATATATCGCCAATAACTTTTTTATCTACTACTTCTTTTAACCAAACACTGGGTGGCGAGTAACGGTTTTGCATTACACAAAATATTTGTTTCGAAACCTGAAGCGATTTGAAAATTATTTTTTCGCAATCGGCCTTGGTTAAAGCCATGGGTTTTTCGATAACTACATGCTTCTTAAAATCCAATGCCAACAATGCATAGCTTGAGTGCAAACCATTAGGCGTGCAAATACAAACTACTTCCACCTCGGGGTTTTGTGTAAGCATGGCTGTTGCATCGTTATAAAAAGGCACATCACCTATGTTTAATTGTTCTTGTGGCAACACATCCATTATGGCTATCAGACTGCACTCGGTATTGCGTAATACCATTTCCATGTGTCGCTTGCCAATGTGGCCACATCCTATTACTGCAAATTTTATGGTTCTGTTTTCCATTTTTAAATTTTAAATATGTGTGCCTATTGTTTATGAAATAAGGCTTACGATTTGGTTTGTTAACTGATACATTTCGCCACTTTCGGGGCAGGTTGCCTTTCCGTTTTCAAACTTTAGTTTATGTCCATAGCTGCTCATCCAACCGGTTTGCCTTGCCGGGTTACCCACAACTAATGCGTAATCGGGTACAGAGCGCGTTACCACAGCACCGGCACCTATAAAAGCATAGCTGCCTATGGTATTGCCGCAAACGATGGTTGCATTGGCACCAATGCTTGCGCCCTTTTTTACCAAGGTTGTTTTGTATTCATTTTTACGGGCAATAGCGCTGCGTGGATTAATAACGTTTGTAAAAACCATGGATGGACCCAAAAAAACATCGTCTTCGCAAACAACGCCTGTATAAATACTTACGTTGTTTTGTACTTTTACGTTATTGCCTAAGGTAACATCGCTACTTACCACCACATTTTGACCAATATTACAGTTTTGACCAATTATACAATTAGGCATTATATGGCTGAAATGCCAGATTTTTGTACCTGTTCCTATGGTACAGCCGGGGTCGATAACGGCTGTAGGGTGTGCTTGGAAGCTCATGTTATGTTTGTTTTAAAACGCAAAAATATAAATGCTTTACAGCTTATAGCTTATTTTATAGATATCTATTGAAAATCGTGTACGGGCTTAAACCACTCGTCAGTTGGCAGGTTTTTAAAATAATTGTATGTAGTTTTTAATCCTTCATGCCTGCTTACTTGTGGTTGCCATTTTAAAATTTTACGGGCGCGGCTAATATCCGGTTGCCGTTGTTTTGGGTCGTCAATGGGCAAGGGTTTAAAAATTACTTTTTGTTTACTGCCGGTAAGAGCTATAATTTCTTGTGCAAACCGGGCAATGGTTACTTCGTCAGGGTTGCCAATATTAACCGGCTGGTGATACCCCGAGTGTAAAAGCCTCACAATGCCTTCAATTAAATCGTCAACATAACAAAACGACCGGGTTTGGCTGCCATCTCCAAATACGGTAATGTCTTCGCCACGTAAAGCCTGCCCAAAAAAAGCCGGCAATGCCCTGCCATCGTTTAAACGCATGCGTGCACCATAAGTATTAAAAATACGCACAATGCGCGTATCTAATCCCTTAGCGGTGTGATAAGCCATAGTCATGGCTTCCTGAAAACGTTTGGCTTCGTCATACACGCCACGCGGCCCCACGGGGTTTACATTACCCCAATAATCTTCGGGTTGAGGATGTACTAAAGGGTCGCCATAAATTTCGGACGTACTGGCTACCAGTATGGTGGCTTTTTTATGCAATGCAAGCCCTAATAAATTATGGGTGCCCAGCGACCCTACCTTAAGTGTTTGAATTGGTATTTTTAAATAATCAATGGGGCTTGCCGGTGATGCAAAATGAAGTATATAGTCGAGATGTTCGTCAATAGCTACATACTTGCTCACATCGTGCAAAACAAAAGTAAACTTTGGATGTTTTTTCAGATGCTCAATATTGCGCAAGTCGCCTGTAATTAAATTATCCATGGCAATAACTTTACAGCCTTCGGCAATAAACCTATCGCATAAATGCGAACCTAAAAAGCCGGCAGCGCCTGTTATTAATGCAGTTTTATCATTCAATTCCATAAGCAATAAAAAAATTTGAGGCCTTAAATAAAATTTAAAAATTAGTAGTAGAAAAATAATAAACTATTCTTGATGCCATGCATCCATCTTACTGTTATATTTTAAATACAAACAGAAAACAAGGTAGTTTATATATTTGTGCGCTTAATAAGTTAATACGTGGACCCGGATAGTTTACTACGACATATTCCCCTTTCGGTTTTCAAGCCTTTTACATTTGATGTTATTTTACTGCTGTTAAGTATTTTAGTTCTGTTGGTTTTTTCGGCAATGTTTAGTAGTGCCGAAGTAGCATACTTTTCGTTAACACCGGCTCAGTTAGCACAATTAAAAAATCAGCCCGGCAATCGCATTCATCAGCTAATGCTTACACTTTTAAATAAACCTGTGCGGTTTATAGCTACGTTGCTTATTTCGAACAGTGCTGTAAATATTGCCATTGTGCTGGTATCATCATACATGATGGAGCTTGTGTTTAATTTCGAAGCGTATCCTTTAACCGGTACCATTGTTAATGTGGTAATAATCACTTTTGTGATTGTGATGTTTGGCGATTTAATACCGAAAGTATATGCAACCAAAAACAATTTAAAGTTGGCCGAGCGTATAGCCATACCGTTGTACATAACGCATAAGCTTTTTTACCCGTTTAGCTATTTGCTGGCAAGTACTACCAGCTTTATTGAAAAGCGTATGAAAAAAATAAGTTACCAAGTTACAATTGACGACTTAACACATGCCATAGACATAGCCAGTAACACCAACACACCGGTAGAAGAAAAAAAAATATTAAAAGGCATTGTAAAGTTTGGCAACTTAGATGTAACCCAAATTATGAAACACCGGGTTGATATTGAAGCACTTGATTACAACCTGCCTTTATCCGAATTGCTTAAATTGGTAGTAAACTATGGCTACTCACGCTTGCCGGTATATAACACAAGTTTAGACAATGTAAGTGGCGTATTACATATAAAAGATTTATTGCCCCATCTTAATAAAAACGATGATTTTGAATGGCAGCAACTTATACGCAAACCATTTTTTGTACCCGAAAGCAAAATGATAAATGATTTGTTGGATGAGTTTCAATCGAAAAAAATGCACTTGGCATTGGTTGTTGATGAATTTGGAGGTGTTGTTGGTTTGGTAACATTAGAAGATGTTTTAGAAGAGATAGTGGGCGAGCTTAATGATGAATTTGATGAGGACGAAACCTTTTACACCCGTATAGATGATAATAACTTTGTTTTCGAAGCTAAAACATTACTAAATGACGTTAGCCGTATTATGCAAATAGAATTAACTGAGTTTGATGGTATTGCAGGCGAAACCGCCACATTAGCAGGATTAGTGCTTGAGCTAACCGGTAAAATTCCACTGCCGGGCGAATCAGTAAATTTCAAAAACTATAAGTTTACCATCGAATCATCGGATAAACGCAGAATTAAACGCGTAAAAATTACACGCTCGGTTTCGCCCCCATATGTTTAACAAAAAAAAAATTAAGGCAAAAATTGATCATATACTTTTTGCTACAAGCCTATTATTATTTGGGTGTAACAACCATTACACACCCAAGCCAATAGGTTACTTTCGAATTGACTTGCCCGAAAAAAAATACATCCCATTTAACCCGGCCAAATGCCCGTTTGCCTTCGATGTGCCCGCCTTTACAGTAATTGAAGCCGACAACCGTGCAAAAGCCGAACCCTGCTGGTACGACATCAATTACCCTGGTTTGCAAGGCAAAATAAACCTAACTTATTTGCCCATACATAATGATGTGATTACGCATATAGAAAACTGCCGCACATTAGCCTACAAACATGCTGTAAAAGCTAATGGCATTGACGAAGTGCTTATAACCAGCAACGATGGCCAGTCGGGCGGATTGATGTATCTTATAAGCGGCAATGCTGCCAGCAGCATTCAGTTTTTTTTAACCGATAGTACCACACACTTTTTACGAGGTGCATTATATTTTAACTGCCCTCCACAAAGCGATTCATTGGCACCGGTAATCGAATTTTGCAAAAAAGATATTGAACAACTTATACATACTTTGCAATGGAAGCAGTAAGCAAATGCTGCATTGTAGCATAGTAGGCTTTTTCTATTTTTGGCGCCTCAAAAAAATAACCGGTTGATGGAAAACGAAAAATACAGCTCCCAGCTTGACTTTATTGGATTACTTAAAATTGTTTTAAAGTGGAAAAAACAGTTAATGGTAACGGCTGTAATTGCTGCCGTGGCCGGTTTTGTAATAACACGCCCGTTTATAATGAAACCGCGTTTCAAATCGGCCACCGTTGTATTTCCAAGCAACATTGCACCGTATGCCACCGAAAGCGCTACCGAAACTATGCTTCAGTTTTTGCAGAGCGAAGAAGTGCGTAAGCTATTTATCGAAAAACTAAACCTTTACGGCCACTATAACATCGATCCCAAATCGCCTTTGGCCTATACCTACTTATCGCAACGTTTAAGCGAAAACATGAGCATAAGCCGTACGCAATACGAATCAATTGAAATTGATTGCTGGGACGAAGACCCGAAGTTTGCCGCAGCCATGTGCGATACTTTAATAGCTGCCAATAATATTGCTATAAGCAATTTACACCGTCAGAAGTTTAATGAAGTAATTACATTGTTTGAACAGAAATTAGCATTGCGTAAAGCAGAAATGGATAGTGCTGAAATCGCTTTGCAAAACATCAAATTAAATTATGGTATTATTAATTTTGAATCACAGGTTAAAGCAATAAGCAAAGTGATGTATAAAAATGGCGGTGCGCAAAGTGCTTTTGTAAAAGATCAGTTTAAAAATTTACAAGAACATGGTGGCCAGGAGTTTGCATTAACCGAACATTTATTTCGCTTACGCGGATTTTATAACGACACTAAAAAAGATTATCAGCAAGCCATAAGCGATGCAAATAAAAAACTAACCTATACCACAGTAGTTTCCAAAGCACAGGTAGCCGAAAAAAAAGACACACCCAAAGGTACACTCATTATAATGGGATTAACTGCAAGTGCCCTACTGTTTGCTTTAATTACCATACTCATTATCGAATCGTATCGCAAGCATACGCTTAAAAATTCGAATGCATAAAATAGAATTGCGTTGATAGCCTTAGCCGATAAAAAACCTTTTTATACAGCATGTGCATTGTTTCTGGTATTGCTTGTATATTTTAGTGTAAAAACATTTTATTGGTTTTACTTGTTACCGGTTTTATTACTGGTTGCCATGGCAAGTTTAGTTTATACTAGGCAGTTGTTTTTTCTACTGGTTTTTATTGTTCCGCTATCCATAAATTTTGACGAAACCCCTTTAGGTTTTGGCATTAACATCCCTACCGAACCTATATCATTTGGTTTAATGCTAATAGCATTTTTCAAAATTATTATGGATGGCGGTATTCCCAAACGCTTCTTATTTCATCCATTAACCATACTTATTTTATTGCATTTGGTTTGGATGCTAATTACTACCCTAACCAGTCAATTACCATTAGTCAGTTTTAAATTTACGTTAGGCCGATTGTGTTTTGTAACAGTGTTTTTTCTTTATGCAGTTCCATTGTTTTCAGATGTTGCTAATATTAAAAAATTTGTTTGGCTATACCTGGCATCGTTACTAATTGTTATTGGTTATACAACCTTTAACCATGCCAGCGAGCATTTTACTGAGGCAGCTGCCCACAGTGCCATGACACCCTTTTACTACGACCATACCCAATACGCTGCCATGATTGCCATGTTTTTGCCATTAGTGTCAGTCTTGCTCCTTAGCCGTTTTACAAATACAAACCAAAAACCATTGTTGTTTTTAATTTTTGCCATTTTAGCAACGGGCATGATTTTAAGTTACACCCGTGCTGCCTGGTTGGGTTTAATAGCCGCTACAGCCTGTTCAATCATTTTTATTTTCAGGATTCATACCACATTGGTCTATGCAGCTATTATTGGCTTTGTTGTTTTGGTGCTTATCAATTTGTCATCATTAATTCTAAACTTCGAAACCAATAAAGAAGCTTCTGACGATAATATGCTTTCGCATATAAAATCGGCAACCAATATTAAAACCGATGCATCAAATGTAGAACGTATCAACCGCTGGAGTTGTGCCATAAAATTATTTGAAGAAAAACCTTGGGTAGGCTGGGGCCCGGGTACATATCAATTTGTTTACGGCCCTTTTCAACAATACAATCAAACAACGTACATAAGCACCAAACAAGGCAACCGTGGCAATGCACATAGCGAATATCTAAATCCATTAGCCGAGCAAGGTTGGCCGGCCACCCTGTTGTTTGTTGCAATAGCCATTGCAACGGTTGTAACTGCATCGCAATTTATAATACAAACAAATGATAACGGTTTGCGCATTTGGGCTATTGGTTTACTATTAGGCATGATAACCTACTGGGTACATGGTTTTTTAAATAACTTTTTACATACTGAAAAAGCTTCTATTCCTTTTTGGGGCTTTACAGCCGCCATATTAGCATTGCGCTTATACCATATTAACACCAAGCCAACTACTAAGGCTCTCTAATTATTACAAAGTGGAAATCGTACTTCGAAAAATAGAACCAAACGATAACGATGCCATAGGTGCCATAGTACGCAATGTATTAACCGAGTTTAATTGCAACAGGCCCGGCACAGCCTATGCCGACCCCCAAACCAATTACATGTACCAATACTACACCCAACCCGGCCATGCATATTTTATTGTTTTGGTTGATGGTATATTAGCAGGTGGTGCCGGCATTGGTGTATTACCTGATGTTAAACAAATTTGCGAATTGCAAAAAATGTATTTAAGCCCGGCTTACCGCAATTTAGGATTAGCATCCAAACTATTAACTGTTTGTATAAACACAGCAAAAGAATACGGTTACACATCCATGTATTTAGAAACCATGCCTGAACTAAAAAGGGCCATACAGTTTTACCAACAAAAGCATTTCGAAACATTAGAAGCACCATTGGCACACACCGGTCATAATGCTTGCAGCATTTGGATGTTGCGCACTTTGGCCTGATTACTACCACAGTAAATTTTCTATATTTGGCGCCCCATTATAACAAATGGGATTAACCGTTTATTTTAAAAAACAAATAGATTATGGGACCGATTTCGAAATTTATGGAGCGCAACTACCGGCACTTCAATGCTGCTGCAATGATGGATGCTTCGAAAGCCTACGTTACACACATGAATGAAGGTGGTAAAATGATGATAACCTTAGCAGGAGCCATGAGCACAGGTGAATTAGGTATTTCATTAGCAGAAATGATCAGACAAGATAAAGTGCAAATAATATCATGCACGGGTGCCAATCTGGAAGAAGACTTAATGAACTTAGTTGCACACTCACATTACAAACGTGTACCTAACTACCGCGACCTGAGCCCACAAGAAGAATGGGATTTACTTGAAAATCATTACAACCGCGTAACAGATACTTGTATTCCCGAAGAAGAAGCATTCAGACGTTTGCAAAAACATATATACGGTGTTTGGAAAAATGCCGAAGATGCCGGTGAGCGCTATTTCCCGCATGAATACATGTATAAAATATTGCTTAGTGGCGAGTTGGAGCAGTATTATGAAATAGACCCTAAGGACAGTTGGATGTTAGCGGCAGCACAAAAAAACATACCTATTGTAGTACCCGGTTGGGAAGACAGCACCATGGGCAATATTTTTGCTTCTTACTGTATTAAAAACCAGCTTAAAGCATCAACCATGAAAAGCGGTATTGAGTATATGGTGTGGTTAGCTGATTGGTATCGCAACAACTCGGCCGGTAAAGGTGTAGGCTTTTTTCAGATTGGTGGCGGTATTGCAGGCGATTTTCCAATTTGTGTAGTGCCCATGATGTATCAGGATTTGGAATGGCACGATGTGCCTTTTTGGAGTTATTTCTGCCAGATTAGTGATAGCACAACCAGCTATGGTTCGTACAGTGGTGCCGTACCAAATGAAAAAATTACATGGGGTAAGTTAGATATTACCACACCCAAGTTTATTGTAGAAAGCGATGCAACTATTGTGGCACCGCTAATATTTGCCTGGATTTTAGGACAATAAACATCCGTCAGCCTTTATGTTGTTTCTATCCTTTGGCGATGCACCTTCGGGCGTATTAAGCAGTCAGGTATTTGATGTGGTTAAGTACTGCCGTACATTAACCAAGCAACGTATAATATGCCTTGCATTTATTTCTGTACGCGGCTACTTTAAAAACAGAGTTATCATTAAAAATCAAATTAATGATTGTTGGGTGGTACCTATGTATCCAACCATACACCTATGGCGCTTCAATTTATTAACACTGGCTGTTATTTGTTTACTAACCAAGCAACGAAACATTATTGCCCGAAATGCAATGGCAGTTAATTTGGCCTTAGCGGTAAAAAAAACAGGCCTTATTAAAAAAATTGCGCTTGATGGGCGTGGTGCAATTGCTGCCGAGTGGAATGAATATGATGTAATGCCTAATAAAAAATTAAAATCCGAAATTAATGAGATTGAAAAAACAGCGGTGCTTCAGTCCGATTTTCGTTTAGCTGTTTCAAATCCTTTAGTTCATTACTGGCATAACCGTTATGGCTATAATAGCAAACAACATGTTATTATTCCTTGCACCATTAGTTTCGAAAAAACATTTAACAACATTGACATTGCCTGGCCCTATCACCCGCATGAAATTGTATTAGTTTATGCAGGGTCGGTTGCAGGTTGGCAATCGTTTGATTTGCTGAAGCTTTTTTTAAACGATGTTTTAACTCAGACGGTTAACCACCAGGTTTTGTTTTTAAGCAAAACAAATACATCCATCGAAACATTAAAGCAATCATTTCCCAATCAGGTAAAACACATGTGGTTACCACATGAACAAGTATTGCAAATATTAGAACGCTGCGACTATGGCATCTTAATCAGAGAACAAACCGTTACCAACGAAGTGGCATCGCCCACTAAATTTGCCGAATATTTATCGGCCGGGCTGGATGTACTTATCAGTGAAAAATTAGGCGATTACACTGCCTTTGTTCAACAAAATAATTGTGGCATAGTTTGGGAGCCTGGCAGTAAAACCATTTTATTAAAATCAAGCGTTGCGCAAAAAAACCATAACAAAATACTGGCACAACAACATTTTAGCAAAGAGGCTTTTAAGTCGGATTACATGCGTTTATTAGAAGCAATGGCTTAAGCTTTAATCGTATTTAATTTTGTGGATTTTGCTGACATCAATAGTTGTTTTGTGTTTTTTTTGTTACGCTACAGCTTGCTTTCTAATTTTTCACTATTTCAAACAACAACAGTTTATTTGGGTAATACAGCAGAAGTACATTTTTCAATTCCAAAATGCTGTTTTAATGCCAGCAAATCGCTATTTCGTTTTTCGTTGTTGGCATTGCTTTTTCAGCTTACAATTAATTATTTGTACATGTAAACGGGCATGCATGCAGCGTGCTGCATTTAAAAACCATATTTTTCACACATTAAAACAATAGGCTTTGAAACGTATTCGAACAACATGTCTGTTTGTGTTTTTTGCAGTTTATATATGGGCACAACCAAGTACAAAATCCATCGACAGTTTGAAACAAGTTGTTTCAACAACTAATGTTGAAACGGTAAAATACAATTCCTGGTTACAACTATCCCAACTTTATCTGCAGTTTGATACTTCGCTGTCGTTAACCTATTTGCATATAGGTTTAGACAATGCACGTTTACAAAAAAACATTTTGTACGAAACCGAGTTTTTATCGCAACTCGGCACCCTGCATTTTACATTTGAAAACAATGACAGTGCCCTGTATTATTTAACTGCATGCACTAGCAAATTTGATAATGGTACACCGCCTCGTTTAATGTTTGAATGTTACATACAGTTAGGCAATGCTTATTGGAAAAATGGCGATTTTCAGAAAAGTATGCAAGCATTACTAAAAGCTGAAAACTATGCAAACCCTCCTGATGAAGCATTGAAACGTTCGCAGCTTTATTATACTATGGGTGGTGTAATGATGGATTTACAGCAGCCAGAAAAAGCTTTGGAGTATTGCAAAAAGTGCATTACCGTATTGGAACAAAATAATTTAACCCAGCATCTTTCAAAAAATTACAGCTCTTGTGGTGCTTTATTTTTTATGCTGGGCAAACCTGCTGAAGCGTTGGCGCTTTTTAATAAAGGTTTAGCCCTGGCAATAAAATTTTCTGACACCAAATCGTACACACAAGCTACCATGAATTTAGGAAACTACTATAATGAAATGGATAACTTAGATAGTGCACTTTACTTCTATAACCTATCTCGTATTGCGCATTTAAAAAGCACACACACCGACCAGCAGTATGCATCATTATTATTAAATATAGCCAGTGTTTTAGACCAACAAAAAAAATATAACGAAGCCGAGCTGCTATATTTTCAGGCCGATAGTTTGGCAATGAAATATTGTTTCACACGAACTAAATTATCAACTAAAAAGTATCTCGCTATTTTATATACACACATGGGTCAATGGGAAAAAGCTTATCGCACATTGGAAAAATATAATCAATTAAAAGATAGTGTAACGAATGAAGAAAGTAATAAAAACACGCTTGAACTGGAACAAAAATTTAATGTAACCCAAAAAGAAAAGAAAATTGAATTGCTACAGAAAGACAATGAGAAACAACAAGTAATTAAAAATGCATTTATTGCCGTTTTTGCATTAACAGGCATAATTGGGATTATCCTTTTTTGGGGATTCAGAAATCGAGGACGCCTGAATAAACAGCTTGCCGAAAAAAACAAAATCATCCATGATGAGCGTAATCGCGCCATACGAAGCGAGCAATTTAAACAACAATTTTTAGCCAATATGAGCCATGAATTGCGCTCGCCTATGAATGCAGTTTTAGGAGGGGTAAATTTGGCATTGCAACAAAATGATTTATCGGATAGCCGCAAGTATCTGGAAACCGCACAACGATCGTCAAAAAATTTATTGGGTATTATAAACGATATCCTGGACCTTAGTAAAATTGAAGCAGGCAAACTCAGCCTCGAATCAATAATATTTAATATTTACCAGGCTACACAAGATGTAATACTTGCTCAATCAATACAACTGAAAACCGAAAACCAACTATTGGTTTTCGAAGGAAATGTAGAAACAGATTGTTTCGTAAAAGCTGACCCCTTGCGGTATATGCAAGTGCTTACTAATTTGATAAACAATGCCATTAAATTTACACCAAAAGGCACAATAACAGTACGCTTAAATCATGAAGCATTACAAAATGTGTTTATTGTTTCGGTAAGCGATGAAGGCATAGGAATGACGTCCGACCAGTTGAATAATCTTTTTATGGCTTACCATCAAACATCTGCAGCCACTGCCCGAAAGTATGGTGGTACGGGGTTGGGCCTTGCTATCACCAAGCAACTGGTTGACCTGATGAAAGGTACTTTAGAGGTAGAAAGTATGCCAGATATAGGAAGCACTTTTAGTATTTCGTTTCCTTTTGGACAAACAGAACCATTGCCCGAAACCGAAAACGATACAAACGTATTGCTTGTTAAAAAGCTCAAAAAAATAAACCTAATCATAGTTGATGATTTGCCTGAAAACTTACACATAACACATGACTTGCTTAAGCATGCACTTACAGATATAACAGTTACAACATTTACAAACGGAAAAGAACTGATAGATCACCTGCGTATCCATACCGATTTATCCAACACCTGCATACTAACTGACCTGGATATGCCCGTTATGAATGGCTTTGAAGCAACTCACATTATACGCAACGAATTAAAACTTACCATACCCATAATTGCGCTTACAGCCAGTGTATTTATTGGTGATGAAGCGGAGTTTAAACAAGCTGGTTTTAATGGTATGGTTAGTAAACCTTTTGTTACCATCGAACTGATGAAAGCTATTGCAAAAACAATGGCGCAATAGAAAAGTTTAAAACAAGCAGCACTGCCGGTCTATCGTTTATAATTGGGTGCTTCTTTAGTTATTTGAATGGAGTGTGGATGGCTTTCGGCAACACCGGCTTGTGTTATTCGGATAAATTGCGCGTTTTGCAAAGCCTTAATATTTGCAGAGCCTGTATAACCCATGCTGGCACGTAAACCGCCTTTAAGTTGATACATTTCTTCGGCCAGTGTACCTTTATATGGCACACGACCTACTATACCTTCGGGTACCAGTTTTTTAATGTCATCTTCCACATCCTGAAAATAACGGTCCTTACTACCTTCGCGCATGGCTTCAATGCTGCCCATACCACGATAGGTTTTAAATTTACGGCCTTCAAAAATGATGGTTTCGCCCGGACTTTCTTCAACTCCTGCAAACATACTACCCATCATTACACTATGCGCACCGGCAGCTATGGCTTTAGCCACATCGCCACTGTATTTAATACCCCCATCGGCAATTACAGGTACACCCGTATTTTTTAAAGATTGAGCAACATCATATACAGCAAATAACTGGGGTACACCTACACCTGCAACTATCCGTGTGGTGCAAATAGCACCGGGCCCAATGCCTACTTTAACAGCATCGGCACCAGCTTTGGCCAATGCCAATGCCGCAGCTCCGGTACCCACATTACCTACAACAACATCTAATGCCGGATAGGATTTCTTGGTACGTTTTAATGCATCAATTACGCCCTTACTGTGGCCGTGTGCTGTATCAATAGTAATTGCATCAACGCCTACTTTTACCAAGGCTTCAACACGTTGCAGCATATCGGCTGTAATGCCAACAGCTGCAGCAACTCGCAAACGGCCAAACAAATCCTTACATGAGTCGGGACGCGATTTAAACTTTATAATATCCTTATAAGTTATCAAACCAATTAGCTTTTGTTTTTTATCAACCACAGGCAATTTTTCGATTTTATACTCCATTAAAATTACTTCGGCCTTTTGCAAATTTGTAACACCTGTAACCGTAACTAAATTTTCTTTGGTCATTACTTCGCTAACCTTGCGGTGCATGTTGCGCTCGAAACGCAAATCGCGGTTGGTAAGTATGCCTACCAAAATACCTTGATGATTTACAATGGGAATGCCACCAATTTTATTTTCGCGCATAATATCTAATGCCTGACCAATGGTTGCATCCTGATGCAAGGTAATCGGGTCTTGTATCATGCCACTTTCGCTGCGTTTTACTTTGCGCACTTCGGCAGCCTGGGCTTCAATACTCATGTTTTTATGCAACACACCTATACCGCCTTCTTGTGCAATGGCAATGGCTAATGCACTTTCGGTTACGGTATCCATTGCAGCGCTAACAATAGGGGCATTTAATTTTATATTGCGTGTAAACAGGCTGCTTATATCAACCTCGCGTGGTAATATTTCGCTATATGATGGTACTAACAATACATCATCGTATGTTAAACCTTCGCCTAAAAATTTTGTTGCCTTTGCCATAAGTATCAAATTGATATGAAAAAACTATTGGCGGTCAAAGGTAAAATTTAAAATTGCTTATTGTTGTTTTGCACCATTGTGCTTTATTATTTAGCAATTAATATTTAGTTAGGCTAAAGTGTATATCAGCAACAATACGTTATAACGAAGGCAATAATTTGTCAGAATGTTTTGAAAAATATAAATCATTTAATAAACCAGGGCGAAAGTGATGTGCTTGATTTTAAAAAGGAAATTAGCAGTGCCCTTAAAATTGCAAAAACCATTGTAGCATTTGCCAACAATAAAGGCGGGCGTTTGTTAATTGGCATTCGCGATGATAAATCTATAGCAGGCATTAAGTCGGAGGAAGAAAAATATATGATTGATTTAGCAGTGAATTTTTATTGCAAGCCTACTCCAGTTGTTAGTATTACAACATGGAAACTGCAAGGTAAAATTGTGTTAGAAGCATTGATTAAAGAAGGCACTGATAAGCCTTATTATGCAAAAGCCGAAGATGATAAGTGGTGGGTATATATCAGAGTTGCTGACCAATCGTTACTGGCCAGTAAAATTACGGTTGATGTTTTAAAGCGAAACGCGGCACAAACACCCGCTACTATAAAATACAGCAGTAAGGAAGAAGCACTTTTTAAGTTATTGCACCAGCATAAAAAAATTACCCTTAACGAGTTTGCACAGCATATTAATGTATCGCGTTGGCGAGCTTCAAAAATTTTAGTAAACCTTATATGTATTGGTGTAGTACGCGAACATACGCATGAACAAATGCCATTTTATACTTTAAGCTAAATTAATAACTATTGCCTGCACCACCACCACCAAATTTACCACCATCGGTTGGTTGCGTATTTACGTCAGTTTGGTTAGCAGTAACTGTAACTTGCGACATTACCACACCCATCCATTGCATTAATAATTTATGATTGGGGCCTTTGGTAAAAGAAAACCCTTTGGTTTCGGTTAAAAATTTTCGTGCCAGCCAAACACAAACTAACAATACCAACCCTGCACAAATTAAAGCATAAGCTAAAGGCATTATGCCATAGTAAGTTCTGATTACAAATGCTGAAGCTAACATTGCCATTAAACCAATTATAAGTTTGAAATGACAGCGCTTTTTTAAACCTTTAAAAACATAAACAAAGGGCACCATTATGGTTAAGCTCGTAAAAACATATTGAATCCAACCCACAGGATGGCCTTGATAGTATTCAAAATAAATCTGATCAATGACGTAATAATTACAGGCGAAATAAAAAACCACCAAACAACCCGCTTGCAAGCAAGACAACCCAAAATGCCAAAACAAATTTTTGATTTCAAAAAAACGTTGGGCAAAAAAATAAACCAGCATACTTAATGTCATTAACACGAAAGGCAAATACAAAACTGCATTTGAAGCAAATGCCAAAATCAGGCTGCATGTACTTATACTAAGTGTAACAAAACTTAAAACAGCCCACACAAAATGGAGGTATGCTATAAACATTAAAACATTAAACGCTGTAAGCAATACAAAGTATATGGCAACCGTTAGTTCTTTATCGGGGTTAACCAAACTAAATAGTAAATAAGCGGCATTAAAACTTGCCAGGTATTGCATGCCATAGTCAATTCCATTTTGAAAGTAGTGTTTCTCTGTTACTATTCTTTTAAATAAAAAAAACAACAGAACTAAACTTAATAGCATTAAAACATCAATGGTTAAAGAACTATACCCTACAAAAAGTGATATAAATGAAAACGCACTTGAGCCTACAAAAAAGGTTAACAGCATCATGCCTGACTTATACCAAAAGCCACTTCTTTTATAAGCCGGTTGATTTGTTGTAATAATTTGTTCAAAGGTGGATTTATCAATCATTTCATTACGCAGCCAATATTTAGCTGCATCCTGTAGATATAAATTGTTTAATCTCTCTTTATCGTATTGAAGCATGGCCATGTATGGTTCGTTTAAACATCCGCAAATATGATATCATCATAATACCTGAGGCAATAAAATATATCAGCAATAAATAAACACCTATTGATTCATCGAGCACTGACATACAAAACCGAACTATTGCATAACTTACTATAATATAGCCGTAAGCGAAACTGCATAGTAGTATATAAAATGATGACCGGTAAAATGCATACCAAATAGTTGCTGCTGTAAATAATGCTCCGGCAAACCACCAAATCCATGCAGGCTCAATAAAAAATAAACCATTAAGCAGGGCAATAAAAATAATATGCAAAGCAAAATTTACATAGGTAAATTCAAAGTGTTGCTTTATTTGAAACGAATATGTAAGATAGAAAACTCCAATAAGCAGCCATGCCATAATTATTGCCGTTAACACAAAGTGTAACTCATTAAACTGCATTTCGAAAAGGAGTTGATATGGTGCAACTTGCAAACCCAACCACGAGCCCAACAATACTATAGACATACTAAGTAATGTTGTTTGATCAAAATAATAAGCTGCAATAAAAAGCAAAATGCATGGGATTAATGTAGTTGCCGACCAGTCGTTACCCAACCATCCATATTGGAATTGCGTATATGCAAATGCTGCTGTTAGCAATAAAGCCCCCAACAATAAAATGTAGTCGAAATAAAACAATGGATGCGCAGTAGCAACTTTATAATTAAAAGGAAGTCGTTTTTTAAAACAAAACAAAAAACATCCAAAGCAACTAAGCCAGGTTAGCAACACCAAAACTAAATGCCCGATAGATTCTATGTTTTGGTAAAGCAATATGCTTACTCCGGATGCCAAACAAGTTACAGCTAAAAACAAAAAACCTTGTAAATAATAATACAGCGAAAACAATGGTTTGCGCGCTTTATTAACCTTATCGTTTAAAGCGGGGTTAAGATATTTTTCCAACAATATGTCTGTCCAATATTTCATATTTAGTATGATGGCAATGATGCTGTTGTTTTTGTTTATTAGTTTTCGTTTAGCTTTCAATTTGCTACAATTGATGCTTTGAAAACACCCTGTAATTTTAAAAAAATAAACACATGTTCATATATAGTGTTACCGTAAATATCGATAATGATATTAACCATGCCTGGCTTGCTTACATGCAAAACACACATATACCCGAAGTGTTACAATGTGGTTTGTTTGTTGAAGCTAAGCTTTGCAAAGTGCTTGCTTTAGATCAAGAAGGTATTACTTATAATGTGCAATATTTATTGCGCTCGCAAGCGGATTATGAAACCTACCAATTAAAATTTGCACCTACATTACAAGCCGACCATACTGAAAAATTTAAAGGCAAGTTTGTAGCTTTTCGCACCCTCGTTGAAGTTATTGAAACGTTTGTTCGTCCATGTTGATTGGCGTTATGCAAATGCAGCCATAACTTTTTCCATTGCGCTGCTGCGCGAACCTTTTATAAAAACATTCGATTTAGTAATGTTTTGTAGTTCGGCCCATTTACAGGCCTCCTCGCTTGTGCTAAAAAAGTGTGCATTAATTTTATCGGTAAATTGACCAAAGCGTTTACCAACTAACACTATGGTACTAAAATCAGATGTTATGAGCAGGTTTACTATCGCTTCATGCTCTCTATATTCTTCTGCTCCTAATTCATACATATCGCCTAAAAAAACCACCTTAGGAGCAACATAGTTTTTATCAAAATTAATTAATGCGGCTTGCATGCTGGTGGGGTTTGCATTATAGGCATCTAACAAAATTGTATTACTATTTATATTAATTACCTGCGACCGTTGGTTACTTGGTATATAGGAAGCCAATCCCTCATTTATTTTGTTTTCGGGCACTTTCAATTTAACACCAACAGCAATTGCAGCCAATATGTTTTCGAAATTATAAGCGCCTACTAATTGCATTAAAACCTGATAATTGATCTGATTATATTGCCAAGTTAATTTGATTGGTGTATCGGCTAAAAGTGTACCTGTAATGTCTGACTGCGAATTGCCATAACTAAGCTTATAGCTGTAGTTAGCGCAATATGGCGCCAGGTATTTATTATCGGAATTAAAAAAAACAAAACGTTGATGTTTCTTTAAGTAGTCATACAGTTCGGTTTTACCTTTTATAACACCTTCAAACCCACCAAAACCTTCTAAATGTGCTTTTCCTACATTGGTAATTAAGCCCATATCGGGGTTAGCAATTTCGCAAAGTTGTTTTATTTCATTTTGATGATTGGCACCCATTTCGATTATGGCAATTTCGGTATCCGCTTCTATTCGTAATAAAGTTAGTGGTACACCAATATGGTTATTTAAATTACCAATGGTTGCTATTGTTTTATAATGCCTGCTAACAACAGCATACATTAGTTCTTTTGTAGTTGTTTTGCCATTGCTACCGGTAAGCGCTACCACTTTGGCTTTCATTTGCATGCGATGATACCTTGCCAATGCTTGTAACACATTTAATGTATCATCAACTTTATAAATCTGATTTGGAACAGCATAGTTTGCTTCGTCAACAACAGCAGCAATGGCACCACTTTTGACTGCTTGCATAGCAAAGCTATTTGCATTATAGTTTGGGCCGCGCAAAGCAAAATATAAATTTCCTTCTTTTAATTGGCGGGTGTCGGTACAAATACCTGTTGAATTTAAAAATATTTGATAAAGTGTTTCTATGTACATAATGGGTATTTACAAAAAATCCCTTCTTAAAAAGAAGGGATTTTAATTTGAATATCTAAAACCGTTAATTAATGTGCACGCGAAATTTTATCGCCTTTACCTAAGCCGGTTGGGCTTCCTACGCGTATCATGGCACATCTGAAACCAATATAGTCGGTTGATTGTGCTTCATCTAAAAACCTGCGTGTACCCGGTGCCATCCAATATGCACGGTCTTTCCACGAACCACCTTTATACACCCTTGCACGGTTATTTATCATCGAACCATTTTCATCATACTTTACTACATCGGGCTCGTCACCGTCAATAAAATCAATGTTATCAGCCTTTTTGTAGTTTCTGCGAATTGAAGCTTCGGCTTCGGTTACTTCGCGATATTTAACACGACCCAAACTATCTTTTTCATCAATATTACCATCGGCATCGGTAACTTGTGTTTGAAATACATTACCACGGAAACTATTAAAATCATTCACATCTTCATGCGACAATGGACGGTAAACATCCATTACCCACTCGCTCACATTGCCGGCCATATTGTACAATCCATAATCGTTTGGTAAATATGAAAACACCGGTGCCGGTATATCGGCATTATCGTTAAGCTTGCCGGCCACACCCATGTTATCGCCTCGGCCTCGCTTAAAGTTGGCCAACATTTCGCCTTTATATTTTTCTTCCGAGTTACGCACTACGTGTCCGTTCCAGGGATATAGTTTACGCTCGTTTACGGCTTCAAATCTGGTGTTGCCAATTAATGCAAATGCTGCATATTCCCATTCGGCTTCGGTGGGTAAGCGGTAGCGTGGTAATAAAATACCATCTTCCATACGTACTTTACGGGTATCGCCATTAGGGCTAAGATCTTTTAAAGGCGACTTAACCAAACCTTCGTATTGGTTGGCCAGATACGAATCAGTATTAAAATTATCTTCGTTTACTTGAGCCGGGTTTACACGCAATATTCCTTCGCGGATTAATATTTGCTCATTAACTCTGTCAGTTCTCCAACGGCAAAAATCGCTTGCCTGCAACCAGTTTACACCTACTACCGGATAATCCTGATAGGCCGGATGTCTTAAATACAATTCAACAAAAGGCTCGTTAAAGGCTAACCTGTCACGCCAAACCAATGTATCGGGCAATGCCTTTTTATATACTTCAGGGTAGTCAGTACCATATACACGTGATAACCAATACAAATATTCGAGGTATTGAATGTTTGATATTTCGGTTTCATCCATATAAAACGAGTGTAGTGTAACCCTGCGTGGAATGTTATCCCACTCCTGAGTTATATCTTGCTCGGTACGACCCATTGTGATTGTACCACCTTCAATAAGTACTAAGCCGGGGCCGGTTTCTTGTTCTATGTAGTTAACTACTTCAAAGCCACCATTTTTGGGGTCGTTGTAGGCCCAACCGGTAGTAGATGAGGTTTCTTGCTTGCAGCCTGAAGCTATAACAGTTGCAACTAAACCTAAGGTATAACCTGTTTTAAGGAGATTCATTGGCGAATGAATTTAGTTTTTTTGATTTTGCAATGTTACGATTTTTTTAAAAATGTTCGTAACACCAGCGTTTATATGAGAATTAAAGCTATTAACGTTGTTAAGGGTATTTTTAGTGTGCTTGTATTTATTCAAGCCATCATTTTAAAAAGTAGGACAACTGATGGGTCTAAACCTTTTCTTTTTAGGCTTGCATTGAAATTGAATACCTAAACTAACTTCATGTGCACCGCCCGAAGCATTACTTAATTGCGAAACTGTAATATCATAGCTATAGCCTACCTTAAACATACCACGTGTAAATCCCACCAAGGCTATAAACGAATCGCTCGATAAAAAATCTTCACTACCAAAACTACCCCTGTACCATAAACCGGCAACAAATGGCGATTTACTGAAATAAGCACCCAGATTTAATTGATTGAAGCCACGTTGTTGTTGATAGATAATATTAGGCGAAATAAAGGTTCCTTCGTCTTTATTCATCCGTGGCGAGTAATAACCAATAGGTATCATAGCGCCAAAGTGTGCTGTTATTTTCATGGGCAACTCACTGCCTCCACTTACTATAAAAGCTTCATCAGGTTGGGTTAAATGGTCAATTGCCACACCACCATACACCAAATCGCTATAACCCACAATACCGGCACTAAAATCAACGAATGATCGGTTTAAATCGGCAGGCCGTTGTTCTAAGGTTTGATAAACAAAGCCATAACGCGGGTCAATCATATCGCCAAAACTTAGCTTGTCCCAGTCTAATTTCTTTTGAACGAAAGTAGCCTTTAGTGCTGCACGTATAGATGCTTTGCGGCTTATAGTAGCCTGATAAGCATACATAAAACTGGCTGTTGTTGTATTTATGGTGCCCTCACCTGCTTTGTCATTCATTAAAATAACTCCAATACCACCCGATAATGCATCAATATTTTGATCGTAACCGGCAGCATAGGTAACAAAGGCATTGTTTAAAGCAGGCCATTGGTTTCTGTAGTTTAATGTAACCCTTGGGCAATGTGCCGAGCCGGCTAATGCCGGGTTCAAATAAAGCGGGGCAGCATAAAACTGTGAAAATTGGGGATCTTGTGCATGGGTTGTTGATGCAATAGTTAAAAACAACAATCCGATTAAAATTCTTTTCATAGATAGATTTACAGCTTGCACAAATGGCCAACCAAACGCGTTTATTGTGCAATAATAATTATTTGTTTTTGTCGTTTCCGATTTCGTGTATTTTTTTTTTGCGCCCATAAAACTACTTATTATTCGAATTTCGTAAACATAAGCAGTGATTATTGACTTAGAAGTTACAATTTACAATGGTTTTAGTAATACTTTTGAATCTCTTACATTAATATCTATCAATACTCAATTTTACATGTTTCGTAATTATCTGGTTTTAACTGTATTTATCTTTTGTGGTTTTATAAGTGGAAAGTCGCAAACAATAAGTCGCACCTTAATTTGGGAAGACTATAAAACGTACCATTTTTCGAAAACCGTATCGGCTAATATTTTGTACTTCGAAAATTGTGCACCGGATGTTTCGAAAAACAATATGCCTTTTTATTCCGAAAGATTTGAATTGGCATCAAGCCAACCTTTAAACTTTGAATTATCGAATGCTGTTTATGCTGATTTGGTGGTCCCCGCTGGTGTTACCATGTGGGATAGTATTGGATTTGATATCAAACCACAAACAACCATTACAACTTACAAGAAGCAAAGTGCAGCCTGGGTTTCGTTTTTACCTATACGAAAAAACCAAACTACAGGTCGCTATGAAAAACTAATCTCCTTTACTTTAACTTCAGTTGTTTCGGGCTTAAAAGGTAGTGCAAATACAATGGCGCATCGGGTTTATGCAGCCGAATCGGTTTTAGCATCGGGCAAATGGTATAAAATAGGTGTTACAAATGATGGTGTTTATCAACTCAACTATAATTTTTTAAAAAACACCTTGGGAATTGCCGACATTGACAAACTCAATCCTCAAAATTTGCGCATATACGGCAATGGGGGTGGTATGGTACCCATGTTAAACAGTATTTGGCGACCTGATGATTTACTTGAAAATGCCATTTTAGTATCAGGCGAAGGCGATGGCGTTTTTAATAACAATGACTTTGTATTGTTTTATGGCCAAGGACCCGATCGCTGGAGTTTACGTGCCGACCAAAATTTTTATCACGAAAAACATGATTATTGCGATACTACATATTATTTTATAACCTTTGATAAAGGTACCGGTAAAAGAATTGGCAATATACCCAACCTGCAAACCACACCAACTGTTACCGTTAATACTTTTAACGACTACCTGTTTTATGAGGTTGATAAATACAATTTAATTAAATCAGGCCGCACATGGTATGGAAATCCGTTTGATGTACAACCTACACAAGATTTTTCATTTAATTTTTCTAATGTAGTTGCCGGTAGTCAGGCTTTCTTAAAAATTGATGTAGCCGGCCGTAGCTTTAAAGGTGGCGCCAACGGCTCAAGCATAAAAGTTACTTACAACGGAGGACAACTTTTAGACACAAAAATTGCATCGGTATTAGACGATTTTACACAACCCTATTGTGCAGTACCTGTAGTTGGAACCAGTACCTCATTTGCTCCTACATCCAGTAACATTGACCTGCGATTTTCGTTTAGCGCTATTTACCAACCTGCCAATGCCTGGCTAAATTACATTGATTTAAACGTAAAACGTAATTTGGTTTTTACAGGAAACGAAATTGCTTTCAGAGAAAAAACCACAGTAGCACCGGGTAACACCGCTCTTTTTGAGCTTGGCAATATGCCCACATCCAGCTACTATCTTTGGGATGTTACCACACCCTGGGATGTAAAAAATCAAGGGCATAATAACACCGGAGGCTTGGTAACCTTTACCGCACAAAGCGATACTTTACATCAGTATTTCGCATTTAATTCAAATGCCTATAAAAATGCAACAGCATTCGGGCAAGTGGCCAATCAAAACTTACATGGTATTTCTCAAGTAAACATGCTAATTGTAACAACACCGGCTTATTTGGCTGAAGCAAACCGCTTGGCCGAATTTCATCGCAACTTTGATACTTTAAGCGTTGCTGTTGTTACCGATGTGCAGGTATTTAACGAGTTTTCATCAGGCGCAGCCGATGTTAGTGCTATACGAGATTTTTGTAAAATGTTTTACGACAGAGCTGCAAACAATGCCGAAATGCCTCATTACTTATTGCTTTTTGGTGATGGTACTTACGACAATAAATACATCCTTTACAAAGCCAATAATTATATTGTTTCCTATCAAAGTGAAAACTCTTGCTCGCCTACTGCCAGTTATTGCAGTGACGATTTTTTTGGCTTATTAGATGATAACGAAGGATTATGGACTACCACTGAAGAACCTGATATGGGCATTGGACGCATACCGGCAAACAATGTAGAAGAGGCGCAAATGGTAGTTGACAAAATTATAAACTACCAATCATTGCCCGGCAAAATAGTTGACGAAACCGCCTGCAATACCGATGCAACAACCATGGGCGATTGGCGCAACACACTTTGTTTTATTGCCGATGACCAGGACGGTGTTTTGCATGTAAACTCAGCCGATAAATTAGCTAATAAGGCCAAGGCAAAAGCACCTGTTTACAATATTGATAAAATTTATCTCGATGGTTTTCAGCAAGTATCTACACCTGGAGGCCAACGATATCCGGCCGTAAAAGATGCTATAAACAAACGCGTAGAAAAAGGCGCACTTCTTTTAAATTACACCGGACATGGTGGCGAACTTGGCTGGACAGAAGAACGTGTTTTAGAAATAGCCGATATACGCAGCTGGAAAAACAAAGCCAAGTTGCCTGTTTTTATTACTGCCACATGCGAGTTTAGCCGTTATGACGATCCCTCACGTACTTCGGCAGGCGAATTGTGTTTGGTTAACAGTTCTGCAGGGGCAGTTGCACTTTTTACAACTACACGTTTAGCATATTCGTTTACAAACGAAAATATTAATGCTGCAATGATTGACAGTATGTTTTCATTAAAAAATGGAAAATATCCCCGATTAGGCGACATATTTAGTGCCGCAAAAAGACAAACATCTAACGACCCCGGTCAACGCAATTTTGCACTCTTGGGCGACCCAGCCGTGCAAATGGTATATCCCAAATTAAAAGTAGCAGCCACACAACTAAATGGTCAAAACATAAATACTGCAACCGATACATTAAAAGCATTAGGTACCGTTACCATTAAAGGCGAAGTACAAGATGCTGCCGGAAATAAACTGTCAAACTATAATGGCATCGTTTATCCAACCGTTTATGATAAAATGGACTCGCTAAAAACACTAAGAAACGATTCGACCGGTAATAATCAAAGCGGTAACTTTAATTATCAAATTCAAAAAAACATATTGTATAAAGGTAAAGTAAGTGTTACCAATGGGGCATTTGAATTTACATTTATCGTACCTAAAGACATTAAATATAACACGGGCCATGGCCGTATCAGTTTTTATGTTCAAAATGGTTTTGAAGATGGCAGCGGATTTAATACCAACATTAAAATAGGTGGCATAAATACTTCGGCTGTTGCTGATAAGTTAGGCCCAGAGGTTAAGCTGTATTTAAACAATGAGAAATTTGTGTTTGGTGGCTTAACAAATAATAACCCTGTTGTATATGCATTGGTTGCCGACTCAAGCGGTATAAACACGGTTGGCAACGGTATTGGGCACGATATTACAGTGACGGTAAATGACGATGCAAATAAAATTTTTAATGTAAACGATTACTATCAAAGTAATTTGAATTCTTATAGTAGTGGTAAAGTAATATACCCGCTTGAATTATTACCCCCCGGCCGACATGCATTAAAAATAAAAGTATGGGATATACATAACAACTCAAGCGATGCCTATACTGAATTTACCGTTGCCGAATCGGCCGGTATGGTTATAGACAGGGTACTTAACTACCCAAATCCATTTACTACCAACACACGTTTCTTTTTCGAACACAACCTAACTTGCCAAACTTTGCTGGTTGATATTAAGATTTTTACCCTATCGGGAAAGCTTATTAAAAACCTGAGCCAATATGTTGATTGCCAGGGCTATCGATTAGATGGTATTGCCTGGGATGGCCGCGATGACTTTGGCGACCCAATAGGCAAAGGCGTTTACATTTATAAACTTAAAGTAACATCGGCCGAAGGCCAAAGTGCCGATAAAATTGAAAAACTGGTAATACTTCGTTAATAAATTATCATTTGCAATAACAATTTTTGCCGCAAATTATCGCTTAACACAAAACCATGTATTAAGCGTATTTTGCAACCCTTTTTAAAAAACAACCTTTATATTCGCCACCCTTTATTTTAAACCTATTTTGATGACAAGTAACACATTAGCACGCATTTTCACAGCCATTTGCGCTTGCAGTACTATGGCAACTAGTTCGCTAAATGCGCAAGACACACTAAACACCAGCCAGCTTTTAGGTGGTATTAATACCATAACTACTGCTGTACCTTTTTTACTTATCTGCCCCGATTCGCGTGCAGGCGGCATGGGCGAAGTTGGCGTTTCAACATCGCCTGATGTAAATAGCAATCACTGGAATGTGGCTAAGTTGCCTTTTTCATCAAATACCGGAGGTATTGGTATTTCCTATACACCTTGGTTACGTAGCTTAGTACCTGATATTAGTTTGGCATATTTAAGTGGATTTAAAAAACTTAAAAACGACCAAACTATTTCCGGTTCGTTACGATACTTTTCATTAGGCAATATAACTTTTACCGATGTAGTAGGCAATGTTACCGGACAGTTTAATCCCAATGAATTTGCAATTGACATTGCTTATGCACGTAAATTGGGCGAAGAAATTTCGGGAGGATTAACGCTTAGATACATTAATTCGAATTTAACCGGAGGCATTGAAGTGCAAGGTGCGCAAACCCGTGCAGGTCAAGCCGTTGCTGCCGACTTAGGTGTTTATTGGCTACACGAAAGTGAAGTTGCCGGTAAAGATGCCACTATAACCGTTGGCGGAACAATTACAAATATTGGAAATAAGATTTCGTACAGCGAAACGGGCATAAAAGATTTTATACCAACCAATATGCGCATGGGTACCGGATTACAATTAGAGTTAAACGATTACAATACAATCTCGGCTCATTTAGAGTTTAGTAAACTACTGGTACCAACACCTCCCATATACGCAACCGACACATCGGGCAATACGTTTATTTTGCATGGCAAAGATCCCAATGTAGGTGTTGCAAAAGGTATGTTTCAATCGTTTAGCGATGCACCTGATGGCTTTAGCGAAGAATTAAAAGAAATTATTTGGCAATTGGGTTTTGAATACTGGTACGATAAACAATTTGCATTCCGTACCGGCTATTTTCATGAATCGGCCGACAAAGGAAACCGTCAGTTTTTTACCGTTGGTGTTGGCGTTCGATACAATATTTTTGGACTTGATTTTGCATACTTAATCCCCACCCAACAACGCAATCCATTAGAAAACACATTACGTTTTTCTTTATCATTCGATTTTAATAAAGGAATTAAAAAAGCCAAAGAAACTACCACCGAGTAAGTAGCTAAAATTAATTGCCAAAAGCCGGCTTCGATCAGAGGCCGGCTTTTTTTTTAATTAAACATTTAGTTTTTTGCTATAAAACCTGATGTAGTTTAAGCAAACTATCGAATGCTATTGCATATTTCAAATCACCTATTAGGTTGTTCATTTTAAATCAGTTGTTTATTTCAAAAATTGTTTTCGTGCTAAGTTTAAAAAGTGTTCTAAATCTTATGCATCGGCTTCCTGTAGCTAAATAAAAATTTCACATATAACCATAGAAACCTCACTTTATATAAAATTTATTTATGCTTAAAAAAGTATAACAATCAAAAACAATGAAACCATAGGGGAATTAAAAAAGGCCATAATGCTATTTGCATGAAGGCCTTTATATTTTGAGTGAAGCGAAAACTAATTTACTACTACCATTTTTTTAGTAGCCGAATAATTACCCGATGTAAGCTTATAAAAGTAAGTGCCTCGCTTTAAGTGTTTTCTGTCGAAATTAATCATGTGTTTACCTGCGTTCTTAAAACCTTTAAGCATATTGGCAACATGGTTTCCGTAAATATCATACAAATCTAAACTAACCTCAGCATTTTGCTTTAGCGCAAAACCTATCAACGTTTCATCGCCACCGGGGTTATTGCTATTTTGATATAAATCAAAAATGGCACTTGAACTTATCGAATTAATACCGGCTGTAACCGGATCGTCACCACTTACTTCGCGCATCCAAACGCTGCGGCCGTATGTACTGCAGGTAATATAAAATTTTCCGTTAATGGCTACGCTGTCAATGTAGTCTAATTCAGTAATAATAACGCTTTCAGGCATACCATTATTCCAGCGTTTCCAGGTTACACCACCATCTGTAGTTTTAAAGCCACCAATTTCGCTGGCCACATATAAATAATTAGGGTCGGCCGGGTTGGCAAATAAATCGTTTAAGGCCACATTAGGTAGGTTGCCACTAACATTAGTCCAGGTAATTCCACGGTCGGTTGTTTTAAAAATTTTGTTGCCTGCTCCGGTTGATGGTATGCCACCCATTACTGCATAAGCAACATCAGCATCGGTTACATGTGGTGCAACTTTGCGGCAATAGGTGTTAGTGGGCAAACCAGCTGTGCGGTTAACCCATGTAAGTGTTGTGTTATCGTACACCATAAGTTTAATGGTACCCGATGACATGCAAGCATAAATATTAGGTGTACCGGTAACATTTGCACCAACAGTAAAATCTGTAACGTCAGAAGGAAAAAGTGTGGGGTTTAATATTTGCCAGTTCTGACCGAAATCAGTTGTATAATATGCTCTGCGGTTACAAGCTGTATAATAAATGCTGCTTTGGCCTTCTACACGCACTTCAGGAAACCAGTCGTCACATGTTGCAATGCCTGTATTTACATCCGTTGATGTACTGCCTCCATCGGTTGAGAAAAACCTGCGCGATTGTAATGAGCCTGAAAAAACTCCGGTACTGTACATCAACTCATTTGCATCAAACGGATTAATTGCAATAGCAGCACCATCGCCACCGGCAATAACCGTCCAGTTATATGCATTGGTAGCCGATTTTACGTGTACACCATTATCTTGCGCAGAAGCACCCATGGTATTTGGGTCGCTTTTACCGCCCGACAGATGATAGTATTGTGTAATGGGTAAATTATTATAACCATAAGCAACAAGGGTATTACTAAAAGTTAAACCACTATTTGCCGAACGGTAAACACCCCCATCGTTACCCACAAACACATCGGTACCGTTTGCATTCCAAACAACAGCGTGTTGGTCGGCATGGCGGGTATCAACCGAAGTAAAGGTTGTGCCATTTTGCGTCCGTACCATGGTTACACCACCAGCTAAAACAATATTATCGTTAACCGGACTAACGCTTATTACATTGTTATACCAACCTTGATTTGCATGGAAATTTGTATTGCCTGAAATGGTGCAGGTTGTCCATGTTACACCGCCATCGGTAGTTTTATAAATACCCTTTGTGTCGTTTCCACTGTTATTTGTTACGCATGCATAAACAGTACCCGAATTTTGCTGCGATATGGCTAAAGCTGTGCGTCCAAAAGTTGTGGTGGGTGCACCACCTGTATTCATAACGGTGTGTGTATTACCGCCATCAGTACTTTTATACAAACCTGTATTCCAAAAAGCTGTATAAACGTGCATAGGGTTGATGTAATCAACTACTACATCGGTACAATTGCCACTGCGGTAACGTGTCCAGGTTTGACCACCATCATCACTTCTGTAATAACCGGCTTCGGTGGCAGCATGTATTTTTTGGCTATTACCCGGGTCGTACATCAAATGATAAAAGGCATCGGGTGTGGGCGTAATTGTTACAGCCGACCAGGTAATGCCGCCATCATACGTTTGCCAAAGTCCTGTACCACCGGCAACCTGAGGCTCGCCTGTACCAACTAAAATATGATTGCTATTGGTTGGGTCGGTTACAAAAGCCCCACCATGCGGACTATTTAATCCATTGGTTAAACACTCACCAACTAATGTGGTTGGTTGATATTTCCAAAGATTACCGCTTGCCGCCATCACTTTTAAATCGTCATTATTGCTGGTAGTTAATTCGAGATGGGTAACCCTGCCCGAATATTTGTAGATGGCCAAATTGGTTTGACTTGCACCAAAAGGCCCTAACAATTGCCAACTATTTATTGCTGCCAATTTTGCAACCAAATTATTTTCGGATGGGAAATTGGCATCAATATTTTGCCACAACTCATTATTGCGTTCGGCAGTTGCTCTATCGTAAGGTGCATAATAACGTTTAAAATATTGGCGTTGCCTTTCTGCTCCCCCTATCCTTTTTTCTGTGGGTTCAACCGGCTTGTTTTGCGCTTTTGTTTCTTTTACATTAATAAAAGTTGTGCAAAGTAAGTATGCCGTTATTGCAAGTAAATTTTTAAAAATCATCTGAGTTTTGAGTTTATGCTGTGCCAAATATAAAAGCATTTAAAAAGGCATAAAAGATTGTTGCCAAATCTTTACATGCAACAATGCTACTTTACCAAACTATAACAAAAATCACTTATTTAGATATTGTTGCTTAAAAGCAAATTGGTGGTAATGCATGCATTTAAATAAATACATTTGTAAAAGAGGAAATACAAATGGCAACCAAAATTACAGGAGGAGTTAAGGTAAGCGTAGAAACGTATTACCAACCGCAGTTTAGCGACCCGCGCCTGAATTATTATGTATTTGCCTATCATATAACTATCGAGAACAATAGCGAACATACCGTACAACTAAAGCGCAGGCATTGGATTATTATTGATGCCGATGGTCAACACCGCGAAGTTGAAGGCGAAGGCGTTGTGGGAGAACAACCTATACTTATGGCAGGTCAGGTTTTTAAGTACGTATCGGGTTGTAATTTAAGCTGCGATATAGGCAAGATGTATGGATCGTATGAAATGCAAAAACTTTCCGACAATAAAAAATTCAAAGTTCGAATACCTGAATTTTTAATGATTACAAACGGTAAGTGTAATTAATTAATTAGCACAACTGCCTGTATAACCATCTGAATTAATTAAAGCTATTTAAGAAGCCGTTTTGTTGTTAGCAATTGCCCGTCTTCGTTATGAATATTGATATGATATAACCCCGAAGCCCAATTTATTGCAGGTATTATTAACTCGTAACCGCTGTGTATTGAATTATAAATTAATGCTCCGTTTATGTCGTATATAGTAACTGTTACTTTTTGATGAATTGTACTTTTTACAATTATTTGTTGGGTAAATGGATTGGGTAAAACAGTTATCTGTGCACCTATATTTTGAACCGCACCCAGTGTAACATCAACTAAAATAAAGCAGGTATCGGTTTTAAACCCGGAGCCATTGTTGTTTGTTGCCTGCAACGTTACAGGGTAACAACCGGGGTTGTTGTATATAATGCCGGCAGGGTTTTTACTTGTAGATGTAGGTATTTGTGCACCGGTAAAAGTCCAAACCCATGCAGTTGGATTATTATACGACAAGTCACTAAAATTTACAGCATCGCCCGGGTATATATGCATGGTATCGGCTTTAAACAGCGTTATAGGAGCACCCATGCCATTATTTATAATTATTGTATAATCTTCGGTTTCGCCATAACCATAATTCATACATGGATCAACATTGGTGTTGTTGTTGTTTGCACAACGGATGCGCAAACGAGTTGGGCCACCATAAGCATTAGCCGATACAGAAGTTAACAAGGTTGTTAACCCCTGAGTTACCGCCCCCGATGTCATGGTTTCGGTAACATCAAAATCGCCATCCTGATTATAATCAAGCCATATCCGATAATACATTGGTGTTGTTTCGTTAAAATCAAATTGCAGGGTAACACTTTGCCCAGCTGTTACCGTAGTTTTCAAATGCGTGTAATCATTATAAGACGCTAAACCGGTACCACCGGTAACATTATTAATACTACCAAAGCTAAATCGTTTAATATAATCGCCTGCTGAAGTACCTTGTGTATAAGCCGGTATGCAATAGCTTGCCGTGTCGCAAATTAATGTAGGCGATACGGTAATGTTTCTATCCACAGAATCAATGCAACCATTGTTATCGGCAATAAGTGTAATATTATAGCTACCTATACTGCTTTGGCTAAAATAAAAAGCATTTCCTGTGCTTTGCAAAAAACCATTAAGCAACCAGTTATTGTTGTAAGATTGGCCCGGTAAATTACTGATGGTAACATTATCGTAAATACACATTATCGTATCAGCACCAATATCAATCAAAGGAAGCGAACTATAAATAATATTCGTGCTTAAGTTGGCGCTAACACCACATGCATTTGTAACAGTTACACTATAGGTACCAGCCAGAGTAACTGATAAAATCTGGTTTGTACTGCCATCTGACCAAAAAAATGTGCTTCCGTTATTACCTGCATTTAAAGTTATTGCCGTACCCATGCAAGCTTTATTCTCTGAAGCAATAGGTATGTTTATGGCCGCACAATTAACCACCACTGAGTCACATAATTCAATTGGTCCACATGCATTGACGGTGTTTAAACAAACATAATAAGTACCTGGGCTGGCGTATGTGTGTACCGGGTTTTGAAGAGTTGATGTGCTGCCATCTCCAAAAGTCCAGTTGTAATTTTGCTGTGCACCCTGATAATTAAATTGTGCCAGTAGCTCATTATGTGTACTTGTAAAATACTGTGGCTGGCCGGTACAAGCAACGGTAATAACTTGGGCGTACGTACTTGATCCACACACGGTTGTAATAGTTACAGTTACAGTATAGGTGCCCTGGGTAGTGTAAATATGTAACAAACTGTCGGTGTTGAATGGCAAAATGTTTCCATCGCCCATATCAATAGTAATAGTTGTACTTGCATCCCAAATGCCTGCATCCGATAAATTATAAATTACCACACCGCTTTGGTTAGGCTGCAAACCTGAATTATATCCCACATTAAAAAAAGCTTTAGGGGTAATACAAAAATCGGGGGCCACTTTTAGCGAATGTGCATAACGCACGTTGTTGCTATCGGTCTTAAGTCCTATTAAATAACTGCCATCTGTATCGCGCTTAAAACTGGTTATTGCTTCATTAAAATTTTTATATCTGTAATTATAGGTTGCAACTTCATTAAAATTGGTGTCTAATAAAACCAATTTAAGATAATACTTGCCGCTGCTATCAGTGGCATTGGTGGCTAATACAAAAGCGCCCGTATTATGCGATTCGATTGCAAATGCAAATGGATAATTTATAAATCGTTTGGTTGCAATGGTATCACCATTTAAATCCGTTTTAATTATCCAAACATTGTTGTAGGCGCTGGTATCTTCGAAATTGGTAAGCAATACATATTGGTTACCCACTCTTTTTACATCGGTTGCAACCGTAAGTTTATTGTTTGCAATGGCAGGATGTTTATAATGTTTTTGCCAAACAAAATTGAAATTATTAGAACGTTTAACCAAAGAAGCACGCTTTAGCTGCGAAAGGGGTTCGGATGCAAAAGATAAATAATTGCTATCGGCATCCTGAAAAAAATCGGCATGATATAAAGCGTATGCATCATTGTTGCCTTGAATATAAACATAGTTCGTATCCATTATGCGCACCAGGCCATTGGCTGTAGAAATTCCGAACGACTGATGTGTTAGCATAATTTTGCCTGCTTTGCTTAAACGCAACTTACCAGAGGCAATATCCCAACAGCAAATGCCCGTATTAGTTACAAAATGTGTGTTTATAACTTCGCCATTGGGATTTAGCTTTATCAAATAAACTTCTTCATCATAGATTAAACCGGCCTCTTCGTAAGTACATAATAACATCAGATTGCTATCGGGTAAAACTACAGCATCCCTTACACGTTCAATATAATATGGCAACTCAATTTCTTTTTGCCAGCTTACCATACCTGCATTATTATATTTAGTAACCAACACATTGGTAGTGTTGGGTGTATCAACAATATTGCAAAAAGTAAAATAGCCACTGTCAATATTTTGAAGAAATACCGTTTGGCTATTTGTAGCTATGCTAAATGGTGCTTGTTGCTTAAATAAATGCGAAAATCCATTTTGTGCAGCGGATATAGAAATAGCAAGGCAAAAGCAAAGTGCCGTAAGTATTGTTTTCATAAAAAATTTAGTTTTGAGTATTAGCGTGCTACTTGAAAGCGCGCTGATGTAATTGCTCCTTTATTATCAGTAATAATTATATTGTAAATACCAGCCGGCAAATGGCCAATGTTAGCTGTGGCTTTATTTGTTAAAGTGTCAAAATTAATTGCTACTAATTTGCCTTGGCAATCATATACTTTTATTTCCGGCTTCATATAATTAGCCAGGTTTATAGTAATGGTATTATTTGCCGGGTTGGGGTACAAATGCAGTGATTTTGTTTCGGTTTTAATCTGTCCCAAAGCCGTATTTGCATTTAGTACAAACAAACCATTTTGCATATCGCTTGCTAAAATTATGTTGCTGGGTAAATCAACATAAACACCCCAGCAGCCCGAGTAATTGGGGTTGGGCAAACCGGCACCATCGGTTGGATTGGTGTCGAAAAACCCGGTACGTATGGGCATGGAGGCATTGCTTACATCAAATATCTGTACACCATCCTGATAATAACCAACAATACAGTAATGATTATATTTCATAAACGGATTGTGTGGTGTAGCTGTTGAAGTAAGTGTGCTGGTAAAATTTGTTTTCCAGGTTACGTTCTGAAAATCGCTGATATCAACCGACTTTAACGGTAAGCCTGTTGGTACTTCATCAGCAAAAATTAATGTATTACCATCACCGGTTATGGCACTACTGTGGTTATAACCTGATGCCGGATACTGGGTTAACGAAGCTATTTGGTTAAAGGTATTGGTTAAGGTATCGAACCGATAAATATGCATACCCTGATATGCCGCTGATGCATATACCGTATCATTACGTACATACATATCATGCACGTAGCTTATGCCCGGGTAATCATCACTAAGCTTGCGCAATAAAACAGGGGTAGCCGGATTTGAGATATCAAATACTGCCATAGCTGCTGGTATGGTACTGAAAACCCCACCACGTACACCACCACAATACAACCGGTTTTTATCTACAAAAATGGTATGACTTGTTCTGATTATTGTATCTGCCTGATGTACAATATGTACACTATCGGGCAGGTAACTCAAATCGGCTATTTGGAAACAATTGGGGCCGCCATCGTCACTCACCATATATAGATAATGGCTATATGTTTTAAGCTCACGCCAAATAGCGTTGGTAACACAGCCCGGAATAAAAGCACGCAATTGTGGTGTAGTTGGATTGGTAACTTCGATAATATGCACGCCATTACTAGCGCCTATGCAAGCATACTCATGCCCATTGCCATCCGACCAGCCCCATATACCATTGTACCTGATACCTAATGCCGGTTCGGCTGCAATGGTTGAATCGTCATAATTTGATAGCATGGTTATATTTTGCGAGTTAAACTGCGCATGCAATAACTGTGTAAATAATACGAGTGCTGATAGTAAATGTGTTTTCATATTTGTTTAGTACAAGGGGTTTCAAAAAAATGTATATGGCAGCAATATACTCGTATATATTTTTGTGTTTTATTACGTATCCAAAATAAAAAAAGCCATTGCGTTTTTTTACAATGGCTTTACGTGTGGTATAATATTTTGTTATTCGGTAAACGATTCTTGTGTTGAGTCGCTGGCAGCAACAAGTACAAAAATATCTTCATTCTTTTTTTTCATATAGTACTTTTCGCGGGCATATTTTTCGAGTAAGGCAGTATCGGTTTCTAATTGTGTTAATTGTGCTTTATTATAATCTATTTGTGTTTTATAATATTCGTGTTCCTTTTCAAGCTTATTCAAATCTTGCTGATAGCTATATTGAACCAAAAAACTGTTTTGATCAAAAAAAGTAAGCCAGACTAAAAAAACCAGCACAGCTATAACATACTTATTTTTTAGCACCGATGGAATTTTAAAGTTTTTCATATCTCAAATAAAAACAAATGTTAAGCTGCTTGTACAATCAATAGCAGGTTTTACCAACACGATACTGTTAACGCATTAATTGCCTATTAATGATTTTGCTTTGTTTATTGCCACTTGCAAACCACCCACATTTTTACCACCGGCAGTAGCATAAAATGGCTGACCACCACCACCGCCTTGTATTTCTTTGGCTAATACTCTTATAATGGCAGTGGCATTGAGGTTTTTAGTTGTTACTACCTCATCGTTAATCAATAAACTTAAATGTGGTTTACCATCAATCACAGTGCCGAGTAGCAAAAATAAATTGGGTATGGTGTTACGCATTTCAAAACTCATTTGTTTAATGGCATCGGCATTAGGCAAATCAACTATTTCGGCAATTACATGTATGTTTCCAATGTCAAAACCCTTTAACGACAATTCAGTTTTTAAATCCGCAGCTTTGTGCATAAGGTTAGCCGTTACTTCTTGCTTTAGTTTTGCATTTTCATCTAATAATGCATGCATACCTTTAAGGGTATCTTTCGGAAATTTTAATAGTTCATTTATTTGTTGCAGTGTTTGCTCTTGTTTTTTATAGTAGTTAACTGCTTCATTAGCCGTTATGGCTTCAATTCTGCGTACGCCAGCAGCAACACTGCTTTCTGATACTATTTTAAACAAACCAATATGGCCAGTAGCCGGTACATGGGTGCCTCCACACAATTCAACTGAATAGTTTTTGTCGAAAGTGATAACCCTAACTGTGTCGCCATATTTTTCGCCAAACAATGCCATAGCGCCCCTACTTTTAGCTTCGTTAATGGGCACTGCGCGTTCTTCTATTAGTTCAATATTTTGACGGATTTTATCATTTACCAAATCCTCAATTACTTGTAATTCGTTATTCGTAACTTTTGCAAAGTGCGAAAAGTCAAACCGGGTTGCTGCATCATTTACCAATGAACCTTTTTGCGAAACATGATCACCTAATACTTTGCGCAAGGCTGCATGCATTAAATGTGTTGCACTGTGGTTGTTATTGATAGCGCTGCGTCTGTTGGCATTAACCTGCGCTTTAAACAACTTATCTATCTGGTCGGGTAAACTTGCAACAACATGAATAATCAAGTTGTTTTCTTTTTGCGTATCCAATATGTCTATGCGCTCGTTTGCTGATTCAATATAGCCTGTATCGCCTACCTGGCCGCCACTTTCGGCATAAAAGGGTGTTTGATCAAACACCAGTTGAAATTGCGTTTGTTGTTTGGCCGTTACCTTTCGATAACGCGCAATACGTATATCGGCATGTAAAAAATCATAACCGATAAACACACTTTTTTCAATGTGCATAAGTTGTACCCAGTCATCGGTATCAACAACGGAAGCAGCACGCGAGCGGTTTTTTTGTTCCTCCAAACAAACATTAAAACCATCCATATCAACTACCATATTTTTTTCACGAGCCATTAATTGTGTTAAGTCAATTGGAAAACCATACGTATCATACAGTTCGAAAGCAAAAGTCCCGGCAATACTTGATTCCCTATATTGTTCAAATCGTTTGATCCCGGTTTCTAATGTTCTTAAAAATGACGATTCTTCTTCTAAAACCACACGCATAACAAATTCCTGTTGCGATTTTAATTCAGGAAAAACGCCATCAAATTGTTGCGCAAGCAATGCTACCAGTTTGTGTAAAAAAGGCTCTTGAATGTTTAGAACTGCGTATTGATAACGCACGGCCCTACGCAATATGCGCCTGATAACGTAGCCAGCTTTATTGTTTGAAGGCAGTTGCCCATCGGCTATGGCAAATGAAATAGCACGTATATGATCACTCATTACACGCATGGCAATATCGGTACGTTCGGTTTGACCGTATGGTATTTTACAATGTTTGCTTATGTATTGAATCAACGGTTGAAATATATCTGTATCGTAATTGGATTGTTTGCCTTGCAATGCCATGCACAACCGTTCGAAACCCATCCCGGTATCAACATGCTGTGCAGGTAGTTTGTGCAAGCTGCCATCAGCTTTACGGTTAAACTCCATAAATACATTATTCCAAATTTCAACAACTTGTGGGTGGCTTTCGTTCACCAGTTTTTTACCATCAAGTATTTTCCGGTCTGCCTCGCTTCGCAAATCAATATGAATTTCGCTGCATGGTCCGCAAGGCCCGGTATCGCCCATCTCCCAAAAATTATCTTTCTTATTGCCTTTTAAAATCCGGTCTTCGTCAATCCATTTTTTCCACTCCAAAAAACTCTCATTATCAAAATCAAGATTTTCGTTTTTATCGCCTTCAAATACGGTTACATATAATCTATCGGCTGGTAAATTATAAACCTTGGTTAGCAATTCCCAACTCCAGGCAATGGCATCGGCTTTAAAGTAATCACCAAAACTCCAATTACCCAACATTTCGAACATGGTATGGTGGTAAGTATCAACACCAACTTCTTCTAAATCATTATGCTTTCCGCTTACACGCAAACACTTTTGTGTATCGGCAATGCGTTTAAATTTTACAGGCTCATTGCCTAAAAAAATATCCTTAAAAGGCGCCATCCCACTATTGGTAAACATTAGGGTAGGGTCGTTTTTAACTACCATTGGCGCACTGGCCACTATTTGATGCTGTTTGCTTTTAAAAAAATCAAGAAACGTTTTTCTAATCTCTGTAGATGTCATATGGTTTAAATAAATAGCGCTAAACGCTCATTAATGGTGATGCAAGGCATCGAATAAAATAATTTTTCGGTTGGCGAAGATGCAAAGTTTGCACTTGATTTTAAAGGGTTTTCGGTAAGAAGTAGTTAAAGCGAATTAATATGTGTTTATAAAAATGGTTATTAAAATTACCTTTGCATGCATACCTATTTGAGTTACAATAAATGGCGCGTATAAAATATCATTTTAATCCACATACCCTTAAATATGAAAAGGTAATTGTTGGCGTACGTAAGCGTTTATTAATTGTTTTGGGATGGATAGCCACTGCTGTTGTATTTGGCGCTTTATTTTTGTGGATTGCTTATACGCATTTTGATTCGCCAAAAGAAAGGCAGTTGCGCAATGAAATTGATGGCTTAAAATATCAATATGATATATTACAAAAGCGTGTGGAATTAAGCGAAACTGTTTTACATGATTTGGAAAACAGAGATGATCATATATATCGTGTAATATTTGAAGCCGACCCCATACCGCGCAGTGTGAGGCAGGCTGGTTACGGTGGCATTGAAAAATATAAAGCATTGCAGCAATATGATAATAGCAGGTTGATGGTTGAAACATCGAAGAAACTGGAGCGACTCGAAAAACAATTGTATGTGCAATCGAAATCGTTTGACGAAACATTAGACCTGGCTAAAGGAAAGGCTACTATGTTAGCAAGCATACCCAGCATACAACCTTTAAGTACTGACGATTGTGTAATTGGATCGGGTTTTGGTTATCGCATACATCCCATTTATAAAACTTCGCTTATGCACTCGGGCATTGACTTTACTTCTAACATTGGTGTGCCCATACATGCCACAGGCGATGGTACCATTATCGAAGTTGCTTATGACGGGCGTGGTTATGGCAATCACGTAATCATTAATCATGGTTATGGTTACGAATCGTTATACGGCCACATGAGTAAAATAAGTGTGCGCAGGGGGCAAAAGGTAAAGCGTGGCGAGGTAATAGGCGCTGTAGGCAATACGGGTGCAAGCACGGGTCCACATTGCCATTACGAAGTTATTCGTAATGGTTCAAAAATTAATCCTATAAACTTTTTTTATAACGATTTAACTCCTGAGCAATATCAGATAGTAATTGAACAGGCTAGTAAAGCCAATCAATCGCTTGATTAATTTTATAAGTGATATATTACTTATTGCTTAACCACATACCTGCAAGTTTTTTCAGCGGGCGTGCTGAGACATATTGCATACAACCCGGCAACTTGCGGTAATGTTACTTCAACGGTTAGTTTATTACTTACATCAACCTGACTACACAGCAAACCCTGATTATTAAAAACTTGCAAAGTAGCCATTGGCTGTGCTTGTTTTAAACTGAAAGTTACTGTTCGATTGTTTGTTGGATTGGGATAAATTGAAAACAAATTTGAATTTGTTGATGATATACCTGACACCTGAACATTAATACATTGACTGCTATCGGTACAATTACCATTATTAAACACGGCAGCATAATTTCCTGAAGTTACGGGCACCCAATAACTACCGGTAGCATTAGCTATAGGCTGCCATATACTGTCACAGGTAAACCATTGGATATTTGCCAATGTATCGTTAGCAAAAAGCGTATCGTTTTGAAAAAATATCTGGTTGTTTATGGTATTTATTGTCAAATCCAAATACACAATACTATCGCATCCATTGGCTGCACCACCCGGGTAAACAAAAGTTGCTGTGTTGTTACTGCTACTATATAGGTTGCCGTCAATCCAAGTAATTGGTTGGCACGATATAATACTATCAACTGCCATTGTATCATTATTTATAGTTAGTTGCAGTAAGATAATACTATCGCAACCCTGACTATTTGTAATAGTTTCAGTATAACTACCACTTGTAGTATAAACAATATTACCACCAGGCAACGTATAACTGTTGCAGGCTACTGCGGTAACGTTGGTAGTGGTTGGCAGGCAAAAACTGTATTTTGCTAAAAAGGCATCCTGATAGCCTTGTGCATACAGCAAGCCATTGGAAGGCAAATCAAAATATACTAATCCGTTAAAATAACCGGCAACATTAATTTGATTATTTGCGTCAATAGCAACCGATAAGCCACGCTCCTGATCGGTACCTCCGGCTTGCAACGCCCATACATAATTGGCAGCACTATCAAGTACCAGTACATAAATTGCTGCACTTTGTGGTGATGATAAAATATTAATACCTGTGCCCGGGTTAAAATCAGTATTACCTCTGAATGAGCCTGTTGTAATTACCCTGCCCATGTGGTCAATGGCAATTCCGTACGATTCATCCCATTGTGTATCGCCCATAGTTGCCACCCAAATAAAATTACCAGCAATATCTGTTTTTAATATAAAAATATCGGTTAGTCCGGCCGATACTACAGGTGGATTATTTATTGTATCAGGGTTAAATGCCACCGTGCCTCTAAAGTAACCTGTAAGATATACGTAGTTGCCATTAACTGTCATTTTATTGGCAATATCACCTAATGTACCTCCATACAAATGTGCCCATTGTATGTTTGTAGCTGTATCATAACAGGCTATAAAAGCATCGGTACCACCGGCTGCTGTAAAGCTGTAGCTACCGGTACCCGGATTAAAATCGGTTGTATTTTCGGTTATACCACTTAAATACATTTTATCAGCAACCACTTCAATATTTCTAATTTCTAAATCTTTGTTATTGGTTAATGGCATGGCCCATATAAGCACACCGTTTACAAGTTTGGTTGCAAAGCCATCAAAATCAGCTAATGCAGTTAGGTTAAAAGTTGCATTTGTATCGGGATTAAAATCGGCTGTTTTTTCAAAATAGCCTGCATTGTAAACGGTGTTACTATCGTCAATAAAAACGGCCAATGCTACATCAATGCCATTACCACCTTGTGCAGCAGCCCATAAAAAATTGCCTGCCGAATCGAGTACAACCGTAAAAATATCCTGACTGCCTTTTGCTGTTAGCCAATGTGTTTGAGTTGTATCAGGGTTAAAATCTACGGTTCCGTTAAAGTAACCAACAATAGCCATTACCCCACTTTTATTAATGCTTACAGCGGTAGCTATTTCATTATTTAAACCGCTTATACTTTTACTCCATTGATAGATACCGGCCGCATTATATTTTACTATATAAGCATCTGTATTACCCATAGGGTTTAGTAATTCAAAATTTGGTGTCGGATCAAAATCAATGGTGCCTTCAAAGCTGCCAACTGTATAAGTATTGCCTTGCAAATCGGTTACAACACAGTTTGCAACATCGTGGCCAATGCTGCCAATTTTTTTTGCCCACTGATATTGCTGACCATTTACGTTTGAAACGAACCATAAAAATCCAACCAATAAAAATCTTGTTTTATTAAAAAAAGTATTCATAATTATATTGCCTGCAAATGTAAATTTCTAAGTAAATAATTTAAAAAAGCGGCCGTTTAATTTTATCATATTGCTCTATATTTGACACGTTACATATCTTTTCTATTTCAATTACAACAATAATGCCTTATAAAGATAAAGAGATTGAGCGTTTGTATTACTCTATAAGCGAGGTTGCCAAAATGTTTGATGTAACCATATCGTTACTTCGTTATTATGACAATACTTTTGAAGCTTTATCGCCTGCAAAAAACAAAAAAGGAAACAGGTTGTTTACGCCCGAGGATGTGTCGTACCTGCGTGGCATTTTTTACTTAACCCGTCAGAAAGGTTATACCCTTGAAAGTGCAAAAAAAATGATGGCCGATAAATCATCAACTATTAAAGATGAAGTAAATTTGTTAGAAACACTAAAAAGTTTGCGTGCCTTTTTAACTGAGCTAAAATCACAACTTTAATTAAATAGTTGGGTCTTCGTCAGGGATATCTAATAAATCAATTTCTTCTGATGAGTTGTCGGTCTTTTTAACCTTAAACGAAAACGATTTATGCATTATAAAACTTAAAACACCTATACTTAATGCACTGCATGTACGTGCTATAGTAGGGTACCAGTTTAATTGTCTGATTAAAAAAGTCATAGCCAGGTAGTTTAGCCCCAATACGAAAAAAGCCACCGATGCAAATCTTAAAAACTGCCAACGTGTACGCAAAGTGCTCTCATGAAAAACAAAAAATTTTGTAATGCTAAAATTAGTAATCAAACCACAACTATAGGACACCATCAAAGCCACAGTTGGTGCCTGAAACTCGAAACCGGGCATAGGTACAGGCTGCTTTTTAAGCACGTAGTTAAACATGATAAAGTACATACTGATATCAACTAAGGTTGCTACCCCTGCGGCAATAAAATAGCGAAACACCTTATGGTGATATATTTTTAAAAACATGGTTTGTATGTAATGGAAAGGGATGCAAAATATAAAAATTGAATAATTGCATCTATAAAAAAACCGGCTTAGGGCCGGTTTAATATTTTGTAAAAAGCTTAGGTAAAAACTATACTGCTTGCATTTTCTTTTCGTGGCGTTTACGGTCCTCGTGGTTGAGGTGTAATTTACGCAACCTGATGGTTTGTGGTGTTATTTCAACCATTTCATCGGCTTCTATGTACTCCAGATTTTCTTCGAGCGAAAAATCTAACTTAGGCGTTATACGCACATTATCATCACTACCCGAAGCACGCATATTTGTAAGTTTCTTGGTGCGGGTTACGTTTATTACCAAATCGCCCGGTTTAATATGCTCGCCAACAATTTGTCCGGCATACACATCGGCAGTTGAATCAATAATAAAACGACCACGATCTTGCATCATATCTACAGCATAAGGTGTTGCTTTGCCACTGTCCATAGCAATTAAAACACCATTGTTACGCGATGGAATTTCGCCTTTCCAGGGACGATACTCCTTAAATCTATGATTCATAATAGCCTTGCCTTGTGTTGCGGTTAAAACGGCATTTCGCAATCCAATTAAGCCACGTGCAGGTATTTCAAATTCCAAATGTTGCAAATCGCCTTTAGGTTCCATTATTAAAAGTTCGCCTTTACGCATAGTTGCCAATTCAATGGCTTTACCCGCAACTTCCTCGGGTGCGTCAATACTTAAAATTTCGAATGGCTCACATTTAACGCCATCAATATGTTTGATAATAACCTGTGGTTGACCTACCTGAAACTCATAACCTTCTCTACGCATGGTTTCAATTAAAACCGACAGGTGTAATATACCACGGCCAAATACTAAGTAAGAGTCGGGCGAGTCGGTTTCTTCAACGCGCAATGCCAAGTTTTTTTCAATCTCTTTATATAAGCGGTCGCGTAAATGGCGTGAGGTTACAAACTTACCTTCTTTACCAAAAAAGGGTGAGTTGTTTATAGTAAACAACATATTCATGGTAGGCTCGTCAATAGCCACACTTTTAAGTGGTTCGGGGTTTTCAATATCGGCAACGGTATCACCAATTTCGAAATTATCTAAGCCCACAATGGCACAAATATCACCGGCATTTACTTCGGCTACTTTGCGTTTACCTAATCCTTCAAAAGTCATTAGCTCCTTTACCTTGCTTTTAACTTTAGTGCCATCGCGTTTACACAACATTACCGGCAATCCTTCCTTTAAAGTGCCACGGTGAATACGCCCGATGGCAATACGGCCAACAAATGATGAGTAATCTAAAGAAGTAATTAATAATTGGGGTGTACCCTCGCGTACCGGTGCAGCAGGTATATGCTCTAATATTGCATCTAACAATGCAGTAATATCAGTTGTAGGTTTTGTTACATCGGTGCTCATCCAACCTTGTTTTGACGAGCCATAAAGCGTTGGAAAGTTGAGTTGCTCTTCCGTTGCATCTAAATTAAACATCAAGTCGAAAACCGATTCATGTACTTCGTCAGGACGGCAATTTTCTTTATCAACTTTATTAATTACCAATATGGGCTTTAAGCCTTGCGATAATGCTTTTTGTAAAACAAAACGGGTTTGTGGCATGGGGCCTTCAAAGGCATCAACCAATAACAATACACCATCGGCCATACTTAGTACGCGCTCAACCTCGCCACCAAAATCAGCGTGACCGGGTGTATCAATAATATTAATCTTTACACCTTTATAGGTAACCGAAACGTTTTTCGAAACGATGGTAATACCACGTTCGCGTTCTAAATCATTATTATCCAGAATTAACTCGCCTGTTGCCTGATTTTCGCGAAAAACACTGGTACTGTGTAAAATCTTATCTACCAAGGTGGTTTTACCATGGTCAACGTGGGCAATAATGGCAATGTTTCTTATAGCTTGCATATTTATGTTTTATTAAAATCGAAATGAGGCAAACTTTGACATCAGGTTATCTAATAAGTGTAACTTGAAACACGGCCAATTTTTGCGGGCGCAAAGGTAATTTTTTATAGCATATAATTATCTGACTGCTTTAATTAAAAGTTAAGCAACACCTAAACCGCTAACAAGCTGTTCCCGGTTTTGGGTTAACAGGTTTTTAGCAAAAGCTTCGATACTTTACTTATATCCCTACATCTTTAAACTGCATAGTTTATTAGCTTTGCACGCTAATTTTTAAAAATGAGTTTTCAATCGGTAAATCAAGACTGGGAGGGTTTAGCTAAACAAGATGCCATGTGGGCAATCTTAACAAATCCTGATAAAGCAGGCAATAAATGGCAGTCTAACGATTTTTTTAAAAGCGGACTTACAGAAATACAACGCGTATTTTCGTTTTTAAACGAAAACAAAATAAGATGTATAGACAATAATAAAGCACTTGACTTTGGCTGCGGTGTAGGTCGCCTTACACATGCATTGGCCACACATTTTGATGTGGTAGATGGTATTGACGTATCGGCAACAATGGTAGAAAAAGCTGAAAAACTAAAGGCACAGTTTAACAACAACACTTATTTTTTTGTAAACCAAAACACTACTACTGCATATACCGATAATACTTTTTCATGTATTTATACAAGCATTGTGTTGCAACACATACCGCAGCCGCAACAAGGGCAATACATAGCTGAGTTTACACGCATATTAAAGCCAGGTGGGTTATTAATTTTTCAGATACCAACAAAGGATATTAGAAACTTATCATGGTTTCAAAAAATTAAAATCAAATTACAATTACGCAAACGACTGGCACAACTTGGCATAGGCACTTATCACCACATGCAAATGAATCCGTTGCCCACAACCCAGATTATTGAAATACTCAATAAAGGTAATTGCCAAATATTACAACATGTTTATACTAATCATACCGATATTGATTTCGGAGGCAATTTAAAGTTTATTGATGGTAGAGCGAGTAAAGATTATGAAAGCAGTTTCTTTGTAGTACAGAAAAAAATCCAAAATTAAATTCAAACCCAGGCTATGAAACTAAAGCAACCGTTAGCCATTACCGATGCAGCCAAACTTATTAATGCAACCATTATTGGTAATACTGATTTGCATATTACAGGCATTAACGAAATACACATGGTGCAGCCGGGCGACCTTACTTTTGTTGATCATCCAAAATATTACGATAAAGCATTGCAATCGGCAGCAACATTTGTTTTAATAAATAAAGAGGTAACATGCCCACCTGGCAAAGCTTTGCTTTTTAGTGATGATCCGTTTAGAGACTACAACTTTTTAACACGCCATTTTTCGCCCTTTGAATTTAACCAACAAAACATTAGTTCATCAGCAAAAATAGGCAGTAACTGTTATATTTTTCCAACGGCCATTATTGGCAACAATGTGGTTATTGGTAATAATTGTACCATACATGCAGGTGTGGTAATATATGACAATTGTATCATTGGCAATGATGTAATTATCCATGCCAATACCACCATTGGCAGCGATGCATTTTACTATAAAAAAAGGGCTACCGGGTATGACAAAATGCATACATGCGGACGGGTTGTGATTGACAACATGGTAGAAATTGGCGCCAACTGCACCATAGTAAAAGGGGTATCGGGTGATACTAAAATTGGCGCAGGCACTAAAACCGATTGCCATGTACATGTAGGCCATGATACCGTAATTGGTAAAAACTGCTTGTTTGCTGCTGGCGTTATGATTGCAGGTGTTACAGTTATTGAGGATGATGTAATACTTTGGGGGCAAGTAGGAGTACAAAAGGATTTGGTACTGGCAAAAGGCACAGTAGTTTTAGGCCAATCAGGCCTTGGCAAAAACACCGAACCGGGCAAACAATATTTTGGCAGCCCGGCCATAGATGGGCGCGAAAAAATGAAAGAATTAGCCTGGATTAAACGCATACCCGAAATATGGGAAATGCTACAAGCACTGAAAAAATAAAGCAACAATAAATGGATGGTTTTACAAACCTTAAACCCGCCCATTTATATTCACAATTAAAGCACCGTTTGTTAAAAAGTTTTAACGCTTTAACCCTTTATTTATAAGGGGTTTTAGGCTACTATTTCGTATAATTGCATGCCTAAAAATCAACATGCGTTTTTTAATAAAATGCCGCCTGTTTTTAGCAGGCTTTTTTAAATTTCAACAAAAAAAGATATCTTATGAGTTTAAGCGAAGGTGCTGTAAGTACAGCGCCAAAAAGTAACTACGGAGCCGACAGCATTCAGGTTTTAGAGGGTTTGGAGGCCGTACGCAAGCGACCTGCCATGTACATTGGCGATATTGGTGTTAAAGGGTTACACCATTTGGTTTATGAAGTGGTTGACAATTCGATTGATGAAGCACTTGCAGGATACTGCAAAAATATTGCTGTTTTTATTAACGAAGACAACAGCATTACTGTAAGCGATGATGGCCGTGGCATACCTACCGATATGCACCCGAAAGAAAAAAAATCGGCATTAGAAGTTGTAATGACGGTACTGCATGCAGGCGGTAAATTTGACAAAGATTCGTATAAGGTTTCAGGCGGTTTGCACGGTGTAGGCGTTAGTTGCGTTAATGCCTTATCGACCATGTTGCGTGCCGAAGTACACCGCCAAGGCAAAATATTTATGCAAGAATATAGTTGCGGCATTCCAAAGCATGAGGTTAAGGTTATTGGCGAAACAAACCGCACCGGTACTACTGTTACCTTTTTGCCCGATGCATCCATATTTATTACCACAACTTATATTTTTGATACGATTGCAGCACGTATGCGCGAGCTTAGCTTTTTAAATAAAGGCATTAGCATTACGCTTACAGATTTGCGTGAAAAAGATGAGCAAGGCAATAGCCAAAAACACACTTTTTACAGTGAACGCGGCTTGGTTGAATTTGTTGAATTTTTAGATAAAACCCGCGAAAATCTGATCAACCCACCTATTTATATTGCATCCGACAAAACCGGCATTCCTGTTGAAGTAGCCATGACTTACAACAGCTCCTACAATGAAAATGTACATAGCTATGTAAACAACATCAACACGCATGAAGGGGGTACGCATTTATCAGGTTTCAGACGTGCACTTACACGCACTTTAAAAAGCTATGCCGATAAATCGAAAATGCTTGATAAAGTAAAAATTGAAATAAGCGGTGACGATTTTCGTGAAGGCCTTACAGCAGTTATTTCGGTTAAAGTTCAGGAACCACAATTTGAAGGACAAACCAAAACCAAGCTTGGTAATAATGAAGTAATGGGGGCCGTTGATCAGGCAGTTGGCGATATGCTTTCGGCCTATTTAGAAGAAAACCCCCGCGAAGCTAAAACCATTGTAAACAAAGTAATACTAGCAGCAACAGCACGTCATGCAGCAAAAAAAGCTCGTGAAATGGTGCAACGCAAAAACGTGATGACTGGCTCAGGTATGCCGGGCAAACTATCCGATTGCAGCGAAACCGACCCCGAAGCATGTGAAATATTTTTGGTTGAGGGCGACTCGGCAGGTGGTACTGCCAAACAAGGGCGCGATAGACGCTATCAAGCGATACTACCATTACGTGGTAAGATTTTAAATGTTGAAAAAGCAATGGAACATAAAATTTATGATAATGAAGAGATTAGAAACATGTTTACCGCTTTAGGTGTAAGTAAAGGTACGGCTGAAGATTCGATGGCTTTAAACCTTACTAAACTTCGCTATCATAAAATTGTAATTATGACCGATGCCGATATTGATGGCAGTCATATCACAACCTTAATTCTTACCTTCTTCTTCCGCCACATGAAAGAGTTGATTGAACAAGGTTTTATTTACATAGCATCGCCTCCACTTTACCTGGTAAAAAAAGGAAAAGAGGAAGAATATTGCTGGACAGATGAACAACGCATGTTAGCCGTTAAACGAATTGCTGGTCCCGATGGCAAAGAAAGTTCCGTAAACATTCAACGCTATAAAGGTTTGGGCGAAATGAATGCTGAACAGCTGTGGCTAACTACTATGAATCCGGAGCAACGTACTTTGAAACAAGTAACTATTGAAAGTGCTGCTGAAGCTGATCGTATTTTCTCTATGTTAATGGGCGATGATGTACCGCCTCGAAGAGAGTTTATAGAAAAAAATGCCAAGTATGCCAAAATAGATGCATAAGTTATTTCCTAAAAAAAAGACACTGTTTAAATTAGGCAGTGTCTTTTTTTTATTCGCTAATGCGGTAAGCGTAATGTCATCTAAATATCCCACATAAAACTCTAAAAATGTTTTCGAAAACAACAGAGCTTACATCCATACCCGGCAATTTGCAAGACCGTAAAATTAAATGGCATGCGCAATGCATAAAAAACCACCTCTACAATAGTTGCCTGTTAAATTAAAACGGCAAATCGCCCGGCATTACAGGTCCATCGGGCACAGGTGCGCTCTTTACTTCTGTTGCACTTCCGTTTTCAACAATGGCAGGTCGTTTAATAACCGTTATCGAATCAGCATTAATTTCTGTATATGATTTTTTGTGCCCCTCTTTATCATCATAAGTACGGTTGCGAATTTTGCCTTCAACATAAAGCATGGTGCCCTTTTTTAATTGCAGTTTTTCAATGCTTTCGGCCAAAGCACGCCATGCTACAATGGTATGCCATTCGGTTTGCTCTTGTTTAATGCCGTCTTTGTTTTTATAGTTTTCAGTTGTGGCTAAAGGAAACGTTGCCTTAGCGTAGCCGCCTTCCAGGTGTTTAATTTCGGGTTCTTTGCCCAGATTGCCGATTAGTAAAACTTTATTGAGTCCTGACATGTTATGGTTAATTTAGGTGTTTGGCAAATATAAAAGTGCAGCCCAATTATCAAAGTACCAAATAGGTTAACGGATATTGCAAATGGGCAAAATCAAATTTATGCCGTTATAGCCAGCCTTGCTCCGTCAAATACTTCTCTATCAAACGCGGCACAGCATAGTTGTTAAGCTGCCGGCTGTTGCTTAACTTATAGTTATTATTTGCAGGCAATTTTTTTACCCTGCAATTTACAAATTGTGTTATCAGATGTTGGTGGGTTAACTTATGAGTTATGGTTTTCTCATGTACGGTAACAGTAACATCATGTTGCTCCATAAATTCTTTTAAGAATTTCGATTCTAAAATTTTATCTATTGGCTGTTGGGTAGCTGTTTCAATGTATGGTAACACATACAAATTTTGCCAAATATCTTTATCGGTTCTTTGCTTCAAATAAAGACGTTCATTGTCATGAAACAATACAAAATACATGTAGCGTTTCTTAACGGGTTTTGCAGCAGTTTTAACAGGCAATAAATTTAACTGCTTTGTTGCATTGGCATAACAGCCCAATTGCAACGGACAGTGTTTGCAGTTAGCTTGCTCGGGTTTACATATTAATGCACCCAACTCCATTATTGCCTGATTGTAGGTAGCACTATTTTGGCCGGGCAACATTCTTTGTGCTAACTCAGCAAATTGCTTTTTGCCCACTGCACTATTTATAGGCGTTCCTATTCCAAAATAACGCGACAATACTCTGTAAACGTTACCATCAACTACAGCATGTGGCAAATTAAATGCAAACGAAGCAATAGCCGCTGCAGTGTAAGAGCCAATACCTTTAATTTTAAGTAAGGCATTGTAATCGGCCGGAAAAACGCCACCATTATGAATTAATTGCTTAGCTGCTTCATGCATATTACGCGCACGCGAATAATAACCCAAGCCTTGCCATAATTTTAAAATTTGATTTAATGATGCGTTTGCAAAATGTGATAGTGTTGGAAAAGTTTCTACAAAAGCAACGTAATAAGGCAAACCCTGATTTACACGGGTTTGTTGCAAAATTATTTCCGATAACCAAATGCAATATGCATCATTAGTTTGGCGCCATGGCAAGTTACGTTTGTTTATTTGATACCAAAAAATTAATGAATCCTGAATGCGTTTAAAATCGTCATTCTTTATTTTTACACCCCTCAAAATATAATAGTTTTTTTAATTTTAAAACACATTAAAAACACCTTATTACAAAGGTATTCAGATTAAATTATGTAAATTGCAGTGGCATAATTCCCATGCGCAATATCCATAAATACACTATTAAATTTCAATATATTTTAGATAATTAGTTATGACAAAATCAGATTTAGTAAACGAAATTCACGAACGTACAGGCATCGAAAAAACACAAATTGTAGCTACCGTTGAGGCCTGGATGAAACTTATTAAAAACAATTTGGGCGAACAAAAAGCAGTGTACTTGAGAGGCTTTGGTACCTTTTATGCAAAAAAGCGTGCAGCAAAAATGGGTCGCGTTATTACACGCAATGAGCAAGTGTTTATCCCCGAACATCACATACCGGCATTTAAACCTGCAAAGTCATTTATGTCGAAGGTAAAAAACGCATACACCCAAAAGTAAACTGAACCGGATTATTTAAACCCATTGCGTAATATCATTAAGCAGCTCAAGCAATTTTAGTTTAGCTATAATTTTAAAACCCCGGCAAACCATGTTGGGGTACCTATTTAATTTATTGTGAAAAACGCCTTAATTAATAAATTTAAAAATCACAAACATTTTTCCCCGCTGTTAACAGCTATATCAACCAATCAAAAGCAGCCTGTTTGTTTTGAAGGACTTAGAGGTTCTTCTATCAGCGTTTTAATAGCAGCCTTATATCAAACGCAGCCATTTAATGCAGTTTTTATTTTAAATGATAAGGAAGAAGCTGCCTACTTTGCAAATGATTTAGAAAACTTATTAGGCGAAAAGAAAATTTTTTTTCTGCCCGTTTCGTATAAAAAATTTAATGATTTCGAAACATTAGATAATCAACTCGTATTACAACGTGCCGAAATTTTAAACCATATCAGCAAACACAATCAGGGTATTTTATTAGTTACTTACAGCCAAGCCATAACCGAAAAAGTTACTACCAAACGCAGCTTGCAACAAAACACTTTCGATGTAAAACGAAATGAAAAACTAAGCATAGAATTTTTATCAGAGTTTTTAGACAGTAATGCATTCGAACAAACCGACTTTGTTGTTGAAGCGGGACAATATGCAGTGCGCGGTGGTATTATGGATGTGTTTTCATTTGCATACGAATTGCCTTTTCGTATTGAGTTTGGCGATGATGTTATTGAAAGCATCCGAACCTTTGACCCGACCAATCAGCTATCGGTGCAACCGATGGATTATGTTAGCATTATACCCAATGTTAAAACCAAGTTGCTCAAAGAAAGTAAAGAGTCATTGTTTGATTTTATAAATAAAAACTTTGTGCTTTTTTTTAAAGACTTATCCTTTACACTACAATCTGTTAATGAGGTAACTACACTCGTAAACGAATATATCAGCAATAATAACAACCCTGCCGAAGGTATGTTGCAGCCGGTAATAGCTGATGATTTTGAAAACGAAAACACCTTGCAGCAACATTGGCAACATTTTACCAACATCGAATTTGGAGGCAAGTCATATTATACAAACCCAACAACTTTTACATTTAATCAGCAACCACAACCTGCGTTTAATAAAAATTTCAATCTGTTGTTTGATAACCTGTACGCCAATCAAAACAAGAAATATGAAAACGTAATACTGGCCGATAACCCCAAACAAATTGAACGCCTGTATGCCATAATGGAAGATATTGAAAAACCGGCTGAGGCAAAATCAAAGCCACTGCAATTTACCACGCAGCTATTGGCACTACACCAAGGCTTTGTTGACGATGATTTAAAATTTGTTTGTTATACCGATCATCAGATTTTTAACCGCTATCACCGGTTCAGATTAAAGAAAAGCTTCGAAAAAGATCAGGCCATATCGCTTAAAGAAATTTATGCGCTTAAACCCGGTGATTTTATAACACATATTGACCACGGTGTGGGTCGCTTTGGTGGTTTAGAAACCGTTATCGTAAACGGTAAAATGCAAGAAGCCATTCGTTTATTATATAAGGATAACGACTTGCTTTACATCAGTATCCACAGCCTACACCGCATATCACGCTATTCGGGTAAGGATGGCACCGAACCTTCGTTAAATAAATTAGGCTCACAGGCATGGGCCAATCTCAAATCAAAAACAAAAAAGAAAGTAAAAGATATTGCAAAAGACCTGATTGCACTTTATGCAAAACGTAAAGCACAAAAAGGCTTTGGTTTTTCGCCTGATAACTTTTTGCAAACCGAGTTAGAAGCTTCCTTTATTTACGAAGACACCCCCGACCAGATTAAAGCAACAGTTGATGTAAAACAGGATATGCAAAAGCCACAGCCAATGGATCGCTTAATTTGTGGTGATGTTGGTTTTGGCAAAACCGAAATTGCCATACGTGCTGCTTTTAAGGCCGTTTGCGACAGTAAGCAAGTTGCCGTTTTAGTACCTACTACCATTTTAGCATCACAACATTATCGAACCTTTAAAGAACGATTGAAAGAGTTTCCATGTAATATTGATTACATAAACCGGTTTAAAACTACAGCCCAACAAAAAGAAACCTTACAAAAATTAAGCAGCGGCAAAATTGATATTTTAATTGGTACACACAGGTTATTAAGTAAGGATGTAGTGTTCCAAAACTTAGGTTTAATGATAATTGATGAAGAACAAAAATTTGGTGTAGCATCAAAAGAAAAATTAAAGGCAATGAAAGTTAATGTGGATACGCTAACATTAACTGCCACACCCATACCACGCACCTTACAGTTTTCGTTAATGGGTGCACGCGATTTAAGTATTATCAACACACCACCGCCCAACCGATTTCCGGTTACTACTGAGTTGCATGTGTTTAACGATAAAATTATACGCGAAGCAATTACATACGAAGTGTCGCGTGGTGGTCAGGTATTTTTTGTGCATAACCGCATTAGCGATATACATGATTTGGCAGATATGATTCGCAAACTATGCCCCGACATCAGTGTAATTGTAGGACACGGACAAATGGAAGGCGAGCAATTAGAAAACGTATTGCTGCAGTTTATCGAAGGCCAGGTGGATGTATTGATTTCGACAACGATAATAGAAGCCGGTTTAGATATTTCCAATGCCAATACCATTATAATTAATCAGGCTCAAAATTTTGGTTTAAGCGATTTACATCAAATGCGCGGACGTGTTGGCCGTAGTAATAAAAAGGCTTTTTGTTATTTGCTAACACCACCCATAACCGTACTTACCGGTGAAGCACGCCAACGACTAAAAGCCATTGAAGAATTTAGCGATTTGGGCAGTGGTATTAATATTGCCATGCGCGACTTGGATATACGTGGTGCCGGCAATTTATTAGGTGGCGAGCAAAGCGGATTTATATCTGAAATTGGTTTCGAAACATTTCATAAAATATTAGATGAAGCCATTTTTGAACTAAAACATGGCGAGTTTAAAGATGTGTTTGAAGATGAAAACAAAACCGATGTAAACACCATATATGTACGCGACTGCCAAATTGATACCGATCTTGAAATATTATTTCCATCGGCCTACATCAGTAATATTACCGAGCGATTAAACTTGTATAAAGAGTTAGATGATATAGAAGCTGAAGATGCATTGCTTGCGTTTGAACAAATGTTACGTGATAGGTTTGGCCCTGTACCCCAACCGGCTATTGAACTTATGAATACCATACGCCTTAGATGGAAAGCCAAAATATTAGGCCTTGAAAAAATTGTATTAAAAAACAATTTACTAAAAGGCTATTTTACAACCACAGGCGAAACAGCATTTTTTAACTCCGATATTTTTACAACCATACTCGAATTTGCAAAAGCCAATCCAACTAAATGCAAACTAAAAGAGATAGATGGTAAATCAACAATCACTTTTTTTAATGTAACCACCATCGAAAAAGCCAATAAACAATTCGACCAACTTACCGGTGCTGTTGTACAAAATAAGTAATAGAAAATATTTTTTAGTTTTTATTATTAGTAATAATTGTCCACCCAAGTGTAATTACAATAATTATTTATTTAGGTGACAATTTTTATAGATACAACTAAATTGATTTGCAACTTCAATTTTAACTTGTAGGTTTGAAAACCGTCAACCCTCACATAACTCAACACAAATTTATTTCCACAATGTCGAATTCATTATTCAAGAAAAAATCAATTACAGCATTGCTGCAAGAAGCTGCCAGCCAGGGCGAAGGCAGTTTAAAACGTACCTTAGGTGCCGGCAATTTGGTGGCATTAGGTATTGGTGCCATAATTGGTGCAGGCTTATTTGTGCGCACAGCAGCTGCATCAGCCGAAGCTGCAGGGCCTGCCGTTACGTTATCATTTATTGTGGCTGCAATTGGTTGTGCATTTGCCGGTTTGTGTTATGCCGAGTTTGCAAGTATGATGCCTATTGCAGGTAGCGCCTATGCCTACAGTTATGTTACCATGGGCGAAATTGTAGCCTGGATTATTGGTTGGGCTTTGATTATGGAATATGCTTTAGGAGCAGCAACAGTAAGTATTGCCTGGAGTGAATATTTAAACAATTTGCTGGGGGGGGCAATACCTTACGAATGGTGCCACTCGCCCTTCGAATCGTTATACACAGTAACAGGTGATGCCATAAATTCAATAGTTAGCATTATACCCGATGCTGCTAAAAACATTAAAAATGGAACACTAATAATAACGGATGATCAATATCATTTAATACCAGCCGATATGCTTAGCTTGGTTAGTGTAAGCACCGGTATTTTTAATGCACCTGCTTTGGCAATTTTATTGTTACTAACCATGTTACTAATTAAAGGCACACAAGAATCGGCATTTGTAAACATGATAATTGTGTTTGTAAAAGTGGCTATTGTACTATTATTTATAGCTATTGGCTGGCAATTTATTAACCCGGCTAATCATACACCATACTTAATACCCGAAGGCACTTTAGGGCATGATGGATTTTTTAAATGGGGTTGGGGTGGTGTTTTAGGTGGTGCAGCCATTGTGTTTTTTGCATTTATTGGTTTTGATGCAGTAAGTACTGCAGCACAAGAAGCCAAAAACCCAAAGCGCGATATGCCAATAGGTATATTAGGGTCGTTAGTGGTTTGTACCATACTGTATATTTTATTTGGTCATGTACTTACAGGTGTTGCCAATTACAACGAATTTAAAACGGCAGGTAAGGAAGCCAGTGTAGCTTATGCCATACAAACCTATATGCCCGGATACGGTTGGCTTGCTAAAAGTGTTACCATAGCCATTTTGGCCGGCTTTAGCAGTGTAATTTTAGTTATGTTGATGGGACAAAGCCGTGTGTTTTATACAATGAGTAAAGATGGTTTAATACCATCGGTATTTGGCGAATTGCATCCAAAATTTAAAACACCTTATAAATCAAACTGGATTTTATTTGTTATGGTGGGCATATTTGCAGCCTTTGTTCCCGGAAGCGTGGCAGGCGATTTAACCTCATTCGGTACTTTGTTTGCATTTGTATTGGTTAGTGCCGGTGTATATATACTAAGAGTAAAAAGTCCGGAAATACCACGTCCGTTTAGGGCACCTGCTGCACCATTTGTTAGTGTAATGGGCGTGTTAGTTTGTACGGCTATGATAGTTGCCTTAGATCATCGCACATTAAAGGCAGCTTTTGCCTGGATGCTGATTGGTATTGTAGTTTACATGTTGTATGGAAGGCATCACAGCAAGTTAAAAAAATCGTAGTGCTTCTGTTTCACTACTATTAAAAAAGCGCTTAGGCAATTAAAGCAGCTTAAGCATACATAAAAAAAGGCCGCTGTAATTATTTACAGCGGCCTTTTTTTATCTGCCTAACTAAAATGTTTATGGAGCGTATTAAATTAAATCAGGTTAATTGTATCCTAACGACTAACCACGCACCTTATCCAAAAGTTGGTTTAATGTATCTGATTCGCTTTCGGTTAATGATATAATTTTATTTTGAAGTGCATCTATTTTAATCTCTGTTTCGGCTAAAAACTGCAAACCTTTTTCAGTTATCACTACATCAACTGCTCTACGGTCGCTCTTATTAACTGTGCGCTTTACTAAGGTTTTAGCCACCAGCTTATCTACCAAACGCGATGCATTGCTGCTTTTATCAAGCATACGGTCAATTAGTAAGTTTACCGTACATGCGTTAGGATATTGGCCACGCAAAATGCGTAGTATATTGTATTGCTGTCCGGTAATATTTATTTCTTTATATACCTTATCAAACTGCTGGTGTAGCCAATGGTAAGTATAAACTAAGTTTACAGCTATTTTATGTTGGTTGCTTTTAAATGGTTTTTTCTGATTAATGGCTTCTTCTAAACGCATGGTAGTATGGTTTGAAAATATTAGTGTAAACAAATTAAACACATCTTATTTAAAACAAAAAAGCCTCCACACAAAATTGTATGAAGGCTATTATACTTCTGATTGCGTCATCTATTTTTTAGCCGCCTTTTTTACCACCACTTTTTTGTTGTTAGCGGGTGCAGGCTTAGCAGCAACTTTTGCAATAACGGGTTTCGCCTCAGGTTTTTTATTGGTTGCCGGTATTGCTTTTGTTTCCTTTTTAGCTGTTTCGGCCACTTTAGTTACCACAGGCTTTACTTCTGTTTTCGCAGCCGGTGTAACTGATGCCGGTGCTGTTTTCAGGGGTGTTACTTCCTTTTTGTCAACTTTACTTTCGGCTTTGGATGTGGTTACAACTTTAGCAGGTGCAAGTTTTTGTGGTGCGGTTTCTTTCAAATCAACTTTAGTTTCTGTTGCTTTTATTTTTTGAGTTTCTGCTACCGGAGTTTTTACAACTTCTTTTGATTTATCGGTTACAGCTGCAACCGTTTTTTTTGATTTGCCTTTACCTGATTTAATATCGAGTTGCAACTCAAAATCGGCCAATGCATTTATGTAATACATATATGCTTCGTAAGGCGAATCGTAAGGCGAGAAATATTTATGCACATCGCCATCGCTCCAATACTTGGTACACATGTAATAAAAATGGTCGCTGGTTAACAGGCGTGCCCATTGCGCCAACACCTCGTCATTATTAAGGCCTTTTACTTGCGTTTCTAATGCATAAACTTTGGCCATAGCTTCTTGCTGCATGTTATTGCTTAACCAGGCACTTAAATCGCGTTCGGTATCGGCCCAGGAATTGGGTGCATGCGCATCATATACGCCATGGGTTTCATATTTTGCAATAACTTCAGATGGGGTTAAGAAATCGAAGTCGGGGTGAAGAAATATTTTTTCGGGCAGGTGTTTTAAAAATTCAAATATGCCGCTCTCTTCCCATTGGTGTTCGCCAAAGGTTTCATAATCCATAAACAGGTTTACCACTTCGCCATTGCCTGCAATATTATGCACCCAGGATGCAAATTTTTCGGCAGTTAACGGATGTTCGCTCCAGTTTTTATCGCTAAACCTAAATGCAACATCATCGCTTAATCTATAATTTTTAAGTAATGACTTTATAGCCGTAACATTAGGTGCTTTGTATAAATAGTTAGGTGTGCGGCTGTTTAAAATCCAATCAACACCTTCGCATATAATTCCCTTATAGCCCATGTCTTCGGCATATTTGGCTAACTCATTGAAATAAATTAATTCCGTATTTCGGAAAACTACAGGCGTTTGTCCAAACAGTTTTTTAATTTTTGCTGCATGCAATTCGACCTGACGTTTAAACTCATCTTTCGAAAAAAGATATGATAAAGAGTGGTTATAAGTTTCGCTTAAAAATTCAACACAGCCGGTTTTAGCTAAGTCAACAAATGATTTTAAAACATCGGGGCGCCACTTTTCAAATTGTTCCAAAGCTACACCGCTAATCGAATAAGATATTCTGAATTTTTTCTTATGCTTTTTAATAAGCTCCAACATCAGTTTATTAGTGGGCAAATAACAACGCTCGGCTACTTTGTCGAGTACTTGTTTATTCAAAACATCATCTTCATACAAATGGTCGGTGCCGATATCGGTGTGGGTGTATCGCTTTAAGCGGAAGGGTTGATGTACTTGAAAATAAAAACAAACTGATGGCATGTTATTTTGGTTTTTTAAAATGAGGATGCAAGGTTATGGCTTATTATGCGCTTTAAAAAAAGTAACATTAAACATAACAGTTTTTTAATTGGCATACAATTTTAAACTCATTTAAAAATCTAAAAAATCAGGTCGCTTTATTTGCAACTATGTGCTTTAAAGCAAGCAATAGCCACATCCGGATAATCGGTAATTATAGCATCAACACCCAAGTTAAACATTTGAAGCATGGTGTTTTTTTCATTCACTGTCCAGGGTATTACAGCCATATTGTTTTGCTTGCAGTAAGTAACCATTTCGGCATCAACTAAATTAAAGCTAGGGCTAATAACATCCGGTGCAAAACCCAATGTTTGAATATAAGAAGCAACATCGGCTTTATAATCGGCTAAAAAAACCGATGATACAGGTATGTGCTGTTGTTTTATAAACTGCAAGGTGCGTATGTCGAATGATTGAATGTAGCTATGTTGCAAAACATTTTTTTGTTCCAATACATCAACCAACAGTTGTACAAAACGTGCGGGTTTGGGATGGTAAACAGCATCGCCTGACGGTGTGCATTTTGTTTCGATATTATAACCGATTGGTTTAAGATTGTATTGTTTGCAGTGCTTGGTGCAGGCATCAATAACATCAGCTAACCTTGGTTTATAAGCTGCTGTTTTAAGCTGTTTTGGGAAACGTGGATGAGGTAGTAAACCACAATCGTACTGTTTAATTTGGTGGTAAGGCATTTGAAACAGGTTGTGTTTTTTTGAATCAGCTTCGCTAATTGCATTACCGTTTGGTTGTGTGCAAATTTGGTGATGCATCCACGGTTCGTGCGACACCACAACCTCTGCATCGGCCGATATTACCACATCCATTTCAAGTACATCAACCCCTAAGTTTATGGCTTCGATAAAACCCTGAATGGTGTTTTCGGGATACAAACCACGTGCACCTCTGTGCCCATGTATTTTCATACTAACTTTTAAAACTTATCGAACTAATTTTGCAAAACAATGCGCGAAGTGTAAACCCCTTTATCGGATTTAATCCTTAAAAAATAATTGCCAGATGCAGCATTGTCAACAACAATTTTAAGCTTTTGGTTACTAATCCAATCGGCCTGCGTTTTAATGGGGCGACCCAGTACATTATATAAAGTTACCGTTGTGTTTTTTTGTGGTTCGTTAAATGCTGTGTAAAACACATTTTTGGCCGGCATAGGGTAAATTGAATAAGGCACCTTTTCGGTTTTATATATACCTGAAACATTTGCTGTAACTGAAAAATCATCGAAAGCAACATTACCTAACGATTTGCTGTACATAAACTGCAACTGTTTGGTGCCGGCAGGCAAAGCATAATGTTTGGTAGCTGAAACATTATTAACCGGATAAATTACGGTTAGTAAATTCCAGCTTATCAAATCGGTTGTGTAGTTGAGTGTAAGTGTGCTCAGGCTGTCGGTGCCATTGCCGCGCATCCAAAAATGTACACTGTCGGCATTTGTAAATGCAGGTGTGGTAACCGTAGCGCTATCAACACCAAACTTATAGGAGTTGGGACCACTTGGCCCCGAGCTGGTGGTTGAAGTATAGTAAGAACCATTACCGGTATAGCTTAATATCCAACCGGCCGGAATACTGGCAGTAGTGCTATCGTAAGTGGTAAAGTTTTCCTGTAAAACGATACTTTGCGCATGCGCATAATTGGTAATTATAAAAGCCAGACAGACGTATAAAATCTTTTTCATAGTACTATTTTTAGAGCTATTGACGAAACAAACATAAGCGTAGTTATTGTTAATGCTGTTAATAGCAGGTTAATAGTTAAAGTACATACTACAACGGCAAATTTTACAACTAACTGTTTTTATTGTATTGCGTCATGGTTTGGGAAATACCAATAGCCACAAAACTTTTAATGGCATCAATAGCGCGGTTAATTTTAATGGGCAATTCATTGGCTTGCTCGGCATCCCATGCGCCCAATACATACTCCACCTGGCGGCCACGGGCAAAATTATTGCCCACACCAAACCTTAGGCGGGCATAATCGGTTGTGGCTAAGGTTTGTTGAATGTCCTTAAGGCCATTGTGGCCGCCATCGCTACCGCTGCCGCGCATACGCAATGCACCAAAAGGCAAGGCTATGTCATCGGTAATAACTAAAAGATTTTGCTTGGTAATTTTTTCGGCTTGCATCCAATAGTTAATGGCTTTACCGCTTAAATTCATATAAGTGGTCGGCTTAACCAGCAATAAGGTACGTCCCTTAAATTTAACTTCGGTTACCATGGCCAAACGTTGGGTCGAAAAAAAAACACCTTCGCTTCGTGCGAAGGTGTTTAATACCTCAAAACCTATGTTATGTCTGGTATTGTCGTATTCGGCACCGATGTTACCCAAGCCGGCAATTAAAAATTTCATCAGACGCGGTTTTTAGTTTAATTATTTTTTAGCCGGAGCAGCTTTAGCGGCCGGTGCAGCTTTGGCAGCAGGTGCGGCAGCTTTAGCAGCGGCTTCGGCACTTACTACATTACGCGTCATACGAATACCCACAATAACGTTATTGGCTGCATCTAAAATGGTTAAACCATCTAATGCCAATTGACCAACTTTAAACGAATCGCCAATTTTTAAGGCTTCGATATTAATGTCAATGGTATCGGGTAATTTAGCAGGTAATGCTTTTACGCGTAATTTTTTAAGTTTTTGTATAAGCTTACCACCTTGTTTTTGACCTTCGGAAGTACCCATAACTTTTACCGGAATGCTCATGGTTACGGCCTTGTCGTCAAAAATCTGAAGAAAGTCCATGTGTAAGATGGCATCAGTTACGGGATGAAACTGGATTTCCTGTAAAATGGCCTTTGTGGTTTTGCCGTTTACTTCCAAGTCAACGGTGTGCACTTCGGGTGTATATACCAAGTGCTTAAAGGCTTGTACGGGCGCTGAAAAGTGTAGCTGCTCGGCACCACCATACAATACGCATGGTACTTGGCCAGTTGCTCTCAATTCGCGCAGATTTTGCCTGGTTAAATTTACCCTCTGGGTTCCTGAAATTGCAATAGATTTCATTTTGTTTTAAGTGTTTAATATGAATAAATAAGGAAAATTATTTTTGAATTTGTTTATGGTAAGAATAACGGACTGATGCTTTCGTAGTTATATACTTTTTTAATGGCGCGTGCAAACAAATCGCCTGTGTTAAGTACTTTAATTTTACTACAGGTATGTTTGGCTGCTATTGAGTCGGTAACAACAATTTCTTTAATAACCGATTGTTCTATCCGTTCGATGGCTTTGCCCGATAAAACCGGATGCGTACAAAATGCCCGTACACTGGTGGCTCCTCTCTCTAACAAAATTTCGGCTGCTTTAGTCATGGTTCCGGCAGTGTCAATAATATCATCCACTAAAATTACATCCTTACCGGTTACATCGCCAATTACCTGCATGCTTTCAATTTCATTGGCACGTTTGCGGTGTTTATCGCAAATAGCCATTTCGGCATTAAAAAATTTGGCATACGAACGGGCACGATGCACACCGCCCATATCGGGTGCGGCAATTAATAAATTAGGCAGATTTAATTGTTTGATGTATGGTACAAAAATGGCTGTGGCGTCCAGGTGATCAACTGGCACATCAAAAAAACCCTGAATTTGCGGAGCGTGTAAATCCATAGTCATTACACGGGTTACACCGGCAGCGGTAAGCAAGTTTGCAACTAATTTGGCGGCAATACTTACCCGTGGCTTGTCTTTACGGTCGCTGCGGGCAAAACCGAAGTAAGGTATAACTGCCGTAATGTAATGTGCCGATGCACGTTTGGCAGCATCAATAAGCATTAACAGTTCCATTAAATTTTCGGTAGGTGCAAAAGTGCTTTGAATAATAAACACATCGCAGCCGCGCACACTTTCGTTAAAGAATGGCGATATTTCGCCATCGCTGAAACGCTGCACGGTTACATCGCCCAATGGCTGCCCATAAGCATCGGCAATGTGTTTGGCCATGTATAAGGAGCCACTGCCCGAAAATATTTTTACCTGCCTGTAATTGTCTGCCATAGGGGTTTTAAAAAAGGTCGGCAAAGAAACTAATATTTTGGCTTTGTGCAACATCTAAAACCGTCTTAAAACCGCACCTGATTTAGCTTGCAAAATTGTATGTAAACCAATTTGCGTGTAAAAATGGCTTCGGTTTTTGTTATTGAAAACGTACCCAATTGCGAAGTGTAAAAAACTGCTTTAAAAAACAGGAAGTGCTTCATTGGTGTTTAATATCGTTTCAGCGTTTGATGCATAGCATCCAACTTTAGTAAACAACAAGTTTGTAGCGTTTTTTATACAATTATAAAATGAGGTATTACAACCTTAAAAAACTATATAATTTAGGTTTTGTTTTTTCAAATAAATTAAAGTTATTTAGGCAAATGCTTACTGATTTTAAATCTTAACCCTTCAAAAAAATGAAATCAAATTTTATTACTTCTATCCTTACATCGCTTAATAAAAGGACTTGTAAAACATTTGTGTTTATTTGGGTTATGTTGCTGCACACAAATTATATGGTGTATGCGCAATATCCAACCATTAATTTTTCTTTTACTTCCGGAAATATTAATCCTGGCGATACCATTGTATTCACAAATTTATCAACGGGTTTTTCTTCAAGTACTGTATTTGTTTGGAATTTTGGAGAACGTTGTTATTATCCAACAGACCCTGACAGCATTTATAATTGGGATTTGTGTAATGATACGGTTACCGGGTTAATTTCTTTAAATCACGTTTATGCGCAAGGCCGCCCCTATTTGGTTTCACTAAAGGCAACCGATACCAATGGCTTGGAGTATAAATTTGAAAAGCAGGTAATTGTTCAAGCATTGTGTTCCTGTAATAATGTTTGCGAAAATATTGTTTGCAATGGAACATTTGAACAAGTGAGTTTTTGCCATAATAAACCCCCATATATGGGTAATTATTCAATTGGCATTCCAAATCAAATAGTTTCATCGGACGCCTCTACATGTTGGTACAGCATTATGGGATCTCCAGATTTGTTAATGAATAATACTTGTACATCAGCTAATGGGCCGGTAATTAATGCGGCAATACCATCACCATTTATGTGTCAAACAGATCATACATCAAACGGTAATTTTCAGGCATTTGCAGGAATAATTACAGTGGGTGGTAGTGGGTCACGAGAATATTTTCAACAGCAAATAGCACCTCCAATATTTGGAAACTATGATGTTTCCTTTTGGACCTCGTTAAGAGGTTTTAGTGGTGTAGCTTCTGATGTTGGCTTGTTATTATCAACTAACCCGCCAGCATTTATGGCCGCTCCCAATAACGATATTTTAATAGGAACGCCTCAACTATCAGCTATGGCAAATACAGGCAGTTACATTTCAGATAAGAATGAATGGCATAAAATTGAACAAAATATAAATATTAATGCGCCAATAAACTATGTAACTATAGGCAACTTTGAGTTAAATTTAACAACGTGGGTGGGCTTTGGCAGTGGTACAATATGGTGTCCAAATCAACCGCCAAATCTTTCAGGCCTGCCCTATTATGTTATTGATGATGTAGTACTAAAAAGACATGTGTTTAATCAATCGCAAGAATTGATAACACATGACTGTGATGATGCTCACACTGGGGCAATTAATATAACAGTTGATGGAAGTTTTACGCCTTACACCTTTTTATGGTCAAACGGGGCCACTACCGAAGATATTCACAACATTACATCCGGCACTTATACCGTAACTGTTACAGATGTAACAGGTTGTACAACCACTAAAATGTTTAACATATATGGTAAAATTCCAACGCCACAAATACAAGGAGATCCTTATGGTTGTTCAATAAACGACATCTACACACTTACCAACCCTTTAGCTGCTTTTTATAGTTACAATTGGTTTAGTACCAATGGGATTGCAGGCAATGGTACCACAGCACATGTTGACTTTAATGTACCCGGTTTTGGTACATTGAATTATGTGGTTACCGATAACCGCAGCGGTTGTACATCATCACTTGCTTTTGAAGTGTACCCCTGCTGCCAACCAAACAGCGGCACCACAGGTGTAAACCTTGATTTGTCCGGTCTCTCATCATCTTTTATAGTAAATAACCCCGCTAATTATATGGGTTTTTTTAACGCCTCAGGGTCAGCTTTTTATACAGGCCTTTCAAGCGGTAATGGCTATAAGGCTGCTATTAACAGCACATTTACCGTAGATGCCAATTTAAATTTAGCCGAAGCTGACATTGTTTTAGGTCCCGATGCTCAAATAATTGTAAAGGCAGGCCATAAGCTTTCGATAACCGAACACAGTCATTTACACACCTGCGATGGCAACTATATGTGGAAAGGCATTGTGTTAGAACCAGGTGCTACGCTTGAAACCGCTTTTTATCCGCTTATTGAAGAAGCACAAATTGCTGTAAACAGCTTACCGGGTGCAACAGTAATGTGTAACGACCATACCACCTTTAACGCCAATAACCAAAGTATAATTTTAAATTTCGATGCTGCATCGCCAGCTTATACAGGTTTTATTTACCAAACAAAATTTGAATGCAACCAACAAAGCAATGGCAATCCCATTACCTTAATAGCGCCTTATCATACACAAATACCGCAAACAGGTATTCAGATAAATGATGCGGCCTTTGTAAAAATTGGTAACGAAAATGATGTTGCCATTCCGCCATTATATCAAAACCTTTTTAATAACCTTAATTGTGGCATACACTCCAATAACAGCACCGTTGAGATATATAATAATAAGTTTTCAAATATTTATAATGCACAACCGGAGTATGTTTCGTCAGGTTATGGGATTTATATAAGACCCAATCAGTTACAAACCAATTTTATTGCTATTGTGGGTGGCGCTAATATGGGAAACACTACCCGCGAAAATGTTTTTTATAATTGCAACAATGGCATTTACATGCGCAAAAACATAGATTGTTTTATTAACAACAACACCTTTACAAATATTATGGAACAGCCGGGTACCTCCGCTAATGCACGTGGTAGCGGCAAAGGTATTGAGGCATTTAATGCAACGGGTTCAAATTTAATTGTTACAGAAAATCGTTTTAATAATTTTAATCAGGGTATTTATATGAGCAAACTCGAAGATTGTTATTTATACTTTCACTACAATACGTTTAACTATTTGGGCAACAGTGCCACTATTGGTACATCGGCAATAACAATTTCCAACCCCTTAGCCACCTCTTACAGCCAACCGATGGATGTACAGTACAATCTTATTAAACAATGTCGCAAAGGAATTTCTATTTCTAAATTTGAAAACGTACAGGTACACGATAATACTATTTTATTTGCTCAGGCCGATATAGCCGCGCATCCAAGTGATGCCTACAAAGGAATATTGATTGAAAACAGTGCCCCGGCAGGCAACACCGTAAAGAGCAACTGGATTTACAAAGATGGCAGTAATCCCAACCAAAGTTATTTGGACAATTTACGAGGTATAGACATAGCCGCAAGCCCCAATACCAACATAAACAGCAACTTGATAAAGAAAATGGGAAGCGGTATTTATTTTTACAACACCACGCAAGTCAATACCGTGCATTGCAACCAAATAGACACCTGCCGGGCAGGTGTGCACTTTACTACCAACAGCGATATTGGTACACAAGGCTCAGCTACCGCTGCACAAGAAAACACCTGGCATTTTCCTACAAGTAACTATTATGCTTTTCAAAGAGACAATACCTGCCCTAATCCTACTTGGTTTGTTAGGAACGGTGGTACGGGTTTGCCTTTTAAACCACAAACAAATTATATGAGCCCCTCGGGTTTTGTATCCTTACCTTATGGCACACAGGTTAACGATTGTGAAGTACCCTGCCCCGATTGTAACAATCAGCGCATGGCCGAAATAGTTACCGAGCAAGGCAGCTTTGCTACCCTGAGCGATGAGGTAAAGTATCAGGCAA
>JAEUTH010000022.1 GCA_016788165.1 Bacteroidia bacterium | reverse complement strand
AGCCGTTGTGCCAAATCTGACGTTTGACCTACATAGTAGAGCTGCGATTTCTCTGAATATAAAATATAAACCTCAAACATTACGAATATAAAAAAACCCCGCATTGCTGCGGGGTTGCTCCCCCTCCTGGGCTCGAACCAGGGACCCCATGATTAACAGTCATGTGCTCTAACCAGCTGAGCTAAGGAGGATTAATTTTCTCTATGACAAATTCATGGAGAAAACAGCAACTCCCCGCTAAAGCCATCCTTTTTTAAAGGACTAAAGCACCACTCTCACGGTAATTTATTTTAAGGGACGGCAAAAGTATATTTAGAAAATAGAAATGCAAATTTTACTTTAAAAAAAAATGGCAATTTTAATGGTAAACTCTTTTGAAAGCTTAATACTTAAACTACTACTTTTTTGCTAATGCCACTGATATAGCTTGCGATAAAAACTTATTTCTTTCCTCTTCATTTTCAATATCACTGCGTAAACCTAAAAAATACTTGTCCCAAAGTTTTTGATCTGCATCGGCTGTTGGAATACAAAAATACTCCGGATTAATACGTGGACGACTGTAAATAATAATTATAGCACAAGGCAAGGTTTCTTTTTCGCGCAAAACCTTTTTAAATATGCATTTACGATCTGCATTTTCATAGGTGGCAAAATCCTGCAATTGATATCCCTTTTTTTCAGGTAGTTTCATTTGAAGCTGAATTTTGTATCCTGTTGTTGCATAGTTGTATTCATCTTCAGTTGTGGGTGCAACTTGTGCATGCAAACTGCTCCCTATTAATATGATTAGACAAATGGTAAAAAATTTTTTCATGGTTTTTTTCTTTTTATTTGATATGAATTCCTGCGTACTATTTAAGTTGATGTATTTTTAAGTTGAAATTGTTAAAGTAATATAATATCAAAAGAGTTCATTTTATAAAGTTTGTTTTAAGCCCAATCGGATGAAATTTTGTAAACGCATCAGTGGCTTAAAAAAATATACTTTCAAAATTATAAATTGTCTTATTCCATTTTTGCCCTATGTCAATTTTGTTTTTTAAGTAACATTGGTTGTTTAAATAATTTAATACGGAACTTGATTTTAATACGCCATTCCGCATGCTATCAATGCCTATTAATTTATAATAAATCATTTCGTTGAGATATCCTGCTATAATGCTTAAAGGAATGGTAATCAAAAGTGAAAAAGACGAACTTAAAAACAAAAGACAAATTGCAGTTACATACTTAATAACTAAGGCAAACCCATGCATATTCATTGCTGTTTTACTGCGTGGGGTTAAAGCATAAAACGTATGCCAAGTTGTTGTTTGTATAAAGGCACCTCGCATATGTTGTGCTTTCATTAAGGTTGTTATAGCGGGTTTGCCATTAGCTTGCAGATGTTTTAAGAAGGCACACTGATTAGGTATTACCTGAATAAAAATTTTATCAGTCCTGAATGGCTGTTTATTAAGTTTTATGGAGGCAGGCAATATCTGAATAAGTCCTGTTTGCATGGCAAAAAGTGTAAATTCAATTTGTGTTTCATTAAAGCTTATGCCATCAATTTTTTTTACTTCAAATTTAATAGCGGGTTTGCCTGCGATAAAAAAATTATGAAATGCAGGCTTTGCAAACATTCGCCCCTCGCCTGCATAACAATAAGTAATTTTAAAAGCACTAAAGACTTGTATTTGTTGGATATCGCATACAACCTTAAAATAAACAAACTTTTGTTTGTCGGTATTTAGATAGTAACTTGTTTCGAAGCCCTTATCATAAGCCTGTCGTTTTTCAGCATTACTCAATACTTCATAAGCATGCTGAATGCGCAAAAACATTTCATGCGCGGTAGCGCTGCTGTTTTTATCCGGATGATATTTAAGCACCAGTTTACGGTATGCCTGCCTTATGGTTTCGGCAGTAGCCGTTGTTTCAACTTCCAGTATTTGGTAGTAATTCAAATGAAAATTGCTTTAAAACCTAATTTTTAAGAAATAACCGTGAGTTCGCCCCTTAAATTTTTAACCAGAAATTTTTCGACCTGTGTATTGCGTAACCCTTTTCCGAATAAATACATCAATTTCGTTAATGCCGATTCGGTTGTCATATCGCCTCCGCTTATTACACCAATTTGCTGAAGCTGCGTACTGCTCTCGTATTTACCCAGCTCCACACTACCGCCACTACATTGCGAAACATTTACCATTACGATACCGCTGCTAATTGCTTCCTGTAAAGCGTCTATAAATGTTTTATTAGTTGGCGCATTGCCTGCACCATAACTTTCGATTACCACGCCACGTAGCTGCGGCATTTTTAATACTGTTTCGATAAAGTTTTGAGTTATGCCCGGATATAGTTTCAGCAGTGCAATATGATCATTCAGCTTCTCATCTATTCTGAATTTTTGTTTTTTACTCCATCTCAAAAAATTATCCTCATGGTAAATAATATGTACTCCGGCTTCGGCAAGTATTGGAAAATTAGCCGACTTAAAAGCATCAAATTTTGACGATGTATATTTTTCGGTTCGGTTACCACGATACAATTCATTATCAAAAAAAATACAAACTTCCTTTATACCATCTGTGTATTGTTTATGTGTACTTACTATTTCAATTGCTGTAATTAAGTTGGTACGTGCATCGGTGCGTACAGCTTCTAAAGGCAATTGCGAGCCGGTAAGTATAACCGGTTTCGATAAATTTTCGAGCATAAAACTTAATGCCGATGCCGTGTACGACATGGTATCGGTTCCATGTAAAATGATAAATCCGGAATACTCATCATAATGCTTATAAATATGTTTTGCTATTAGCACCCATTTTTTGGGTTGCATGTCTGACGAATCGATGAGTGGATGAAAAGTATAAAAGTCTATTTTACAGTTGAATCGTTTTAATTCAGGTATGCGGTCATAAATTTTTCCAAAATCAAATGGTACTAATGTTTGCAAGTCGGTATCATAAGTCATGCCTATGGTACCTCCGGTATAGATTATTAGTATTTTTTGCATGGTAAGTTAAATAAGTTTATAGCGTTTTGAGTAGTAACGCTTGCTACGTTTTGCAGCGTAACGTTTTTAAGTTCGGCTAATTTTTTTGCCACAAATAAAATAAAGGCAGGGTCGTTTCTTTTACCACGGTGTGGCACGGGTGCCAGGTAGGGCGCATCGGTTTCGAGCAGCAAATGTTTTATGTCAATACCTGAGACTATTTCATCTAAACCTGATTTTTTAAAAGTTAGCACTCCGCCAATGCCTAAGTAAAAACCCTTGTCAATTATTTGTTGTGCTTGTATAGCATTGCCACTAAAGCAATGAAATACACCTGTAAGGTTCGGTAGCTGCAATTCATTAATTAAATCAATGGCTTCCTGTGTAGCATTACGCGCATGTATTGATACAGGTAACCTTAAATCGTTTGCCCATTGGCATTGTAATTTAAATGCCTCTTGTTGTTCAGTAAAATAAGTATTGTCCCAATACAAGTCCAAACCAATTTCGCCAACAGCATAAATTTTGGTTGTTTGATTATGGAATCTGTTGTAAACAATTTTTAATTCTTCTATATAATCTTTTTGCACGTGGCATGGGTGTAGCCCCATCATTGCAAAACAATTGTTTGGATATTTTTGACAAAGGGATTCTAATGGTTCTATGGTTTTACTATCAACATTAGGCAGTACAAAATATTGTACACCAGCGTTTAGTGCCTCCGTTATAAGTTGATGGCGCATGTCATCAAAACCTGTGTCGTATAAATGGATATGTGTATCGGTTATCATATTTAAGCTGCCAAATATAATGGTATGATTGGCAATGAATTGATTTTTGAATATAGACAGTTTGAGTTATGTGTTAGTTGTGTTAATTCGCATTATGGCCAAATTTTTAATAATCCGGTTTTCGTCTATTGGCGATATTGTTTTAACTACGCCTGTTATGCGTTGTATTAAAAAACAACTGCAAGCCGAAGTTCATTTTGTAACCAAAGTGGCATATAAAAGTTTGGTTGAACACAACACTTATATTGATAAAGTATATTATCTGGATGATAGCATTAATAAAACCCTTACCCAATTAAAAGCCGAAAACTATGATTATGTAATTGACCTGCATCATAATTTGCGCACTTGGTGGATGAAGCTACAATTGCCCGGCAAGCACTTTTCATTTGATAAATTAAACTACGAAAAATGGTTATTGGTTAATTTTAAAATTAACAAAATGCCCAATCTCCATATTGTTGACAGGTATTTGAACACCGTGAAAACATTAGGTATAAAAAACGATAATGAAGGATTAGATTATTTTTTACCCCCAGCCTTAAGTAATGCCGATAGTTTAACACAAATCCCGTATCAAAGCTTTAAATATATTGCAGTTGCCATTGGTGCACAACATCAAACCAAACGCTTGCCGGTTGCAAAACTTATTTCTATTTGTAATAAGTTGCCTTTGCCCGTTGTACTATTAGGCAGTGAAGCTGATAATGCACAGGCCGAAATAATTGCACATGAGGTGCCACAGTGTTTAAATGCATGTGGTAAACTAAGTTTACACCAATCGGCATGGGCGGTAAAACATGCTGCTTTTGTATTAACGCACGACACCGGTTTAATGCATATTGCTGCTGCATTTAATAAACGTATTATATCTGTTTGGGGTAGTACAGTGCCTGCATTTGGCATGACTCCGTATTTGGGTTATAACCGGATGCAAGGCAGTGCCTACATAGCCGAAGTTGCCCATTTAAATTGTAGGCCTTGCAGTAAAATTGGTTATGAAAAATGCCCCAAAAAGCATTTTAATTGTATGCAACAAATAGATGAAAGTGCCGTAATAGCTGCCTTCAGATAACAACTCTTGCTTGCTGTTCCCGAAAAGCATTATTGATGGCAACAGCTAAAAATAAAGCCATATTTATTATTGCATAAATAACGAAGGGCAATGGAATTTGTAAATTGATTACAAAAAGTACAATTGCATGTATAGCAGTAAAAATCCAATGAAACGGTTTGAGTTTTGTTAGTATTACTTTTTCGGAAACACCCAGCGCTAAAAATAGCGCAAAAGGTATATAAGGCCAGGTGGCTGCATGGTTAAAATATAATGCAACATAGCAGCCAAAAACCAAATGTAACAGTTGGAGTATATGCAATATTTTACAAAATTTAATTTGTGTTTAATCTAAATATCAAACAAAGCTTTAAGCTCTGTAGCTTCGCTTGGTTTCATTTTTCCGGCAAGTATCAATGCCAGTTGTTTTCTGCGTAATGCACCTGCAAAACGTTGTTTCTCTTCTTCGCTTTCGGGTATTAATTCTGGTACATTAATGGGGTTACCTAACTGATCAACTGCTACAAAGGTGTAAATAGCTTCGTTGCATTTTACTTTTTTACCCTCAGCATTATTCTCAACCCATACATCCATAAATACCTCCATTGACGAGTTAAATGCACGGCTAACTTTTGCTGATATGGTTACAATATCGCCAAACTTAATAGGTTGATTAAATGATACATTGTTTACCGATGCCGTAACTACAATACGATGACTATGCCTGTGCGCACTAACGGCTGCTGCTATATCCATCCAATGTAATAAACGACCACCCATTAAATTACCTAATGTATTGGTATCATTTGGTAATACCAGTTCAGTGGCAATACATAGTGTATCAATTGCTTTTACTTTTTTTTGCGGCATTGTTTTGTTAATTGAAATTTATTGAAACAATAAACAGCCATGAGGTGGCATGGCTGTTAATTGTAATTAGTTAATCTGCGTATAACTACGGTTTATAAACTCGGTAAGTGCCTGGCCCTTTAGCAAGCCTTTTGCCAACAAAGCTAAATCAATGGTGTGTCTTACATCTGTTTTTTGTTTTTCTACATCATCTTGAGAGGCAATTTTCATTATAACCGGATGATTGGTGTTTACCGTTACCTGATACATTTCAGGCATGGTACCCATAAAATCATATCCCCCACCAACTGCACTCATTTCCTTCATTCTTCTTGCAAATTCGCTTTGTGTAATAAGTACAGGTGCATCATCAGCCTGCATGTTTTCAAACTGAACTTTATAACTGCTATCGTTTAAAACGCTTTCAATAACCGGTTGTAATTGTTGCTTGTTTTCATCGGTTAATGCTGATGTGGTTTCGGCCGATTTTTTTATCAAATTATCTAAAGTATCGGCATCTAAACGTGCAAACGATGCTTCGTTTTTGCTTTCGAGCATGTTTATAAAATGTGCATCCAATGGGCTATCAAGCACCAAAACATCATAACCGCGTTTTTGTGCCTGGGCAATTAAGCTGTGGTGCTCTGTTGTATTGTTGGTGTATAAGTAAACTACCTTACCATCGGTATTGGTTTGGTTGGGTTTTACTAAGTTTTGATATTCTTCAAGCGTAAAGTATTTGCCGGCTTCGTTTTTAAGCAAACAAAAACCTTTGGCGCGCTCATTAAATTTTTCATCGCTTAACATACCGTATTTCACAAACAAACCAATATCGTCCCATTTGGTTTCAAAATCGGCACGATTGTCAAAAAACAATTCATGTAATTTATCGCCTACTTTTTTAGTAATGTGTGAAGCTATTTTTTTCACATTTCCATCGCTCTGTAAATAGCTACGCGACACATTAAGCGGAATATCAGGCGAGTCAATAACCCCATGCAGTAAGGTTAAAAACTCGGGCACAATACCTTCTACGGCATCGGTAATAAACACCTGATTACTGTATAACTGTATTTTATTTTTTTGCGGCTCGAACGATTTCTTAAGCTTGGGGAAGTATAAAATTCCGGTCAGGTTAAATGGATAATCAACATTTAAGTGTATATGGAATAATGGCTCATCAAAGGTGAGTGGGTACAATTCGCGATAAAAATTTTTGTAATCATCGGCCGTTAAATCAACCGGTTTTTTAGTCCAGGCTGGCTGTGTATTGTTTATTACCTTGTCTTCAAACTTTACTTCAACCGGTAAAAACTTACCATACTTATCTAATAAGGTTTTAATACGGGCGTTTTCTAAAAACTCAACCGAGTCTTCGTTTATATGCAGGGTTATTACCGTACCACGATCGTCTTTAGTAGTTTCGGTTAGTTCGTAGTTGGTAGTGCCATCACAAACCCAATGTACTGCTGGTGCATCCTGGTAACTCTTGGTAATTATTTCAACTTTATCGGCTACCATAAATGCCGAATAAAAGCCTAAGCCAAAATGGCCTATAATGGTATTTGTGGCCGACTCGGCTTTATATTTTTCGATAAACTCTTCGGCACCGCTAAATGCTATTTGGTTGATGTACCGCTCCACCTCATCGGCAGTCATGCCTATTCCATTATCGGTAATGGTAATGGTTTTAGCATCTTTATTTACGGCAACCTGAACCGCTAATTCGCCTAAAGTACCGCTGTAAACACCGGCACCGGCCAATGTTTTTATTTTTTGAGATGCATCAACGGCATTTGAAACCAGCTCGCGCAAAAATATTTCGTGGTCGCTGTATAAAAACTTTTTAATGATTGGAAATATGTTCTCTGTTTGAACATTTATTTTACCTGATTGCATGTATAATTTTTTTGATTTAATAATTTATTTCAGCACACTTTTCAAATGGAGTGCCAACGCTTTTTTACTGCCAAATTTTCAATATCTAATAGTTGCTTGTCATAGTCATTACTTCATTTTGCACACTTATTGCTGCTAATTATTTTATGTTTGCTTATTGATGAAATGCCTAATACATGCAACACATAAAAGCCATAATTGTTGAAGATGAGCCATATAACCGGCAGTTATTGTTGGCAAAGCTCGAGCAGTTTTATCCACAAATACGGATTGTTGATGCATGCAGCAACGGACAAGAGGCCCTGCTATTGGTAAAAAAATATAATCCTGAATTGGTTTTTTTAGACATTGAAATGCCGGTTATGAATGGTTTTGAGTTTTTAAAACAATATGGCCCGCATGATTTTGAAGTAATTTTTGTAACCTCTTACGATAAGTATGCTTTACAAGCAATTAAGTTTAGCGCTTTAGATTTTATTTTAAAACCCATTGATAATGATGAACTAATTGCTGCTGTAAATCAGTTTCTGTTTAAACATAAAAATGGAATTGACCAAAAGTCGTTGTTGCAGAATTTAGTTGGCAATATGCAAACGCCCAAGCCTGAAAATTACCGGTTGGCACTTTCCACTTTAGATGGCACTTTATTTTTAAATACAGATGAAATTATCAGATGCGAAGCCGATAGCAACTATACTAAGTTTGTTTTGCATAAACGTGCTAATTTATTGGCATCAAAAACATTAAAAGAGTTTGACGAGTTGCTAACCGAACATCATTTTGTTCGTATTCATAAATCGCATTTGGTTAACCGTAAGTACATCAGAAAATTAAGTGCCGATGGTTATGTAATTTTGCATGACGAGTCGCAGGTTGAGGTTTCGCGCAGGCGTATTGCCGAGGTAAAAATTCAATTAGGCTTATAATTTTTGTACATAAACAAGCAAACCTATATGGTAATTTGCTTCAAATGGGTGGCATTACCAAAAAAAGTTTTAGTGCTTTCTTCGAATGATTTTGTAAAGTCTGACACATAAAAAATGTCTGAAGCCAACCGTTTTGATGCAAATAAATTTTCTTTAGCAAGTATGGTTTGCAACTTATGAGCTACCACCATTGCCGAGTCAAAAATTTTAATGCGGTGCTTAAAAAACAAATCTATTTCGGGCTTGATTAGCGGGTAGTGTGTGCATGCCAATATCATGGCATCAATATCTGCAAAACCGGCATGCGAAAGGTATTGTTGTAACACGGCTGTGCTTACGTTGTTATTATAAAAACCTTCTTCAATCATGCTGGCTAATAAGGGCGTAGCTAAGGCTTCGTATTTAAGTGCGGGCTTTCTGCGCGTAAGTTTTTCTTGATAAACGCCACTGGCAATGGTTGCTTTTGTTGCAATAATGCCTACTTTTTTAATTTCATCGTCAGCAATAACGGCTTCAATCATCGGGTCAATAACATTAATTACCGGCACCTTTCCTTTATGCGCATCGCGTAACGTTTCGTAAGCAGCAGCCGAGGCCGTATTACATGCAATAACTAAAGCTTTGCATTGTTGCTGTAATAAAAAACGGGTAATGTTTAAAGCATAGCTCTGTATCAGTGTTGCCGATTTATCGCCATAAGGCACATGCGCTGTATCGCCAAAATATATGAGTTGCTCATTGGGTAATAATTTGCTTATGGCACTGGCAACAGTAAGACCTCCAATGCCTGAATCAAAAATACCTATGGGTTTATGGTTAGCCATTTTTAACGATAAGTGAGATGCCCAAAATTAAACAACCCATGCAAGATAGTTGCATGGGTTGAAATGTATGAATTAGGTGCAAATAAATTATTTGAGCCCCAGCTTTTGTTTCACGGCACTCATAATATCTTCCGAATCGTTGGCATACAATAAAACACCAACACCTGAATCGAAAACATAATTATATGACTTTTCTTTTGCCACTGCTTTTATGGCATCGTCAGCTTTTTTTATGATGGGTTGATACAGCTCTTCTTTTTTCTTTTGAATGTTTTCCTGTGCTGCTGTTTGGAATTCACGGATACGGTCTTCTAAATCGGTAATATCCTTAACCATGGTTTCTTTAATCGGATCGGCCATGTTGGCTTCTTTCGATTTATAGTCGGCAATTTTTTTATCGTATTCGCCCGACATGGTTCTAAGTTGGTCTTGTAATGAATTACCAAACTTGGTAAGTACACTATCGGCAACCTTGGTTTCGGGCATAGCTTGTAATAATGTGGTCGAATTGATATGACCTAATTTAACCTGTGCATGTAAGTTTGTAAAGGCAGAAAACGTAAACGCTGCAGCCACAATCAGTAATTTTTTCATAATTGATAATATTAAAATAGTTGTTTAAGGTAATTTTATTTTCTGTCGCCCGTATCGGTATTGCCGCCCGAACGTGTTGGTGGTGTTGCACCACCGCCTGCCGATTTGGGATCGCTTGCTGTACCGGCTTTGCTACCGGGTTTAAACCCTAAAGCAGTAAGCACTTCATCGCTTTTATCATATTTAGGCGCAGCGTATAGTATGGTTAAGTCGCTGCTTTTATCAAAAATAACAGCTATGCTTTGTTCTGTTGCCATCTTCTTTATGGCATTGTATATTTTATCCTGAATGGGTTTTACCAGCTCTTGTTTTTTTTTAAATAACTCGCCTTCATATCCAAACTTTGCCTTTTGTAGTTCCTTTACATCTTTCTCTTTATCTACAATTTCCTGCTCGCGTTTTTTGCGCATTTCTTCGGTTAAAATAATTTGTTCGGCCTGATAGTCTTTATAAAGTTTATCAATGATGGCATATTTACCTTCAATTTCTTTTTGCCAGGAAATAGAAATTTGATCTAATGTTTGTTGTGCCGTTTTATAATCGGGTATATTGTCGAGTATGTACTGCGTATCAATATAGGCAAACTTTTGGGCACTTGCGCTAACCGAAATAAACAGTAAAAAGATAAATGCTGATTTTTTCATTTTTTATTTTTTATTTTTTATTTTTTAATAGTTGTGCATTGCTAATCAAACCTTGTGCAAATTGGCGGCTACTTGCTGAAATTAATATGAATATGCATTTGTTGGTTTTTTTCGGAGGGCGAATGTAATGGTTTGTGCAGCATTTAAAACCCTTTTAGTTGCCAAACTGTTGACCTATGGTAAAGTGAAAGTTACTGCCATTGGCATTGGGCTGATTGGGCACTTTATCAAAACCATAACCCCAATCTAAACCTAATAAGCCAAACATGGGTAAAAATATGCGTACACCTACACCAGCCGATTTATAATTATCAAAAGGCGACCAGGTTGATACACCAATGGTCGAATTTCCGGCCTCTAAAAATGCCAAACCATAAACCATTGCCTGAGGGTTTAACGATACCGGATAGCGTAACTCTAAAGTAAATTTATTATACACCGTACCACCTACCTGGTTTGCGCCCACATAAGGTGTAAGCGAATTATTTTCATATCCACGCAAAGCAATAATCTCGCGTCCATCCAATGAAAAGTTTGATAACCCATCGCCACCTAAATAAAACCTTTCGAAAGGAGCTGCACCAATTTGCTTACTATAATAACCCAAGAAACCAAAGTTAACCCTTGCGTTTAAAACCAAATTGCCCGTAAGTTTTGTAAAGTATGATGAATTAAATTTCCATTTATGATATTCAATCCATTTATACTTTTCGTTATCGGGTAGGTCGGTATAGTTGCGGTCGTTAAACTTACTAAATGGAGGTGTTGCCTCTAACGATAACGATACTTGCGAACCTCTGCGTGGGTATTGCACTACCGGTGCGTCAATGCTATTGCGCGATAAGTTAGTTGTAAATGATACTGCATTGGCTGTGCCATTATTAAATAAAAATGCAGAGCCATAGTTGGTAACAAAATAACGCTGGTAGGCTACTTCGTAGTAAATCTGGAAAAAGTCGTCAGGGAATTTTAATCGTTTACCTAACCCCACCGATGTACCCAGTATGGCAATTGACGACCTGCGAGGGTCGTTTCGTTTATAGCCTGATGGGTTTTGTACTGAATAATAAATGGAAGTGGTAAACGAATTGGGTTTGCGGCCTCCCAAATAGGGTTCGGTAAACGATGCACTATACGATTGATAAGCAACACCACTGGTTTGTGCACGCAGGCTTAACCGTTGGCCATCACCACTGGGTAGTGGACGCCAGGCTTCTTTATTAAACATGTTGCGGGCTGAGAAGTTGTTGAATGATACGCCTAAAGTACCTACCAAACGGCCACCACCATAACCGCCACTTAATTCCAACTGGTCTGATGGTTTTTCTTCAACTGTATATTCTAAGTCAACGGTACCATCGGTAGGATTGGGCTTTGGTACAATGCGCATGGCTTCGGCATTAAAATAACCAAGTGCCGCTATTTCTTGTTGGGTGCGAATTATATCGGTACGGCTAAAAAGTTGGCCGGGTTTGGTGCGTAATTCGCGCATGATAACACGGTCGTTGGTTTTGGTATTTCCTTTTACAATTACGCGGTTTATGGTTGCCTGTTTGCCTTCGTAAATACGCATTTCAAGGTCAACAGAGTCGTTTTCTATTTTTACTTCGGCAGGTGTTATCTGAAAAAACAAGTACCCTTCGTCATTATAAAGTGATTGTATGTCGCGGCCACTTTGGCTTTGTGTTAAGCCACTTTCAAGTTGTTTCTGATTATAAACATCGCCTTTGCTTATACCTAAAATCAAAGCCAGTTCTTTTGACGAATGTTTGGTATTGCCCAGCCATTCGATATTGCGTATATAGTAAACGTTACCTTCTGATATGTTTATATCGAGATTAACTGTGTTTTTATCAAATTTATAAACGCTATCGCTAATAATTCTGGCATCACGGTAGCCCTTTTCCAAATACTTGGCAATGATTTTTTCTTTGTCCTTTTCAAAGTTTTCATCAATATATTTTGAGGTCTTAAAAAGGTGGTAAATATGTTTTTCTTTGGTTTCCTTCATCAGCTTTTTAAGCTTATTCTCACTAAAAGCTTTATTGCCGGTAAAGGTTATTTTATTGATTTTGGTTTTTGCGCCTTTATCAACTTTAATAACCAGGGCTTGTTTATTTTGTTCGCTGCTATCGCTGCTTACATCAAAAGTTACATTACAGTTGAGATAGCTTTTGCCAATAAAGTATTCTTTTATTTTATAGGAAGTAGTTTGCAGTAAATTGTCGGTAATTATTTGCCCGCGTACAATTAATATTTTTTCGCGGAGTTTTTCGGCTTCACCTTTGGTTACACCTTTAAATGAATAACGCGATAGTTGTGGCCGTTCGGTTAATTGTAATTCTAACGAAATTAAATTGCCTTGTACATTTTTAATAGCCACTTTAATATCGCTAAGCAGGCCTTGTTTCCATAAATTTTCGATGGCTTTGCCAATGGCTTCACCGGGTAAGCGAATTTTATCGCCCGGGGTTAAACCCGAAAGAACTTTTAAAGCATTTTTATCTAAGTAATGAATGCCTGTAACCTCAACACTTTTAATTTCATACTCTTTAGGCGTATTGTAATCCAGGTCTAACGAATCGGGTTGGCCAAGGCTTACTTGCGCTTGTAGCATACTACTGGTACATACCATAAGCATTATAACCTGAAAGGCTACAAGGGCAACATTTTTGAATTTATAGGTAAATGCAGGTTTCAATTTAGGCTCAGGTCAACTTTTAACACCACCAAACCTGCGTTCGCGTTTTTGGTAATCAATTATAGCTTCATAAAAATCGTTACGCCTGAAATCGGGCCATAACTTTTGGCAAAAATAAAGTTCGGCATAGGCTATTTGCCACAGTAAAAAATTACTGATACGGTATTCGCCACTGGTGCGGATAAGCAATTCGGGGTCGGGCATGTTAGCCGTTGTTAAGGCATTGCTTATGGTAGTTTCCGAAATATCCTGAGCCACTAATTCACCTTTTGCTACTTGCACAGCTAACTGTTTTACTGCTTGGGTAATTTCCCACTTGGCACTGTAACTAAGGGCAAGCACTAATGTCATTCTGCTGTTGTTGGCGGTATTTGTTATGGTTTCGTTTAACTGTTGCTGGCATTTTTTGGGTAAGCTTGCTAAATGCCCAATGGCTTGTAAACGTATATTATTGTTGTTTAGTGTTTTGGTTTCGGCATGTATGGTTTTAATCAATAACTCCATCAACATATCAATTTCTAACTTGGGCCGGTTCCAGTTTTCAGTACTAAAAGCATAAAGAGTAAGGTATTTAACACCCAACTCAGCCGCAGCTTCAACCGTATCGCGTACTGCCTCCACACCGTGTTTATGACCAAATGTGCGCAGCTTGCCCTGTTTCTTAGCCCAACGGCCGTTACCATCCATAATAATGGCAACATGCTGGGGCAAGTTTTGAGTATTGATGGCAGCTTTTAAGTCCATACCTTTTTTTGAGAGGGGTGCAAATGTAATTTTTATTGGCAAACCTGACTTTAGGCAAACATTTTGGCTTTTGCCCTAACGTTAAGTGTTTGTTATGGCTTGATACAAAGTGAATGCTATGCAATTTGATTTTATGTACTTAAAGTTATCCGGTAATTTGAACCTGCTAATGGCTAATTGTTACTTTTAGCGCTCTATTTTGCTTTTATGTATGGTTTTTTAGCGCATGTTATTCTTTATAACCGCATCCTTTTTATTATTGCCCCAATGGCAATGCCGGGTTTTTTAGTATGCCACACACATGCCGAATTTATAAATGATTTTGCCAAGCCTTTACCAACAACTACAATAACCAATTTACAATGCAATGGTATTTAAAAAGAGTAGCTGTTACTATTTAACTGCTAACTATAAGTAGAAATGTTTATTAAAACTTAGTTGATACCCAAATTATTTCACATCCATAAAACCCTTACAAAAACCTATACACTAACAGTTACAACACATGAAAGGAATAATATTAGCAGGCGGTTCGGGCACGCGCTTACATCCCTTAACATTAGCCATGAGTAAACAGCTAATGCCTGTGTATGATAAGCCCATGATTTATTATCCGTTATCGGTGCTGCTGATGGCCGGTATCAATGAAATACTTATTATTTCGACCCCACACGATTTGCCGCAGTTTAAGCGCTTGTTAGGCGATGGCAAAACATTAGGCTGCCGGTTCGAATATGCCGAGCAGGCCATACCCAATGGCTTGGCACAGGCCTTTGTTATTGGCCAATCGTTTATAGGCAATGATGCCGTTGCCCTGATACTTGGCGATAATATTTTTTATGGCAGTGGTATGCAATCATTACTAAAAAACAACAAACAACCCGATGGCGGTGTGGTGTTTGCTTATCACGTAAACGACCCCGAACGTTATGGTGTGGTTGAGTTTGACAGCGGCATGAATGCTGTATCAATAGAAGAAAAACCGGCCAAACCCAAATCAAATTATGCTGTACCGGGTTTGTATTTTTATAATAACAGTGTTTGTGATATTGCCAAATCGTTAAAGCCCAGTGCGCGTGGCGAGTATGAAATAACCGATGTAAACAAAACGTATTTGCAACAAGGCAAATTAAAAGTTGGAATTTTAGATAAAGGCACAGCCTGGTTAGATACAGGCACCTTTGCCTCGCTTATGCAAGCATCGCAATTTGTGCAGGTTATTGAAGAGCGGCAAGGGCTAAAAATTGGCTGTATTGAGGAGGTTGCCTTCGAACAAGGTTTTATATCTAAAAAACAATTGGCAAACATTGCCGAACCTTTACTTAAAAGTGGCTATGGCAAATACCTGATGAGCCTAATCAGCTAAGTTTTTATAAATTTAAAAGGCTTTAAATCAACAAAAGTAAACCAAACAAAAATGAAAATATTAGTAACAGGCGGGGCCGGATTTATTGGAAGCTGGATGGCTGCAAAACTGGCCGACAATGCGCAAAATCAAATTGTAATTGTAGATAACTTACTTACAGGCCGCACTGAAAATATACCCACATCCAAACATAATAACGTTAAGTTTATTAAAGCCGATGTAAACGATTTTAAAGACATAAGCAGCATATTTCACTCATACTCTTTTGATTATGTGTTTCACTATGCTGCCGTAGTAGGCGTACAACGCACCTTACAACATCCATCATGGGTGCTAAACGATTTAACCGGTTTAAAAAACGTACTTAACCTGTCTAAAAACACAGGCGTTAAACAAATTTACTACTCATCATCATCTGAAGTTTATGGCGAACCGGTAGAGTATCCGCAAAACGAACACACTACGCCACTAAACTCGCGCCTGCCTTATGCCATTGTAAAAAATGTGGGCGAAGCATACCTGCGTGCCTACAAACAAGAATACGATTTAGACTTTACCATTTTCAGATTCTTTAATACCTATGGCCCGGGTCAGAGTACCGATTTTGTTATGAGTAAATTTTTAAATGCTGCCTTAAAAAATAACGACATCACCATTTATGGCGATGGCATGCAAACACGTACCTTTTGTTTCATACTCGACAACATTGAGGCTTGTTACAATGCCTTTGATAAAAAACTTTTTGTAAACGATGTGGTAAATATTGGTAACGATATCGAAACCAGTGTACTTGAACTGGCACAAACCATTATAAAACTTACCGGCTCCAAATCAAATATTGTGCATTTGCCACCTTTAAACGAAGGCGATATGACACGCAGACAACCCGATATTACCAAAATGCACGATTTGCTTCAACGGCCTTTAGCATCGTTAGAAAACGGAATAAAGCTTTTGATGAAAATGCCGTAACAACTTGTAATTTTTCACGGTTCAACAAAGCTTACTTCCATATAAAAAACAATCGTAACAATGCATACTTTACAGCAATTACAAAATCGGGTGGCAGCCGAAATTTTGGCTTTACCCATTAAATCAACTCCGCCCGACTTATATAACCCCATCAGGTATGCATTAAGTTTAAATGCCAAACGCATCAGGCCGGCACTTACCTTGTTAAGTTGCCAATTATTTGGTGGTACTATTGAACAAGCCCTAAAACCGGCTATTGGCATGGAGTTGTTTCATAACTTTACTTTACTGCACGATGATATTATGGACAATGCGCCTTTGCGCAGAAAAGAACCCACCGTGCATGCCAAGTGGAATACCAATGTGGCCATACTAAGTGGCGATGCCATGTTTACCAAAGCCTTTCAATACATAATAGCTGCACCTGACGCTGTTGTAAAACCGGTAAGTGCGTTGTTTACCGATACCGCATTATTAGTTTGCGAAGGGCAACAATTAGATATGGATTATGAAAAATCGGGCACCGTAAAAATTGAAGATTATATTCAGATGATTACTTTAAAAACGGCTGTGCTAATTGCCGCTTCATTAAAAATGGGAGCCATCATTGCCGATACATCAACACACAATGCCCATCATATTTATGAGTATGGCAAAAACTTAGGTATAGCCTTTCAGTTACAAGATGATATTTTAGATGTTTATGCCGACCCCGAAAAATTTGGCAAACAAATAGGTGGCGATATTATTGCAAACAAAAAAACCTACTTGCTCCTATCGGCATTATACCATGCCAATATTGACCAGTACGAACAACTTACCGACCTTTTGCATGATACCAAAAACCGTTATGCCGCTTATGAAAAAATAAGCCGTGTAACCACTATATACAATGCTTTGGGTGTAAAAGAAATGGCTGCCGAAGCCGTTAAACATTATTACCAATTAGCCATAACACATTTAGAGGCTGTTGAAATGGATGCACCACAAAAACAAATGTTATACGACTTTGGCAGCGATATGCTGCAGCGCGAACTGTAAATAAATTTCGTTGCATACATGTATAGTTTGCTTATTACATGTAACAAATAAAAACACAAGCATTATCTGAACCTGTTCAATTACTAATATATCAAAATGCTAACCTCAATAAATACACATGCATACTTTATGCGCGAAGCATTACGCGAAGCGCAAAAAGCATTTGATGCCGATGAAGTGCCTGTAGGTGCTGTAATTGTTTGCGATGAAAAAGTAATTGCCCGTGCCCATAACTATACCGAACGCCTAACCGACCCCACAGCACATGCCGAAATGCAAGTAATAACCGCTGCCACCAATTACCTGGGTGCAAAATATTTAAGCCAATGTACCTTGTACGTTACGCTTGAGCCATGTATGATGTGCACCGGTGCCATATTCTGGAGTCAATTAGCAGCTATTGTGTATGGCGCCCCCGACCCCAAACGCGGTTTTTTATCACGTCAAAATATTTTATTACCTAAAACGATAATAACCGGTAATATACTGGCCGATGATTGCAGCCAACTATTAACTACGTTTTTTAAAAACAAGCGTTAACAAGGGTTTAATTGTAATTTCGGTTTGTAAAAGCTTAACCGCCTATATTTGTAAGTTATAAATTTTAAACTTTAAAAATCATCATATCATGCCTTATCCCGAGCAATTAGTTGCCCCATTCAGAGCCGATTTAACATCGGCAGGTTTTCAAGAACTTACCACACCTGAACAAGTGGATGCCGTTTTACCAACAGCAGCCGGTACTACTTTATTAGTAATAAACTCCGTATGCGGTTGTGCTGCCGGTGCTGCACGCCCGGGTATTAAAATGAGTTTAAACAATGCCAAAAAGCCTAATAATCTGGTTACTGTTTTTGCCGGGCAAGATTTGGAAGCTGTGCAACAAGCACGCAAATATACATTGCCTTACCCGCCTTCATCGCCCAGCATTGCCTTGTTTAAAGATGGCAAACTGGTGCACTTTGTTGAGCGCCATCATATTGAAGGCCGTACTGCCGAAATGATTGCCGAAAATTTGCAGTCGGCATTTGACACCTACTGCTAAAAAACAAACAGAGCTGCCTACAAGCAGCTTTTTTTATGCTTATAAAAACTAAAGTTTCATGTACACTTTCATTGAAACCGATTATCAAAACCCAGACTACGTAATGCTGGTTAACGAACTTGATGCAACGTTAGCCTTACGCGATGGCAAAGCACATGCATTTTACGCACCGCACAATACTTCCAATCAGTTGCAGGTAATAATTGTGGCATTGCATAACGGCAAACCGGTGGCATGTGGTGCATTTAAATTTCACAAACCCGAAGTAGCCGAAATAAAACGCATGTTTGTTTTACCATCGCATCGCAAAAAAGGCCTGGCAACGGCTATTTTAGCCCATCTTGAAAAACGATGCTTAAAACAAAACTACAAAGTTTGTGTATTAGAAACGGGCCTTAATCAACCCGAAGCCATTGCCCTGTATCGCAAAGCAGGCTATAATGAAATACAGCCGTTTCCGCCTTACGAAAATGCACCGTTAAGCATCTGTTTTAGTAAAACACTTTTAGCCTAATAATACCGGTAATTCAATTATCTGTTTGACAAAGTGACAATTGTCTGAACCATGATTTATAGGATTAAAGGATTTTAGGATTATCTCTTACTGTTTTATAAACTTTCTCATTCCCCTTCGTTTTTCTATATCCTCTATGACCAACAGGTACATGCCCTGTTTTAAATCTGTAACACTTACTGTATAGGTGTTAGTGTTTTGATTTAAATTATAAGTTGAAATTTTATTGCCAATCATATCATAAATAAAACACCTGTTTACCTTTGTTGCTGTTATAAATTGCAATGTTCCATTAACGGGGTTGTTTAATAATTGAAATTGTAAAGCAGTATTTTCTACTATGCTCGTTGCTGTACAATCAATCAGGCTTACATCATCTAAAAAATAATAACTGCCCCAATAGCTTGCTCCAGCAATAGTATCGAAAGTTGTGTTCGCAGCATTTTTAAAGTTGCCTATGTATAAATATTGCTCTCCCCCTATAGCCTGATAATAACCGGATATTAATGTCCAACCCGCTGTATCATTTATATAGTTGCCTTGCGGGTTTGAAACTTGTGGCGATAGATTTAACGTCAATATTGAATCAGGATTTAAACTGTCAATTGATAAGTACGCTCCAATATCATCAGTAACGTACTTACAATTGTTGCATAGTGAAATATAATATGACAGAAAATAAAGATGACTTTGTATCATTGGTTGAATGGATGAGGAAATCATTTCTGTATTCATATTTTTTAACTCAAATCCTGCCATGCCTGACCCTGTTCGTGGTAATTGATATCCTAAAATTGAATTAGGGTACAATGTACTCGCTCCACAAAAATTTAAGAAGATTGAGTTACTGAAGTAATCAGGTGTTCCCATTGCCATAAACCATGGAATGCAAATGAGAAGTCCATTGCTTAAGTTGAGCCATTGTTGACATGTAACCGTGTCCTCAAAAGAACCGTTAGCAATAATATTTTGGGAATGAACGCTATTAAATTGTAAGATAAGTATAATTACTATTACAAATATTTTTCTCATTTCGAAAGTAGTTTTATTTTTAAAATAATCTGAGGTTAGTGACAGACTATTTTATAACAACTACTTTAAACGCTTTGTTAATGTGATTAACATTTAGATTGAGTATGTACACACCCTGTTTAATATCAGATGTATTTATTTTAAAGCTGGGTGCAGTAAGCCCTTCCCTTTTATCTTCTGTTTTGCCAAGCAAATTGCTCCATGTGTAACTCCAGATAAAATTTTCGCTTAAATTATTAATCTCTATTGCTAAATAATTTTTTGCAGGATTAGGATAAACATTTATATCGGGTAATACCTGTTCACTTTGGCTATTTGCAAACCTTGCAGCAGGTTCAGTTAAGTAATCATCAAACATTAAGTCAAGCATTTCTCTTGCTTTGAAAACAGCATCTCCCCCACTGCAAGGATTTTCGGAAGCAATGTTGTACAAAATAACATACTGTGTGGAATCGAAAATGCAATCTCCATTTTCGCAACAAGTTAAATACAAATCATTAACCATAGCAGCATTTTCTTCAAAGTGATTTATAGGACTTATCCAGCTATTAAGTATGCCTGCTACAAAATTGATTGAATCGGCAATAAGCTCATCCACAATGGTTAACATACCCATATTGGTAAAGTAGGCGCTGTCATAAAAGTTTTGCAGTATGATGTCGCTCGGTAAGCCCATATACATATAAAAGGTGTCGACATTTAATATCCGAAACACTTCGTTAAGGGCCCGATAGCGTTCATCAGCACTCATGTTGGCAAAATCACCATTACCTGAAACAATATCAGCCATGCGCAGGGGCGGGCAGGTAGGGCAAGGTATATTACAATCAGTAGCTGGTAATATGTTGTTATTATCAATGGCCACAATACCAAGAGGAAACATATTATTTGGAGCAGGGTAAGAAGGCAATGTATTCACCGGAGCAGAACTCTCCACATACCAGGTTGGTGCAGTGGTACTGTTTACACTCTTTAGTGCATAACAATTAGCGCAACTGTAATTCCATTTATTGCCTTGCGATATTCCGTTAGGTCCCGGTGTGCCCTGGTTGCCAATATCGGAGGCATCAAAGCGCACTCCTGTAAGGCAGTCGTTCATTTCGTTGCAATGCACTGTATTAGACATAGTGGTGGTGCCAAAGTAAACCCCAATGCCCATTTTGTTTATCAGGTTACTCAATACAAAGTTTTTGCCACTCGATTGTATGTTTATGGCTGCAAGTTTTTCATCGGCTAAGTTAAACACACTGCCGGTTTTATATATCCAGTTGCTTTCGATGTTATGTAAACCGTATCCGGTGTTGCCACCCCCAATTATATGTATGCCATAGCGGTAAACGGCATTGGCGGCAATATCGGCAGGGTCAAATTCAATGGTATTGTTTTGTATGGTAAGCCCCTGTGCCAGTCGGCTAAAAATACCTTTATGGCTGTGCTTAATAATATTACCTTGTATGTACTTGGGCGAATTACCTAAATTAAGCATGGGCGTACGCAAAATCCTTATGCCTACTGTTGCCTGGGAATTGGCAAATTTGGCTGTTGTGTTAAAATAGTTGTTGGTTATGTTCAGGTCAATGTCGGTTAGTAAACCTGCTGTTATGCCAATATCAAAATTGTCGAAATAATTATTGGCAATGTTTAAGTACGTAGCTTCATGGTTGGTAAGGCTTATGCAGGTACCTGCCACACCAGCTATTACACCGTTGCCTTGTATCAGGTTAAATTTATTGTTTAGAATATAACAGGTTACCTGGTTATTAAACCTAATGCCATTAAGTGCATTTTCAAATTCATTGCTTCTGTAAATTTTTAATGGCAATATATTGCTGCCACCTACGGTAATTTCAGTAATTAGGCCATTGGGGTTGGCGCCTTTTATGCAATAGCCATTGGATAAAAACACATTGCTTTGGTACCGCCTTATATTTTCAAACTTGTTGTTTACTATTTCGGCCTGGCTGTTTTGTAAATCAATGCCCAGGTTTAAGTTTCGGAACAGGTTTTGGTGGCTTGGCGGAAACAGGCTGCTGTTACTTTCGTTACCAATTTTAATTGCAGCAGCAGTATTAATTTCTATACCGCAGGCGGGGTTTTGCCCTGCAAATGGGGGTATTAAGGTAAGGGCAGTACCATTGCTTTGGTGGTTGCATTCAAACACTGTTTTTTGCAAAACGCCCGTATGTGCTGCCCCATTTAAATTAAACACAATGCCTTTATAATTGGCATTAAAAATACTGGCCGATGCGGTATTAACCGTGGCATTGGGCATACATATAATGGCCTGTTGCGCTTCTTCAACAAGTGTATGATCTATACTTAAAGCGGCATCGGTATTTACGGTAATGCCCTGCCACATATAGTTGCCGTTACAGGTGTGCAGGTGGGTGTAGCCTGTAGTATTTACGGCTATGCCGGGTATTATATCAATATGGGCATCGGGGCCCAGTAAAATTTGCGTATGGTCAATGCACATATCCATATCAATGGTAAAGGTGCCGTTTATGGCAATGGTGCCTGTGTTTAACGATACACAGGGTGTACCCGAATTGATATAAAATATGGCCGGGTAGTTAGCATATACCCACGATGCCGATACATCTGTAAACGTATAATCACCGGTGCAGCAGGGTGCAACAATAAATGGCAATGAAGCTGCCTGGCAGCCCGTAGCAGGGTCGGTGGCGGTAAATGTTAGGGTGCCCCCTGTGTAGCCATTGGCAATAAAATCGTAAACTGCCGTAGTGCCAAAACCGGCAATACCCGTATTGGTATGCCACGTATAGTTTAAATTAGATAATGGATTGATTACAGTAAAAACATGATTAATGCCACAGGCATAATGTTGGCCCATTACTTCGGGGGGGGTTACCACAGCAGTTGCTAAAACCGTAAAACTTTCGGATAGGGTTGCACCATTGGCATCAGTAACTGTTACTGTATAGGTGGCCGGGGTTAGCAATGCCTGATTTTGCAAAGTACTGCCATTACTCCACCAATAAGTAAATGGTGGCGTAAATGTTTGTGTAGGTGTATTGCATGGGGCATTAATACTAATACTGCCCATGCCGTTGCAATGGTTTTCAACGTTTGCATCTAAGCCGTTTACGGCAAATAAGGTAATGTCGTTATAAAATGGGAAAACATATCCGCTACTGTTGGCAGCATCTAAGGTGGGGCTATTATCGTTTTCAAAATTACCAATAATAATTTGGTTTAAACCTACTTGTGTTGTAGTAAAAGTATAATCCACAGCATGCCATAGGTTATCGTTAGTTAAGCGGTTAGCTGATGTTAATATAAGTGCATTAGCAGGCAGTGGTAGTGGATTGATTGTGCCATAATCGGCAATGTTGCTGTTTGTAAATGCTACCTGCAGTTTACATTCCGTAGTGTTAATGTTGGTCCAAAGGCGAGTCCATAATCGTAAATGATAAATTTTATTTGGCACCAATGCATGCTTTAATTCCTGTACAATATATTCCCGGTAATTGCTGCCGCCCAAAATTGTGCCCCCAGCCATAGTCTGGCTGTTTAAATGGCCACTATTGGCCGCCCAGTTACTGTTTGGGCAAGCCGGTGTATTGGTATTGTGAAAAAATAAATCGGGCGAGCCATAAGTTGGATACAACCAATTGCACGATGCTGGTGGGTTGGGATTACCCCACACAAAAGGCCCTGTACCTAAAAATTGATAATCGGTGCCCGGGCAAGTGCTAACCGTTTCAAAATCGGCATTGCTAATTAAATTACAAGGGTTTAAGTCAACACAGGCGGGATCTAAAGAAGCTTTTATATAAATAGTTTGAAAAGTGGTATATACATTTCCGTTGTGTAATGCTTTAAGTGTAACTGTATAGTTGCCGGGTAACTTATAAATATTAAACACGCTAATTTGCCCGGTAACGGTATCGTTACAGGCTGCTACCACAGGGTTGCCAAGGGCATCGGTATCGCAGGGTAAGCCAAAATTCCAAACAAACAAGGTCCCGTTAGTAAAGCCTATTGAGGTGTTTACAAAGTTTACAGTATCGCCCATTTTTATATCGGCTTGCGTAGTTCCAAAACCTGCAACAGGCACTTGCCCATATAAAGGCAAACTGCAAACATTTGCTAAAAGCAAAACAGTAAAATAAACAGCTGGCATTTGGCAAAAAACTTTGGCTTTTACAGTGGTAATTATATTTTTCATACGCAGCATATTTTAGGTGATAACTTCTATGAAGGTATCCTTTAAGTTATTACCAAATACTTTTTTATAGAAGTTGCCTGAAACATCTATAGTTAAAATAATAAACGAGTTGGGTGTATCAATTTATTTCGGGGCCTGTTACTAATCAACTATTTGTAAACATCACAACAACCAAAGCTCAAAGAGTAAGCATGCTTTTATTCGTTATGCCGTATTTACGCTTGCTTTTCAAAAACAGCTACAGAAAGGCTTTCAATTGTTTACCCACTAAACAGGTTATAATATTTAAACGTTTGTTTTAGTATTTCCTGTTTATATTGTATGTAACCTAATTTTAAATTTGCCATCTAAGTTTTTCAAAGTGATTATAAAAACACAAGGCATTGTAATGCATACCATAGCCTACTCCGAAACATCGGTTATTGCAAAAATATATACAGCGCAATTGGGTATGCAATCGTATATGCTAAAGGGTGTACGTAAGCCCAAATCGCGCATCAACATGGCTATGCTGCAACCACTTACATTAATTGAATTTGTATCGAACCACAAACCCAATAAAACATTACATTTTATAACAGAATTAAGTACAGCACCTGCCTACCAAACCATACCTTATGATGTAAACAAAAGCACCATCGCTTTTTTTTTAGCCGAAGTTTTAGGCAAATCCATACGTGAGGAAGAAGCCAATACCCAACTGTTTCAATTTATAAGGCAACACTTGTTGTGGCTCGATGCAAATGCTGCAAATTGCAAACAATTCCACCACTACTTCTTGGTGCAGTTAACACAGCATTTAGGTTTTTTTCCGGATGGCAGCTTCGATACCGGCCATACTTTTTTCGATTTGCGCGAAGGTGTTTTCTTATTTCAAATGCCACTCCATCCCGATTTTATTGCTGCTGATGATGCCCGTTTACTGCATTTCTTTATGCAATCAAACCTGCAAACACATCAACAAATAACAACTACCCATACACAACGCAAAACCTTGCTAACACATGTATTAAGTTACTACTACCACCATAACTTATATGGCAGTACCATTAAAACACATCAAATTTTAGAAGAGATAATGGCCTGAGTTGCTGACATTAGCCCGTTAACTAATACCGTACAACAGCAACAAATAATTTAAGCACATAATAACGTAGCAAACAGCTATACAGCCCAACTGCAAAAGGCTTTTATTATCTTTACGCCTTAATTAAAAAACACTTGCCATGAGCGATCAAATAAAGCATGAATGTGGTGTAGCCCTAATCAGATTACTAAAGCCATTAAGTTTTTATGCTGAAAAATATGGCACACCGTTTTACGGTATCAACAAGCTTTACCTGCTCATGGAAAAGCAACACAACCGCGGACAGGATGGTGCCGGTGTGGTTGATGTAAAACTTAATACCAAGCCCGGTGGCAATTACATGCATCGCAAACGCAGTATAGAGCGGCAAGCCATACAAGATATTTTTGAAAAGATAAATGCCCCTTTGGTAAACCTGCAAAAAAACGATGCCGGTAAACTTACCGATACGGAATACCTGCACGAAGAAATTCCATTTGTATCGCAACTTTTATTAGGGCACTTGCGCTATGGCACATTTGGTAAAAATGCCATTGATAGCTGCCATCCCTTTATCCGCCAAAATAATTGGAAAAGCCGCACCTTAGCCGTAGCCGGCAACTTTAATATGACCAATGTAGATGAGTTGTTACAACAACTTATTGCCTTAGGCCAGCATCCACGCGAGAAAGCCGATACCGTAACCGTATTAGAAAACATCGGACATTTTTTAGACGAAGAAGTAGAACTGAATTTTAAAAAATTTAAGCAGGAGGAATATAGTAATACGCAAATTTCGGAAATGATAGCTGCCCATTTAGATGTTACACGCGTATTAAGGCGGGCATCAAAAAATTGGGATGGCGGTTATGTTATTTGCGGATTAATTGGCCATGGCGATGCATTTGTATTACGCGACCCCAGTGGCATAAGGCCGGCATACTATTATGCCGATGACGAAGTGGTGGTAGTAGCCAGTGAGCGCCCTGCAATGCAAACAGCTTTTAATATTCAGGTTGATAAGATTGAAGAAATAAACCCGGGTTGTGCCCTGATTATAAAACAAAACGGACAATGGTCTGTACAAAAAGTACGCGAACCATTGCCTAAAAAATCGTGCTCGTTTGAGCGCATTTACTTTTCGCGTGGCAGCGATGAAACCATTTACAAAGAACGTAAAGAATTAGGCAGACGGGTGGTACCTTCTATACTTGAAGCCGTAAATTTTGATTTAAAAAACACCGTATTTTCGTTTATACCCAACACAGCCGAAACTGCTTTTTACGGTATGATAAAAGGTGTTGAAGAATACATTAACCAATCGAAAGTGCGCAAGATTTTAGAAAGCAATAAAAAGCTAAGTCCCGATGCACTTACCGAAATTATTAACCTGCGGCCGCGCGTTGAAAAAATTGCCATTAAGGATGCCAAACTGCGTACATTTATTACCGATGATGCACAGCGCGATGATTTGGTAGCGCATGTGTATGATGTTACCTACGGCACTATAAACCGCGGTATAGATAACCTGGTAATTATTGACGATTCGATAGTACGCGGTACTACCTTAAAAAAATCAATACTACGTATGTTGGATAGGTTAGGGCCTAAAAAAATTGTAATTGTATCATCGGCACCACAATTACGTTACCCCGATTGTTATGGTATTGACATGGCAAAACTGGGCGACTTTGTTGCATTTAATGCAGCCATACAATTGCTCGAAGAAAACAATATGGAGCATATTATTGATGAGGTTTATCACCTGTGCAAGGAGCAATTAACCTTGCCTAAAGAAAGCATGGTAAACCACGTTCAGAAAATATATGAACCCTTTACCGATGAACAGATTTCGAAAAAAATAGGGCAATTGCTAACACCTAAAAACATCAATGCCGAAGTTGAAATTATTTACCAGCGTGTTGAGGACTTGCATAAAGCCTGTCCCAATCACTCAGGCGATTGGTATTTTACCGGCAATTTTCCAACGGCCGGTGGTATGAAGGTAAGTTGCCGTGCTTTTGTAAATTATGTTGAAGGAAAAAACGAACGTGCTTATTGATAACGGGCACGTTATACGCCAAGTGCAACAGCATTGCTAAAATGTAAAACGCACCGTTGGCACCGGAAAAAATCCTTGCTGATACTCGTTAACTACTTCGTTAGTACGCGGATTGTACGACTGGTAAAAAATGTTTTGATGATTGGTTACATTTTGCAAATCGAGCGAAAACTCTAAAGTTGATTTTGCATAATTTTTCCGGTAGGTAATTTTTGCATCCACTCTAAAATAAGCCGATTGCCGCACGCTATAAGCCTCATCTTCTTTATACACTGCACGGCCTTCCTGTGCCGATGCAGTTGTATCTAATGGTGTTGTGTAACGGCCTCCGGTAGTACTCACCTTAATATCTAATGCAATAATTTTTGATTTGTCCTTTAATTTAAACTCCTTACCACCCAATACATTTAAAGCATAACCTGTATTAAATGCCGTATTACGTTTAATCCCATCGCTGCCTTTATATTTCGAATCGAATACCGATACCGTGGTTAAAAAGTAATAACCTTTGCCATAAAATTTTTCAACCGTCAACTCAACGCCATAGTTTGTGCCGGTACCATTATTTACCAAGCTATCTTCGTCAGATGGGCCAAAATTATTACCGGTATTTAATCCGCTAAACGATGACGGGTTTTGTGTTACCGGTGCGTCAAACAAATCTTGATAATAGGTTTCGGCTTTTAAACGCAACTTATCATTTATGGTGTAATCATAACTCAAAACAAAATGATGGGCTTTGGTAAAACCTAAGCTCTTATTGGTTTGCATTACTTGTGTACCTACTGTGGTTTCAACATAGTAAGTGTATATGTTTTGCATTTGGCTGTGTAAACCATAACCCAAACTTAAAGCCTGTTTATTATTAAACATATACTTTAAGCCCAAACGCGGTTCCAATGCAAAGTCATTATTTAATGTGAGTTGTTGCGCATGCAAACCTGCAACTGCACTAAAGTTTTCGGTAAACCGATGTTTTAATTGCATAAAGGCTTGTGTTAGTAAGGTTACATCATTGTTATCAACCAAGGTTATTTGTGTTGGGTTAATCAAACTATCATATTTAATGTAGGCATTAAACAAATCAAACTTAATAGCATCGGTATTAAAGCCGGTAAGCAAACTGTTTTTAGCATTAAACTTATAGGCAAACTGATAGCCCGCTGTATATTTTTGTGTTTCGAATTGTGCAATACCATTGGGATATGCTTCGCGTGTTATTACACTTATGCTATCGCCATCATAATTTTCATGAGTAGTACTAATGCCGGCAAAAAATTTACCATACGCTTTTGTATTAAAATTTGTTTCTAATTCGAGGCCACCTATTAGTGTGAGGTACTTTACTTTTACGTTTACATTTTCATCACCATACAAATCCGTAATAGTGGTATCCACATCGTTGCCATAAAAATCAACACCGCTGCCACCACCCATACCAAAAACCGACAGTTTTGTTTTTTCACTTAGCGGTATAAAAAATTTAAACGAACCATCCTGATAAGCAGGTGTGGCAGTGCCGGTGCCAAAATTTATACCTATGGCACTAAATGCACCCAATGTTGAGTAACGATAACTTGCCAGATAAGATGCTTTATGATTAGCTGATAAAGGCCCTTCGGCATTGGCTTCGAAACCATTGAAACCCACTTGTGCTAAAAACTCATGTTGTTGTGTGTTTCCATTACGCATACGCAAATCGAAAACACTTGATAATGCATTGCCATATTGTGCCGGAAATGCACCGGTAATAAAATCCGATTTATCGAGCACATTATTATTAAGCATACTTACCGGGCCACCGGTACTGCTTAACGAACCAAAGTGATTGGGGTTGGGTATGTTTAAACTATTCATTTGCCACAACAAACCGGCAGGCGAATTGCCTCTAACCACAATATCGTTGCGCGAATCGTTGGCGCCACTTACACCGGCAAAATTTGCTGCCATACGCGATGGATCGCCCAATGCACCCGCATACTTTTTGGTATCGTCAATATTAAACGACCGGCCACTAACCATTACCATATCGTTATTAGTTACGGTTTTATCGGTTGCTCTGTTGTAAACAACTTCTGCTTCATTTATCTGATTTACTTTTTCGGTTAACGATAGGTTGAGCACAATTTCTTTGCCGGCTGTAACTACCACTTCGGCAAGATAACGCTCCTCATAACCCAAATAACTGATGCGTAATGAATGACGGCCTATGCTTACACCTGTTATGTTAAAGTGTCCGTTTACATCGGTAGTGGCACCTAATATCGGATTGCTGCCCACCACAATAATATTGGCCCCGATTAAGGGTGTTTTACTTACGTCATCGGTTATAATTCCTCTGATGTTTTGAGTGCTTTGTTGTGCTTTAACGTGGCACGTGATTAAGAGAAGGATAAAAATTAAACAACTACGCATACAGGAAAATTTTTGGCAAATAGAAAGTTGATGAGCCACAATTAACGTTGATGCAGGTTAATTAATATTTGTTACACGTTTTTATTGATCTACATCAATTTTTATTGTGCTTGCCTAACCGGTTTTATTGCGCGCCTGCGTATCCGGCTTAAAGCTTCGGGCGTGATGTTAAGCATTGAAGCTATCATGTATTGCGGTATGCGTTGCAATAATTCGGGGCGTTCTTTTGCAAACATTAAATAGCGTTCCTCGGCACTTTTGCGCATGTGTATCATGGCACGTTCATGTGTTACAAATAAATTTTCGGCCATCAGACGTCCAAAGCGTTCATAGCATTGTGCTTTTGAATAAAGTTGTTGCATGTTGTTATAACTTAAAGCTAATACAGTAACTTCATCCATTGCCCTTATACTTTTTGTGGCTGGCGATTTTGCCAAAAAACTACCGTACTCAGTAACCCAGCAGTTTTCAAAAAACACTTCATTTATAATTTCACTGTCGTCCTGTTTCATAAAATAAATAACCGTGCCTTTGGTAATAAAATACACCTGCCCGCATATACTGCCTTGCTCTAATAAATGAGCGCCTTTTTTAAAATGCACCTCAGTCATTACATTATAAAAAGCTGCTGCTTCATCATCTGTAAAATTTACAAACTGTCTGATATGATTTATAAAGTTTTTCATGTAACAAACTTAGATTTTTGTAAATATCAAACCGACATCAAATCAGTGAAATGAACATAATGTTTGCAGCAAATTTTTTGTGGCAAAAGTCTTATGTAGTCAATTACCGTTACATTTGGCGCCTTATCAGTTTAAAAACTTTTTGGCTATTGTATAGCTGCATCTATTATAACACTAAAAGCAAATGCAAAGCATTATATCAGTTACCAATTTGCACAAGCAATACAACAATTATCATGCAGTAAAAGGCATCAGTTTTGAAGTATATCAAGGCGAAATTTTTGGCTTATTAGGATCTAATGGTGCCGGTAAAACTACAACACTCGAAATTATTGAAACCTTGCGTACAAAAACATCGGGTACGGTTTTAGTTGATGGTTTAGATGTAGATAATGCTGCTGATGAAATAAAAAAAATAATTGGTGTGCAACTGCAGGCTGCTGGTTACTACCCAAATTTAAACCTAAGCGAACTACTTCATTTGTTTGCAGGTTTATACAATCATCAAATAGATACACATGCCATACTTAAAAGTGTAAACCTGCATGATAGAGCGAAAGCAAAATATAAAGAATTGAGTGGCGGACAGAAACAACGATTTTCAATAGCAACAACACTCATAAACAAACCCAAAATTATTTTTTTAGATGAACCTACTACCGGGCTCGACCCGCAGGCGCGTAGAAGTTTATGGGATTTGATTCGTGATTTGCGTAAGCAATCGGTAACCGTAGTGCTTACCACACATTACATGGATGAAGCCGAATCGCTTTGCGACCGTGTTGCCATTATGGAAGGTGGTAATATTATTGCCTTAGATACACCACAGGCATTGATAGATCAATTATTAGCCAGCGGCTTTGACCCCAGACGTGAGGTTAAAAAGGCAAACCTGGAAGATGTGTTTTTAAAAATTGCAGGCCACAGTATTGATGCTGTTTAAATTTAAGTTGTAACTGTTACCATACATGAAATCATATAGTCAGACAAAAGCAATGCTTGCCATTAGTAAGGCAAGTTTACAAAGTATTATGCGCAGCCCCAGTGCCGTTGTATTTACGTTAGCCTTTCCGTTGGTTTTTATTTTGGTTTTTGGTTTTATAGGCAGCGGAAATATTGAACTTGTAGTGGCTGTCATGCCACAAACCCAAACCAACAATTTATTTTATCAAACATTAGAAACAGATAGCAATGTAATTAAGCTGCATAAAAATTACAGCACCCAACAAATTAAAAAAGAATTAGAAAAGGGAACCTTGGATGCTGCCCTTGCCATTGCTGAAAATACAGATGGTACCTTGCAAATACAAATACAAACCAGTGCAGCATCGCCCGATAAAGGCAAATTATTTGGCACCATAGCCGGCAGTATTATTGATAAAATAAACGTTAGCGCATTGCAAACCAAGCCGGCCATACAACTTAGCCAAACCGAAGTAAGTGGCAGGCCCTACAAACGCATTGATTTTATATTGCCGGGTCAGTTGGGGTTTTCAATTTTAAGCACCGGTGTTTTTGGTGTTGCATTTGTGTTTTTTAACCTGCGTCAAACATTGGTTATTAAACGTTTTTTTGCTACTCCTATAAAACGCATTTATATTATTTTGGGCGAAGCACTGGCACGTATTGTATTTGCATTAATGGGTGCCGCTTTTATTATTTTAATTGGCTGGGCTGCTTTTGGTTTTACTTTAATTAATGGACTGCTTACTTTTTTAACCATGCTATTGCTTGCAGCCTTGGGCTTAATTGTTTTTATGGGCTTTGGATTTATTGTTTCAGGTGTTGCAAAAAACGAAAGCACAATTCCTCCCTTTGCTAACATGATAACGCTGCCACAGTTTTTATTGTCGGGTACTTTTTTCAGCATAAGCGCTTTGCCTGTTTGGTTACAACCAATTTGCAAATTATTACCGTTAACATTTTTAAATGATGCCCTGCGTTTAGTTGCATTTGACGGGGCTTCGCTTATTGAAGTGCTGCCACAAATTACCGGACTTACCATTTGGGGCCTGTTGGTTTATATGGGTGCAGCCCGTTTATTCAGGTGGGAGTAGTTTTTAATTGATACAACAAATTGATGGTACAGATAAAAGAAGCTGCTGCAAACGATGCCAACTTACTATGCCAGCTGGGCGCACAAACATTTGAACAAGCTTACGGTGATGTAAAAGATGCAAACGACATATCTGCATATATAATCCAAGCATTTATTGCAACTGATATAGCTCATACTATTTCGGGTAAACAAGCAACTTATTTTATTGCCTACTTTAATAACGAGGCCATTGGTTATACAAAATTACGCACCGACAGGTTGCACGAAAATTTAAACCCGGCCCAAGCTAATTTAGAATTGGAGCGCATTTATGTTTGCAAAGAATTTTGGAAACAACAAGTTGGTGCTGCATTAATGCAGCATGCTATTATGTTTGGCAAACAAAATAATTTTGATGTGCTTTGGTTAGGTGTTTGGCAGCAAAACCACCGTGCTATTGCTTTTTATAAGAAAATGGGTTTTGAAATTATTGGCACTAAAAAATTTTATGTTGGCACTGAAGAAAACGATGATTATGTAATGCAAGTAAAACTTTAATTATACCTCATTATGCATAAGGCAATCATTGGTTTAATATCATTGTGTGTTGCAAGCAAATTGCTATTGGCGCAAGACAATGCATACTTGTTTAAAAAGACACATTATGGATTATCGTTTAAGACCATGCATGTGTTTAAAGGAAAAAGCAATTTGCATACAGGCACACAAAATATGAAGCCACATGGTCAATTAGGTTTTGATGGCGGTTTAGAATTTGTTTTTAATCCTGAAGAAAACATAGGCATTAAAACCGGTTTGCATTTTGGCGCTATACCTTTTGATTGGTGTATGAATTTAAGCGACTCGTTAAACGGTTTGTGGCAAAACAATGTAAGCAGTTTAGATAATGCCGGTTATGTAAGTAGCGCATACTTTGGCTACGTTGCTGTACCACTGCAATTGGTATATCGCAAACCGATAACCCAAAACAAATACATGCTGTTTAGTGGTGGCTTAAACTTTAAAACTTTTTTTGAACCTACTTCGTTAAGTATGGCTGCGTATGCACACAACGATACCGCTTACACCTTGTTTGACATAGATGTACAAAACACCGGATCCTTGTTTCAATTAAGTTTTACAGGTGCAGCCGGCATTGGCTTTGCTACCAAAAATAAAAACTTGTGGCATTTGTTTGCCGAATTAGAAATAGCTCCACAAAATTTTAGTACCGGTAAATTTATTTTTAGCACACCAACAGGAACTGTATCATCAGGCACATACACTAAAAATGGAAGCAGTATAAATATAGGTGCCACTTATTTTTTAACCCGAAGTAAAACTGCTGCAGCATTAAACAGCCCCTCGGCTTATGTTTATGCACAAGACAGCCGTCACTTTAATAAACCTATTGACAGTGCGGCATTGGTTCAGCTATTTAAACGAAATCAGCTTGAGTTTAATTTGGGCTTGCGATTAAATGCACATACTACACCCATTACATCTGCTGGCCCGGCTCCTGAAATAAAAGGCGTTACTGGTCCTGCAATACAGTTTGGTTATACTATCAACTATCATTTAAAACATGCACTTAAAATAGAAGCTGCATTCTCATCAATTAATTATAAATATGACAACATTTATTTTTATGATTCATTAAATATGAAGCCCGAATTTTTTTCATTCGAGTATGCACAAACGTATGTCGGTTTAGGTGTTAACTATCTTTATCGTTATCCAATATCACGCAGCATACTTTGGTTTGGCGAATCAGGTATGCAAGTACAGTTTTTAACAGAGGGTAAACACAATAGCCAAATTGCTTATAGGATTTACTCACTTGATGAAAACTGCCTTATTAACAGAAGTGTTACTAAAACCATGGTGCCCGCTGCAAAATTTGGTACCGGTTTATTGTTTGCTACACGCAATTACAATATGTGGCGCATCGGTTTGGCGTATCAACATGCATTTAATAAACCAATATCCGAGGATTATTTTTTTCAAAACACTTCAACTATAAGACAACAAGGCAGTACAAAAATTAATGCATCAGGTTTTACAGCTACCATTGGTTACATCTATTCAATTGCGCCATCGCCTTATGCAATAGCTAAGCATCGTTTAAAAAACAAGTAAAAATTTATCTGCGCCAGTTTTTGCGATTTATTTCTCCGGGTGTTGTAGGGTTACGTTCTGAACGGTTTACCTGCTTGCGCTCTTTAACAACCCATTTGGTTATTACTTGATTTATGTCATCGCTAACAACCACTTTATACGTAGCAGGCACAACATATATTTTTCCATCGGTATCGGTATCCGGTTTGGACAGGTAGTTTTTATCGGCATAAGCCGAAACATTGCTGGTTACACTTGCATCAAAATGTGCATAGTTTAGTCCTGCAACAGCCGTATCAGCAAAAGCATGTATTAACAAACTATCGGCATTATAAATTTTAATTTGTCTAATGCCAGCGGTTTTACTGTAGTAAGGAATGGTAATGTTGGGCGTGTTATAAGGAATATCGTCATATAAATTTTTGCTACCCCAACGTTTACTGTGCATTGTGCCATCCATTTGAAATACATGCAAAGGTTTGCCTGTAACACTATCATGCAATTGCTGTACAAATTTTAATGAAGCTTTATATAAACTGCGACCATGCGTAGCCACAATTATGTCAGACGCATCGGCCTGCACAAATAAATCGTGTACTGCCACAGCGGGCAAACCGTTATTAAAACTCATACTTGTTTTGCCTTCATTTAAACTTACATACAAACCATTATCGGTACCTACGTACAGTATAGCTGGATTTACTTCATCTTCACGTATCACATTTACAGCTTCGAAAGGTAAATCCGTAAAAATACGTTGCCAGGTGTTGCCCAAATTATTGCTTCTATAAATCAATGGTGCATAGTTATCGAAACGATAAGCATTTAAAGTACAATACACAACACTATCGGCATGTTTGCTGGCAACAATGCGGCTTACCCACAAATTTTCGGGCAGGCCTTTAATGATTTTTTTCCATGTATTGCCACCATCCGCGCTCACATGTATTAAACCATCATCGCTGCCGGTGTAAAGCAAACCATACATGCGTGCCGATTCGCTAATGGTAGTAAGTGTACCATAAGCTACATCGCCTTTTTTACTACCTTGAGTCAAGTCGGGCGAAATTGCTTTCCAGGTATTTCCTTTATCAAATGAACGATGTAATTTATTACTGCCTAAGTAAAGTATGTCTTGATTAAAGTGTGATAATGCAATGGGTGTTTGCCAGTTAAACCTTAAAGGTCGCTCGCCCAGTTCGATGGTAGGTTGTATCGAAACTGCATTGTTGCCATTTTTATCCATTCGGTAATAAAAACCAAATTGAAATCCGGTGTATATAACATTGTTGTCGCGCCTGTCAACCTGTGTTTGCATGCCATCGCCACCTAATAAAAATTTATAGGGGTATGCACCCGAATCGTACCATCCATAGCCTGCTTTGTAATTTGATGGACCATACCAAACGCCATTATCCTGCAAGCCACCATAAACATTATATGGTTTTGCATTATCGGCCGTAACAGCATAAAACTGACCAACCGGTGGCGTATTACATTTGGTATAAGTTTTACCGCCATCATAGGAAATATTTATACCTCCATCGTTTCCAATAATCAGGTGGTTGCGTTTATTTGGGTTGATATAATATGCATGAAAATCACTATGCATATTATCGGCATCAATACTTTTAAATGTTTTGCCGCCATCTAAACTTTTAATAATGCGTACACCGCCTATGTAAATTTCATTGTCGTCAAATGGCGAAACCACAATTTGTCCGAAAAAATATCCGTAGGTATAAAATATTTCATCCAAATAATTAAGGTTTTGTTTTGTCCAGTGTATTCCGGCATCGGTGCTTTTATACACTTCGGCACCGGTTACTTCGGTATCAAACAATGCCGTGTTTGCATCTTCAATATAATGTACCAAGGCAATAGGTTTTATTTTACCATCGCGTATTTGCTGCTTTACATAAGTGGCATTGTACTTTTGCGGGAAATCATTTTTATCCAAATAGGCATCAATTAAACTGTCGCTTACATTTAAAAACTGTGCCTGGCTCATGTTGCGTAGTGTATCCTTGTTTAAACCCTTTTCGGGCTTTTTTGCAGGCCTTGCTGCCTGATTATCAATTACTGCATACACTACATTACTGTTTAGTTTGCTTGTTGCCAAGCCAATACGGCCATTGCCTGCACCTTGCGGAAATCCGCTTCCGGCAATCGTTAAGGCCTTCCAGGTTATGCCCCCATCATCCGATTTATAAATGCCCGATGTAGCACCCGACTCAACAAAATTCCAAGCCTGCCTGTGTCTATGCCATGCCGCTGCATATAAAATGTTTGGATTAAAAGCATCGGCAGTAAGATCAATGCAACCGGTTGTATCATCAATATATAAAGTATGTTGCCAGGTTTTACCGCCATCAGTAGTTTTAAAAATACCGCGCTCCTTATTGGTACTATATAAATGGCCAATAGCTGCAACCCACAAAGTTTGGGGTTGTGTAGGATGCAAAACAATGCGGCCAATATGATGCGACTCGGCCAAGCCTATATGTTGCCAGGTTTTACCGTTGTTATTTGATTTGTAGATACCTACACCACTATACGAAGAACGGGATGAATTATTTTCGCCTGTTCCTATGTAGATGATATTGTTAGTCCAGTCAACAGCAATATCGCCAATAGTCATCACTACTTCATTATCAAAACATGGTGTAAATGAAATGCCATTATTGTTGGTAAACCATAACCCGCCACTTGCATAGGCTACATAAAAATGTGTAGGATCGGTTGGCGATACGGCAACATCAACCACACGACCGCTCATAATTGATGGCCCTATGTTTGTAAACGGAACGTTTTTTACCAATGAGCTTTTACTTAATCTTTCTTTTGTAATGCTATTGTGCAGCCTGTCGGCAGCCGGTGTTGGCTTTAGCGGATTTTGTGCATAAGTGGTAATACTTAAAAAAGTAAAAAATAAAATGCTATATGTTTTCATAAACTTAAATTATAATGGTTTATATAAATTATTTGGTGTAACACCAATGCCAAATTTATGGTTTAAAACTAATGCCCCGTTATGATATGTTATCCCATTAAAAGGGTCGTTACTGTTAAGCAAAGGCCCGTCTAAATCAACCGTTTGTGCATAGCCTGCTAATTGTGCTGCTGCCGAGCATCCTACACTGCCTTCGCTCATACAGCCTAACATTATTGTGAGATTATGTTGATTTGCTGCATGTATCAGTTGTAATGCTTCATGTAAGCCGCCACATTTCATCAGCTTAATATTAATGCCGTTAAACCGGTTTGCAAGTTCTTTTACATCATCCACTGTTTGACATGACTCATCGGCAATAAGCGGCAACTTGCTTCTCACTATTAATTCAGCTTGCGTATCATGCATGGCAACAGGCAGCGGTTGTTCTACAAATGTGCAACCCATATCGTACAAAAAGTCTATCATCTTTATTGCAGTATCAATGTTGGTCCAGCCTTGATTGGCATCCACACAAAACGCTTGTGATGTAATACGTTTTATTTCTTTTACAAATGCTTTATCATCATGCCCACCTAATTTAATTTTTAGCAATTTAAAATCGGATGCCTGCTCAAGCTTTTGTGGCAAGTCATTTAAAGCGCACATGCCTATTGTATAGGTAGCAACCGGTTTTAATGGCGCTTGTAACACCTGGTGTATGGGCTTTTTAATTAGTTTGCCATACAAATCAAAAAGCGCCATACTAAGTGCAGCATTGGCAGGTGGCGGTAACATTAAATCTGTTTGAAACCCGTTTTGCAAAAAAGTATCGGCATCAAATTTTACTTTACAATTTTGTAATAACGCTATACAAACATTTCTATTATAGCTCAAGTATGGAGGAAATGTAGCTTCGCCATAGCCTACTACGTTATTTAAATATACTTCAACATACAGCGCTTCGGTATGATAGCGCATGCCATGTGCAATTTGAAATGGTTGTTTAAATTGCAGGTTATAACGTTTTACTTTTATTTGCATATACAGTTACACATGCCTGTGTTTGATTTACAGCAATGGTAAAAAAATAATTGCTGCAACAACCATTGCCATAATTGCACTTATTAAAACTGCTGCTGCTGCTATATCTTTAATTAAGCCGGCTTGTTGCTGATGTTGTGGCGATATCCAGTCAACCAATAATTCAATACAGGTATTGACGGTTTCGGTTACAAGCACCAATGCCATAGTAATAGCTAAAGCCAGCCATTGATTAGATGATATTTTAAAATACCATCCCATAAAAATTACAAATACGGAAGCCAATAAATGCACTAAAAAATTTGGCTCGCTGTTTATTAAATATTTAATACCGTTGCCGGCATAAAAAAAACTATTAATGCGTGCACGTAAACTAAATTTATTGCTTGTCATGCGAATACGTTTTAAAAACTACTAAGCTTAGGTAACATGCCAACATGAGCAAGGCTGTAGTTGCCGAAAATGCAAACGCTTCGATATTGTGAACCGGATACCTGAAATCCATATATATTTCATTAAAAAGGTTATGCGGTTTACACATAATATCCCAGCTATTATAGCGGCTAAACCTGCCCAGGTAAACGCCATATCCACATAAAAACAACATCATAACCATCGAAAACCAGGCCCACGTTTGCTTCAGGTACATGTTTAAAATATGATGTATTCTATACAGCGATAAAAAACCTAAAATCAATCCATTCCAGGCAAAAGAAAAAATCAGCAACATATCAAACCAATATAAATAGAGGCTTGCATGTTTGTGCAGGTGTACCATATCGGTAACTATATAAGGTGCATTGGGTAAGAATGGCAACCAAAACAAAAACAATAAATAATGTTTCCAGGGTGCTTGATTACTGCGCATTTGATGTGCGATTAAAAAAGGTATCCATGCTAAAAACAAATTCCACAGCAAATTGCCAAACTGTAAATTATCAAGCCAAAACATACGGCACATACATAAAAGTACGCTTATGGTTGATGAGATGGCAAGCAAAGTAATGGCACTGCTACGCATATCAGTAAATCGGACAATTTTATTCATTGTTGTATTGAGGTTACTTGTTTAATAAATCTGACTAATGCAATCTGAACGAATAGCATTATTTGAAGTACATGTATAGCAACATTAATTTCGAAGCTTTGAAAAAATATAACTGCTATAATTAAAATAATAAATGGACATACAAACCATGGTAACAGACAGTGTAACATGGTGTTGAAACTTAAATCGTTTTTGGTTTGGCCATATAACCAACCGGCAACGCTTAGTATAAAAAACATAAGTACTCCGGCTATTATGGTTGTTATTACAAATGCTGCAGCATGCGGGACTACGCTTGTGCTAACAACATCCCATGACAATATGCTAAGCATAAAAATAATTACTATGCCCATAGCCCATGCATGCACTATGGCCCATGCAGCTTGTTTAAAATACAGGTGTTTCATTTGTTACTAGTTTAGTGGTTCGATAGCTGTTGTTTTTAATGCGGAGTCGTCCATACTTGTAATTAACTCGGTATGCGGTAATGCCTGTTTTAAATTTCGTAATTGTTCAATACCGGCTACATTAATCAGTACCAAACGTTTTAAATTTTTTAGCTTATAAAGTGGCGTTAAATCATGAATGATATTGCCTGACAAAATAAGCTCTTGCAAGTTTTGCTTTGAAGCTAACACTTCGATATGGGTGATATGGTTATAGCTTAAATCTAAATAGGTGAGTTGTTGCAACGGATTTAAAAATTCTATACTATCTATATTCATATCCGACATATCTAACACCTTTAACTGTTGCATATCAGAAATCATTTGATAATCCTTTAGCCACTTGTTACCGCCAATATCCAGTGTAGTTACTGTTTTTAATAATGTAACAGGCTCAAGTTGTTTTAAATACCTGTTGTTATTTAAATTGAGAATTTTTAAATGATTGAGTGAGGCAATGTCACTAATGTCGGTTAATTTATTATCAGCAACATTTAATGAAACTAAATTTGAAAATGACTGTAAACCGGTTAAGCTGCCCATTTCGTTATTACTTAAATTAAGTTCGAGAAGGCTTAAACAGAGTGATGCTTTTTGCTGCAGCTGATTTGATGACACTGGAAAGTGCTTTATTTTATTGAAGCTAAGATTTAAGTTTTTAAGATTATTAAAAGGCAAATAGTCTAACAAGCTGGCATTTTGCATAGCCCCTTGATTGTTGGATAAATTTAATGTATCTAATGTTGGCAATACTGGCAAAGTTTGTGTTTGCGCCAAGGCATTACTCAAGTCTAACATGTGCAAGTTTTTATATCGTACCAGATCGTTTAAATCACTAATCTCATTTTCAGCTAATATCAAGCCTGTAAGTTTGGGCCAAAGCGGCAATTGTTTTATGCTGGTTAAATTAGTTTTCGATGCATCAACAGAAGTTACATTTTTCCACCGGTTTAATTTTTGAAACTGCAAATTTTCCAATCCCGAAATGTTTAATGTTTGCAAGTGATTGAGTATGGGTAACGAATCCAAAGTATCAAGTTGTGTATAGCTGATATTTAAATTTTTTAAAAATTTGAACGAACTTAAATCAGCTTCTTGTTTCCAGGGATTGTGGCTCACATCCAAATATTGAATGTTTTTGAGCGATTCGATGGGTTTCAGGGTTTCGATGCCCTGATTGCTTAAATGCAACTCGCTAAATTTATTTTTGGCCAACACATCTACTTGCTTTGCAATGTGGTTGTAGTTAAAAACATACGATGGCCATTGTGTATTGTTTTGCAACTCTAAAAATTTATACAACTTAAAGTGCAAACGCGATTTAAAATCTCTTTCATAAAAATAGCTGTCATAAAACTTGCGTTTAAAACTTATGCTGCTTGTAACATGCTCATCTTCTGCAACGGTTACTTGTTTAATGCTATCGTTCATAAGCAGCAGTTGCGTAAGGTTATTGAACGATAAATCGGCTAAATAGTTTTTATCAATAGGCCGGTTTTTTATTTCGGCAGCAGCAATATTGTATTGCGTGATGTATGCATCCCAGTTGTAAAATGAGAGGGTTAACAACACTATATAAACTATCCATGAATTAACCCGAAACAAATACCAGTTGCTTTTTTTATAAATAATTTTTATTGCTGTGGTTATTAAGCCAAATACACAAAGCAGCAGATACACATATACACCCAACCGTTTATAAGTAAGAAAATAATCTTCTATATATATGTGATTTCTATAGGCAGTAGAAACAATCATAAAAATGTTTTGTACAATCCACAAACAGCATAAAATAATAAGCACCTTTTTATCTGTGTAAAAATGTAAGGCCCCTCTGAAAAAATAAAGAATTAAAAGAATGGCCAACACAATGGAAGCAATTAGCATCCCGGTACCCTGATGCACAAAATCAGTATAGTTAAGGCCCACAGGTAAACCTGCTCCTCCCCATAAATAAACAACATCTAAAACATTTACAGTAAGCAGTAAAATATTTAGCAGAAATAAAATGGTTTTTGCCAATGTAAATTCATGCATAAGGGTAAAATTTTTACCCCACCAACTTTTATAAACCGGGCTTGTTTCTAAATTATTTTTTGCTGCACTATCAATAGCGGCTAACCATTTAATTTGCCGTACATAAAAAAAGGCATACATTAAAAGTAAACCGAGCAATACAAACCGCAACCAAGGCCAAGAAATAAAATCGAGATTTAATTTTTGAGTAAAAAAATGAAAAACCGGATTGGCCGATTGATACATAAAGAAGAATAAGCATGTAACGAGTAGTGGTAAAACAATTAGTATTAATTTAAATGTAAGTGGCTTGCCCGTTTGCTTTGGCTGCTTTTGGTTATAGTCTATTATCATAAAAACTACCACCGTAACCTGCGTATATAAACTATGTATTGCAGCAAAAATGATAGATGTATTTATAGTAACTGTAAAAACCGGAAGCAGCAATAGCGACAATATATTTAGCACAATAGCCTGATGCATACCATGATAATAAACTGCTGCAGCCGATACAATGCAACTAAGCGCAACTGCCCACCACGATGTTTTTTTAATGCAATCGGGTTGCGTAACAACTAATAAAACAATCAGTAAAACATTAAACAAAAGCAGGTTAATACCTAACTGCTGCTGGTAAAACAATGCAGTAAAAGCTATGGTAGCCAAACTTAAAACAATATCGTTCTTTTTCATTATTCAGAGTGCTTTGTATTTCATAGTATAATTATAAAAAATAAGGAGAACGTCATCTCCTGATATAATATTGCAACTATTTTCTTTTTATTATCGATTCCAATGCATCAATATGTTCGTTAAAAGCTTTGCGCCCAATGCGGGTTATGCCATAGGTGGTATTGGTTTTGCGCCCAATAAACTTTTTTTCAATATCAATGTATTTAAGTGTTTCGAGGGCGGTAAGATGGCTTGATAAATTACCGTCACTTACATCAAGCAATTGTTTAAGTGTAATAAAATCAATTTCCTCGTTAACCAATAAGGCACTCATTATACCTAACCGCACACGGCTTTCAAATGCTTTATTTAATTTACGAATCATATTTATATCAAGCCAAAATTACTTTATATGCTTTTCGTACTTAAACCACATCCAGGAGCCATACACAATATGACATACACCAAAACCTAAAGCCCAATAAAACAAGCCATGGCCAATATCATACGTAGCTATTAAGCCAATAACAATTTGTGTAATGCCTAAATATCTTATTTCTACTAAAGTGTATTTACCTGCATTAAGCAGTGCCAAACCGTAAAACAATAGCATAGCGGGCGCTACTAAACCTGCCAAATGATAATGCCAAAAAATAATAAGTATAAAAACACCTCCGGCAACTAATGGAATTGCCATGTTAATTATTAACCGCTTGGCCGTATAATCCCATATTGGCAAACCTTGTTTGCGCGACTTGCGATACGTAAAAACAAATGCAGTAATAACCGATAGTAGTAACACCGTACATGCATTGGCAAAAAAGAATGTGTACCAGCCCATGTTAATATTACCAACCGAATCGCGCGCGGCAGCCCAATAGGGCCCCTGGCTGTACTCAAGGCTTGTATAAAGGTAAGCGGCAGCAGCACCACATAATGCGTAAACACCTGCAAACACACCCGATAAACCACTTAGCGAAATAAACCGGCTGCTGCGTTGCATAATATTACGTATATCATGTATAGCTTGTATATGCTCTGAGCTCATTTTTACAATTTTTATAAAGTACTTTGCGTTACAAAGCAAATACAAATAAAAATTACCTGCAAATTTTTTAAAAAAAATTTTAGGCCAATCTCAAAATATGATATCGCAATCCCTGCTTTGTAATACACCCTACTGTTTTACAAACCGTAACACCCAGTGGTTTACTTTTATAAAATACATACCTGTGCTTAAATGGTTTATATCAACTGTAAAACTGTCATTGCTTATTTCTTTTCTTGCAGGTGCTTGCAATATGTTGCCTATAACATCATATATAGCAACAGTTACATATCCCGTGTTTGCATTGGGTAGTTGCACTGTAAGCTGTGTGCTGGCCGGGTTGGGGTGCATATGAACTGACTTATTTGTAAACGTAAAATCATTTTGTCCTAAATAAATGCAATAATCCGTTAACGATGCTGTGTCGGTAAATTCAATGGTAGGTGTGCGAAAGCAGGCAACTGCTCCTCCTGCCATTTGTAGGTTTATGGTTTCAATATTTAATGCAAATGCTTTGCGCGAAACCGGATGTGCTAAAGCTGTGCAGCCATAACCTGCCGAATCTAATTTTACCAATACACCTGATGCTATCCAAAAACCACCGTCATAGGCTTTTTTTATTTTAAGATGCGGACCGCCATTCCACTTATACCGCCAAGCCCAAAGTACATTGCCTGCTGTATCAATTTTTAAAAGCTTAGATGCACCCGTATTATCGTTTGTGTAACCTAATATTAAATAATTTCCATCGGTATCTTCCATAACAGAAACTCCAACATCATATTGGTCGGGTAAAAAGTTGTACTTATAACACCAAAGCGTATCGCCCAGAGCATTAAGTTTTATTACCCCAAAATCTGATTTTAAAGTTACATCGGTTTGGCCTACCAATAAAACTTCCTGCGTTGATAAAACAGTCATGTCCCAACAAATCATGGGTTTTAGGTTGTTGCCATAAGCTTTGCACCATTGAAGCATACCAACCACATCGGTTTTCAATAATAAAAAATACGATTTGTTATATGCCGGAGGTATTACAAGGCCACCCATATAAAATCCTGAATCGGGGGCAAGGTGTAATCCAGTACTGCCAATAGAGCCCGATATGGGTTGTATGTATTGCCGCGTCCATAGCGTATCGCCATCGGTTTTATTTACTTTGGTTAATGTGGCAGCGCCATTTGAGCCACAATACACATAATTGCTATCGGTTGCAATTGTTAAATCCTGATAATTAACATGACCACCATAATCAACGGCACGTGTCCAAAGTGTATCACCATTGCTATTTACTTTTACCAAATATGCCTGACTGTAACTGGGAGGTGCAGGTGATGGTGGAGAAAAGCTCCAGGTTTGGCCCGACATAATGTAATTTACATTACCGTTTTCTTCAACACGACAAATATGGCCTGCCATTTCATCGCGTAGCGAACCATACACCCTGCGATAAATTAAATTGCCAAACCAATCTACTTTTGCAAATTGCACTCCAATAATACCTTCATCGGATGGCTGGCCTGAGTTATAGATTGTGTCAAATCCAATACCAGAAATGCTAATAGTTGAATCCGGATTCTCACATATATCTAATATTCCATAATTGTCAGAAAATATTTTTACATAGTTGTTTTGTGCATTAGAAATAATAGAACATAAGCAAATCATTAAAATAGTTGATATTTTATGCATAACCATTACCTCCTTAATTAATTTTTACAAATGGGAAACTTTGCGAAAAATTTGTGGTTCTAATTGTTATCAAGTAATATCCGGTTTCTATACCCGAAGTATTTATTTGTAACGGTTGCTCGTTTAAGTTTATATTATAAAGCTTAATACAATTGCTCGTTAAATCATTTATGCTAATTTGTGCATGGCCTCTCATTTCAAAATTTGCGTTTATGTTAACAATATCTGCTTGGCTTGGGTTAGGGGATATTGAAATTTTATTTTCGAAGGTTTTACCCGCTCTTAAATTAGCCCCTTCTTCATTCATAAATTTTAATATCAATCCATTACTACCACTTTGATTAAAGCCTGCAACTACAGGGTTGTTGTTGTGTTGTAAAAAGCCACCTATTTCGTTTACTAATGGAAAACTGGGTGAGGCAGGTTCTAAAAATGTCCATCCTGTTAAGAAAAGATACTTACCTAATAGGTTAATGTCCCTTACAAATTCATGGCCTGCATCATCGCCAAAAAATGTGCTCCACGTTAATTTTAGTGGCGTTAATGCACTGCGCGTTTCTAAATGTGAAATAAAAATGTCGTTGGGTAAGTTGTTGGCTAAAGATGACTCAAAATAGGCATTTGCATGAGGTGTAATGGTAGGAAAGTTTGAAAAAGCAGGCAATCCGTTTGTGTGAGTATTACCTGCCACAAATATTCGTCCGGTATTACTGATGGCTACTTTTTGAATGATTTCATCGCCATTGCCGCCTAATATGGAGGCATAATATATTTTATAATCCGGATTAATAAGTGCCACAAAACCATCAAAAGCACCCCCATTATAAGTATTATCAAAAAAGGTGCTATTAGGTACAGGTACATTTTGCCAGGGGAATAATGAACCCGCTGTGGTAAATCCACCTACTAAAATGGTACCATCGGCATGATTAATATCAACACTCCTGAGTTGTTGTCCAACTTTAAAACTTGTACACCATTTCTGATTACTGGTTGGACTAAAAACAGCCAAATAACTACCTGTTTCATTACTAAAAAAAGCACCATTGCCCGGATTATAAAATGGGAAACCGGTAGTTGAAGAACCAATCACACCAACCACATATAAGTTGTTGGAAGCATCGCAAACCATATCGTAACAACCGGCACCCGTTGCCCCTGTGCCATAATAAGTGCACCAGCTTTTTGCTGTTTGGCTTTTAAAGGATGCTATAAATCCAACCGGTGCTATTGTACCGGGTAAAGCGGCATAATATCCATTGCCTTGCTTATTGGTGGGCAATTTTGATTGCGAATCAGTTACACCACAAACATATATATTATTGTTTTTATCGCATGTTACACTAAGCAACACATCATATCTGTCGCCACCCAATAAAGTAGCCCATTGTAAATGGCCTAATGCGTTAAACCTTACAATAAATCCTTCCTGATAACTATAAATTCCTGGCACAATGGGTTTTGCATTATTTGTTGTTTGAATAAACCCACCCTGATACTGGGTGGTAAAGAAATTTATACCACCCGGTGCATTGTGCGACTCTGTGCTGCCTACCATATAAATATTTCCATTGTTATCTACTTCAACATCAAAAGCTACATCAGGCTCGGTACTTAAATAGTAAGTTGCCCACTTTTGTTTGCCTGTTAAGTCAAAGGCTGTAATAAATGCTTCAGCACTGCTACCCCCAATAGCTGGACTAAAGTAATATGCAACATTATTATTCATATTTGGAAAAGGGCTACTAAAACAATCACCTACAATATAAACACGGTTGTTGACTGAATCGGTTTTAATAGCGCGACAAAATGTAGCGCCAATGCCTATAGCCGAACTTCCACCATAAAACGTAGCCCAGGTTAATACCATAACTGCCGGATCAATTATTAATGTTTCTGATTTATCATAAACTGAAATGTTCAAACTCACACCGTCATCAACTAATGTATAGGTAGCAGGAATCTGTTTGTCATTTCCCGAAGTAAAGCAATACAATGCGCCTTCTGTTAATTTTCCTAACGGTGTTTCTATGGTAATGACATCAGCCGAATTATTAGCAATTATATTTTTTGCTCCCATAAACTTGTATTTTATACTTGAGACATTGCCACCTGGGCGCACAATAAAATCATATTTAAATGATTCATCTTCCAAAACATGAAGCAACCAATCAATATGAGGGTAAACTTCTTTGATAATTATTTGATTACACTGTTTGAGATTTAATGCGCCTCTATTCAATGTGCTGCCATAAAAATTTACAAAAACATCGTTTATATAACTAAGTTCGATAATGTTGTCAGCCTTTATGTTGGCATCAATCAAGCACATATCTACACGAGCGACTTTTTTATCAATAACTGTAAAATTCGATTTGTTACTAAATTTTAAGTCAGTTTCGTCATTTACTATTTCTCTTTGAACAATTGAATAAGTAAGTCCTTTGGGGGTTAAAAAAACTGAAACTGCTTTGGTATGTAAACTATAAAAAACATCCGGTGTTACTTGCTTATTATAATCATACACCTGCCCTGCATTTTTAATAAAGCCTGTATGCGCAGTGTTTAATGCCATTTCGGCTTGTTGGGCGTTTACCCCCCCCCGCGGGAGTGCGGCTATTGGCTGCTGTTGTAGCTGTTTGAATGCATATCAGGCAAAACATAATGTAGGTGTTTTTGTTTTTCATACGCTTGTAGTTTTTGGGTTAAGATTAATTATATTGATAAACTTTTATAATGCATTTATACCAAGTGTAACACAATCCTTTTATTGCAAGTTAGATGCTTTGTGAATGTAGCTATTTTACAATAACACAATCAGCTTATTTTAATTAGTACCTACATTAAAAATCAAAGGCTGCCTGTATCGGGCAGCCTTTGATTTAATTAAAAAACTCGGCAAGCTCATCGTTTAAAAACAACTGCTCAACCTCCAATGCAGCTTGTGTATAGGTATTGCTTATGGTTTGAATTTCTGATATGGGGTTGCCGGCAAACTCTTCGTTTATTTCATCTTTTAATTTTTCGGCTTCTTCTAAAATGATGGTTGTTATAGCCCTGCTGTTTATACGCTCATTACTTACGGTAAGATGTACTGAATTACGTACCCATTGATAAATTTGTGCTCTGATAATTTCAAAGGTTTGTACATCTTCCCATCGGTTATCAAATACTGCATAGCCCAACCCTTGATTCCATGCCTGCAAATAAGTTATGGCTGTTCTGATATTATCGCGCAATCCCTTTTCCGAAATTTTGTCATCATGTTTGCACAATAAGGTATCGTTGCTAATTGCTTTGCCTTTATGTTGTTGCAAAGCAAAATTTATATACTCCTGATGCGATAATGTTACCACATCAAAACCCGATGCAAATAAATGCTCAATTTCACCTTCATAATGCGCTACATCAACATCTTTATAATCAACAAACTTGCCGGCAGCATTTACGCTTAAACCGGCCATTGACAATACATTATATTGTTGGGCAGTGTTGCTAACCATTGCTGCCAATGCTTGCAAGCCCGGTGCTGCTTGATTAATATTTTTACGTTCGGTGATTATATTTTTAGACGTTTTACGAAGTAGTTTTAAATCGCTAAAAACTTTTGCTTTAAAATCGGCAGCTATGCCAACTATCCTTTCCTGCAATTGTTCGGTAATGGCATGTATGTGCAACATGCTGCTGACACTGCCTATGCCGGCAATAACTTTTAAAGTATTTGCGTCATAGTCCATTACAGTTTCCAACAAATGTAAAAGCTCGTTCAGCCATTGCGCTTCATAAGCATTTTGCAATGCAACTTCAAAAACTATTTTCCTTTCGTTATTATGAATACTTGCATGATACACCAAAGCCGCTATATCAAAAATAATTGCCGGCAAAGGGCTTTCGCCAACCATAACATTCATTTCTAACTGATGCCATGTACGTGGCTTATAAATTACTTGTGGCAAATTGCTTTTAGTTGCATCCAGGTTAAACGAAGCAAAACCTTGTTGGGTATATTTTGCATTGCCGCCTGCAATTTCGATAGCATTTTTTAAACCATCTACTATTGCTTGCCATGTAGGTTTGATGGTGTATGCAAAATCAAGCACCAAACTGTCGGGTTTTTGATAGCGCTCATTATTATTAATCAGTTTTACCAATTGGCTTGTTTGATTTGCCGGACATACAATTTGCGTTTTAAGGCCATGCATCCACTCTGGTATTGGGGCGCACAAAAAAGGTGCAACCTCTATATCATCCTTCAATTGTTGTACTACCGGTTCGAAATCTTTTTGCATCGCTTGCGATAGTTGCAAGCCATATTGCAATATTGCCTGATGTTCGGCAACAAGGCACTGCTGCAATTTTTCCAACAGTAGCAAAAAATCAGGCGTGAGCAGCCATGTGTTTTCTGTTATAAATGTTTGTTGCTGTGCAATTGATTGCTCTATGCTTTTGGTTTGAATTAGCGTTTCGCTCATGTATTTAAATTTGTGCATTGCTTAATTGCCATTTGCATTGCTAACTTTATTGCATGCAAAATCAATTTAAAAATGCGCTGAAAAAGTACGGCAATACCTACCATGCTATTTTTACTGTATGTGTTATTTTATTAACAGCATGTAATTCAAAAACTAATAAGCCCAATCAAACCATTTCATTGGTTAAAGTAACGGGCCTGTTAACATCGCCTGTAAATATGGCCGTTACGGGTTACGACTCATGCATTTATATAGCGGAACAATGTGGGCGTATCAGGTTATTTAAAGATGGTGCATTGTTAGTAAAACCTTTTTTAGATGTATCCTCAAAACTCGCTTCACTTAATGAAGGATATAGCGAGATGGGCTTGTTAGGCATGGCATTTCATCCCAACTTTAAAAACAACGGCTACTTTTTTATTTACTACAGTGCCCCATCAACAGAAGGCTCACATCAATCAGTAGTGGCTCGTTATTATGCAAAGCCCGGTAGTACAACTGCTGATACCGTTGGCCAGGTTGTATTAGTAATTAATCAGCCCGAGCGTAATCACAATGGCGGTCAGTTAGATTTTGGGCCCGATGGTATGTTGTATATTGGTGTGGGCGATGGTGGTGGAGCAGGCGATAAACATGGTAGCAATGGCAACGGACAAAATTTAAACACTTTGCTTGGTAAAATTTTACGCATTGATGTGGATACATTGCCGTATAAAATACCACGTGGTAATGTATTTACTGAAACAAACCAACGCCCCGAAATTTTTGCTTATGGATTACGAAATCCCTGGCGTTTTTCATTTGATAACAAAACAGGTCGCTTGTTTTGTGGTGATGTAGGTCAAAATAAATTTGAAGAAATAAACCTGATTGAAAACGGGAAAAATTACGGTTGGCGTGGTATGGAAGCATTTGAAGTATATGACCCCGAAATAAATTTGCCCGATGCTGTTTTGCCAATCTATGCATATCCGCATAGTGTTGGTAATAGTGTAACCGGTGGTTATGTTTATAATGGTTCGCAAATTGCTTGGCTTAAGGGTGCTTATGTTTATGCCGATTGGAGTGGTAAGCTTTTTAACTTAACGCAAAATACCGCTTGGAAAAATTTTAATCTGGATGTAAAAAACATGTCTGCATTAGGCAACATAAATGCATTGGGTATTGATGCAAATGGCGAACTTTATGTGCTGATGCAACAATTAACAGGCCCATTTGACAAAACCGGAGTATTGTATAAAATAGCACCTTAAAACCATAAACGTATTGCAGCTTTCAAAACTTTTGAAAAAACTTCCGCCTTTTGAGCTTATTGTTTGGATTGTGGTTATTACGTATTTAGGTTTCTTAAATCCGTATCAGGAAACAACAAGCCTTTGCGCATTCGGGTGGCTTGGGCTAACATGGTGCCCGGGTTGTGGTATAGGCCATTCAATTTCATTTGCCCTGCATGGTAACATTTCGGCCAGCTTTGAATCTCATTACTTGGGTATTATTGCATTAATAATATTATTACACCGCATTTTTATACTTAGCAAACAGTACTACCAAAATTTAACCCTTAATAATCCAACCCATGGACAAGAACCAACTGATGATGTTACCTAACATCGAAGCCGAAGAAATAATGTTTTTGCAAAATGTAACCAAAGACTTAACTGCCGATCAGGATCGTAATTTTTTTATGATTTATCAAAGCAGACGTAAAGACCCACAAACCATTATGTTGGTTACTATTTTAGGTTTTGTTGTGGTTGCCGGTATTCAGCGTTTTATGCTTAACCAAATAGGCATGGGCTTGCTTTATTTCTTCACCGGAGGTTTATGTTTAATAGGTACCATTATTGACTTGATAAATTTCAAAAAAATGACGTTTACCTACAACCAGCAAATGGCCATGGAAGCATTACAAATTTGCAGGTAATCAATACTTAACTTCACTAAAATTATTAAGTACTCTTTATGGCGCATTTAAAAGTTTTAGCTAAGGATAAATATTTAAAAAAAATATTGCCTGCCGAAGGATTGGTTTTAACAACCCGTAAAAATGTTTTTTTGAGTTTGTGTAATAGTATTATGTCGCAACAACTCAGTACAAAAGTTGCCGATATCATTCAACAAAGATTTGTGGTATTGGTTGGCTCCAAATCGCCTGTGCCCAAACAAGTTTGGCAACTACCCGACACCGATTTGCGCAATATTGGATTAAGTAATGCAAAAGTAGCTTATATTAAAAATGTGGCACATTTTGCCATTAATAACGGTATGGCATTAAGGCAGTTAAATAAAATGACTGATGAAGAAGTGATAGCCTACCTGACGCAAATTAAAGGTGTGGGCCGCTGGACGGTTGAAATGCTGCTTATGTTTACACTGGGGCGCGAAAACGTTTTTGCTGTTGACGATTTAGGCATACAACAAGCCATGATAAATTTATATAAATTAGATGCTACCAATAAAAAACAATTGAAAGCTACCATGCTGCAACATGCACAAAACTGGCATCCTTACCGCACTTATGCCTGTTTGTATTTGTGGAAATATAAAGATGCATAACTAAACTGCAAAGCCCTGCATATCGTACAGCTTTTTATAAACACCTTGCATGGCTATTAGCTGCTGATGATTGCCACGTTCAACAATTTGGCCACGTTGTAAAACAATAATTTCATCGGCATGTTGTATGGTGCTTAAGCGGTGGGCAATAACTAAAGTGGTGCGGTGTTGCATCAGTTTAATTAATGCATCCTGCACCAAACGTTCGCTTTCAGTATCTAATGCCGATGTGGCCTCATCTAAAATAAGTATGGGTGGATTTTTTAATATGGCGCGTGCTATGCTGATGCGCTGCCGTTGACCACCGCTTAATTTATTACCTCTGTCGCCAATGTTGGTTTCATACCCATCGGGCAACAATTCAATAAATTCATGTGCATTGGCAATGCGTGCTGCTTCTTCAACAGCCAAATCGCTTGCATGGGGCATACCAAATGCAATGTTATTTTTAACCGTATCGTTAAACAGTATTGACTCCTGTGTAACTACGCCAATAAGTTTGCGCAAAGCATCTAATGTAATATCTCTTACATCAACACCATCAATAAAAATATTCCCTGCCGATACATCATAAAACCGTGGCAGCAAATCAGCCAAGGTGCTTTTGCCACTGCCCGATGGGCCAACCAAAGCAATGGTTTTTCCCTTTGTAACTGTAAGGTTTATTTGCTGAAGCACATAGTCATCAACATATTTAAACATTACGTCTTTATAAGCTATTTCGTTTTCGAACGACTTTTTTTCGATGGCATTGCTACGGTTGGCAATGGTAATTTCTGTATTTAAAATCCGATTAATTCTATCAACCGAAGCAATGCCTTTTTGCATATTGTTATAAGCCGTACTAAATGCTTTGGCAGGTGTAATAATTTGCGAAAACATAGCTATATACCCTATCAAATCTTCGGCACTAAAGCCTTGGTTTTGCAACACCAGCTTGCCTCCAAAATACAAAATAACCACCGTTGCAATGGCACCAAATACTTCGGATACGGGCGATGCGGCATCACGCTTATTAAACACTTTAATCATAACCTTGGTATAGGATTGATTTAGTGCTTCAAATTTTTGTTGTTGAAATTTTTCGGCAGTAAATGCTTTAATAATTCTTAATCCGCCCAGCGTTTCTTCCATATTGCTAAACAGTTGGCCCATTAGGCCCTGTGCTTTACCTGACGATCTGCGTAAGCTGCTGCCCAATATGCCAATAATTAAGCCTGCTACCGGTAATACAATAAATACTGTAAGTGTTAACTGGCCGCTTAAGCCAATTAAAATTGCCAGCGTTAATGCAATGGTAAATGGCTCACGAAACAAAAACTCTAACCCACTTAATATACTCCATTCAATTTCCATTACATCGTTACTCATACGCGACATAATATCGCCTTTACGCTCATTGCTATAATATTGCATAGGTAGCTCAAGCACACGTTTGTGCATGGCGTTTCTGATATCACGTATTACACCATTGCGCATAAATGCTATGTAATACATGGCCAAATACCGAAACAGGTTCTTTAAAAACAAAGCCACTAAAAAGCCACAGCAAATAATAATTAAAGCTTTAATTTTTCCGGCAGCTTCATTACCGGGCAAACTGTTGTCGGCAATAATTTTACTGATGAAAAAATAAAAATTCTCTTTAAGGCTTTGCATATTAAAAGCCAATGGTGGCGCCACAGTTACCAATGCTTCCTTGCCAAACAAAAAGCCGATAAATGGAATAACCAACGTTATGCTGAATACACCAAAAATAGCGGCCAGTATGTTGCAAATCACATTAAGTATGGCAAACTTTTTATAGCTGCGCACATACACCAGTAATTTTAAGTAGTCTTTCAAAAAGTGGATGCGTTTAAACGGTGTAAATAAATTTTGAGGCGCAATTTATAATAACTGCAAATATAAGGTTAAAAGCATTTACACCTATGCACCATGGCAGTGCCATTCACAATTGCCCGATAAAAAATAATACTTTTGCTGCATGGAAAGCACTCGTCAACAAAAGTTTGCGCGGCAAATACAGCGCGAAATAGGAGATATATTTATTAAAGAAGGCAAGGCTATTATTGGGCAAACCTTTGTTACCGTTACACAGGTAAAAATAACACCCGACTTAGGCGAAGCGCGCATTCATCTAAGTGTACTTAAACCTGCCAACCCTGTAACCTTTATCACACATCTGAATAAACACAAAGGTGATATACGCAAATTGTTAGGTAATCGAATTAAAAACACCATACACCATATACCACAACTCTTGTTTTTTATTGACGATTCGCTGGATTATGTTGACAATATAAATAAGGTGATGAATAACATTGTTATACCTGACCACACACAGGTTAATCCGGCTGACTACAAATCTGAAGAATAGTTTTTTTACTAAATAAAGCACACAAACATCGGTATGCAATACGACCCTATTAAACGTTCGTTAGGTAACGTTTTTAACCAATCGGTTTTTTTACGTAAAGTTTTTTACAACCTGTTAGACTTATTACTGTTACGCTGTTGGCATATACACAAAGAGTTACGCACTTATAAAAAAACAGCCGGCAGTAATTTGCAAATTTTTGATGCCGGGGCAGGCTTTGGCCAATACAGCTATTGGATGTACAACTTTTTTAAACCTTGCAATATTTTAGCGGTAGATGTAAAAGATGAGCAGGTAGCCGATTGCAATCAGTTTTTTAATAAGATAGGCGCAACTTCAAACGTAACGTTTATTGTAGGCGACTTAACCCAATATCAAAACCCCAACAACTTTAATCTGGTATTATGTGTTGATGTGATGGAACATATTGAAGACGATAATGCCTGTTTCAAAAACTATCATGCATCATTAAAACCGGGTGGCATGTTACTTATTTCGACCCCCAGCGACCAGGGTGGCAGCGATGTACATGATGGTGCTGATGCATCGTTTATTGAAGAACATGTACGTGATGGCTACAACATTACCGACATCGAAAATAAACTTAAAGCTGCCGGCTTTTCTAAAATAGAAGCACGTTATAACTATGGCACACCGGGTAAAATATCATGGCGTTTATCTATGAAATATCCCATACAGGTGCTGGGCATAAGCAAGCTGTTTTTTGTACTGCTGCCGTTTTACTACCTCTTAGTTTATCCGTTTTGCTTTGTACTTAATTACTGCGATACCAACATGCAACATAGTACGGGCACCGGCCTGGTGGTTAAAGCATGGAAATAACCCGTGCCGTATGCGCTGTATTTAACCGGTACATTTAGCAACAAAAATTACTTCGATTTGATTTTCCAGTACTTCATAGCCAAACGTTATTTGATTGCCAAAAAATCGCAACAGGCTATAAATATTATTACACTTATTTCAATTATTGGTGTAATGGTAGGTACGGCCGGACTGGTAATTGTTTTAAGTGTTTTTAATGGTTTTGGCAACTTAATGGTATCGTTATACGATACGTTTGATGCCGACATAAAAATTACAGCAACTACCGGCAAAACCATTTCGGTAACTGATAGTACATTAACAGAAATTCAGCATATCGAAGGCGTTGCACACGTATTTGCCGTTTACGAAGAAAACGTACTTTTTAAATATGGCGATAAACAAGTAATTGGCAAACTTAAAGGCATACCATTGCAGTATGCCGATGCTGCACTTCAAAAAACCATTATTGACGGCAGTTTTGCTGCCGATGCATACCAACATTTTGCTGTTTTTGGTGCCGGTATTGCTTATCAATTAGGCATGGATTTAGACCATGTAACGCAACCCATTCAAATGTATGTACCCAAAACAGGTATTGATAATCCGGTAAATGTTGATGATGCATTTAATCAAGCATCGGCATTGCCTACAGGTGTATTTTCGCTTCAGCAGGATTTCGATAACCAATACGTTTTTGTGCCGCTTACCTTTGCGCAAACACTTTTTGATGCCCCACAAAAAGCTACTGCCATTGAGGTTACACTAAAACCCAACGCACCCACCAAACTTGTGCAGCAAGCACTTGAAAATAAAAACTGGCAGGTGCAAACACGGCAACAACAACATGCTTTTTTATATGCCATAATTAATTCCGAAAAATTTATAGCCTACTTTATTTTAGTGCTCATTCTTATTATTTCTACTTTTAATATACTGGGCTCGCTTACTATGCTCATTATCGAAAAACAAAAAGATTTGAAACTGTTTTTAAGCATGGGTGCAACGCCTAAAAAAATTAAACAAGTATTTGTAATACAAGGTTTGATGATAACTGCCGTTGGCAGCATGGGCGGGTTACTGTTAGGTTTTATAGTTTGCTTTTGCCAACAACATTTCGGCATTATAAAAATAGCCAACTCACAATCGTTTGTGGTTGATGCATACCCCGTTGCAATAGTTGCTGCCGACTTTATAATTTGTATGTTAATTGTTACTTGTATAGGTGCCATTGCCTCATTTTATACAGCACATTTTGTTGTAAGTAAATACATCAGAAGTTAAGTCTTACACCATAAATTTTCAGTTTATGGTTTGACGTAATTTTTGGTAATGTTGCCAGCCTATTACGCAAATTTTTATTTTATGAAAGTTTTAAAGTTCGGGGGGACATCAGTAGCGCAAGCCGAAAACTTAACTAAGGTTGCAGCAATCATTTTAAAAACCGTAAAAACCGACCCGGCCATTGTAGTTGTGTCGGCTATGAGTGGTATAACCGATGCATTAATTCAAACAGGCAAATTGGCCGAAGCCGGAGATATAGCATACAAAGCCGGCATAGAAAAAATTACACAGCAACACTTAATTGCTGCACAACAGTTGCTACCGGCTCAAATGCTTAGCAGCACTTTAAGTCAAATACAAATGCAATGCAATGCACTGGAGCAGCTTTATGATGGTGTGTTTTTATTGAAGGAGCTATCGGCCCGCACCTTAGATCATATTGTGAGTTTTGGCGAGCTTATGCTATCACAAATATTATCGGCTAAATTGCATAGCATACACCTTTCACACCAATGGATTGACTCGCGTACACTAATCGAAACCAACGATAATTTTGGGTATGCAACTGTAAATTTTGAGAACACAAATGCAAAGGTAAAAGCGGCTATTAAAGCTGAGACCAAGTTATATGTAATGCCCGGTTTTATTGCATCAACAGCAACAGGCATAACAACAACGTTGGGCCGAGGCGGCAGCGATTATACCGCTGCCATTTATGCTGCTGCAGTTAATGCATCCGTACTAGAAATTTGGACCGATGTAAGCGGTATGCTTACTGCCGACCCGCGCATTGTAAACAACGCTAAAGTAATACAGCAAGTTTCCTATCACGAAGCTTTAGAGCTTTCGCACTTTGGCGCCAAAGTAATTTACCCGCCTACAATAGTGCCGGTAATGCGTTTAGGCATGCCGTTAATAATTAAAAACACGTTTGCACCTGATGATGCAGGCACCATCATTCAGGCCCATAAATCAGCCACCAACAATGCAATTTGTGGTATAACCAGTATGGATAAAATGGCTATGCTATTACTCGAAGGTAGTGGCATGGTGGGTATTCCGGGTTTTTCGAAACGCTTGTTCGAAGTGTTAGCTTTTGCAAAAATTAATGTGATACTTATTACGCAAAGCTCATCCGAACATTCTATTTGCGTAGCAATAGAAAGCAAATATGCATCGCATGCTAAAAAAGTGGTTGATGAAGCATTCCATTACGAGATACTTACCAAACTTATTGAACCATTACAAATTGAACAATCGCTTTCGATAGTAGCTGTAGTTGGCGATAACATGAAAAACCACAGTGGTATAAGCGGGCGCATGTTTGCTGCATTAGGCCGTAACGGTATTAATATACGCGCTATAGCACAAGGCTCGTCCGAAAAAAATATTTCGGCTGTAATTAAAACACATGATGTTCGAAAAGCTATTAATGTGTTGCACGAATCGTTTTTCGAAAATCAATACAAACAGGTAAATTTATTTTTGGTAGGCGTAGGTAATGTGGGCAAACGCCTAATCGAACAAATAAAACTGCAACAAACTTTTCTGATGCAAAAAATGCGCATACAACTGCGTGTGGTTGCTGTTGCCAATAGCAAACAATATTACTTTAGTGAAGATGGTATTGATTTAGATAACTGTCTAAGTACATTGTTAGCCCAACCTGCTTCAAACATTAAAGAATTACAAAAACTGATTATTGAAAAAAATTTACGCAACTCCATTTTTGTAGATAATACTGCCAATGCCGAAGTTGGTTTAAGTTATGCGCATTTGCTCGAAAAAAGTATATCTGTTGTTACAAGTAATAAAATTGCATGTGCCTCGGCTTATGAACATTACCGCCAGTTAAAAGATTTGGCAAACGAGTTTCATGCTTCCTTTTTATTCGAAACCAATGTGGGTGCCGGGCTACCTGTAATTAGCACTTTAAACGACTTGGTACAAAGTGGCGATGAGATTTATAATATTCAAGCCGTGTTATCGGGTACACTTAATTATGTGTTTAATAATTACAATGCCGAAATTCCGTTTGCACAAGTAGTTAAACAAGCACAAGATTTAGGTCTTACCGAACCCGACCCACGCTTAGATTTAAGCGGCATGGATGTGATGCGTAAAATATTAATTCTTGCACGCGAAAGTGGATTAATACTTGAATTAGGGGCGATTGAAAACAACAGCTTTTTGCCACCCTCATGCATGAATGGGAGTGTAGATGACTTTTACGCACAACTCGAAATTCATGAACCTCATTTTAAAAAACTTTATAATGATGCAAAGCAGGCTGCATGCAAATTAAAATTTGTAGCGCAGCTTAATGCGGGTAAAGCCAGTGTAGGATTACAACACATTGATGCCGGCCACGACTTATATCATTTATATGGAAAAGATAATGTAGTGCTGTTTTACAGTCGTAGATATCAGGAACAGCCGTTGGTTGTAAAAGGTGCAGGTGCAGGTGCCGAGGTTACAGCCTCAGGTGTATTTGCCGATATTGTTCGCGCCATCAAGTTTAATTATTAACCTAAGCAATATACGCAGTATGATGTCTGAAATAACGGTTGCTGCTCCGGCAACCATAGCCAACTTGGTGTGCGGGTTTGATGTTATGGGCTTAGCCATTAATGAGCCTTGCGATACTTTTACGGTAAAGCTATCCAATGCAAAAGGTATCAGTTTAAAACACACTGATGGATTTAACCTGCCAACCGATAATGCCAAAAATATAAGTGCCGTGGCATTACAGGCATTGTTAGATGCCTGCCCCGATGTAAATGGTTTTGAAGTAGTTTGCCATAAGGTAATTAAACCGGGCAGTGGTATAGGCAGCAGTGCATCAAGTGCTGCAGGTGTAGTAGTTGCAGCCAATTATTTATTAAACCAACGATTTGATAAAAAAGCATTGGTAGATTTTGCTTTAGCAGGCGAGTATATTGCCTCCGGTGCACGCCATGCCGACAACATTGCTCCCTGTATTTATGGCGGTATTACGTTAATCCGTAGCCATAAGCCTTTAGATATTATTGCGTTAACACCACCACCGTTGGCAGTAACCGTATTGCATCCGCAAATAGAAGTACGCACTGCCGATGCACGCAAAATTTTAAAACCACATGTAAGTATGCAACAAGCTATTACGCAATGGGCCAATGTGGGTGCTTTGGTTGCTGGCATTTTGCAGAGCAATTATGAATTAATGGGCAGGGCATTGCAAGACGTAATTGTTGAACCCATGCGAAAAATTTTAATACCACAATTTGATACGGTTAAAGATGCATGCATGCAAGCCGGTGCTATAGGCGGAGGCATATCGGGTGCCGGCCCTGCAATGTTTATGCTAAGCAAAACAGAAAAAGAAGCAAAACAAATTGAGCTGGCTATGCAACACGTTTATAACAAAACAGATATTGCATATCGTACGCATGTTACTTCAATAAACATGAATGGTGTAAGGGTAATTTCAAACACATAAAATATTATGCAATACTTTAGTACCAATAATCGAAATCATTTGGTTGACTTTGAAATGGCTGTGTTACAAGGACAGGCCGAAGATGGCGGACTATATTTTCCGGAAAAAGTAGCCAAGCTTGATGCCGGTTTTATTAATGCATTACCGCATTTATCTAATGCCGAAATAGCATACCAGGTTATTAAACCTTATGTTGGAAGTTGCATTACGCCCGATGCTTTAGCTGCCATTTGTAATTATACTGTTGATTTCGAAATACCGCTTATAAATATAAACGCTGATGTAGCTGCGCTTGAATTGTATCATGGCCCCACACTGGCTTTTAAAGATATTGGCGCACGGTTTATGAGTAGTTGTTTAAGTTACTTTTCGAAAAACAACGATAAAAAAACCACCGTACTTGTAGCAACATCGGGCGATACGGGCAGTGCTGTAGCTAATGGTTTTTTAAACGTACCCGGTGTTGATGTGGTTATTTTATATCCAAAAAATAAAGTAAGCTATATACAGGAATTGCAACTAACCACATTGGGCCACAATATTACAGCACTCGAAATTGAAGGCACCTTTGACGATTGCCAAAGTTTGGTAAAACAAGCCTTTACCGATGCTGAAATTAAAAGCCATTTGGCACTTACTTCGGCCAATTCAATAAATGTGGCGCGCTGGTTGTCGCAGCAGTTTTATTATTTCTATGCCATTAAACAAAATCAAAACCGACCGGCAATAATGAGTGTGCCCAGTGGCAATTTTGGAAATATTTGCGCAGGGCTTTTAGCTAAAGTTGCCGGCTTGCCCATTACAAAATTTGTAGCGGCCTGTAATGCCAACCAGGTATTTATGCAATACCTTGAAAATGGCACCTATAAGCCTCAACAAGCTATTGCTACCATTTCAAATGCCATGGATGTGGGCAACCCCAGTAACTTTGTGCGTATAATGCACCTGTTTAACAACCATTACAACCTGGTTAAAGAAGCAGTTGTAAGTTATAGCATAAGCGATGCTGAAACTAAGGCAACTATTAAAGATGTGTACCAAAAATATGGCTATATTTTAGATCCGCATGGTGCAGTTGCTTATGCAGCTTTGCAACGTTACAGCCCAACCGGTATAATTTTAGAAACTGCTCATCCTATTAAATTTAATACTACTGTCGAATCTGCAATAAATACACAGGTTCCAATGCCGGCATCAGTTACCAATTTATTGAGGCTTAAAAAAGATGCACTGTTATTGCCTAAAACGTATGAAACCTTTAAGCACTATTTAATGCAACGATAAATTTAAAGTGCTTAGCAGCTAAATCGAAAATCGTTTTAAAACCATTGTTTAATTTATTGCATCAAATCAGTTATAGGTAACATGCGATAACTTAAACGCACTATAACGGTTTTGCAGTAAATAATATCCGCCAAACAAAACGGTGCTATAAAAAACATCGCCCATAAAAGTACCTTTTAAAAAAGGCAAACCGGCTATATAACATGCTGTTAGCCCACTTGCATCAGGTGCATACATTACGCTACCAACCCAACATCCAAAATTAGACACCAGAAAAAACACAACGGTAGCCATTAACGAACCGGTAGCCACACGACCTGCTGTTATCTTACTAAACAATGGTAATGCTAAAAGTGTTATAAAAGCATAGCTACCATATTGCCAATGAAAACCATCGTAAAACCAAACAAAGCCATCGTAATACTGACCATAAATTACATTATTAATAAACAAATCGCTTAGCCAGGTGGCTGCCAATGGTATTACAAAAGCCAACCATTTTTTTGAGAAATGAGCAGCACCAAATAAACCTATAGCTGCCAATGGCGAAAAATTTAGCATGTGAGGGATAACGCGGCTAAATGCAGCCAAAAATATGAGCAACGCTATAAAGCCAACCTGTAATTTTACTTTTTGTGACATGGTATTAATTTCAATTGATGAATGTAAATGTATTTGTTTTAGTGGTGCTTTTTAAGCAGTAGTTCAATTAGTTGTACAAATCACGTTCTAACTGTAAAGCACGGGGAATTAATACGTGGTCTTCTATTAAAGCATGTATAGCCAAGTCTTTTTCTAATGCCTGCAATTGCGATAATAAAATGCGGTATGGTGTGCTGTTGGTTGCCGGAGGATTATATTTTAAAATGGCCTGCCGGGCAACATTTAAATCGTCCTCCACATCGTGGTGACTTTCGATAAAATGTTGTAATGAAAATCCAACGTGCATACTTTTAAATGAATTGGTAATGGTCAGATTTTTACTTTCTAAAGCTAAAATATAGGGTAATAGTACTGCCTCTTCCTCCTGAATATGGTCGGCCAGATGTTTGTGATAGCGTGTGTAGAAATTATGCAATACTGCCAGCAACGGATGTTGCGATTCGTAGTCTTTCAAAAGCAGTGTGATATTCTGCTCAATTTCAAGTAATTTTTTACTTAAATAATAATGATGTGTTTTTTGAATATAATCAACAATAACCGCCAATGAAAATGCATCAAAATTTTCGGCTTTAAACGAGGCTTCGTTTTCAAACAAGTCAAGCAATTGCATTATAAATGCATGGTTTACATCTAATTGTTTTAATGCATCGTATGAGTATAAAATACGATGTGCTTTATCCAAATCGTACCTAACCATTACCTGGTCAATAGCAAAAGTTGTTTCCATGTGCAATAATGTTTGGTTCAAAGTAAATGCTTTGAATAAAAAGCGCAAATCATTAAGGCTTTAATTTTTATAACTGTTTGTCAACAAAAACGGATATCCCTTTTATGAATATCCGTTTTTAATGGTGTTTTTAAATACCAAACTGGTTAAAATGATGGTCAATGTGTTTGTAAAACATGTTGCTCCATTGTTTGGCTGTAAGCGGGCCAAACGATTGGTTAACTTTCCCATCAAAATAGTTTATGCCTTTTTGTTCAACCAGTTTAATGTTTTGGATTAGCGCATCGCATTCGGTTTCAAAATGCTTATTACTTGAAATTACAAACTGCGGTGCTGTACGCAGGTTTTTAGCATAAGGCTTTGTATTGGTTACGGCATTTTTTACAACCAGCTTCATCAACAGTTTTTGAAATGCATTGTGCTTAACTACTTGCCTTTCGAATGCAATATCATAAGCAACATTTAAGTGTGCAAGCATTTGCGCGGCATCCATTTTGCCCCAACTACCCCGGCTTTCAGGTTTTAAGTTTGATAGCCGTTGTAAAACTGATGCAGTGGTGTTTGCATCAAATACATTTAATACTTCCATTAAATAATGCCTTATTGTTTTATAAGTTTTTGTTGTGCTGTATGCCCATCGCTAAAGGTAGTGCGTACAATATAAGTGCCCGATTCTAAATTTGACAATGAAATAACTTGTGGTGCAAATACCTGTTTTTCGGTTTGCAAAATCCGTCCGGTTAAATCAAATATTTCAACTTGTTGCATTGGCTTATCACTTACAAGTGTAATGGATGATTGGGCCGGGTTTGGAAAAATTTGAAATGCAGCATCTGCAACATCATCAACCCCTGCCAAACCTTGCACGATACTAAACTTATCAAATCCAACTTCTAAAACATCAGGCGAAAAAGGTTGGTTTGATGTATAAACAATAAGTTTCATGGTTGAAGTAAGTGGCACGTAATTGCTTAGCTTAAACGATTTAAAAAACCATGAGGCAAAGGTATTACCCGGGTGATGTGCTTCGAGTACAGCCGTTTGTGTACCATTACTGATGCTTACAATTAAAGTATCATCGGCTACTGCACCGGTGCTGGGATCGCCATAATTAAAAAACCAGCGCTTGTATGTTACACGTGGGTTTAACATAACGGTTGCATCAAATACGGGTGACTCTAATTGGGTGTAACCATCGGCCAGATAATCGTCAAAAAACTGAACACCGGTGTTGCCGGTAACATAGCACATATCGCCACAGTCGGTTAAGTCGTCCTCAGCCGGATTAATGGTTATACCTGATGTTGATGTGCCTAAAGGTACATCGCGGACAAACATGCCCATAGTTGCATTGCCGGTAACAGTCCAGCCCCAATCAAAAGTAAAATCATCGTATATGCCCTCTGGTAGCACCAAAGCAATGCTGCTTCCGGCTGCTAAATTCATATTTATACAATCGGTATGAAAACCCCATTGTTGTGCAACCACATCGTAGTTGCCAGGTATAATACTGCTTACCGAAAAATTTCCGTTGGCATCGGCTACGGTGTCTAAACTAAGGAAGCTGTTTTTAATTCGTACTTTGGCATTGGGTACCGGTAAGCCGTTGCCAGCATTGGTAATGTTGCCACTAACTGAAATGGTTGGTACCTTATTTATTTCCGCATTTAAAATTGTTGTATTGCCATTGGTTAGCGAAATACCTGTATAGGTTTTTGTTTGGTAACCAAATGCCGAAACTTCTATATCATACGTACCGCTGTCAGCTACACCCATGCTGTAATTGCCTAAGAAGTTTGAAGCCGATTGGATATTAATTGGCAATACTTTTATAGTTGCTGCATTTATGGGTAAGCCTGTGGTACTATCTGTAACCAACCCTTCTAAAAAGCAAGCACGTTTGTAAGTGGGGGTTAAAACATATAAGCCGCCTTCGATATCGCTTACCACTAAATTGCCTGAAGGTAAGTATGGATAAACACCCCATGCACCATTAAAAGTACCACCACTAAATGGCGACATATCAAACTTAGCAACTTCAACTAAGTTGGTTGGTTTTGATGCATCAACAATAACCACACCTTCGGTGTACCAGCTTACTATTTCATAATCGTTAAGGGTGTGTGTATTGTGTACTATTGAGTTGCTGCCCGGTGCTGTTTGTATGCGGTCTAACTCGGTAATGTTTGTTATGTCGGTAATATCGTAAGCTGTTAAAAAGCTATTGGCTGTTTCATCGGTTGTAAACACAACGGTACCTGCATCGTTAAGCCAGGAGTTATGCGTAAATGCATTGGGAGTGGTTACTGAATTTATAAGCGTAGGGTTTGCTTTATTGGTTACATCATACACAGCAAGCAAGCCATTATAAATTTCGCAGGCATATAAAGTATCGTTACGTACATAGCCATCATGCACATAATTGGTTGGTGTATGCCCCATGTATTCAGGAGCCAATGGGTTGTTATTAAGGTTGCAAATTATTGCAGTGCCTCCCCAAAAACTACAGCCATATAAATACAGGTAGCCTGCATCAATATGTAATGCATGTATGGTGTTAAGCTGACCTGTTATAGCGCCATCGCCAACATAAGTTGTATAAGGTGCTGATGCAGGCAGGTTGCTACAATCAATTATTTGTAAACCACCACCGCCTTCGTTAGTAACGTATGCATAGTTACCAAATGTTTTTACCTCGCGCCAGTTCGATTGAATACCCGGTATGTTTATTACTTCAAATATCGAGTCGGGGTCGGTTACATCCACAATAGAAAGGCCACCGCCCCAACCTACTAATGCAAACTCATAACCGTTAATTGCTATACCACCAATATTGCTGGTTCTGTCGGTATAGGCTAATGAGTCGCGCATAACCATATTAAAATTTTGCGCTTGTGTAGCTGAGCAAAAAGCCCATGCTAAAAGTACTGAAATGTACCAGTTTTTCATATTCTTAGTTTATTTAGTTTGCATGTGACGTAACCTTAATAACAGATGTTACAAAGCACATTATTTGTTTACAAAATTTTGATTACAATCAGGTGGTTTACTACCTGACGCCCTTTTTAAATGCTTGTATGGCATTACGTGTAAAATTGCTGAGTACTAAGGTGCCACTCATTTGTGCACGTTCTAATAAGAGTTGGTCCCAGTGCTGTGTGCCTTGCCAAAAAACTTGTTTCAGCATCATCATAGCCTCGGGATTTGAAGCCGCTAATGTTTGTGTTAATGATGCTATTGCTTCGTCCATTGCAGCGGCATCATTATAAATATGGCTGTATAAACCATGTTGGTGTGCCCACTCGGCACTTTGCCAGGCTGTGGCATTAATAGCTAACTGACTGAATGCCGCTGTACCCAGCTTGCGTTCAACTGCAGGGCCAACAACAAAGGGGCCAATACCCACTGCTAACTCGCTTAACTTAACTTGTGCAGCAATGGTTGCCACCGTGTAATCAGCTGCGGCTGCTATACCTACGCCACCGCCAACAGCTTTGCCCTGTATGCGTGCAATTATAAATTTTGGTGCTTTACGCATGGCATTTATTACGGATGCAAAGCCGCTAAAAAAGTATTTGCCTTGTTCTAAGTTTTCGATACTTATCAGCTCATCGAACGATGCTCCGGCACAAAACGATTTATCGCCACTGCTTTGAAGCACAATAACTTTTATTGCATCGTTGTTGCCTGCATCGGTAATAACATCGGCTAACTGGCGTAATAAAACACCGGGCATCGAATTGCTTTGGGGGTGATAAAATGTGATGGTAGCAATACCATTTTGGTGTTGCATGGTTACGTTGCCGTTCATATTTAATTTTTGTTTAGAGCTCTTTTACAATTCCTTCAAATGTTACTGTTGGTTGTGCATAGTTTACAATGAGCGATTGTATTTGGATGGTATCGTTATAAAAAACCTGCACGCGATAATTGTCTTCGGCAGCCTTGGTACTGTCGGTGTAGTTTACCCGTATATAATAAGGCTCTTCTTTAAACACCAATCGTTTAATAAAAAAAGTACTGCCTGTACTGGTATGCACAATGGGTTTATGAATGCCTGTATCAAAATAATAGTCGTTATTACAGGTAATGGTAACGGTGTTACCGGCTTTAACTTTAACAGCATAGGTTACTTCTACTGTTGTAAAAATATCATCCTGGCAAGCTGCGAGTATTAGCAAAAAAATGAGCCCTGCATATTTCATGGGCGTCAAAGCTAATGGTAAAAAGCTTAAAGCCAAAGATACCATTGCAGCCGTGTTTTAAATTTGTAAAATGTGGCCCATAACAAGGATACTATGCCAATACTACACTACAATTTTTTGATTTATTGATTTGGAAAATGCTGCTGTCATACATGCAACATGTAGTTTTTCGTCATTCTTTTCATGAGCGTGCAAACGATTTCGTAGCTGATGATGCATTGGCAGACAATTATTTTGTAACCTAAATTACACTGCAATAAATTACAACGGAATGTTAGCATGCTTTTTACGAGGTAATTTGGCTACTTTGTTTTTAAGCATGTTGAATGCAGCAATTAATTTCTGACGTGTTTGATCGGGCATTATAACTTCGTCAACATAACCACGTTCGGCAGCGCGGTATGGATTAGCAAAGTGTTGCGTGTATTCAAGTTCCTTCTCTTTTAATTTGGCTGATTTATCAGCAGAAGCAGCTATTTCGTTTTTAAAAATTATTTCGGCTGCACCGGCTGCACCCATTACAGCAATTTCGGCAGTGGGCCATGCAAAGTTCATATCGGCACCAATGTGCTTGCTGTTCATTACATCATAAGCACCGCCATAAGCCTTGCGGGTAATAACCGTAATACGTGGTACGGTTGCTTCGCTAAATGCAAATAACAGTTTGGCACCATTACTTATAATGCCATTCCACTCCTGGTCGGTGCCGGGTAAAAAACCGGGTACATCTTCAAACACCAATAAGGGTATGTTGAAACAATCGCAAAAGCGAACAAAACGTGCTGCTTTTTTTGATGAGTGAATATCCAGCACACCCGCTAATACAGCCGGCTGATTAGCAACAATACCAATACTTTGGCCGGCTAGGTGTGCAAAACCTACCACTATATTTTCAGCATAGTTTTTATGTACTTCAAAAAAATCGTTATCAACCACTTGTGCAATTATTTCGCGCATGTCGTATGGTTGATTGGCGTTAGGTGGGATTATATTGTTTAATGCAGGGCGCAATTCATTACCCGCTGTGTAAGCAACTGCGGGGGCTGTATCTTCACAATTTTGCGGCATGTAGCTTAATAAGCGTTTTACATCGGCAATACATGCAATTTCGTTAGCACATGAAAAATGTGTTACACCACTTTTAATGCTGTGTGCCGATGCACCTCCTAACTCTTCGCTGGTTACTTCTTCATGTGTTACGGTTTTTACTACGTTGGGGCCGGTAACAAACATATAGCTGGTGTTTTCCACCATCAAAATAAAATCGGTAATGGCAGGCGAATAAACTGCGCCACCGGCACATGGGCCCATAATGGCGCTTATTTGTGGCACTACGCCCGATGCCAATGTATTGCGATAAAAAATATCGGCATAGCCGCCCAAGCTTACCACACCTTCCTGTATGCGTGCACCGCCACTATCGTTTAAGCCAACTACCGGTGCACCATTTTGCATGGCCAAATCCATAAGCCTGCAAATTTTACCGGCATGTGCTTCGCTAAGCGAGCCGCCAAATACCGTAAAATCCTGTGCAAAAACATAAGTCAGGCGACCATTAATGTTGCCATAAGCGGTAATAACGCCATCGCCTAAATATTTCTCTCTATCTAAACCAAACTCAACCGAACGATGGGTTACCAACATACCAATTTCTTCAAACACGCCATCATCAAACAATAAATGTAACCGCTCGCGCGCTGTTAATTTGCCTTTGCTGTGTTGCGAATCAATTCGCTTTTGGCCTCCTCCTAATTTTGCTTGTGCAATATTTTGCTGCAGTTGATCTAACTTATTTGTCATGGTTTAAATATCATTTGCTAATAGGGTTGCAATGATACTTAAATAGCGTTACTGCCTAACATCTGTAAAAAATTGTTGACTTTGCATGTAAAACAAAATTGAGCCCAACTATTTAATTACTGAAAATAAAACACATTATTTAGTAACTATTTTATTCCATAATGTTACCAGTAAGAAATAGCTTTTTGTTTTTAGTGTTTTGCCTTTTGTTTTTTTCAAATGTGAACGGGCAATATATTTCGAAGCAAATAGATGCGCAGTTGTTTACATTTAGCGATGGTTTGCCCAGCAATATCATTTACAAAACGGTGGTTGATAGTAAGGGCTTTTTATGGCTTGCCACACATGAAGGTTTAAGCCGTTTTGATGGCCAAAAATTTTATAATTATTATGAAGATATAAGTAAACCAAATGCATTACAAAATGGCATCGTACAAAATATTGTGGTGTTTAACGATAGTTTGCTGCTGATAGCTACCGTATCGGGGTTACATGTTTTTAATACTAATAGTTTTCAATTTGTAAATGAAATGATAAAGCCTGCCGCAATTAAAGCAGGCAACAATGCCAATATAACAACCATTCAAATGCTTAAAAATGGCAGTGTGGTAATTGGTACGTTTGACCAAGTGTTTTTTTTTGACCGGTATCTCAATTGCACGGCACAGCACACATGCATGATTAATGGCAAAGTCGAAAATTTTATAGGAGGCATTTCATTTATGGATGCCGACAGCAGCATATTAATTTTTGGCTGCTTTAAAACATCCAATAAATATGGATTTCTGAATGTAAATACAAAAACCTTTTTTTCGGAATTTGAGCCAATACGTTGTTTAACCGATTCTGATTTTGCTTTAAGTGCTGTGTATTTTGATGTGCCCCGCAATACGTATTATTTCAGCAAATACATGAAACAGTTTGAAGTTGTAAAAGATAATAAGCTTCAAATTTTAAAACTACCAACTACCGCAACAAAAAATGGAATAAACTCGGCTAAATCGCTTTACGCAGATAACAACACCTTATGGATTGGTGCCGAAGACGGTTTGCATACATTAGATTTGAATACCCAACAACTAACCACTTTTACACTGAATGTTAATGGCAAACTGCAAATAAAAAAAGTATTTATGCATGTGTGTAAAGATGCCTTTAATAACTTTTGGATTAGCAGTGCAACGGGCTTGTTTTTAATTAAGGCTACTGATACAAAAAGTAATATATACAGTTTGGACGATGGCACTTCAACAGCATCAGTTGAAGGTGTGTTACAAGTAGCCGATTTATATTGTTGGTACACATTTGGAGCCGGCATTATTTGTACTGACAGCAGCTTTAATATCAAAAAAAAATATAGCAACCCCACTTCTAATTATATCGCATCTATTTCTAACATCAACAATAAATTATATGTATCAAGCACAACCGGTTTTTATAAGTTAGATACTGACGGGCCTGTACTTAAGCCATTTAGTATTATTAATGACACATTGCAAAACAAAGGCACTACTGCACTGTTTACCGACTCGGAAAAACGAAAATGGTTGTGTTATGGTGCCGGCAAAGGTGTTATTATGTTAGATAGTAACGATAGCTATAAACGTTTTTTCGCAAATTATTTGGCGCCCAATCATCCCGATTATTTGCCCATTCGTAACATATCGTACTATGCTTTTTCTAATGAAACTTTGTATGCCGGTTACAATCAGGGCGGTCCGTTAGTCTGCTTTAATAATAAAACAGGCAGGTTTGAAAAAGTACCTTTAGTTGTAAACCAAAAAAACTACGACTACTTTATTGTAACCGGACTTGTAGCCGATAGCAATAGCAACATCTGGATTATCACACAAAGTCATGGTGTTTTTAGTTACAATACCAAAACCAAGCGTAGTATGCGCTATAATTTACCACACTATCCCATTAAAAACTATTGCTACAGCGGTGTTTTAATTAACCACATATTATACGTAGCTACCATACAACACATTGTGGCCTTAGATGTGCGAACGCTAAAATTTACAACCATTCCTTATACAAATGCATTAAAACAATGCCCCCAAATAACACTTATGCACAAGACCCAGGGCGGTGTTGATTATTTAGTGGCTTCGGGTAATTTAACTTTGCAGCAAATTAATTTAAACAACTTAACAACAAACCAAAACATACCTAATACGTACATTACCCAGGTTAGCAACAGCGGAAACGATTTACCCATAAACTTAAGGGGCAACTTTACAAATAGCAGTAATCAACTTAACCTTACATATACTGCTGTATGCTTAAATGCATCGAACAACTTTATATATGCATACAGGCTTCAACCTTTAATGAGCAGCTTTACTACCATTAACAACACTCAAAATCTTTCGTTTTATTTTTTAAAACCGGGCAATTATACTTTTGAAGTACGTAGTACCTTAGATGGTAATTTATGGTCGAAACCGGCTGTGTATCATTTCATAATACAACAACCCTGGTGGCAAACCTGGTGGTTTTACGCTAGCATACTAATTGTTACTTCCGGTGGTATTTACACCTACTTTTATATCAAACAACGGAACATAAAAAAATTACAGGCTATCCGCGAACGCATATCACGCGATTTACACGATGAAATTGGTGGCACTTTAAGCAGTATTAATATTATCAGTAAAGCATTTCAACCCAAGGCCGACAACGAAAGCAGAAATGCATTGATTAAAATTAATGAACGCAGCCAAAAATTATTAAACAGTATGTATGATATAATTTGGAGCATAAATCCTGCTAACGATTCGATGAACGATTTAACTACACGCATGCGTAGTTATGCATCAACTTTACTGGAGGCAAAAAATATTGCATACGAAATAAACATGCCCGACTTTGCCAATAAACAAATGCTCACATTAGAAGTGAAGAACCATATTTATTTAATTTTTAAAGAAGCCGTTAACAATGCTGCAAAATATGCCCAATGCAATCACCTGAAAATTAACCTGCATTTTTACAAGAAAAAACTTACCCTTAATATAACTGATAATGGTGTAGGCTTTGATGTTGGTGCAACTTTAAACCCTGGCAATGGATATGGCTTGGCCAATATGCGGTATAGGGCCCAAGCTATAAATGGAACATTGCACATAGCCTCATACAAAACACAGGGAACTACTATTGTTTTAACTGTGCAGTTATAGTAACTGTTAAAACAAATTTGCAATGCTTAACCCCCATAAACAACCTACATGTTTATGGGGGTGCTTTTGCTTGCAGACAACGTATATTCGTCAAACAAAAATTACTTAATCTTATGAAAAAAATCACCTACTTATTGGTAACCGTAAGCACCCTATTATGCTTACAAGCACAGGCGCAATTTATTAGTGGCGGTGCAGGCAAAACTATTTTACAAAACAATGGCGACCTGGTTGGTATCGGCACAACCAACCCGGCATTTGTTTTAGATGTACAACGTGCCGGCAATGCCAGTATGAACTTTAAATCAACTACCGGTACCGCTAACCTGATTTTAGACCGTGCTAACAGCGCCTCAACCTCGTCAGTAAGTTATCGCACCAATGGTAGCCCCACATGGCAAACAGGTACACTGGGTACCGATAATTTTGCAATCAGAAACATTGCATTGGGCAACTCATCGTTATCGGTAACTGCTGCAACCAATTATATTGGTATAGGCACCAATGCACCTGCCTCCAGGTTGCATGTAAACGACAATGGACTGGCAGAGCTTAAAATTACTTCTACCACCAATGGCACCAAATTATCGTTAGACCGTACGGCTAATGGTTACGAAGCAGTAACCCAATACTCACAAACAGGAGTACCACAATGGAAAACAGGTTTACTGGTAAACAATAGTGGAGCTGCCGAGTATGTTATTAAAAACGAAATATCGGGGACTAATGCCGTTACAATCTCGACAAGCAATACGGTTTTGGTAAACTCGGGCACTTTAAATGTGGGCGAGGCAAACACAAGTTCTATCTACCGTAGTGGCAACGATTTGGCTATATTGCCTTATGCACCCATATCAGCTACACCGGGTAACTTATTTTTGTGCAGCTCGTCAGGCTTATTTAAATCGGGTAATGTAGGTATTGGTACTACATCGCCTACATTAGCCAAATTAACCGTAAACGGTGCTATAGGTAACACGGTGAGTTTGTTTCGCAGAAGTACAAACAGTGCCGGTATATCCATTGTAGCCGACTGGCCCGGCTTGTACTTTAATTCATATTACGATGGCGGAACCAGGGTTATGACTACCGGCTATGCAGGTTTGGTAAACTTTAATCCTACATCAGGCTATTTAACTTTTAATGTAAGCCCCACATCGGGTGCCAATGCCGGTGCAATAGTTACTACCCCCGAAGCCATGTTTGTGCACAACGATGGCAGTGTATCTATTGGTACAGCAGTAAATGCGTACAAATTAAATGTTTGCGGTACTGTGCGTGCAACCGAAGTACGCGTATCAACGGGCTGGTGCGATTATGTTTTTGCTGATGATTATAACCTACGCCCCCTTAGCGAAGTAGAATCATTTATTAAAGAGAACAAACATTTACCCGATGTAACCAAAGGCTCCATCATTGAAAGCGAAGGTTTGGAAGTAGGTAAAACTTCGGCTGAGATGATCAGAAAAATTGAAGAACTTACCTTATATATCATACAGCAACAAAAGCGTATGGATGCCATGCAAACACAAATTGAAAACTTAGAGGCAAAAAAATAAGTATGAAAAAACTCATTGTACTCTGTTGCCTCATAAGTGCCAGCCAGGCAATAGCGCAAGAAATAATAAATGGCACACCGGGAGTTATTTCGGCACCGAGTGGATACATGTTATCTATTAAGGAAGCCGAAGCATCGCCACTAAATATTAAGTATAAAGCAGAACCACGTTTGGTTGAACAGTTTTATCCTAAAAAATTACGTTTAGATGCCGATGCTCAAAAAGCATTACATGAAGCCGAACTACAAAAAACGATTGAACAGTTTACCGTAGTGCACGATTCATATAAAACAGCACCCACTTATTTACCCACACAACCCAATGTAAGCGCACCTCCCGAAAATATGGTTGCACAAAAAATTACCTCGCAAACTCCCGGCCGCACGGGCTTGGGTAACCAACCGGGTAATTTAAATCCAAGCGATGCACAAATTGCTGCAGGCCCTAATCACATTGTGGTGATGGCTAATGACGATGCACGTATATTAAACAAACAAACCGGTGCCATAATTAGCGAAGTTACATTAGGGGCTTTTTTCGGCATGAGCGGTTTTGTGTTTGACCCACGCATTATGTACGACCCTTTTGGACAACGTTTTGTAGCCTTGGCATTAGGTAAAAGTGGCCCCAATGGTTGTAGTGCCGGCAACATCAACTCCAATTTCAGATTATTGGTAAGCAACAACAACGACCCTACACAAGGTTGGTATTGGTACGATTTAGATGTGGATGCCAATAACACATCCTGGATGGATTTTGCCATGATAGGTTTTAATAAAGATTGGATATGTGTTGCGGGCAACATACTTTGCGGCAACAACGTAAACGGTATTTATGTTTTTAATAAATCGCAAGTTTATGCTGCTGCATCAACATCTTATTATACATTCCCACAGCTTTGGTTGGCTGCACCCGCCTTTACATACGATAATACCCTCGACAAATTATACCTTACCAAAACTGGCAACCCCAATAGTGGAGGCTTAGGGTACTTGTCAACCTATTACATAAACAGCTCGGCACAATTAGTTACATCAACCAGCTATGCCACATCGCCCTGGCAAGCCTTTGCCAGCGATAGTAGCCGTTGCCCCAAACAATTAGGCGGGCAAACTTTTACATTCGTAAATACATTTGGTGCCAGCATGTTATCAAACAGCGTATATCGTAATGGTTATCTGTGGTGTACACATCCTGTATTTTTACCGGCAACCGGTTTAACCACCCGTACTTCTACACTTTTTTGGGCTGTTAACCCGGGTAATAACACCGTGTATCAAACCGGTTTTATTGACGATGTCAATGGCAATACCTCTACCTACCACCCCAGTATTGCAGTTAATGCAGCTAACGATGCAGTGGTTACTTACAGTATTTTTAATGCCAGTTACTATCAAAGTGCAGCCTATAACTCGCGTAACAGTGGCGACCCATTGGGCACATTACCTAATGGTGTGTTTTATCATAGTGGCACAAATACCGATGCCGATGGCCGCGGAGGCGATTATAGCCAATGCGCTGTTGACCCGCTTGACGATATGTCGATGTGGGTGGTAAACCAGGTAGCTACCGGTATTTGGGAAACCTACTATGCCATGCTACCTGCTTATTATGGTTGCTTTACCAACACCAGTTTTAGTAATGTAAACTGGTATGGTAATACTAAAAATGAAGCATCGGGTACTATTACATCGGCCGAAATGATTATGGCACCATCCATTGTTGATTATGATGCCGGAACCGAAGTGGTACTTGCCAATGGGTTTATTGCACAATACGGTACGGTGTTTAATGCTTATATTGATGGTTGTAACGGTTACCGTATAGGTAATAACAAACCCGAAAACCATACCGTACAGCCAAACCAACAAAAGGCAAGTATGCTGTTGTTTCCCAACCCGGCTAAAACTGAGTTTTATATGCAGTTGAACAATGTGAGCGGTGCAGTACAACTAAAAATTTATAACCTGAACATGCAATTAATAAAGCAGGTAAAACAATATGTTGCAAGTGATAGCCAACAAGCAACCTTGCGTTTAGATGCTTCGTTTTTAAACGATGGCATGTATTTTATACAGGTCGAAAACGAAGAAATTTCATTGCTCGAAAAACTGATTATTATGCATTAAAACAAAGCCCCGCAAATGCGGGGCTTTGTTTTTAAGTACTTTACTGTTTTACAAACCGTAACACCCGGTGGTTTACTTTTATAAAATACATACCGGTGCTTAAATGGTTTATATCAACTGTAAAACTGTCATTGCTTATTTCTTTTATTGCAGGTGCTTGCAATATGTTGCCTATAACATCATAAATAGCAACAGTTACATATACCATGTTTGCATTAGGCACCTGCACTGTAAGCTGTGTGCTGGCCGGGTTGGGGTGCAAGGTTACATTCTGGAAAAACCCTGAAAAAGATTGGCGGAAACCGCTTATCAAATCCAAGCAAATTTCCATCTTCGATTCTTAAAAGGGGGCTTGCTTTCTATATTTGGTTCTAAAAGCTGCTTTTATGCATAGTTTATCTGTGATTGATTTTCTCTTCTTATTTTTGTCGGAAACCAATGTTTAAAAAGCGAAGGCTGCCTGTATCGGGCAGCCTTTGATTTAATAAAAAAGCAGGTAGCGTTTTAAAAGTAGTTAAACGCACTAAATCTGGCAGATACCTAAAAGCCAAGCAGTGTAATACCTACAGTAACGGGTGTTAATTGTGGGCCTTTGTTTTCCTTAAACAAATCGGTAAGGCTGTAAGTTGCAAACACATTAAACGAACCAAAACCAATACCAACACGTGTATCAACCATAAACTGATTCAGATTAAAATCGTTATACACTTTTTCTTTACCATCATCGCTGCGTACTTTTACGCGTGAGCCTATGCGGCAGCCAAACACCAAACCGGCATTAATATGAAAGGAATGTTTGTTTACGGTATTGGTATTTAATTCGAACAGCAGTGGTACAGTAATATAATCAACCGCTAATTTGTATTTATCATACGTTTTGGTTGCTGCCTCTACTGTTAGTGGCGATACACCTGATACCAGTATCGAATCTTTATTGGCGAAGTAATAATTACGAAAAGCAAAGCCAAAGCCGGTGCCAATCATAAAGCGCTCATCGGGTAGTTTTATTTTGTATTCGGCCAGGTTTAGGTTTACAAAAACAGCCTTGCCAGTACGCAATTCTAAATGGCTGTAGCCATCGGGCGCTTCTAACTTGCCATCGGCATTGAGGTAATTATTTAAACCCATTTCGAAACCAGCCCAATGAAACTGGGCTTTGCGTGGCTCATCCATATCAAAACTGATGTGACCATCGTCAACAATTAATACTTCGGTTTTGCCAATATTAATACGTGTGGTATCGTTGCCACAATCACTACCTTGCCCCATACGTGCCGTACCGCTGTTGTCGGTTTGTAAATAGGCAGGTGTGGTTTTATAAGCTACGGTGCCTTTGCCGCTAATTTGTGTTTCTAAGCTATCGCGCACATCTAACGAAAACTTACCCAAGCCGCTTATTTTAATGTGGCTGTTTTTAACCACTAAATTATCGGCATCAACAGACGACTTGCCCGAAATTTTTGCATTAAGTACATCGGCTTTGCCCGATAAAGTAGCATTGTAATTACCGCTTGCTTCAATATTTACAATGCCTCCGTTAATATTTAATTTGTTTTTTCCATTGCCCGATACTTCAATGTTTAATACATCAATTGTAAAGGCCGAGTCAATAGTTATTTCGCCATTACCACTAATTTCTATCTTGTTTAAGGTGGGCATTTGTACATATATCGGTTGTGCATAAAGGTTTGACAAATGCAAGGTGTTATCTTTTATATCTACATCATCGGGTTGGCGGTTACCGGTTATCATTACACTGCTTTGCTCACTTTGTTTGATAAACACCTTTGCTGAGCCCGAAATTTCGATGGATGTAAACGTTCCATTTACTTCGTTTTGGGCTACTATGGCAGTACTTACGAGTAACAGTAAACAGGTTATTGCTTTTTTCATAAAAAGAATTTTTAAGGGTTACATGTTTTTAAAACATTACAACTCGTTGGTTTTGTTTTCATAATACGATTTGCAGCTATTTAAAGTTACAGTGTAATTTAAAAAAAGTGCTAATTAGTAAGGCCACAAAAAAACCTGTATGGCATGTTGCCATACAGGTAAGGTTTATAGATATAAAATTTTTTTTAGCTACCTGTAACCACAAAAAACAAATAGAGGTACAACCATAATGCACCGAGAAAATGCCAGTATGTAGCGCATTGTGTAATTGCAAAATAATTGTTGCTGTTGTAACGATCGCGTAATGCAAAGTAGTTTACATACATCAGGTAAATAATACCACCCAACAAATGCAGTAAATGCACACCTGTAATTACATATACAAATGAAGTTGCGGGGTTTTTGGCTACAAAAAATAAATTGCGGCTAACCATATCATTCCACCCTAAAAACTGCAGTAAAACAAAAACAAGACCCAGTAACAATGTAATTAACAAGGTGCTTTTAATGGTTTGATATTTATTGGCTTTTGCTGCAAAAACAGCAGCCTGCATAAATACACTGCTAACTAAAATTACAATAGTTGAATATAAAAACTGCTGTGGCAGTTTAAAAGTTGTCCAGTTGCCTTCGGCCATGCGTACAATGTAGCCGCTGGTGTAGCCGGCAAAAATCATAAACATGCTTACCATAGCCAGCCACATAAGTATGCGGTACGATTTTATTCCAGTATAGGTTTGTTGTTGCGAAACATTCATCTTGTATATTATTAAGTTTAAATTTTATCCAGAACCAATGCAATTAAAACTATAGGCAGGTACACAAACGATGCAAACATAAGTTTGCGTGCTGCCTCAATACTGCATTCATTGTAAAGCACCAGGGCTTTGTATAAAAACCAAAGTGCCATTATTACCAAAACTACCATCGAATAAACGCCACTAAGTTTTACTAACCAGGGCATTATACTAACCGGCAATAATGCCAAAGTATATACTACCGTTTGCATGGCACTGCCTTTATCGCGTTTGCGTGTGGGCAGCAATTCGAAACCGGCTTTTAAGTAATCGTCATTTACAACCCAGGCAATAGCCCAAAAATGTGGGAATTGCCAAAAAAACTGCAATGCAAACAGAATAAATGCTTCAAAGCTTAAGGTGTTTGTGGCTGCAATGTAGCCCAAGGCTGTAGGTATAGCACCCGGTATAGCGCCTACAAAAACGGCAAAAGGCGTAATACGTTTAAGTGGCGTATAGGCAAAAACATAGCTAAACAAGGCTATGGTACCTAAAATACCGCTGTAAAAATTTACAAAATAATAGAGTATAAAACTACCACCTAATCCGCTTACTAAAGCAACTGCATAGGCTTCGGTTAACGACATGCGGTAGTCGGGCAAGGGCCTGTTACTGGTGCGCTCCATTAGTTTATCCAACTCGCGCTCCATTATCTGATTAAAGGCATTACTGCTTCCGGTAATTAAAACACCACCGGTTAAAAGCCATGCAAACTTAACCCAATCAATACTATCGCCCGAGCCTAATAAAAACGTCATGGCTGCACTAAAAACAACTAATGACGCTAACCGCATTTTGGTTAGTTGGGCATAATCTTTCAGATTAAAAACAAACACTATTGATATAAATTAACCTTAATAACAACCTGTAAATCGGGTGGGCAAAAGTAACCTTTATGGCTACGTAAACAAACCCGATGTGTTTGGGGCGAGGGTATATGTTATAAAGTTTACTAAAATCCATTAAAAAGGCCGGTATAACGCAAGTTATCCGGCCGTAATGGGGGCATGGCAGCAGGCTAATTTTTTATAAAAGTAAGTTTGGTTTTGGGGCCGTTTACAAAGTATAAACCATCAGGTAATGTGTGTGTGTTAATGGTATTTACTCCTTTTGCCAATGGTACATTTCTGCAAACGTTGCCTTGTGCATTTATTATTTGAACAACATCGGTAACGTTGCTCTTAATCATTAGTATTTGTTGGCAAGGATTGGGGTATGGAAACATTATATTTTGGTTTTCGGCAATTGCCGATGTTACCGGTGCTTCGGGTTTTAATCGCACCATACCAATGTCTTCATTTACAGCAGCACTTATCTCGATAATACCAACAAAAAACAGTTTACTATCGGGCATTAGTATTAAACTATTACATAAATCGGGGGCATTGCTTATAGCTGCATTATAACTTACATAACCGGTTGCATTAAAATCTGTATCCAATGTGCCTGTACTATCTAAGCGCGCAGCCATAAAATCGAAATTGGTAGTTGTATTTTGTACCGAACCTCCTAACCAAATTTTTTCATCACTACCGATGATTATGGTTGTTAGTGCCTCGTCAGTATTTTTAAGATTATACGTTTGTTTGCCACCCACACCAAAAGTTGGATCCAATGTGCCATTAGGTAAAATACGCGCCAAAGCCATATCTTCATTGGCGGCCGATACATTGCCTCCAATTAATAATCGGTTATCACTATATAATTGCATGGTGTAAAACGAAGGAAACCCACTTGCAAACGATACACTAAACACACCGGCCGTACCAAAACTATTATCTAAGGTTCCGGTAGTATCCATAACCATTACCATCATATTGTTACCAGCTGCAGCACCTACTGCTATTTTACCATCGTTGCGTAATCGTACAGCACGGGCAAATTCAGCCATTCCGGTGGGGTTAAATAGTTTTGTTCCGGTGCTGTTAAACGAAACATCTAATTGTCCGTTCGAATTTAGCTTAGCCATGGCAATATCATTATCTAATGGCGAAAAACCGGTGCGGCAAGCGCCTACTATATAAATATTGTTTGTTGGGTCAATAATAAAATCGCTGGCTAAATCGGGCTGCGACCCGGTACCCATTACATCAATAAAGGCCACTCCGTTATTACCAAATGTATTATCTAACACACCATTGGTATCTAACCTGCAAACCATCATATCCTGACTGGTACCGGCAGCACTGCGGCCACTATTGCAGGCTACAATTTTGCCATCGTTTGCAATGCGCACAACGGGTGTCATACCGCCTATACTGCCTTGATTGCCTAAGCTTACTTTTTGTACCCCATTGGTACCAAACAACATATCGTTACTGCCATCATCATTAAGGCGTACAAAACATAATTCAAAAAAACCGCTTTGTGCATTTTTACTAAGCCCCACAACTACCAGTTTATTATCCGGTTGCAAAGCGCTGCCAAAAGCCCTGTCAATATTATTATAAAAATTGAACGTGAGTTGCCCATTGCTGCTAAAGGTCGAATCGGCTACATAATTTACCTGTTGGGCAAACAGGGATATAAACATGCATTGCAAAAGCACAGCAAAGCCCAAAAACTTTTGTTTCATCTTGTAATTATTTTGGAGGGCAATTACGACAATAAAGCAACTATCAATTGTAAAGGTTTATCTACAAAATCAAACCCATTATGGGAGTAAACTCACTTTTACTTTTTTGTTTTTTACTTTATAATTTGTAAGTGTTTGCCAAGCAATGCTTGCCAAATTGGCTGTTATGGCTATTAAAATAAAATGGTCGAAAACACTCATTAACCCCAAATCGTTTTTCTGAAATGATGCTTTTTTATACAACACTCCTAAAACATCGGTTTTGCTTAGCCCGTCTTTTTTACCGGAAGCTATGTATAAAGTAACCCATTGTATTTTAGGCCATGGTTGCATTTGTTGCGGCCATTGAAATGGGTTAAGCTTTGCAGTAATAAACAGTGGCATAACATCGCCTTTATCTAACAAATAATAGGCATTACCTGTGGCTTGCATGCGTGCGGTGCGGCCATTGCGGTGTGTATTGGTTTCTGCAGTTTGTGGCAACTGATAATGTATGATGTGTTTTACCCGGGCAATATCTAAACCACGCGAAGCCAAATCGGTGGTAATTAACAAGCGGTTGCTGCCGTTTGCAAATTGAATCCAGGCCATTTCGCGTTGTTGTTGCTCTAATTTACCGTGGTACAAACTATGGCTTATCTTATGTGTTTGCATAAAAGAACTAAGCCGCTGGGCTGCATCGCGGTGGTTGCAAAAAACAATGGCCGGTTCGGCTGCAAAGCTATTAAGCATAAGTAACAGTGCTTCGGCTTTATCATCGCCCAATACTTTGGCACTATAACAGGTTATTTCAGGTATTTGATGTTCGCTACGTATATAGTGCCAGTTATAATGTTTTAAAAAATCAGGCAAGGCAGGCATAGCTGTTGCCGATGTAAGTATGATTTTGGTGTTGTTGCAAGAGGCGACAATAGTTTGCATTGATTCGGCAAAACCAATTTCCAACGATTTATCAAACTCGTCTAACACCAGTACTTTTAAGTGTGATGTATCAATATTATTTAGGCTGATGTGCTTTTGCAAACGACCCGGTGTGCCAATAATAAGTGTAGGGGTTTGCTGTAAACTACGCACCTCGGCCTGCATGTTATGGCCACCATAACAACAAACACATTTATAACCGGTTTGCATTTGTGTAAATACCTGCGCTATTTGTAATGCCAACTCGCGCATAGGTACTACAATAAGTGCCCGCAACGCTTTATTGTTTACATCTAAACTACTTAATACAGGCAGTAAAAAAGCCACTGTTTTACCACTGCCCGTTGGTGCAATAACATGTATATGTTGATATGTAGCTTGCAGTACATCATTTTGTAATTGATTGAGGTTGCTGATACCTAAGTGTGAAACGTTTTTTAAGAATGACATATTAAAGCAGAAAACACTTGCAAAAGTCGCATTTGATATTATATTTACTTCAAAATATTTACACAACACATAACCATAAAACCTAAATGCCATGCCTTACACAGTAACCGTTGAACACTTAAAAGCTATTGCCGGCCGCAACACATCGCACATGCCTGCTTTAGCACAATGGATGAATACCATTTTTCCGAACTATGAAATTGATACACCACAGGAAATTGCACATTTTTTAGCACAAGCCTGCCACGAAACCGATCATTTTAAAGTGTTGCGCGAGTATGCATCGGGCAAAGCTTATGAAGGCCGTTTGGATTTGGGAAACAAGTATCCGGGTGATGGGGTAAAATTTAAAGGACGTGGTATTTTTCAAACCACAGGCCGCGCTAACTATTTGCAACTGGGTGTTATTAAGGGTCAGCGCGACTTGTTTATCAATAACCCTGAGTTATTGGAGCAAGCCGAGCATGCGGTTTGGAGTGCCTGCGAATATTGGCGTACACGTAATTTAGACGATATCAGCAATCATGCTGATGATAAAGTACTGGTAAAAAAACTCCGCAGCAAATTGTACAATGTATCGCCTGTAGAATTTATAAGCATGACCATAAATGGCGGCTTTAATGGTATCGAAGACAGAAAGCTGAATTACCTGAAAGCCAAAACCGTTTTGGTTTAAATCTCATTTAAGGTTTTTCAATCGTTAAGGCTTGTTACGTTATATACCCAGTTTCTTTAAATCAGCGGGTGTATCTATTGCAATTGTTTCGATTGTGGTAACTGCTGTTTGAATGTAGTAATCGTTCTGTATCCAACGCAATTGCTCTAATGCTTCGGTTTGCTCTAAAGCCGAAGCAGGCAATTGTGCCAGTGCCTGTAATACATTGTTTTGGTAAGCATAAATACCAATATGCTTGAAATAACTTGCCTGACCTTGACGCTGAAATGGTATAACACTTCGGCTAAAGTACAATGCTTTATAACTATTACTAACCACACACTTTACAACGTTGGCATTGTTTACTTCCTCTTGATTTAAAATGGGTTTTATTAAAGTAGCTATTTGCACCTCCGGGTTTTCAAAACATTTACAAACATCATCAATTTGCTGTGGATCAATGTAAGGCTCATCGCCCTGAATATTTACTACAATATCAAACTGATTGTAATGTAATGCAACTTCGGCACACCTGTCGGTACCGCTATTGTGCAATGCCGAAGTAAGCATGGCTTTTCCTCCAAAACCTACTACACATTCATATATGCGGCTATCATCAGTTGCAACAATAACCTGATGTAAAGCATTGGACAGTATCGCTTGTTTATAAACTCTTTCAATCATGGGCATACCATCAATTAAAACCAAGGGCTTGCCCGGAAAACGGGTTGAGGCATAACGTGCCGGTATAACACCTAATATTTTTTGCATGCTATTTCAAGTTTATTCCTGGTAAAATTCTAACAAAGAACCAAAGTAACTATTATCCCACCCATCCAACATATCTTCAAAAGCATCGTCCGGAATATTAGTATGCAACAATTCAACCGATGTTCCTTTTTTATCAGCGTGCAATTTAATGGTTACAATTGACGGTGTTTCTTCATCGCCAAAATACCATTGTTGTTTTATTAGCTTATCGGTTTCGAACTGGAGGTTACGGCCTACAATGCTTCCATCCCATAGCGAAAATTCTGTATCGGCAACTGCCTGCATAACTGCATCGCCACCGGTCCATAGTTCTATGGTGAATTGATTGGTTAATGCCTGATATAATTGTGTTGGTGGTACCGGAATGGTATAATACTTTTTTATGTTTTTCATGATAATAATTAATTTCTGATGTTAGTATTTCAAAACCAATTGCAGTGTAAAAGTGCGTACCGGTTGTACATCGGCCGGCCTTGATACATACACATTATTAAATATGTTTTTAGTTATAAAAGCTACGCTTACATTTTTATCAAAGGCATAAGCAATGCGGGCGTCCACAATCCAATCGCCTTGATGGTTGTTTTTGCGATAATGTTGCACTCCGGGTATCAGTAATTCGAAAGGCTTGTCAATGTTTTCCATAAAGCTAAAATAGCGTGTGCTGAAACCTACACTAAACTTTTTTATGGATAACTGCACATCGCTTTTAAACATGTGCTGGTAGCGATACTTTAAAATATTTTTAGTTGAACTGTTGTAAAGTGTATCATGCGCAGCATCAAAATCGGTATAAGTAGGATCAATAAAAGTATAGCCTGCTAAAACCTGTAGTGGCAACATACCTATGTTACCCTGCCCTGCTAAAGTAAAATCAATACCTTTTATTAAAGTGTTGCCAATGTTTTGCGACTGAAAACCTGCACCAAATAATGGTGGTGCCGGTGGGCCATATATACCAAATGTAAACTCCATCATATTGGTATATCGGTTAACAAACAAAGCCACATCGGCATAGGCTTTCCAATTACTTATTGCAAATGCCTGTTGCAAACCCCACTCGGCACTCCAGCCTTTTTCGCTGGTTAAACTATCGTTCGGAAAAATAACAATGCTGCTAACTTCGGTTTGCACAAATTTTTCGGCAATACTTGGGAAACGATACCCCTGGCCGTATGAAGCACGTATATTAGTACCGTTAGCTACTTTATAATTTAAACCGGCACGAAACACCGGTGTGGCATCGCTGGTTACGGTATCAATTTTATTCCACTCAACCCGGCCTCCTAATGAAAAATTAAACCGCTTGTAGGTTGCATCGGCTTGCACATAACCTGCAACATTTCTGGATGTGTGATTGCCATATAACTGACTGGTTACTTTATTGTATTGATGCAACAAGCCGGCTGTAGTGGTTAGCCAGGAGGTTACCTTTTTTTGAAACTGATATTCGGCAAAATAAACATGTCCAAACGCCTCCTGATTGGTATTGTTTTTATTACCCGTATAATAATAGCGGCCACGCAATTTATGCATTGCACCTTTGGCTGTCAGGTACGTCCATTCATTATCAACATAGGTGCGTTTGGTTTCATATTGGCTTAAGGTGGTGGTAGCGGTATCGGTGCCGCCTAAGGGTAATAAAGCGCCTGCCGTATCATTAGCCCAGATAAAAAACAAACTGCCCAGCGCTTTTTGTGTATTTACTTTAACGGCTGTTTGCAAGCCTGCTATCTTTTTAAAGCTGTAACGTAACCCCACATTACCTCTGATGCGCTCTTCGTATTCGCCAAGGCGATATCCGTCATCCTTAAACACCTGGCCACCTAACACCAAATCTAATGCGCCAAATTTTTGTGCATGGTTAAAGTTTGCTGCACTAATAAATGATTTGTTATGCGTTGTGCCAAAACGGTAGTTGGCCGGTATATCATAAATGCCTGAAAACATTTGCGCATGGGTTGCCGGTGTGTTTGTGGCATATTGCGTGCGCAAGTTTATAACGCCATTCAGGGCTGAAGAACCAAACAGTGCCGATGATGCACCTTTTATTACCTCGGTTTGTGCCATACTTTCGATGGGCAAAAAACTCCACTTAACATCGTTGGCATCGGCTGCCAATAAGGGCATGTCATCAACCAAAACCAATACCCTGCTACCTGCACCATAGCTAAAACCACTACCGCCACGTATGTTAGCCTGGCCATCAATTACCGTTACACCGGGCACCTGTTCAATGGCATCGTCAAGCGTTAGTTTGTTGGTTTGGGTTATAAACTGAGGCGATAGCACATTCATAGAAACCACTACATCACTTAATTTTTGCTCAAACTTACTTGCCGAAACCACTACTAAATTCATTTCATTGGCTTTGTTCTTTAATGCCGCATTTACAATCAGTGCATTGGTAGCAGCCAACACTATTTCTTTGGTGTAGGTATTATAGCCAATATAACTAAACATCAGTTGATGCGTACCAACAGCCAACTGCATCCGGTACCTGCCATCAACCGTTGTTGTGGTTGCCTGTTTGCCCGACACAACATTTACACCGGGTAACGGTTCGCCTGTATCTACATCAATTACAATTCCTATAACTTCGGGACTTTGCGCGCATATGGCTGTTGTTATAAAAAACAGACTTAAAAAAATTGTAAGTATGTGTTGTGCAAATAGTTTGCGTAAAAAATTCATAGCGATGTTAAAAACATCAACATTAAAAAAATTAGTTGAAACCAATGCTTCTAACTATAAATGAAATTTAATGCACTACTACAAACTTTTGCCATATCGCATTAGATTTTATTCTGATATAGTAAACACCATCAATTAATGACGATACATTAATAAAATGTGTGCTGCCGGTTATACTTTTTTCTAAAACCGGTTGTCCTTTCGTGTTATATATTTCAAATACATCATTGCCTTTGGCGTCAAAATTTATTTGCAAAATTTGACTTACCGGGTTCGGGTATATTTTTATCTGTTGTTCCTGCTCATCAAGCGATGCAATGCAAGGTGTGGCAATTTGTTCCATACATATATCATCAATAGCCCAGCCTTCGTCACTATTTGTTTGGTTTGATTTAAATCTGAACCTAAATAAACAAGTGCCTGTTGTTGTTGGATAAAACTCATGCCAGGCTTGTGTCCAATTAAAGGTTGCGCCACTCCATCCTTGTTTAGGCAAACCGACAAATGCACTCAGTGCATTGGTATTGTACCAGGTTACATCGCCTACATAGCCCAATGCAAACCAAAAAATACCATCATAACTATACTCAACCAAACCACCGTCAACCAAATATTCGGTTTTTAGGTGATGCATAAAACTTAACTTATAACAATTGCCTTGTGTTACATTGTAAGCAGCAGTATATAGTGCCACATCGGTGTTGGAGGCGTAATTATTACTGATACCGGTTACCAAACAGTTGTTACCACTATAAGCACTGTTAAGCGTTGGTTTGTTTGGTTTGCCTTTAGCCCAAAAATTGTTGTAACCATTGTTTGATACATTAATGCTCAGGTATGTTTCATTGCCACCTTCAAAATCGCTGCAATCGGGATAGTTGCTTACCACATTAAGCACGGGATGCGTAACGCATTGTTCGTTATCAAATGCTGCACCATCAATAACGCTGTTTGGCAGTAAGGTTTGAGTACAAACGGTGTTATTACCTGCGGGTAAATTATAAACCGATGTTACCCATTGGCTTTGGTTATAAAGTAATGGTGGATTAAAGTTTACACTATCGTTAGTTACCAATACGTTATTTACCAAAACATGTATGCGGCAATGGTTTAATGGCAATATGCCCGAATTGGTTACTAAGGTTTCTACAGTTTTATTATTGCCTGCAACTAACGGTACCGGACCTATGTTAATACCCAAATTGGCTACGGCATTGTTTAAAGGTTCGGTTACTTCGAAATTATCAATAGAAACACCGTCTAACTGGCCTGTATTATCCGAGGTAAAAACAAATCGAAATTGTACGGACGGCTGGCCAATAAATGCGCTTAAATTGGGTAGCACTGCTTCTTTCCAACCTAAACTATTGCCCGACCACCCGGGTAAACTTGATGAGATAATATTAGCCGTGTTATACCAGTTTGTACTGCCGGGCAAACCCATGCTGCCTAATACCTGCCAGATGCCGCTGCCTAATTTATATTCTAACCTGAAGCCATCCCAGTTGGGTTCTATATTGCAGTTATAATAAAACCGTAAACCCGGATTAACGGCCGTTGAAAAATTAAATATAGGTGTGTATAAAAACGCCTGTGCCATATTGTTGTAACCGGTGTTCAGGTTTATATCCCAACAATTGGGTGCCGTATAAGCTGAGTTGGTTGCGCCAAATGTTGGTGTGCCCAACTGCCAAACTGTTGCAATCGAATTTTGTTCGTTGTGCCATAAAGTATCGCCTAAATCAAAATTATTAAAATAGGGTAACCCCAGTGGTACTATTGCAGCTATATCCTGGCATGCCGTATCATTCATTAACAACGTATCGTTTGGGTATTGTGTGTAAACACAAACATTATTTAAACCGGCATTTAAAACAATGCTGTCCAATACAAATAAGGTATCGGCTGCCGGCAAAACTGTTGATGAAATAATAAATGGCCCAACCGGTGTTGCTCCATTTAACTGATAATATACAGGTACATTGCTTATAGCGTTTATGCCGTGATTGGCAATGCGTGCAACGAGCGGTAACTTAAAACCGCTTATCGAATTAATACCGGGGCTAACAATGGCATCAACTGCTGCATTATTATTTGCAACCGGATTGATACAAAAATCGTCAAACGAAAAGCCAATGTCAAACTGCACTGCGCCAAAAAGTAGTTGCAATTGCAACTGTCCGGCAAACGATGCAGGCAATGTATAAGTACATTTTTTCCATCCATTGGTATTGCCACCCCAACATGGCATAGGCACTCCTTGCGTACTAAACTGATTAAACCAATTTGTAGCATTGGGGTCGTTAACAATACCTAACGGTTGATAGGGGCTACCGTTTAATGAATATAAAAGTGTGGTGCCGTTATACCCGGTTGACAAAGCATGGTTTATCCAAAACGAAATTTGATGTGCCTGATTACCACTTAAAGTATATGTAGGCGATTGTAAAGTTGCTGTACCCGCTCCTATACCTGTGGTTAAATTAACATCCCATGCATTATTACCCGAATGTGTTCCGGTAGTTAAACTGTAGTTTGGCATACCCAGCATCCAACTATTAGCACCTGTTGCCGGCATTGCAACCCAACTGCTTTGATTTTCAAAATCATCACATCCCAAAGAGCTGCTACCCACAACAAACATTTGACGTATAAGGGTGTCGTTAGATAAATCGGCATCGTTGGTTGCCGCTGTATATATTTTAATGTTGTTGGCTCCTGCAATGGTTGTTAAATTGCCACAATTTACAATGGCTGAGCCACCCGGTTGCAATGTGCCATTATAAACAAACGGGCCTTGTACGGTTCCGTTTTGATTATAATAAACATTAAAGTTACTTATTGGTAATAAACCCATGTTAATGACTTTTGCATTAACCGGCACCACAGCATTAGCCGAAACTATGGCAGGTATGTACACTGAATCCATACGTAAATCCACATCGGGCGCCTGTGTTATACAAAAATCGTCAACTGAAAAGCCATCGGTACAAATTGCACCATCTGAAGTAAACACAAACCTGAAAGAAATATTGGGTTGGTTATTAAATGAGTTTAAGTTGTACGTGCTTTTTTTCCAGCCGCCCGAACCGCCATGCCATGCCGGCAAATTTGATGATAGTATTGCATTTGAATTATACCAGTTGCTTGCCAATACATCATTCATACTGCCCAACACAAGCCAGGTTACGCCATTGTCAATGGTATATTCCAGGCGGGCACCGTCCCAATTTAATTCGCTATTATAATTTAGCCAAAACGACATGCGGCTATTAGGTGTCGATAATAAATTAAATGCAGGCGATTGCAGGTAAGCAACTGTATTTGGCAAGTATGCTGCATTTAACTCAATATCGAAGCAACTTGGTGGCGAGTGTGTGCTGTTGGTAGCACCATATTGCGGCAAACCCAGTTGCCATGCCGAACCACTAACGGTAGTTACATTCCAAAGGTTTGCTCCATTAAAGTTGCTGCAATGGGGTATGTTTATTTGCGCATGTACATGATGAATAGTAAAAAAAATTATAGCGCTAAATAATATGTTGATGGTTTTCATGGTGGATTATAAATTACAATTCGCAAAATGTGCTTGTTAAAGTAACTTATTTTACTTTAAATAAGTTTTATGTAATTGGGTTTGACATAACTGAGCAAGGGCAATATTTAATTTTACTGATGGTGCACTAACTTTTGTGTTGCAAACACTAAAAAAACTTGCCCGTTAATAAAAACCAATACTGCGTTATTTAGTTTGATTATATGATGCTGTTTAATGCATAACAACAAATTTTTGTCCTGTAAGTGCCGATTTTAATTTTATATAATACACCCCATTTTCTAGGGTGCCGATAAAAAATTATGGTTTTGTGTGTTCAGGTTTTCTTGTTTTACCAACAGGCCTGTGGTTGTAAAAATTTGTAATACATCGGGCACTTTGCCAGTAAAGTTAACGTATAAAAACTGGCTAACCGGATTGGGATGCACCTTTATAGTTTTATCAGTGTTAGGCAAATCCGTTGTTTGATTACTAGGCGAACGTTGTGTATTAAAACCATTGGCAATACTATCAATATTAAGATGTGACGGTATATTATTTACCATAGGATATACGAAGGTGGTTTTACATTTTATATCATCGTAAGCTATAGAATCGCTAACACCATTTGGAAAGAATGTATGTGTGCAGATGGTATGATTACCCTGGGTAAGATTAAACATACTGGTAACCCAATAAACTTTTCCATATAATATAGGTGGGTTAAAATAAACCGTATCGGTAACTAATACGGTGTTATCAACTATAACACTAAGCTTACAACTGTACAATGGATTGTACCCTACACTTTTTATTTCGGTTTTAATTTTTTTAGCCGAATAGCTAAATATGAGGTTGGTAACCAAATCAAGCGTTTGGTTGGCTACTGAATTGTATTTAGGCTCATCAATTTCAAAATTATCAATAAAAGAGCCTATATTAGAAATTACCATATCTGAGTTAAACACAAATCTGAACTGTACAGATTGTTTGCCTGCCATTGCATTTAAATCATACAACTCTACCTTTTGCCAGTTGGATACTTGGCCGGCCCAGGCAGGCAAATTGGTTTCAATTAAGCTATCAATGTTATACCAATTTAATGCCGCTGTCATACCAAAACTGCCTAATACTTGCCATGGGCCTTCCCCGAAACGATACTCCATTCTATGGCCATCCCACATAATTTCCGTGTCATACTTCTGGTAAAATCTTAAAGTTTGTCCTACCGTATTCGAGAAATCGAAAAATGGCCAGTACAAAAAGTTCAAATACATAAACAGCAAACCGATAAGTTCTTTCTAAGTGAAAAAAGTTTCAGTAAAAGTTATAATAATTGTAGCGGCCTGTAACTTTTAAAAATACTTGTCCGTCATACCAAATATAAAGTTCATGCAGATTAAATTAATTCAATAAAATGAAACATATTTAAAATTTAAAGCTTCGAAAAAACGGTGACTACTACTCAATATAATCAATGTGTGGATGCACACAGCGACAGTGTTTATAGGTTTATACTGCATAACATTAAAAACAGCGATGATGCACAGGATATTGTACAAGATTCGTTTGAAAAATTATGGATGCATAAGGACACTGTAAACTTTGAAAAGGTTAAGTCATACCTTTTTACCACAGCTTATCATACCATGATTTCGAAAATAAGACGCGATAAAAAACAAACCGATTTTAATGAAGTTGATTTTAGCAACCACATACACAACAAACAATACAGCGATTTAAAAAACATACTAAACGAAGCGTTAGACCGTTTGCCCGAAATACAGCGTACCGTAATTCTTTTGCGCGATTATGAGGGATACGATTATCGCGAAATAGGAGAAATAACAACTTTAACCGAAAGCCAGGTAAAGGTTTATATATACCGCGGCCGCCAAACACTTAAAGAATACTTAGGCAGTGTAGCCGCATTAATTTAAAAACGGTTGGCATCAACCAAAATCATGATTAATAAAGAAAATTACGAAGCATATTTTTTAGATTACCATGAAGGTAATTTACAACCACCCGATGTGGCCGCTTTGTTTTTGTTTTTAGCTGACAATCCACAACTTAAAAAATCATTTGATGCTTATGAACCACTAACGGTTAGTGCCCTTGATGGTTCTGATTTTCCGGATAAATGGCGTTTAAAAAAAACCGAAATCACCACTGAAAACATAAACACGTACCTGATTGATGCTGTTGAAGGTAATTTATCAGATACGGATTTAAAACAATTGGAATTGTTTTTAGCAGGCAATCCAATACAGCAAAAAAACCATCAATTATTTACCAAAACCAAGTTACAAGCGCAAACAGTTTCATATCCCAACAAGGCACAATTAAAGCATAATGTAATTGAGCAAACCATTTTAAACAAATGGCTTATTGCACAAGTTGAAGGCGATTTAACAGGCCATGAATTAAACCTGTTGCATGAAGCATTGGCTGCGCAACCAAACCTGCGTGCACAACAGCACTTATATGGCAAAACAAAACTTGAACCCACCAATGAAATTTATCCACACAAAGCCAAATTAAAACGTACGGTAGCTTGGCTTGGCAACAATAATTTAAACCAATTGTTAGCCATAGCAGCCGCATTAATATTATTTGTAGGCTACTTTGTGTTTACAGATATTTATCAAAAACAAGCGCAGCAACAACAAGTGGTAGCTTCGGCAACAAAACCCAATAAAACTACGCAAGCAATACCGGCAGATAGCAGCAGCCTTGCTGCCATTGACAGCGCTACATACAGCACTACAATAAACACAACCACGCATAAAAACATTACACCAACACAAACGGTGGTTACAAAAACAAACGGCCCAAAACAAAAAATAAAACCGGGCTTAAAGATGCCCGGCAGTATAGCACCATCGCCACAACCTACGGTACAAAACCCAATGGTTGCATCCAATACGTCTCAACGGCAAAACGAAAACGTATTACATAACAACGGCACTAACAAAACCACAATTGTGTATCAGCCCGATTTAAGTACAGGCAGTAAAAACAACACCTTGGCACAAAGCGTTTCCGAAGTTGCTGCCAATAAAATACAACAAGTAACCGGAGCCCCCGTAGCTGCAACTGCAAGTAGTAAAAAATGGCAGGTAATAGCCTGGGCATTTAATCGTATTGGTGGTAAAAAAGTAAAAATGGAAACCGATTTAGATGCTGCCGACCAGGTATCAAACATCAACATTACAGGCTCAAAATTTTCGATTGAACATAGCCGCGGCTTTTAAAATAACTGTACGCTTTGTTATCGTAGTGTTTCCATTAATTTCGCAGCCTTTGTTTTACAAAAATTAGCTGCATGAAAATTTCTTACGCCCAACTCAAACAATACATTTCGTTTGACTTAACGCCCGAACAATTAGCATATAAACTTACCGAAAGCGGTTTAGAGGTTGAGGCAATAGTACCTTTCGAATCAATTGAAGGTGGTTTAGCCGGTGTGGTGGTTGGCGAAGTGCTTACTTGTGTACAACACCCCAATGCCGATAAACTAAAACTTACAACGGTATCAATAGGTAATGATACTCCGTTACAAATTGTGTGTGGTGCACCTAATGTAGCTGTTGGACAAAAAGTTTTGGTAGCCACCATAGGTACCACATTGTACCCCACCAAAGGTGGCTCATTTGTAATACAACAATCTAAAATAAGAGGCGAAATAAGCCAGGGTATGCTATGCGCTGCCGATGAGTTAGGAATTGGCAACGGACATGACGGTATCGAAGTATTAGCAACCAATGCCACAGTTGGTATGGAAGCCGCAAAATATTTAAATCTTTTTTCAGATACCGTATTAGAAATAGGCCTAACGCCCAACCGTGCCGATGCTGCATCGCATATTGGTGTAGCACGTGATATACAGGCATTGTTAGCATTGGATACCATGCCTGTACTGCAATATCCGTCAGTTCAAACTTTTTTTGCAAGCAGCCATGCACCTACAATAACGATAAGTACTGATGCAGCAGCTTGTATCAGATATACGGCTGTAGAAATTACAGGTGTTAAAGTAGCTGCATCGCCTGAATGGCTACAGGATGCGTTAAAAGCAATTGGCGTTAAGCCAATTAACAACATTGTAGATGTAACCAACTATGTTTTGCATGAAACCGGACAACCATTACATGCCTTTGATGCTCAAAAAATTGACACAAAAAAGGTTGCTGTAAAAAAGCTGCCTGCGGGTACACCCTTTGTTACATTAGATGGTGTAAGCCGTGTTTTAAACGGTGACGAATTAATGATTTGCAATACCGATACACCTATGTGTATGGCCGGTATTTTTGGTGGCCTTAACTCAGGTATCAGCAACGAAACAACAGTAGTATTTTTAGAATCGGCTTGTTTTAATGCCACCGATATCAGAAAAGCATCCAAACACCACAACTTAAAAACCGATGCAAGTTTCCGGTTCGAGCGCGGCACCGACCCCAACATTACGGTATATGCATTGCAACGTGCTGCAATATTAATTACACAAATTGCCGGTGGTGCAGTAGCATCAACCATTACGGATATTTATCCCAACCCAATTAATGGTTTTGAAGTTACATTAAGATATAAACGGCTATTTGCCATGATTGGTAAACAAATAAATACCGAAGACGTAAAAAAAATACTGATAGCTTTAGGTATAAACATTTTAAACGAAAGTGATGAAGCATTGCAATTAATGGTGCCAGCCTTTAAGGTGGATGTGCAACGCGAAATAGATGTGATTGAAGAAGTAATGCGCATTTACGGCTTCAATAAAATTGATTTGCCTGCACAACTACGCACAGCCACAGTTAGCAGTAAAAGTCAGCAACGGTATGCATACAAAAACCGTATAAGCAATTACTTAATTGCACAGGGCTTTAACGAAATATGGAGCAACTCATTAACCAAGCAGGCTTATGCCGATATGTGCGATGCAAAACCAACACCCGTTGTGCTATTAAATCCATTAAGCACCGATTTAAACAGCTTGCGAACCAACTTGTTATTTAGCGCTTTAGAAGCAGCACAGTATAACAGTAACCGCAAAAATTCTGATTTGAAATTATTTGAAACAGGTAATGGCTATGTGCTTGATAACGGATATAAAGAAACCAATTTTTTAAGCCTGATACTTACCGGACAAAGGCAAACCGGCAGCAGGTTTGTTACACCTGCACAGGATATATTTTACTTAAAGGCATTGGTGCAAAACGTGTTTAAAAGTGTATGTGTTTCGTTTAAAGAAATGGTACAAACTGCTACTTCAAACTATGCACAACTTATCCATTTAAACGTAGGCAAAACGCTGGTGGCAAGTTATGGCATGTTACAAAAATCGCTTACCAAACAATTTGATTTAGAGGGTGCGGTTTATTTTGCTGAAATTAATCTGGATGTATTATTCCAATTTGCCGGCAAAGCAACGATGGCCATTACCGAAGTACCCAAATACCCCGAAGTAAAACGCGACTTAAGTATGCTTTTAGAAAAAGGTGTTGCTTATAATGAATTAGAAAAACTTGCATTTGAAACCGAGCGCAAATATTTAAAGCAGGTTAATTTGTTTGATGTTTATGAAGGCAAAAACATACCACCCGATAAAAAATCTTATGCACTGAGTTTTACTTTATACGATGCCGAAAAAACGTTGCAAGATGCCGATATTGATAAAGTAATGAAAAAGCTGATGGCTGCTTTCGAACAAAAATTAGGTGCCGAAATCAGAAAATAAAATCACCACTTCATCACTCGTATTAAAAACCTTTTTTTAGTTTTTTCTGCAACTGCTTAACGGCTTTGATTATTTTTTTATCGCTGATAATCTGACCGGTTTCATGTGTGCGTATAATGTATGGAAACGGCTTTTGACAAGGCACCATTTTATCGGTATGAATTATTAAGCCCGACAAGCTGATGTTGTTTGCCTTGTAATTGTTTTTATAATTTTCGGTACGTGCTGCATAATCCGGGTCGGTTTGGCCGAATGTGGCAATAAACAGGGCATTGCCATCGGCAACAAATTTGCCCGGCTGCAATTGCGCATCAAGTATGGTACGGGTGAAATTTTTATCAATTACTAATTGTGTATTGCTCGCATAAAAATAGTAAACCTTACTATAAGTGTAATATGAATTAAAAGCGCTTATTATTTGCTGATGCATTGTGTTTAATTCGGCTGCAAACTGATCGGCCTTTTTTGCATCGGCTTTGCGCATAGCATCAATCGTGTTTTTATACTCGGGCAATTGTACCAGCAATGTACCCTGGCTCAATGCAATCAATTGTTTGTATGCCATATCGCGCATGGCGGTTTGGCCCTGAGCATAACTACATGCTTGGAGTAAAATTAAAAGATAGGTTGCTAATGTTTTCATGATTTTTAAATTATTGGAACCAACTTGCATACAATGCATAATTATTGGCTATGCGCATATTGATATCTTTAAAGTGTTGCGAACTTAATTGTTTTACTTTTTTAGCAGGCACACCGGCATAAATACAACCACTTTCAACAACGGTGTTTTCGAGCACTACAGCACCTGCAGCTACCAATGCATTTTCTTCTACAATGGCATGGTCCATAACAATTGCCCCCATGCCAATAAGTGCATTATCTTTAATAGTGCAGCCATGCACTATAGCTCGGTGCCCTATTGAAACATTGTTACCAATAACCGTGGCGGCTTGCTGATAGGTGCAATGGATAATGGCTCCATCCTGCACATTTACATTATTGCCCATTACGATGCTGTTTACATCACCACGCACTACGGCTGTAAACCATACACTGCAGTTGTTGCCCATAGTTACATCGCCAATTAAGGTGGCGTTTTCGGCCAGGTAACAATGTTGGCCCATAACAGGCGTTTTATCTAAAACTGTTTTAATTAATGCCATTTGTTGCTTGCTAAATTACTTATCTGCTTAACAAAGCAAACGGCAAGATGCGGGTTGCTTTGTTGTCATGTAAAAGCAAAAATATATTTTATTATAATCATTAATACAAAACTGATTATTTTTGAACTATGAAAAAACTACTCTTTGTATTGTTAATTGCCATTAGTGTGTACAGTTGCCGTAAAACGAGTAATATATCCAACATACCCAAAATAACATTTACATCACTAACCGGTATTCAATATAGCAGTGGCAAAGACTCGATAGCCGTTTTAAAATTTGAATACGAAGATGGCGATGGCGATTTGGGTTCGCTTAGCAGCGACTCGACCGGATATCGTAATTTATTTGTAAAGTACATGATTATGCAAAATGGCATTTACATTACACCAACATTACCCGTTGGTTTTGATGCACAAATACCCAATCTGACCCCCAAAGCAAAAAACAAATCCATAAGTGGCGATATTACCTACAACCTGATATTGCCTCCTGCTGCAGTTAGCGACACTATAAAGTTTGAAGTATATATTATTGACAGGGCCAATCATAAAAGCAATGTTTTCGAAACCAGCCCTTTAATTATAACTACCCCTTAAATTATTTCGTCAATAAATTGCATGTAATCAAGCGGCAATGATACTTGAAACCCTTTGGTTTTATGGTACCCATTAATGGCTTCGTTTAAATTAAACCGATTTTGATTTACTGCCCACACATTACCTGCCTGGTGATGATATTGTGCCAGGTACATTTGCTCATATTGCCCCGGTGTGGGTATTACGATTGCTTTTAGGTTTAAAGCAGATAAATCCATTAAAGTTGAGTATCCGCTACGGCAAATAATAACCGGTATATGTTGCAGCCAGTATTTTAATGTAGCCGTGTTTAAATAACTTACGTATGTTATGTTGTCTACCGTAACTATTTGTTCAGCGTTAGGCAGTCCTTGCACCACCAATGTTTTAATACCTGAATCAATCAATTGTTTGCTTACTATTTGTTGCAGCATGGTGCGTTGTGGTTCGGGTCCGCTTAATACTACAATAATCTGGAAAGGGCCTAATGTCAGCAGCGTTTTATGTATGGGTTGCAAACGTGTATCGTTCAATACAAAACGGCTCAACAAACCAATATAATTTGTTGGCAGTAGTTGCTTAAAACCATGCGACATGATGCCACTTAAATTGTTTTCGGTTTCAGCATCCGGTATCCAGCAGCGATTAAATTTTTTAATTTTTTTATAGTGATAATTTAAAAGTGGTTTACGCAGCCAACTAAAAAAACCATAAACCGGTATCTGGATTTGATGACAAATAAAAATGCTTAATACATCGGCATGCCACATGCCATAACGGTTGTCGCTTATAACAATATCGAAATGGTATTGCTGCTGTAATTGTAACAGCAGCTTATGTTCGTTTGCAATTGATTTGTTTATTTTAAACCAAGTTTTTAATACTGCAATTGCCTGATTGTTTTTACTGTAAGCAATGTTGTAGTCGGGCAAGTTTATAAATGTAACATCATTGCAAGCCTGTTTTAGCCATTGTAATGCCTGGCCGCTGCTGGCCACATAAACCTTTGCACCTTTATGTTGCAGTGTTTCAATTACAGGCATACATCGTGTTGCATGTCCTAAACCCCAATTTAATGGTGCAACCAAAACTTTTTTCATTACTGCTTTACTAAGCGCATTACACCATCATCGGTAATTACAAAATATAACCCGCTATGTAACTTGTTTATATTTACTATCAGTTGGTTACTGTTGTATTGTTGCGCCATTAACATTCGGCCTGTTGTATCTATAATTTTGTAATAATGGTTGCCGCTGTTTACATGGCTAATTGTAATTTGATGCATTGCCGGATTAGGCATTAAACGCACCGGCAATATTTTTTCGTCCCACCCTGTAAATGTATTTATACTAACCGTTACACATGTTTGGTCGTTGCTGTGGTTATAGTCCATAAGTTGGTCGGCAGCAGCCGTGTAAAAACATAAATTAAATGGATTTTGTATGGTATCGAAGTAGCCGGTTTGCAGCCAGCCTAAATCAACCCATGCTGAATCGTTTGTATTTAAAATTGTATCCACCTGAATTACATAAGCAGGTTGCGCACAAATACCCATTGTATTAGGAATAAGTGCATGCAGTTGAAATGTATTTGCCGGCCTGGTACCAAAATTTTTAACACATACTTTCGTATGCATAAAAGCCTGCAAAAATGTGTTGCCTCCTGTTTGATTTACCTGTGCATAGCTGCTGTCAATTTGAATATTTGTTACACCCAAATCGTTATTGTAGTGATATGTTATATTACCTGTTTTAGCCCACGATTTTAAAACCAATGCTTGTCCCGATGATAGCTTTTCGTCAAACAATAAATCATAGTCATGAATGTTTACCAAAATTTTTTGAGCCGTCATATCGCTGTCATTAAAATAATTAAATGTATGGCCGGCTAAAAATGTCAGGTCATAACTCAGTTTAATTAAACGGCTGGTGTTATTATTCAATTGCGCTAAAATCCATAATCGGTTTTCATTGTCAACCATATCGGTTATAGCGGTAACATTGGCTGGCGGGTAGTATGCTAACAAACCATTGAGCGTACTGTCCACCCTGAATATGGCCACGCTGGAATTTAGAAATACATTGCCACTATCCGCCACCACAGCATGATTAATACCCAGGTTGGTATAGTATCCATTAATAGCACTACCTGCTGCATTAAACCGAAGCAAACCACTGTCGGCTTGTGCAATATAATATCCATCGGACTGATACATTATTTTGCGTACAGCCCCCAGGTTACTTATGAAATAATTTATGCTGTCGCCATTTTGATCTAAGTGTAATATACCATCACCATCGGTAACCCAGTAGGTGCTATCGGAAAGTGTAATTGCGCTGTTTCCAAAGTTTTTATTTCGTTTAAAAGATTTAAGCCAAATGCGGCTGCCATCGCTACGCATTACTTTTTCAACATATCCATTACCATCAACTACATCACAAATGGTTGTTAATCCACTTACAATTAAGTTGCTGTCGTAATCGTGGTGAATATGTAATACGCCACCGGTTTCGTAAGCAGAGTCGAACGGAATGCGTTGCCAAATAGTGCCGCCTAACTCGGCCAGTTTAGCAAGATATGGCCGGTGGTAAACGGCATCTGTATCCGTAGTTTGATACGCTACATAAAAACTATGTGCATCGTCCTCGGCTAATGCCGCTGTTACTTTATTATATAAACCGAAGCAAATGCTACGCTCTAACGAATCGTTTTGCGCTTTGACATGCTGAAATGAAAGCAATGCAATTTCTATAAATATTTGGGTATTGCTGATTTGTTTCATAGACATCATATTAAAGTAAACATTTTTCCGGGCAATGATTTTACAATGCCATTAAATTCGAGATTAAGCAACAGTGCTGCAATTTTACTGGCAGGTAATTGGTTTTGTGCCAACAGGTTATCAATATTCATGGCGCCTTGCTGGCTTAACAGGTCAACTAACATTTGTTCGTCTTTACTTATTTCGGCAAATAAATTTCGCTGTATGGTTTTTTGCTTTTGCTTTTCGTTTTTCCATCCTAATAAGTAAACAATATCGGCAGCGCTTTCGATTAAATTGGCTTTGTTGGATTTTATAAGTTGGTTACAACCTGCCGATGCTGCATCATCCACACGTCCAGGTATTGCAAAAACATCCCGATTATAACCGTTGGCTAAATCGGCAGTAATAAGTGCGCCACCACCCACACCGGCTTCTATAACGATTACGGCATCACATAAACCGGCCACAATCCGGTTACGTGCCGGAAAGTTTTCTCTATCGGGGTTTGTATTTTGACCATATTCGGTTAAAAGGCCGCCACTGTGCACCATTTTATCAGCTACACTTTTATGTACTGCCGGATACATTCTATCTAACCCATGCGCCAATACAGCAATGGTTTGTAAGTTGTTTTTTAATGCACTTTTATGTGCGCATACATCAATACCATAAGCCAAACCACTTACAATTGTGGGTTGAAAGGGCAACAACGTTTCTATAATTTTTTCGGTTTGCGCTTTGCCATAATCAGTAGCCATGCGTGTGCCTACAATAGCCAACATACGACTTTGATTAAGATTGGCTTGACCTTTATAATATAACATTACAGGCCCATCGGCACAATGTTTTAAACGTTGCGGATATGCATCGTCTGCAAAAAAAATGGCTTGAATATTATTTTTATTAATAAAGGCATGCTCGGCAAACGCTTTGTCAAAATTTTTATAGTGGTGTATGGTTTTGGCCAAATGTGGCCCAATGCCCGGTATTTTCGACAGGTGTGCAACTTTATCGTTAAACACAGCGGCTACATTACCACAATAGCTTAGCAGGTTTTTTGCTAACACCGGCCCTACACCCGGTATTTGGGTAAGGGCAATTTTGTAAATATGATCCGGTATTTCTTGCTGCATTTTAAAATACAAAAGTGGTTACGAACATACTAAACGTCTATTAAAATTTATAGGGTAAGTACAGGCTTATTATGATTATAAAACAAGCAGCAAACATTTGTTTAAGCCAATTTCCTTAAACAAATTAAAATTTTATACCCGTTTTAATTTTTATCGGGTGTGTCAATTGCACATTTATAATTCATGCAGCAATTGCCCATTGAAAAAACTTGCTAATTTGGCAACGGCTATTTCAAACTATGGTTCACGCTACACGCTAAGCTTATGCGTAGCGGTAAATTACAAAACCCATTACTATTGTAAACTTCGTTATGGCGATGTAAGTTAAACGATAATTTATCCTTTAATCTAAATAAAGCACTAACCCTTATCTGCCGAAGTTGTATAAAACAAAAGCGGCTGTATCAGTAAACGATACAGCCGCTTTTGTTTTATGCGTTTAGCTTCCGCAAGAAATACAGTCTTCGGGGTTATCCAAACTGCATGACAGTTCTTTAACCGCCTGTTCATTATCTATGGATGGTTTTGCATCCAATATTTTTTCACGCTTAGCCATTTCATCAGCGGGTATGGGTTTTTGCAGATAGGCTGCATCAATGGTAAATTTAATTGGGTCGGCAGCGGCTTTGGTTCGCAAATAGTACATGCCTGTTTTTAAACCTTTTTCCCATGCATAAAAATGCATGCTGGTAAGTTTTGCAAAGTTTACATCCTGCACAAAAAGGTTCATGCTCTGGCTTTGGCAAATGTAAGCACCACGGTCGGCAGCCATATCAATTACGGTACGTTGTTTAATTTCCCAAACGGTTTTATACAAGTCTTTTAATTCTTGGGGCATACCGTCAATGTTTTGTATAGAGCCATTGGCTGCAATTAGGGTATTGCGTACATCGGCATTCCAAAGTCCTACACGAATTAAATCGTTTAGCAGGTGTTTGTTAACTACTACAAATTCGCCACTTAAAACACGTCTTACATAAATGTTAGATGTATAGGGCTCGAAACATTCGTTATTACCCAGTATTTGCGAAGTGCTTGCAGTGGGCATTGGTGCCAGTAACAGTGAATTGCGAACACCGTGTTTTTTTACTTCTTCGCGCAATACATCCCACTCCCAACGGTTGCTGGGTTTTACCTGCCACATATCAAACTGAAATATGCCTTGCGAAATGGGCGAACCGGCAAAAGTTTGGTAAGAGCCATCTTTTATAGCTAAATCTTTACTGGCTGTAAGCGATGCATAGTAAATGGTTTCGAAAATTTCGCGGTTTAGTTTTTTTGCTTCTTCGCTTTCGAACGGATATCGCATTAAAATAAAAGCATCGGCTAAACCTTGTACACCAATACCAATAGGCCTGTGCCTAAAATTACTGTTGCGCGCTTCTTCTACAGGGTAGTAATTTACATCAATAATCTTATTCAGGTTTTTGGTAACCTGATAGGTTATATCAAACAATTTATCATGATCAAATTTGCCATTTATAACAAAGCGTGGCAGTGCAATTGAAGCCAGGTTACATACAGCTACTTCATCGGGGGCTGTGTATTCCATAATTTCAGTACACAGGTTTGAGCTTTTTATAGTGCCTAAGTTTTTTTGATTTGATTTTTCATTGCAGGCATCTTTGTAAAGCATGTAGGGTGTGCCGGTTTCTATTTGGCTTTCCATAATTTTAAGCCACAACTCGCGTGCAGGCACGGTTTTGCGGCCACGTCCTTCGGCTTCGTATTTGGCATACAGGGTTTCAAATTCGGCTCCGTAGCAATCGGCTAAACCCGGTGCTTCGTTGGGGCAAAATAAAGTCCAGCTTCCTTCTGCTTTCACCCGTTTCATAAACAAATCGGGTATCCACATGGCATAAAATAAATCGCGGGCACGTGCTTCTTCTTTACCGTGATTTTTCTTTAAATCCAAAAAGTCGAAAACATCGGCATGCCAGGGTTCTAAATAAATGGCAAAAGAGCCTTTGCGTTTGCCGCCACCTTGGTCAACATAACGGGCAGTATCGTTAAACACACGTAGCATGGGTACGATACCATTTGAAGTACCATTGGTACCACGTATATAGGATCCGGTAGCGCGTACATTATGTATGCTAAGCCCAATACCACCGGCACTTTGCGATATTTTAGCGGTTTGATGCAAGGTTTCGTAAATGCCATCAATGCTATCGCTGCGCATGGTTAATAAAAAGCAAGATGATAGTTGCGGCTTGGGTGTACCTGCATTAAATAATGTGGGTGTTGCATGTGTAAACCAACGCTCGCTCATTAATTCATAGGTTTTAATGGCTTCGGCTACATCGTTTTTGTGAATACCAACGGCTACACGCATAAGCATGTGTTGCGGGCGTTCTACTACCTTACCATTAACTTTGAGCAAGTATGATTTTTCTAAAGTTTTGAAACCAAAAAAATCGTAACCAAAATCGCGATCGTAGATTATGGTAGAGTCTAACATATCGGCATGTGCCTCAATCACTTCCCAAACATCATCGGCAATAAGGGGTGCGTTTTTACCCGTTTTAGGGTCGATGTACCGGTGCAACACCTGCATGGTTTGGCTAAAACTTTTGTTGGTGTTTTTATGCAAATTACTAACGGCCACTCTGCTGGCTAACAGGGCATAATCGGGGTGTTGCACCGTAAGCGAAGCAGCAGTTTCGGCAGCCAGGTTATCTAACTCACTGGTTGAAACACCATCATAAACACCTTGCACAACTTTTTGTGCAACTGTAAGCGGGTTTACATGGTCGGGATTAAGGCCGTAGCAAAGCTTTTGAATGCGTGCAGTAATTTTATCAAACTTCACATTCTCTTGTTTGCCGTTTCTTTTTATAACATACATGGGCTATTTATTTATTATGAGTTGAGGTTAAATGATGGGTAGTATTAAAAGTCTTCGTTAAAGCTGATGCCTTGTGTATTGGTATCGTTGTTTGCTGATGTGTTAACACCTGCTTTTTTATATTCGGAAACCCGTTTTTCGAAAAAATTGGTTTTGCCTTGAATAGAAATCATATCCATAAAATCGAATGGATTGGTGGCATTGTAAATTTTTGAAGCCCCTAATGCAACCAATAAACGGTCGGCAACAAATTCAATGTATTGGCACATAAGTTCGGCATTCATACCAATTAAATTTACGGGCAAGGCATCGCTTACAAATTCTTTTTCGATGGTTACTGCATCGGCAATAAGTTTTTGAACGGTTGTTACCGGTAGTTTTTCGTTTAACATGCTGTATAACAGGCATGCAAAATCGCAGTGCATGCCTTCGTCACGGCTAATTAATTCATTACTAAAACTAAGGCCGGGCATTAGGCCGCGCTTTTTAAGCCAAAATATGGAGCAGAACGAACCGCTAAAGAAAATGCCTTCAACGGCAGCAAAAGCAATTAAACGTTCGGCAAAGGAGCCTTTGCCTATCCAGCGCAAAGCCCACTCGGCTTTTTTCTGCACACAGGGTACAGTGTCGATAGCATGCAGCAAATGGTGTTTTTCGGCACTGTCGCTTATGTAGGTGTCAATTAGCAGCGAGTACATTTCGCTGTGTATATTTTCAATCATCACCTGAAAGCCGTAAAAGCAACGTGCTTCGGGCAATTGTACTTCTTGCAAAAAATTTACGGCCAGGTTTTCATTTACAATACCATCGCTTGCCGCAAAAAAGGCTAATACATGTTTAATAAAATGGCGTTCGTTATCGGTAAGTTTTTCGCGCCAGTCAATTAGGTCGGCACTTAGGTCCACCTCTTCTGCAGTCCAAAAACTGGCTTCCGATTTTTTATACATCTCCCAAATGGCCGGGTGCTTAATGGGGAATAACACAAAGCGGTCTTTATTTTCTTCTAATAATATTTCCATTTTATTCAATTAATTAATGTGTTGTACTACTACTAAAGGAAAGGGGCTAAAAATCCCACACTTTAATTCTTTAAGCATGAACTTGTTACACATGCATCAAGCATTAAAGCCTGTTATATTTATATCCTGTCCGTTGAATTGCAAAAAAGGAACGCTGCGTTAAAAAACATTGAAATGATTACTTACAAACCTGATAGCGCACCATAATTTTGCGGCACAAATTTTACCTAAAGCTATCCACAATCAAAGTTGAATTTTTACACATATGGGTTCAATTATCCACAAAAAGCATGTTTGAAAAATTAAATGGCATTTTGTTTTGATAATAAAGAATAAAGCCTTATGAAAGTGAACTTTTAAAGCTAAAAACACCCTGCAAAGCCTTGTGTATAAAGCATTTTTAATAACTATTTAAAAGTATGGTGGCGGTAAAAAAATAATTTAGCTAAATGCCGCTACCATGCAAAAAGTAATTTTAAAACATACATATACATACAAGGCTTTATCCTATTGCATTTATTCTTCATTTTAACCTATAAATCAAAAATGTATTATCGCAACAAAAATTTAAACGAACATGAAAGGTACTTTAGTTTTATCCGGTTTCTTAATGCTAACTTGTATTAGTTGGGCACAACATGCCGATGTAAACAAACAACAGCAACAAATGCAGCAAACCGCTATGGCTATGGGCGGTCTGGTAGTTGGTAAACCGGCCCCTGCATTTGAATTTGCCGATGCCAATGGAAAAAAATATGCATTAAAAGATTTTAAAGGCAAGGTGGTTTATCTGGATGCCTGGGCAAGCTGGTGCGGCCCTTGCAGGCAACAGTTTCCGGCAGCAAAAACTTTAGAAGAAAAATATAAAGGCAAGGACATTGTTTTTTTAGCCGTTTCTATTGATGCCAATGAAGCCGCATGGCGTAAGTGTTTAACCGATTTTTTGCCCGCAGGTATCCAATTATTAGCCAAAGGTGATAATGGAAAATTTGCAACAGCGTATAACCTTACAACTATACCACGCTATATACTTATTGATAAAAAAGGCATGGTAGTAAGTGCCGATGCCAAACGCCCAAGCATGGGCGTTGAAACCGACTTAGATGCATTACTTGTAAAATAATTTTTTCGGTTTTATGACATTAATTACATATTGAAATACCTACTTTGTAAAGTACTTAACACTTAAACTCATATACATGAAAAAAATTTACACCGCATTTTTTGCCTCGTTAATGGCAATGCAAGCCCAAGCAACTAAAATTACAGTTGCAGTAAGTAATTTCTCGTTTACGCCACAAACCGTAAGTGCAACCGTAGGCGATACCATACGCTGGGTGCGTGTATCGGACACGCATACCACCACATGCGATG
>JAEUTH010000032.1 GCA_016788165.1 Bacteroidia bacterium | reverse complement strand
ACATTCATTTTAGGGAAACGTTGCTTTACGATTTTCACTGCTTCAATACCGTTTATGCCCGGCATTTCTATATCCATTAAAATCACATCGGGCTGTGTTTTTTCAATGTCACTAATAAGGTTAATGCAATTTTCAAATGTGCCGGCCATTTGGAAACCGGGGCTGCCATCAATAAGCACTGATAGTGAATCAAGCAATCTTTTGTTGTCGTCAAATATGGTTACACGTACAGCCATGTTGTTTTTTTATGGGGTCTATTTATTAGAAACAAAAATAGAATCAATTAATATATCCTGTTATCCCCAAATTCGGGGGTGCCCAATTTTATGTAATAGGAAATTCCAGTTTGGTTTCTGTACCATTTGCCGAGCTTTTTATTTCTATAGTTCCATTTAAAACTGATGCACGCTCTTGTATATTTTTTAAACCATTTCCGCCTGATGCGTTTTTATGTTGATTGTTTTTTGTGTCAAAACCTTTTCCATTATCGCAAACCAGCAGCAGCAGGTTTTTACTATTTAATGTAAAGGTAACTCCGACAATTGTAGCACCCGAATACTTTACACAGTTTGTAATAATTTCTTTAAAAATAAAAAACACATTTTGTCTTACCGGCATTAAAAAATCTTTTTCATACAATTCATTATCCACGTCAAACTTCAGTTCAATTTCTTTTGCATTTAAAACAGAGGAGGCAAAAGCCTCTATTTTATTAAATAGTTTTATCCCATTATCATTAACTGGATTAATGGTCCAAACAATGTCACTCATGTTGTCCATTGTTTCGCGTGCATTAATTCCAATCTTTTCAATCAGTTCATCGGCCTTGCCAACATTGTTTTCTTTAAGTGCGCGTTTGGCTGCTTCGCCATACACACTCATACTACTTAATACAGAGCCAATGTCGTCATGCAAGTTCATGGCAATTCCTGTCCGGGTTTTTTCTATGGCTAAACGGGCTTCCGCTTCCTTTCTTACCAATTCATTTTTTTCATCTGCCATGGTTTTTACCCGATATCCTAAGGCACTCGAAAAAATAATAATATCTAACAGGCATCCCAACAGATAGAGTTCTGTACCATTTAAACCTAACATATTTGTTTGGGTTGAAAGTGAAACAATGCTTACTAACCACGAGAAATTATAAACAAAAGATCCGATAATGATGGTGCGGTGAAATGTGCTTCTGCGTATCTGCCACACAAGCAACAATGCTAAGGTGGCAATACCTACAAGTGTAAATCTTGAAATAACATAAACCTCTAATGATTTTACACCAGGGCCATTTAAAATTGCATCGTAAATATGGTGGCCCAAAAACCCGACTGAAAAAGTAAAAAAAATGAATATAAGTGTCCGGATATAATTCTTGTGAAATGCTACCTCTAATGTTTGGGCAGCGAATATGATATAGGCCGTAACCATTGCACCTTGCAATACTTCTTCTAATACATAATACCAAATATTATCGGTTGGCAGAAAAGGATTGTAGTTGTTACTTAGCAGTTTGAATGCAATATAGGTTGCCAACGAAAGCAGATGAATGCTGTAGTAAAAAAGTAACTTATCGCGCTGTTGCAGATACCACACAAAGTTATAAACCGCTGCAATAGTTGATGCACCAAAAACAAAGGTTTCGATAAAAAGTAGTTGTACCAATCAAATTAATATTGGCAACAAACTTCTG